>NZ_JBFAHM010000021.1:0-91053 GCF_040654195.1 Hamadaea sp. NPDC050747
TTCAGCGCGAGATCGAGGACGCGCTGTCGGAGCGGATCCTGTTCAACGAGCTCAAGTCCGGGCAGAAGGTCGTCGTCGACTGCGAAGGCGACCCGGCCGACATCGAGAACGCGAAGCTCGTCTTCTTCGATCCTCGGGCGGCGGAAGGTCTGCTCTCGGCGAGCTGACCGCGGTGGGTGGAGTGTCCAGCCCGGCGCGGCCGGACGCTCCACCCGTCAGCCCGGCTGGACACTCCCCGTCGGCATCGGCGGCTCAGACGACCTCGAGGTTGGCCATCATGCCCATGTCCTCGTGCTCGGCGTTGTGGCAGTGGAACAGGTAGCGGCCCCGGTATCCGTCGAAGCGGGTGATGATCTCCGCCGACTCCCCCGGACGCAGGGAGATGGTGTCCTTCAGCCCGGCATCCTGCGGCAGCGGCTCGCCGCCGCCGCGGGACAGGACGCGGAACCCGACGAGGTGCAGATGGACCGGGTGATGGACGTCGGCGATCAACCGCCACACCTCGACGTCGCCGAGGCGCGTAGTGACGTCGATACGGCTCGGATCGAACGGCCGGCCGTCGATGAGCCAGCCGTGGCCGCCTCGCATCCGGCCGGCCCGGAATGCGAGATCCCGCACCACCGTCGCCGACGACCGGTCCCACTCCGGCAGGTCATCGGCGAGCTTGTCCGGGATGCGCGCGCCCGCGCCACGGCGTACGAGGTGGAACTGCAGAACATCGGCCGTGCGTCCGGTTCCCAGGCGGTTGACCAGCCGAACCCGTGAGCCGACCGGCATACCGCCGAAGTCGATCAGCACGTCGTATCGTTCGGCCGGCGCTATCAGCAGCTGCTCGTGGGTACCGGGGCGGCGAGCAGCCCCTGGTCGGCGCCGATCTGGATCAAGGACAGCGGGCGTCCGTCCTCGGCGACGGCCGCCAGGTCGTAGTGCCGGGCGTTGGAGGCGTTGAGGATGCGCAGCCGGTACACGCCGGTGTCCACCTCGTGCACCGGCCATGGCGCGCCGTTGACGAGGATGACGTCACCGAGGACCCCTCCCAGGTACGCCTCTTCGACACCGGCCTCGCCCAGCAGGGCCGGATCCAGAGCCGGGTACGCCAGCCGCCCGGCGGCGTCGAAGGCGCGGTCGGCGATCATGAGCGGCACTTCGTGGTCGCCGCGCGGTAGGTCCACGGCGTCCTCGATGTCGTCGCGCACGAAGTGCATCCCGGCCAGACCTTGCCAGATCGCCGGTCCGGTGAAGTCCATGCGGTGGTCGTGATACCACAGCATCGTCGCCCGCTGGTCGAGCGGAAACTCATACGCACGTTGCGTGTTCGAGACGACGGCCCGGGCGTCCGCCATGCCCTCTCCGGCAGAACTGTGTCCGGCAGAACTGTGTCCGGCAGAGCTGTGTTCGGCGGAACCGTGGCCGGCGTGCTCCCCGAGCGCCGCCCACGCGGCGGGAAGAACGAGATCGGTCGGGTAGCCGTCGTGCGCGGCCGGGGTACGCCCGCCGTGAAGATGAACCACGGTCGGCACCGGCAGCTCGTTGCGATGGGTCACGACCACCGGACGGCCCCGGCGGGTCTCGATGGTGGGGCCGGGAAAGACACCCCCGTATGTCCACATCGGTGTGCCGATACCGGGGAGGACTTCCAGGGTGGTCTCACGCTGGGTGATCTCGTACCGGTCGGTTCCACCCGCGATGCTGACCGGTCTGAGCACCGGCGGCAGCGGCAACGGAACCGTGAACGGCGGTGGCAACGGCAGGCCGCTGCGCAGTTGGGCGCCGGTGACCGCCGGACGCCGGGACAGCGCCGCGCCTGTGGTCAGCCCGGCCGCGGCCAGCAGACCGAGCGCCCCACCGATGCCCAGCACTCGGCGTCTGGACATGGCTTGGTTCCTACTCATCGCCGCCCTCCGTACGCGCGATCGGCCGCAACGGTCCGCGCCACACGGCGACGAACTGCACGGTGAGTCCGGCGATCGTCAGCACACCCAACGGAAGGTGGAGCCACAGCGCGCCGTCCATGCCCGCGAAGTACTGCACCGTCTCCGCCGCGACCAGGCCGAGCGAGGCGAGGAACAGCCCACCTCGACGCCATCGGATTCCGAGCACGGCCGTCGCGATCACCTGCAGGTAGCCAAGCGAGGTGACGACGTCAGCGCCGACGGCATGCCAGCGCAGGCCGTCGAAACTGCCACTCAGGTACACCCCGGCGAACACAGGCTGACCGATGATGGCGACCAGGTGTGTGCTGACGACGGCTCGCACGACCCAGCCGGCGAGACTCGTCCGGTGCGCGACCTCGACTCGGGCCGTGCGTACGCTCGTGGTCGCGGTGACCATGCGCGTCCTCCTGATTTCGTCGCGGCGTCGCCGTCAGGGTTCGAGGTCGACGATTCCCTTGCCGCTGCGAACGTCCAGCGGTACGGATACCTGGTCGTGCGAGATCAGCCACGCCCCGTCGACCTTCCGGAGGCAGTAGGTGATCCGCACCCACATGCCGGTCGTCGCAGTCCCGTCCTTGACCGTGCCGCTCAGGCGGGCGAAGGCGTGCCCGAAGGCGACCTCGTCCCCGACCGTGACCGCGAGGTCGCGGACCTCGTACCGCACGTCCTCGAACACGGCGAACACCCTTGCCCAGTTCTCGAGCTTCGCGTCGATGCCCACGTGCTGCAGCGGCGGCTCGACGTCGAAGGACACGACGTCGGTCGAATAGGGCTCCTTCAACGCGTCCAGATCCTTGGCGCGCAGCCCGTCGACGATGGTGTCGATCAGGCGGCGGATCTCGGCTTCGTCTCGTTCCTGCTGCGTTTCCATGTGCTCCATCCTTCGCGGTCGTGTTCTCGCTTCGCCCTCGACGTTATGACTGCAGAGCTATCTTGTCTAAGATCAGTATTGCTATGGCGTTATGTACTCGGGAGCATGATGGACCTGCACTCGCTCAGTCAGTTCCTGGTCGTGGCGCGCCTGGAGCACCTCAGCCGGGCCGCCGAGGAGCTGCGAGTCGCCCAGCCGTCGTTGAGCCGGACCATCGCCCGGCTGGAGGCCGAACTGGGTGTGCCGCTGTTCGATCGCAGTGGCCGCCTGCGCCTGAACGACACGGGCAAGATCTTCCGGCATCACGTCGAACGGGCCCTCGGCGAACTGGACGCGGGGCGCCGAGCCGTCGCCGACGCCACCAGCCAGGGACTCGGCACCGTCCGGCTGGCCTCGGAGACGTTCCTTACCTTGACCGGGCCGCTGGCCGTCTACAAACGAGCCCATCCCGCCGCCGAGGTCGAACTCCACTGGTCCCCCGCCGATGACATGGCCCGCCGGCTCCGCGCGCAGGAAGTCGACCTGTGCCTTGCCTCGCAACCGATCCACGCCGACGGGCTGGAAGCCAGGCCGCTGTTCCGGGAGGCGGTGGGCGTGGGCACGCCCCTCGGCCATCCGCTGGCCGGACGCCGGTCGGTGAGCATCGACGAACTGGCGGACGAGCCGTTCGTCACCGCCCGCAAGGGGCATTGGCTCCGCCGGCTGCTCGATCGGCTGTTCGCCGCACGAGGCCTCACCCCGCGAATCGTCTGTGAGAGCGACGAACACAGCGCCATCGCCGACCTGATCAGTGCGGGACTCGGCATCGGCCTGGTGCCCGCCCTCGCTCTCCGCAGCTCCACCCGGGCCCCCGCCGCCTGGGTCGACGTGGAGGATCCCGACTGTTTTCGCACCGTCACCCTCTACTGGGGAGCCGACAGCCACCTGTCCACCGCGGCGGAGCTGATGCGTACGACCATCACCGACTGGAACTGGCCGACCGGCCCGGCAGCCGAGCGCGGTTGACGCAACCAAACGGTTGCGATACGTTCGAGTTGCAACCAAGTAGTTGCCAACGACCGCGTCCCCGGACGCGTTGACGGGAGGAGACGAGATGACCGTCGTGGGAAACCTGCCCGAGGTGGTGTCACCCGACGAATGGCTGGCGGCCCGGAAGGAACTGCTTCAGCGCGAAAAGGAGCTGACCAGGGCCCGCGACCAGGTCAACGCCGCACGCCGGCGGCTGCCGATGGTACGCATGGACAAGCCGTACGCGTTCGAGGGTCCGGACGGGCAGGCGAGCCTCCTCGACCTGTTCGACGGGCGTACGCAGTTGGTCATGCACCACTTCATGTTCGCGCCGGAGTGGGACGCGATGTGCCCGAGCTGCGCCTCGGCCGCCGACGGGATCGCCGGCCTGCGGCAGTTGCACGTCCGCAACACCACACTCGTCGCGGTGTCCCGAGCGCCGTACGCGAAGATCGCCGCCTTCCGCGAGCGGATGGGCTGGACGTTCCCCTGGTACTCCTCGTACGGGACCGACTTCGGCTACGACTTCCACACCGTGTTGGACGATCGGGTCGCCCCCGTGCTGCTGCACTATCGCACCGAGGCGGAGCTGGCCGAGGCCGGGACACCGTGGACCGGCGGACCGTGGACGGAGAGCATGCGCGGCACGGAGATGCCTGGCCTCAGCACGTTCCTGCGGCTGGGCGAGGAGGTCTTCCACACCTACTCCACATACGGCCGCGGGATCGAGGAGTTCCACAACGGCGACCAGTACCTCGATCTCACCGCGCTCGGCCGGCAGGAGCCCTGGGAGGAGCCTCAGGGACGAGCGACTCCGCTCGGCTTGGCGGTCGGCGGTCCGAATCTGCGCCTGCCCGACGAGTACGACGTCTGACCAGCGCCCGGCCGCCGGATGACCGATCACGGCCGACCGCCCGGCGCGGCCGCCGAGCGTACAGCGAAGAACCCGTCACACTTCCTGCAGGCCGCGACGGCGCAGGACGAACAGCAGCGCGACGCCGACGAGCACCAGGACCACGCCGCCGCCGAGGATCAACCGCAGGCCGGTGCCGGTCACCGGCATCCATCCCGGCGACTCGCTGGGGCTGGTGCTGGGCGACGCCGGGCCGGTGCCCGCTGCCGTCGGTGACGGGCTCGGTGGGTCGATCGGCGTCCAGCTCACCGTGTTGTCGGTGCTGGTCGACGCGGTGTTGCCCACCCCGGCCGAACTGGTCGCCGCACTGGCCGCGATGGCCGCGGTCACCGTGCCGGCGGTGGTCATACCGGTGACGGTCACCGTGTACTGCGCGCCGCTCCCGCTGACGACCGCGGCGAGAACGCCGCCCGCAGTGCTGCTCACCAAGCTGACGTCGCCCGCGTCGAACCCGGTGACCGGCTCGCTGAACTTCACCGCGAACACGATCGACGCCGTCGACGTCGGATCGGTCTGGTCCGGTCCTTGATCGATCGTCACTCCGGGCGCCACCGGGGTCCAGGTCACCGTGTTGTCGCTGCTGGTCGACGCGCTGCTCGGGTTGCCCGCCGCGTCGGTCGCCGCGCCCGCGCCGATCGACGCCACGACCGTGCCGCCGGTGGTCATTCCCGTGACCTTCACCGTGTACGCCGTACCACTGCCACTGACGGCCGCCGTGAGGGTGCCGCCGGCAGTGCTCCCGGCCAAGCTGACGTCGGCCGCGTCGAACCCGGTGACCGGCTCGCTGAACGACACCGCGAACACGATCGGCGCCGTCGACGCCGGGTCGGTCTGGGTCGGCGCCTGGTCGATGCCGACGGTCGGCCCGGCGACGTCCGGTGTCCAGGTGACCGTGTTGTCGCTGCTCGTGGACGCGTCGCTCGGTTCGCCGCCACCGTTGGTCGCGGCACCCGCCGGCACACTGGCCACGACCGTGCCGCCGGTGGTCATTCCCGTGACGTTCACCGTGTACGCCGTACCACTGCCGCTGACGACCGCGGCGAGAGTGCCGCCGGCTGTGCTGCCGGCGAGACTCACATCGGCCGCGTCGAAACCAGTGACCGGCTCGCTGAAGGTCACCGCGAACGTGATCGGCGCCGCCGAGGCCGGGTCGGCTTGCGACGGGCCTTGGTCGACGGTGACCGTCGGCGCGGCCGCGTAGGCCGACGCGGCGAGGAGGGGACTCAGCGCGATGGTCGTGCCGAGGACAAACGCGATGGTGGCGCGAGCGGACATGCGGCTATCCCCGGGGAATCGTCGTTGACGGATATCTCAGGCTACCCTAGTGTCTCCAGGTAGTCAGGTCACCTTACTACCTTCGGGGGCGCGCTGTGTACCTCGTCTTGGTCGGCATCACGGTCGCCGCCGGAGTGGCGGTGTGGTTCGGCCTGTACGCCGGAGTGCTCGCACTCACCCGGTCGCCGAAGGTACGGCCGGCGGCGTCCACACCCGACCTGGGCGACGAGACGCCGGCCGTGGCCGGCCTGCTGGCCAGCGGATGGCGTACGCCGGCCGACGCCGGGCAGGCCACCCTGCTCGATCTGGCCGGGCGCGGGCTGATCGAGCTACGCCAGCCGGGTCGCGACGCGACACAGACGACAGTCCAGGTGAACCGGTCGGGTTCCCGCGACGGGCTCACCGCGTACGAGCGCATGGTGCTGGACCGGGTCGAAGGCGTGGCACGCACCGGCCCGGCGCCGGTGAGCGCGTTGACGTTCCGGGACGAGGGCGCCGCGCGTTCGTGGCACCGCCGGATCCAGGCGGAGGTCGTCGCCGACGCCCGCCGACGCGGCCTGTCCCGGCGGCGCTTCGGCGCCTGGGCGATCACCGTGCTCGCCGTGACCGGGATCGCCATCGGCATCGGCATCGCCGCCGTGGCAGTGGTCACCGCGCCGGCCGACGACGAGGGCGACACGGCGAAGTTCGGCATGATCGTGGGGCTGGCCCTCGCCGCGTACGGGCTGCGGTATCCCGGCGAACGCGACACCCCGGCCGGACGGGCTCGGGCCGCGCACTGGCTGGGCGTACGCCAGTGGATCCAGGCGCAGCCGGCGTTGGCGTACCAGCCGCCCGCCGCGGCGGCGTACTCCAACGGCTACCTGCCGTACGCCGCGGCGCTGGGCACGGCCCGGCTGGCCGGCGCCGTGCTGGATCTCGGGATGGGCAGCCGGAACTCGGCCTGGTCCCGACACGGCGGGCAGTGGCACCGCGTACGCGTCAGCTATCCCACCAACTACCGCCGCTACGGGCGAACGGTGTGGCAGCTCGCCTCGCAAGCCGTCCTGCGGCTGGCAGCGGGCATCGCGCTCGTCGTCTTCTACGACCGGCCGCGTGGGTGGCTCGCAGCCGTCTCCCCCCAGCTGCAGACGGATGTCTTCGACCTCCTTGAGCCGGCCTTCGTCGTCGTCGGCGTCGCCCTCCTCGCCTCCGGCGCTTACCTGCTCGTACGCACCCTGCTCGACGTCACGATGCGGCGAACCGTCACCGGCGAGATCGTCTGGATCGAGTCGTGGCGCGCCGACGACGGAGAGCGGCGCTCCTACCTCGCCATCGACGACGGGCCAGGCGAACGGACGAAGGCCTGGGTGATCGCCGAGGCCGACGTGCGGCCCTACCACCATGGCGACACGGTCCGTGCGCTCGTCCGGCCGTGGAGCCGGCGAGTCCAGCGGCTGCAGATGGTCCAGCGCGGACGCCGTCCGGCCGAGGTGGCCGACGAGAAGGACATGGACCAGCTCATGACCACTCTCGTACGCGACCGGGTCGCCGCGGCGGCCACCCGCTCCCGGACTTGGATCGAGCGCGTCGCCGACGTCCTCGGCGGCTGACCGGCGACGAGGGCGCGCCCCCGGTGGGCGAGGCTATCGGGTCAGCTGACGCCGGGCCTGCGCCCGCCACAGGTCGTTCGTCGGCCGGGCCAGCTCGGTCAGCTCCCGTTCCCAGCCGTTGTCCACCGGTACGGACGCCGCCGCGCACGCCGCCCGGGCCGCCTCGACGCTCACCGCCAGCACCACCAGCGCCTCCTGCCCGGAGGTGAGCACGATGCGCGCACGCCGCTTACCCAGGTACTCGATGGCGGCCACCGCTTCGTCGTTCGCGGCGGCGAACGCGGCGACCACAGTGGTCAGTTCTTCGGTCCCGAGCGATCGGCCGAGATCAGAGATCATCCCCATGGCCCATGCCTACCAAAGCTCCCTCCGGGTCGCCGAGCGAGATCGCGCCGACACCAGCCTCAGCCGAAAACCTGAACCGCTGCGGAAAGGCGCTGGTGGGACGCGGGCGCCGACCGGTCCGTGGGGCGAGCCCGCATGCTCGGACAATGTCCGAACGGCCGACCTCATACTCGCCTGAACGGACACACGAGGATCTGCAACGAATTGATCACAACGTGTCAGTAGGTGAATCTCTCAACCGGTTGGTGGGTACATCGTTCCTCATGCCCTCGCCCGCTCCCCCGTCCGGCCCGCTCGACCGCGACGACCTTCTGGTCGGCCGGTACCGCGTCGTCGAGGCCCTCGACTCCGGCGGCACCGCCACCGTCTGGCGGGCCCGGGACGAGCACCTGGACCGGGACGTGGCGATCAAGGTGCTCGCCGCCCGGCTCGCCGCCGATCCGGCGTCGCGAATCCGGCTGCGGGTGGAAGCCCAGGCACTGGCCTCGCTCGACCATCGGCACATCGCCACGGTGTACGACTACGGCGTGGCCGACACAGCCGCCGGTCCGGTGCCGTTCCTCGCCCTCGAACTGATCTCCGGCATCGCCCTGTCGACCCTGCTCACCGGCGGCCGGACCGTGCCCTGGCGGAAGGCTGCCGCGATCACCGCCCAAACGGCCGCCGCCCTCGCCGCCGCCCACGACCGCGGCATCGTCCACCGCGACGTGTCCGCCGCGAACATCCTTTTGACGGCCACCGGCGTGAAGCTGATCGACTTCGGCATCTGCGTCACCGCCGGCCACCGCGACCTCGACGACGAGCTGCTGCTGGGCACCCCCGCCTACATCGCGCCCGAACGTCTCGAAGGCCACCCGGGGGCGTACGCGTCCGATGTGTTCTCCCTAGGCGTGGTCCTCTACCGGATGCTCACCGGCCGGGCGCCCTTCCCCTCGGCCACCGACCAGGACTTGTTCACCGCACACCGCACCTGGTCACCCCGGCCGCTGCCGGCTGCCCTGAACGTCCCGGACACCATCGCCGGACTCTGCCATCTAGCCCTGGCCAAAGACCCCGCCGCCCGGCCATCCGCTGCCGCCATCGCCCGCGCCCTCGCCCCGTACGCCGACTCGGCCGTCGCCGAGCTGCTCCAGGAACAGCCGCCGGACCGGACGACGGCGCGCGTACCCGAAGCCCCGCCCCGCCGAAGCCGCCTCCGCCGCGCCCCGCAGTACGCCGTAGCCGCCGCGATCCTCGTCGTCGCCGTCGCGGTCACGGCCTGGGCCCTCGGAGATCGGGACTCCGGCATGCCGACCGAAAGCCTCGCCGCGGCACCGAGCGCCGGCACCACGACCCACGAGTGCGCGGTCACCTATCAGAGTCGCCACGACGACGGCCGGACCTTCAGCGCCGACATCACCGTCGCCAACCTCGCGAACACCGATCTCACCACGACCACGCTCACTCTCGAGCTCCCCGGCGACCAGCTCGTCCTGCCGGGCGACACGTGGATTCAGCGCGACCGGACAGTCACCACGTCGCACCCGATCGCCCTGGCTCCCGGCGCGGCCACCCGGCTGAGTCTGAGCGGCACCTACGCCACCAGCAACGCGTACCCGGTCCGGTTCCACCTCGGCGACCGGACTTGCTCGGTCACGATCCTCGGGCCGGCCGGCACCCCGATCACCACCCCGACGGCACCCGGATCTCCGGCCGCCACACCCGTGGGCCTGCCCGGCAGCCCGTCTGCGCCCGGCCAATCGCCCAGCGCGGTGTCCGTCGTCACCGGTACGCCGACCGCTGGAACCACTGCGACCAGCGATCCCACCGCCGGAACCAGTACGCGGGCACTACCGACGCCCAGCCGGACCAGCCCCAGCCGACCCGGGCCGGCGCAACGCTGAATCGCGGGGCGGCAAGGTCGGCGACGCAACCCACTTTGCCGGAAGTCGCAAGCAGCTGGCTCGGCTCCGGCGGCCGAGGTCATCGTGAGACGGTCCGTCAGCCACCACCTTTCGAGGAGGGCACCATGTCTCGTCTCCGCCGGACCGTCAGCGCACTCATCGCCGGCCTTGGTCTCGTCGCGGTCACCGTCGTCGTCGCCGAGCCGGCCTACGCCGGGTCGGCCCCCAACGGCTGCACCACCGTGCGGCAGCTCGGATCGACTCACTATGTGACCGGACCGGACGGAACCGTCGCCGCGTCGATGAAGCAGTTCATCGGCGACTGCGTCTCCGGTCAGCGGAACTGGGCGTACGTCTGGATCTGGGACCAGGCCCGGGCCAAATGGGATGTCCGGGTCGACTCGATCGCCATCGCCGCGAAGATCGACGGAACCTGGGTGACCAAGGGTCTCCGCTGGGGCGGCAAGGGCGAGCGGGAAGTATTGTCCGACCCGACCGCGACCGTCCCCTACTGCACGTACGCCTTCGGCTGGATCGGCTTCTACGACTCCACCGGCGGCCGGTACGTGTCCGTCCAGGGATACACCGCCACGGTGTGCTGACACGCCGGCTGCCGCCCCGGTACGCCGGCTCAGGCGGGCATCGACACCCGGCCGAGGACGATGCCCGCCTCCCAGCGCGTACCGACGCCCAGCGCGTCCAGGATCCGGCCGACGTCACTCGTGACCGTTCGCGGCGACACCCCTTGCAGGCGCGCGATCGTGGCGTCCTTGTGCCCCTGCGACAGCAGGCTGACGGTGGTCAGCTGCCGTTCGGTCAGCCGCACCAGGCCTGGGACGTCGTGGATCGGCATCGCCTCGCGCTTGATCTCGGTCCACAGACCACACAACTCGGCCACGAGGTCGGGGTGGCTGCAGAGCCAGGCGGTCGGCTGCCCCTGGACGCTCAGCGGGCCTGGGAACAGCGCCAGCCGTTCGTCGATCGCCAGGCCCGACAGCTCGACCTCACCGACCCAGGCATCCGGATGACACACCGCGAGCAGCGCCATGTGCTGCGCGTTGTTGACGCCGGAGGCGATCACGTGACCCTCCAGCCCGCGCGCCCACCACCGCTGGTTGACCGCACGCTCGCGGCGCAGCGGGTCGAAGAGCATTCGCGGCTGCAGGTTGTGGACGATCGACCGGGTGGCTCGCTCCAACTGCCCCAGGCGCGTGTTGATGGTGGAGATGCCGACCCCGAAGAGCTTCATCCCTGGATCCTCGTAACCGCCCTCAGCGGCCTCGGCGATTCGGCGTTGCACCGCCAAGCGCAGGTCCCACGAGCGCTCCGTGAGCGACTTCCGCTCCTCCGTCATGACGGGCAGCGTACCGAGCGGGGCGGCGGCCCAGGGTCGATCAGCGCCCCGGCTTGGACGCCTTGCCGTCGAGCCACAGCGGCTCCGGCTCGGTGCCGACTCGATCGCCGTTCTTGAGGACGTGCACGATCGCCATGCCATGACCTTTGCCGAGGCCGTAGGCGTCGCTCAGCCAGGTGAGGATCTCGCCGGCCTTGGTCTTCTCATCGAATCCCTGCTCGGTCGCCTCGTCGATGAGCTGCCGGGGCGTCCGGCCGGTCTTCGTCTCGATGTTGTCGAGGTATGCCTGGAAGGACATAGTGCGTCTCCGTTCTCGTCGGTCTACCCGTATGACGGTTCGAGAACGGAGAACTCATCGCTCGCGGCACGAGAAAACGCCGGGATCCGGAGGGCGCGTGGCGCAGGCGGCCGCACACCGCATCGAGCGGCGGCCGCCTGTGCCATCGGCGGCTTAGAAGTCGCCGCCGAAGTCTCCCCCACCGAAGTCGCCGCCGCCGAAGTCCTCGTAACCGCCACCGTCGTATCCGGTCTCGGTGGCACCGGCGTCCTCGAAGCCGGCCGAGTCGGCTCCGGCGTCCTCAGTCCCGCCCCCGTCAGCGGCCTCGGCGTCAGGCGCGAACGCGTCGCTGATCATGTCGCCGATGATCATGCCGCCGAAGAAGCCGAGCGCCGCGCCGCCGAGACCAGCCGCGAGGGCTCCGCCCATGCCGGGCCGGCCGTGGTAGCCGCCGTACTTGTAGCCCTGATGACCGTGACCGGAGTAGCCGTACTGACCCGGCCGTCCCTGCGGCGCGTAGCCGGGCTGCGGCTGGTGCGGCTGCATGAACGACCCCGGTGCCGCGGGCGCCGGCTGGCCGAGCTTGTCCAGCGCGGCGACCACCCAGCGGTCGACCTCCGCGGTCCAGCCGTTGTCCGCCGACAGCCGTGCGACCTCGGCCGCGGAGACGTCATGCCGATCCGCCGCGCCCGGCCGGGACGCCAGCTCGACGAAGATCGTCGTGGTGTCCGGGCCGGCTCCCGCGAACAGGAACGTCAGCATCGGGATGTGCGGGCCGGGTTGCTGACCCTCCGGGATGGGGGCGTAGAACGTGATGGCCTGCGCGGCCGGGACGCCCAGGCCCGGAGTCGGGCGCAGCTCGTTGCGGACGAACCGGCAGCCGATGGTGCCGAGCGCGTCGACGATGCTCTGCGGCACCTGGCCGGCGTCCACCACGACCGGGTCGAAGTCGGTCTTGCCACTACCGGACGCGACCGACACCTCGGTGCGTACGCCCAGGCCGACGCCGGGCATCGTCTTGCCGTAGAGCCGGGTGAACGGTGTGTTCGCCGGCAGCGGAACGGTGAACGGGATCGACGGCGTCTGCCCGTCCATCACCCGCAGGCCGCCCGCGACCGGGAACCGGCCCAGCTCGATCTCGCCTCGCGATCCACCCGCCAGCACGATCAGCGTGATCGCCGAGACGTCGGTGTCGGACTTGGCGCGCAGGTTGACCTGGCCGGACAGCTGACCGCCGGTGGCGGGCACGTGCGCGGACAGCACAGTGTCGACCTCAACCCCACCGAAGCCGAGCCCGGCGAGCAGTTTCTTGAAGACCATCTGACGCGGTTCCCTTTCGTGTCGAAAGTGCCCGAAGAAGCCGAGGCGATCCGCCGTGCGGGCCGATAGGATCAGCCACGCCGAGAAACTATCACGTGAAACTGTACGGTTGCTGGAAAGGCCTGGTCGTGGCACTCATGCGGATCGGTGAACTGGCTTCGGCAGCAGGTGTCAGCCCGCGGACCGTCGACTACTACACCCAGCTCGGTCTCCTCATGCCCGCCGAGCGCACCGCGAGCGGCTATCGCCTCTACGCAGCGGACGCGGTCGGCCTGATCGCCGCGATCCAGACGCTCGAGCAAGCCGGCCTTCGCCTGGAGGCCATCGCCGACCACATGCGCCAGACCACCGACAACCTGCCCGGCACCGTCGACCAGCTCGGCCGAACAGTCCAGGCGCTACACCAGCTGGCGAACAGCGAAAGCGGCGCCGAGGCCAACGCCATCGTCACCGCCCTGATCTCCCGTGCCCACCAGCTCGTCATGACCGCCACCGACCTTCTCGGCACCCTCCCGGGGATCTGACTCGCGGCGCTGTGCTCAGGCGTCGAAACGGGGTGGGCCCGTGTGAGCCCACCCCGTTTCGTTCGTGGGAACTACTCCCAGTAGGACCGCCAGCAGCAGTTCGGCGCCGCCTGCCACTTGTAGTGCAGCAGGTTGTCGATGCCGGTCACCTTCACCCGGATGGTGCCGCCGTTGGTGGAGAAGTAATCCGCGTACACGCCGGTGTACGCCTTGAGCTGACCGCCGAGTGAGGCCCAGCCGCTCCAGCCGCCGCCGGACAGCTGCCACTTGTGGTTGAGGTCGCCACCGGCCGCGCGGCCGAAGATCTCCAGGCGGCCGTCCTGGTTGTGGGTGACCCCGACGCCGCTGGAGACGATGCCGCCCAGGCTGTAGTTTCCGCTGTCGATCGGGCCGCCCGGCGTCGTCGCCCAGGCGTGCCAGACGGCGCCGTCGCCGCCGACCCAGAACTTCTCGGCCCGGCCGTCCGAGTTCTTTTCCGTGACGGTCGCGCCCCAGTCACCCGCGTGCGCGGGGCTGGGTGCCACGATGAGCGCCGCCACGAGCGTCGCCGCCGCGATCAACGCCTTACCGCTCGCCTTCCAGACCTGAGCGACCTTGCTCGGGCGTACCGGCTCGGATGTGGATACTGACATTCGCTTCTCCTCCGCTCGCGCGCCTCATTGGCTGCGAGAGGAAGCCTGCGCTGCCGGCCATGACGGATTCTTGACGCCGAAGCCGAGAATCTTGACTACACATTGTCACCGAAGGGCGCTGCTGCCACCGGAACCACCAGACGATCCAAGTCCGCCAAGCGCCGGCGTACCTCGGCCACGCGGTCATGCTCCAATTCGGACAGCTGCTGCTCGGCCTGCGTCCACTCGACCCGGGCACCCTCCGGGTCACCGCGGTCCACCAGGACGGAGCCCAGGTGAATGTGCGACGCGGCCAAGTAGTAGGGATCCTCGCCCCGCCTGAAGTACTGGATCGCCCGCTGAAAACAGTCGACCGCATTCTCCAGGCGCCCCAGCCGGTGATAGGCACAGCCCAAGGTGTCCCAGGTGGCGGCCCGGCCGAGCAGGAAGTCCTGGTTCGTCAAGGCTTCCAGGGCCCGGTGGCCGTACTCGACGGCCTCCTCGAAGTTCCCCACGGTGTAGGCCAGCCAGGCCATGCCGTTGAGCGCGTTGCCTTCCCCCACCGGGTTGCCTGCCTGCCGGTTCAGGCGAATGGAACGTTCGTAGTACTCGCGAGACAGGGCGGGCTCGCCGGTGCGCTGAACCATCATCGCCAAAGTGGTCAGTGTCAACGCTTCGCCTGGCAGATCGCCGATCTCCCGTTGCACGCGGCAGGCTTCTTCAGCCATGCCGCGGGCCAGATCCGCCTGCCCCATGCGGCTGTACGCGACGGCCAGGCTGTGCCGGATGTGCGCTTCCCCGGTCCGGTCGCCGTCGCGGATGACCGCGTCCAGGACGAGCCGCCCGCCCTCCAGCCGATCCTGCCAGTTGCCCCGCTGTTGCTCGAACTTGCTGAACGCCCAGCTGAGCCGCCAGGCGACCGAGGACAGACCCAGATCGAGGGCACGCCCGACAGCGGCGGCGAGCACCGGGTACTCCGTGGCGAACCAGATGTGGGCCGCCTCGTAGTCCGCCATCGGCACGACCTGAACCCCGGGCGACGGATCCGGCAAGGTCAGATATTGGTAGATCGGCGTCATCCGGAGCCGGGCGGCGTGGCTGACGTGCAGGTAGTGATGGAGAAGCCGTTCGCTCGCGGCACGGCAGGCCGTTGCGCCTTCGTCCTTCTCCGCCAGCTCCCCCGCGTACGCCCGCAGCAAGTCGTGCATCGCGTACCGGCCAGGCCGGGTCTCGGACAGCAACTGCGCAGCGAGCAGCTCCTGGATCAGCCGCCTTGTCGGACTCATCGGCAACGCCGCCAGGCTGGCCGCCGCCGGCACGCTGATGTCGTTGCCGATCTGCAGACCGAGCAGCCGGAACAGGCGCGCCCCACCGTCACTGAGCCGGCGAAGCGACCACGAGAACACCGTCCGCGCGTCGATCGCCGGATCGTCGCTGGCCAGCGCATCCAGGGTGTTGCCGTCCTCGCGCAGCTCCTGGGCGAGTACTGCCAGCGGCGCGTCCGGACGCAAGGCGATCCGGCTCGCCAGCACGGCCAGCGCCAACGGCAGCCCGGCGCAGCGGCCGACCATCTCTCGGAGCGCCTCCGGCTCGCGCGCTGCCCGGTCCGAACCGATTCGCCCGGCGACCAGCTTCGTGGCCTCCGTCTCGTCGAGCAGATCCACCGCGATCGCGCGGGCGGCGTACGCCACCAGCAGGCCCGCGAGGTGATTCCGGCTGGTCACCACGGTCCGAGCGGTGGGCGTGCCCGGGAGCAGCGGGCGTACCTGCTCCGCGTCACGCGCGTTGTCGAGGATGACCAGGACGCGCCGGCCGGCGAGCAGGCTGCGATACATCGCCGCACGGTCGTCGAGCCCTTGCGGCACCCGCTGGGACGGCACGCCGAGCGCCTCCAGGAACCCGTGCAGCGCAGCCGCCGGAGACGTCACCGCGCCGTTCGCGGAGAAGCCGTGCAGGTCCACATAGAGCTGTCCGTCCGGGAACTCGTCCACGGCGGCGCGCGCCCAGCGCACCGCCAGCGAGGTCTTTCCCACTCCGGGGGTGCCGTGCACGACGGTGATCTCCGCGGGCTCCTGCAACCAGTCGAGGTGAGCTGCCCGGCCGACGAAGCCGGTCACCCCGACAGGAATCTGCGCGGCCACCGCAACGACCGGTGCGCCGAGTTCGCCGCGAAGAATCGACTGATGCAGTTGCTGCAGGCTGGGCCCGGGGTCGACGCCGAGTTCGTCGGCGAGCGTACGGCGTAGCCGCTCGTACCGATCCATCGCCTCCGGATCGCGTTCGGCCGCGTGCAGGGCCCGCATGAGCGCGTCGATGACCGGCTCGACGAGCGGATACCGCTCAGCCAGCCGCTCCAGCACGCCGACCGCTGTCGCACCCCGGCCGAGACCGATCTCCAGCCCGGCCCACCGGACGACGGCGTCCCGATACTCGGCCTGCCAAAGATCCCGGCACTCGTCCACCCACACGCCGTCCATGCCGTCCAGCGGCTCGCCGCGCCACAACTCGATCGCGTCGCGTAAGAGCCCGGCCTGATCCGCTGGACTGCCGCCGTTCTCAGCCGCCGCGACCAACGCGCGGAAGCGCTGCAGATCGACGGTCGCGACCCCGGGATCGAGGAGATAGCCGGCCGGCTGCCGCACCAGCCGGGGTGGGTCGTCGCCGAGCCGGCCCAGCAGCCCGCGTAACCGGGCCACATGAGTGTGCAGACTGTTCCGCACCTGGCTGGGACGCTGGTCGCCCCACACCCGATCGATGAGGACATCGGGATGGATCGGCTGACCGGCGCCGGCCAGCAGCACCGCCAGCACCGTGCGTTGTCTCATCGGGCCGAGCTCGACCCGCCTGTCGCCATCCCACAACTCCACCGCGCCCAGCAGGCGAAACCGCATGAATCGCTTGCCCCCCATGCCCAGGGCCGGCTGCGACCGTCGCGAGGCGCGCAGGTCGGACGTCCCGGCCACACCGGTCTCGGACACCGGCTCGAGCGCCGCCCACTCCGCCGGCGCGTCCCGTCCGATCCACTGTAGAGCACGTTCGCCGTCTATCGCTGAGGCTGCGGTCGGTGAGCGGTGCCGCCGCGCGCGTCCGCGGCGGCACACCTCGCTGTGTCCGCGGCGGAACAGGCCCGGCAGACCGCGCCCTGGTCACCGTCGAATGACCAGATAGTTAGTACAGGTTCTCTCCTCTTCCGGCCGACCGAATCGAGAAATAAGCGCTACGGGTAGCGTCTTCCCAGAAAGTTAGCCATCGTTTACAGTGCCGTTGAGGCCGCAGAGCCCTCGACGGCACCTGAGGGGTACGCCGGCCGCACTCGACCGATCACCGCCCGGTCACGGTTGAAGGAGTACCCCATGGACACTGCTGACACCCTTGCCGATCAGTGCGCCAAGACGGCCGCCGATCTGACCATTCCCGCCCTCCTGCACCGCAACGCCACTGAGTTCGCCGACCTGCCGGCGCTGTCCACGCTCGATCGAGACGACACCCGCACCTGGGCTCAGCTCCGCGACGAGGTCGCCGAGCTGGCCGGCGGGCTGGCCGAGATCGGGCTACAGCCCGGCAGCCACATGCTGATCATGATGTCGAGCCGCCCGGAACACTGGCTCATCGATCTCGCCGCCGTCCACCTGGGCGCGGTGCCCGCCACGGTCTACCCGACCCTGAGCACCGAACAGCTGCGCTACCTGGCGGTGCACTGCGGCGCACAGGTCCTCGTGCTCGAAGGCGCCACCGAGCTGGCCCGCTGGCAGCCCATCCTGCCGGACCTGCCCGCGCTGCGCCGGATCGTGGTGATCGACGAGACCGAACCCGATGACGCCACACAGACCGTGTCCCTGTCGAAGGTGCGCGCCCTCGGCCGGGAAGCCCACCAAGCCGACCCGGACGCCTTCGAACGACGCTGGCGGGAGATCCGTCCCGACCAGCCGGTGACGTTGCTGTACACCTCGGGGACGACGGGCGACCCGAAGGGCGTCGTCCTCAGCCACCACAACGTCGTCTACCAAGCGGTGGTCCTCGAAGCCACCGTGACCGTCCCCAATCACGCGCCGACGGTGGCGTACCTGCCGTTGGCGCACATCGCCGAACGGATGCTGGGCATCTACAACCCCATCTACCGCGCCGGTCACGTGACCATCTGCCCCGACGCCACCAAGCTCATCCCGGCACTACGCACGGTCGGACCCGCTTCGTTCTTCGGCGTACCGCGGATCTGGGAGAAGATGGCCGCCGGCGTACAGGCACAGGTAGCCGCCGCCGAGCCGGCCGTCCGAGAGGCCTTCACCGCCGCCAGCGCGGTGACGCTGGAGGCGTACGAGCTGCGCGCCGCAGGCAAGCCGGTGCCCGAGGACCTGGCCGCGCGCGTGGAGCAGGCCGAAGCCACGGTGCTGCGGCCGCTCCAGGCGATGCTGGGCCTGCAGAGCATGGTCTGGGCCGGCAGCGGCGCGGCCCCGATCCCGGTCGACGTCCTGCGGTTCCTGGCCGGGCTCGGCGTCGACGTGCTCGAAGTCTGGGGCATGACCGAGACCACCGGGACCGCCACCATCAACACCCCCGGACGCTTCCGCACCGGAACTGTCGGCCGGCCCAACCCCGGCATGGAGGTACGCCTCGCCGACGACGGCGAGATCCTCGTCCGCGGACCACTGGTCTGCGCCGGATATCTCCGTGCCGACGGCAGCGTGGAGCCGGTCACGGACGCGGACGGCTGGCTCGCCACCGGCGACGTCGGAGTCCTGGACGACGACGGATTCCTCACCATCACCGACCGCAAGAAGGAACTCATCATCACTTCGAGCGGCAAGAACATCTCACCGGCGCGGATCGAGGGGTTGCTGCGGGCCCATCCGCTCATCGGTCAGGCGGTCGCGATCGGCGACCGGCGGCCCTACGTCACCGCGCTGATCGTGCTGGACGACGAAGTGGCGCCGCTGTGGGCACGGTCGCAAGGCGTAGCCGACCCACGACTGCCGGGCCTGGCTGCCGACCCGGTGCTGCTGGCCGCGATCCAGGCGGCCGTCAACGCCGCCAACGCGCAGCTGTCCCGGCCGGAGCAGGTCAAGACGTTCCGCGTCCTGCCGTCGAGCTGGACGGCGGAGTCAGGTGAGCTGACGCCGACCCTGAAGCTGCGGCGTCGCGTCATCGTGGACCGCTACCGCGACAGCATCGACGCGCTCTACGACGCTTAGGTCCGGGCCGCCGGCCCCGACGAGGGCCGGAATGCCCGTCGGTGGAACGCCATGCACCCAACCCAGCAGCGGACGGGTGTATGGCGTTCCAGTCGCGCTGCCCCCCGACGCAACGGCAGACCGCGTGTGGGCGGCGAGGTCGGCGGACGCCCCTTCAGCGCGGGTTCAGAGGCCGAGCGATCGGCCGATCACTTCCTTCATGATCTCGGTGGTACCGCCGTAGATCGTCTGGACGCGAGCGTCCAGGTACGCCTTGGCCACCGGGTACTCCCGCATGTAGCCGTAGCCGCCGTGCAGCTGGAGGCAGCGGTCCACGGTGCGCTGCTGCAGCTCGGTGCACCACCACTTCGCCATCGCCGCCGTCTCCGCGGTGAGCGTCGGCTCGACGAGGCACCGGTCGACGAAGACGCGGCCGAGGCGCAGTTCGGTGGCGAGTTCGGCCAGCACGAACCGGTTGTGCTGGAAGCTGCCGATCGGGCGGCCGAACGCCTGCCGCTGCTTGCAGTACGCCAAAGTCTGCTCGAACACCGTCTCCGCCCCGGCCAGGGCCGCGACGGCGATCGACAGCCGTTCGAAGGGAAGGTTGCGCATCAGGTACGCGAAACCCTGGCCCTCCTCGCCGAGGAGGTTGGCTGCCGGGACGCGTACGCCGGAGAAGAACAGTTCGGCGGTGTCCTGCGCCTTCTGGCCGATCTTGTCGAGGTTGCGGCCCCGTTCGAAGCCGGGCATGTCCCGTTCGACGACCAGCAGGCTCATGCCCCGATGCCCGGCGGCCGGATCGGTACGCGCCACGACGATGACCAGATCGGCCAGGATTCCGTTGCTGATGAACGTCTTCTGCCCGTTGAGCACATACTCGTCGCCGTCGCGTACCGCCGTGGTCGTGATGCCCTGCAGGTCGCTGCCCGCCCCGGGTTCGGACATCGCGATCGCGGTGATGATCTCGCCGGAGCAGAACCCGGGCAGCCACCGCTGCTTCTGCTCCTCGGTGGTCAGATCGGTGAGGTACGGCCCGATGATGTCGTTGTGCAGCCCGAAGGCGGGACCGCTGGCGCCCGCCCGGGCAAGTTCCTCGGTGAGCACGGCGTTGAAGCGCCGGTCGGCCACACCACCGCCGCCGTACTGCTCGTCGACGAAGAAGCCCAGGAGACCGGCGGCTCCGGCGGCCCGCCACACGCCGCGGTCGACGACGCCGTCGGCCTCCCAGCGGTCGTGGTGCGGGGCGATCTCCTTGTCGATGAAGGCGCGCACCAGTTCGGCGAACGCGCGGTGGTCGGCGGTGAGGATGTCTCGGTTCATCGGGCCATGTCCTTCACTGCGGCGATGAGGCGCCGGGGATCGGAGCCCAGCGGCGTAACGTTGAGAATCGTGACTCCGGCGTCGCGATAGGCCTGTACGCGATCGCGTACGTAACTCTCGGGCCCGATCAGGCTGGTGCGTTCCAGCAGTTCGGCCGGCACTGCGGCGGCCGCCTCCGCCTTGCGGCCGGCCAGGTAGAGGTCTTGGATGCGATCCGCCTCGGCGGCGTACCCGTAGCGGCACAGCAGATCGTGGTAGAAGTTGCGGCCCTTGGCGCCCATGCCGCCGACGTACAGGGCGATCAGCGGGCGGGCGAGGTCGCGCAGGCCGGTCACGTCCGGGCCGATGGCCAGTGGACCGCCGGCCACGACCTCCAGCGGATCGAGATCGCCGGACCGCTTACGCCCGCCCGCCGCGAGCGCGGAACCCCAGATGTCGGCCGCGCGCTCGGGATCGTAGAGGAACGGCAGCCACCCGTCGGCCAGTTCTGCGGTCATCTGCACGTTCTTGTCGCCGAGGCTCGCGACGTAGATCGGGATGCGGTCGCGTACCGGATGGGTGAGGATCTTCAACGGCTTGCCCAGGCCGGTGCCCGCTCCCTCCGGCAGCGGCAGCTGGTAGACGCCGTCGTTGACCAGCGTTTCCCGCCGCCACACCTGCCGGCAGATCCGGATCACCTCACGGGTCCGGGCCAGCGGCCGGTCGTACGCCACACCGTGCCAGCCCTCGATCACCTGTGGCCCCGAGGCACCGATGCCGAGCAGGGCGCGGCCGCCCGACATCGCGTCCAGTCCGGCCGCGGTCTGGGCCAGCAGCGCCGGCGTACGCGAGTAGATCGGCAGGATGGCCGAACCGATCTGCATCCGGGTGGTCTTCGCGGCGAGGTAGCCCATGATGGTGGGCGCGTCGAAGCCGTAGGCCTCCGACACCCAGACCACGTCGAGACCGTCGTCTTCCCAGGCGGCCACGGCGTCCGCGCCGCTCCGGGGATCCGCGGCGTACGCCAGCGGTGTCGCGATTCGCATCAGTGCGCTCCTCCTGTCTGGCTGACCGCGCCGGTGTCCAGCCAGCGCCCAAGATGTGTTCCGAGTCCCCACTCGGTGAGGACGTTCTCGGTGTCCGTCCCCGGAATCGGCGGCCGGCCCCCGATCTCCCCCGGGGTCTGCGACAGGCGCGGTGCGACCGCGGGCTGCCGTACGCCGAACTGCTCCTCGAACGTCGAACGGGCCACCAGATGCGGATGACGTGGCGCCTCGGTGAGCGACAGCACCGGTGCCACACAGGCGTCGGTGCCCTCGAACACCTTGCTCCATTCGTCGCGGGTGCGTCCGGCGAAGACCTCGGTGAACCGCGTACGCAGCACCGGCCATCCGGCGACGTCGTGCTGGGCCGGCAACTCCTCCTCGGTCAGGCCGAGCAGCCGCAGCAGTTCGGCGTAGAACTGCGGTTCCAGTGCGCCCACCGCCATGTGCCCGCCGTCGGCGGTGGCGTACACGTCGTAGAAGGGCGCCCCGCCGTCGAGCAGGTTGCGGCCCCGGTCGGGCCGCCATGCGCCGGCGGCGAGCAGACCGGAGAAGAGGGTGGTGAGGTGGGCGGCGCCGTCGACGATCGCGGCGTCGACGACCTGCCCGCGCCCGGTGGACTTGGCCACGTGCAGTGCGGCCAGGCAGCCGACGACGAGATAGAGCGCACCGCCGCCGAAGTCGCCGACGAGGTTGAGCGGGATCTGCGGCGGCCCGCCCGGACGGCCGATCGGATGCAAAGCTCCGGCGACGGCGATGTAGCCGATGTCGTGACCGGCGGCGCGGGCCAGCGGCCCATCCTGGCCCCAGCCGGTCATCCGGCCGTAGACCAGGCCGGGGTTGCGCTGCAACGCCGCCTCCGGCCCGATGCCCAGCCGTTCGGCGACGCCGGGACGCCAGCCTTCGATGAGGATCGCGGCCTGTTCGGCCAGTGCGAGGACCACCTCGGCGCCCTCGGGATGCTTGAGATCCACGACGACCGACCGCTTGCCCCGGTTGAGCAGATCCATGCTGGGATCGGCGGCTGCCAGCGCGCCCGGTTCCGGCCGGTCCACCCGCACGACGTCGGCCCCGAGATCGGCCAGCAGCATCGTCGCGAACGGGGCCGGGCCGATCCCCGCCAGCTCCACCACGCGGACGCCGGTCAGTGGGCCGCTCATGCGCCGGACCGGGCCGCGAACCGAGGCGTACGCCGTTCAGCGATACTGGCGACGGCCTCACTGAAGTCGGCTCCGGCCAAAGATGCCGCCATGAGCCGCGTGGCCTCGGCGGCCGCGTCGGCGACCCCGGTCTCCAGGCCGGACCACACCTGCCGCCGGATCACCGCCATGGACCCGGGCGAGCAGTACGCGGCCAGGTCGGCGGCGTACGCTTGCGCCTCGGCCAGCACTTCGTCGCGGGGGAGCACTCGTTGCACCAGTCCGATCCGCAGCGCCTCCGCCGCATCGATCTTGCGACCGGACAGCAGCAGATCCAAGGCGTTGCCGACGCCGATCAGGCGGGGCAGCAGCCAAGCACTGGCGTACTCGGCGATGAGGCCGAGCCGGCTGAACGAGGTCGACAGGCGCGCCTCTGCGGCCAGGAACCGGATGTCGGCGTACAAGGCGTGGACCAGACCGAGGCCTGCTGCGCCGCCGTTGACCGCGGCGACGATCGGCGTGCCCAGCGTCAACGGCAGCTGCGGCTCGAAGCCGAACTCGTCCACGAGCTGGTCACGGTGACGCGCGTCGAGCAACCCTTGCAGCGCCGCCGGGTCGGCGCCCGCACAGAACCAGTCGCCGGAGCCGGTGACCACGATCGCGCGTACCTGCGGATCGGCGTCGGCGGCGACCAGGGCGGCGTAGTAGTCGCGGAACATGTCCAGCGTCATGGCGTTACGCCGGTCGGGCCGGTCGAACCAGATTGTGCGGACCCCGGCGCTGGTGGCGGCTCGCAGGCCGCTCCCCGCCGGTTCCACCACAGGCATGGGCGAGCTCATCGGCGCATCCTTACGACATTTGACATTTGATACCCTTGGTCCCGTGGCCGAGCGGGGCAAGACCCAAGACGTTTCCTATCCGCAGCTGTCGGAGACCGTGGCGAGCCTGCTGCGCGACCGGATCATGTCGGGCCAGCTGCGCCCCGGCGAACGGATCCGGCTCGAAGAGGTCGCCCAGGAGACCGGGCTGAGCATCACCCCCGTACGCGAGGCTCTGCTCATGCTGCGCGCCGAGGACATGGTCGAGCTGCAACCCCGCCGGGGCCACGTCGTCGCGCCCCTGTCCCGGCAGGACATCCTGGACGTGTTCGGCCTGCAGGGCGACATCGCCGGCGAGCTGGCCGCCCGGGTCGCCGTCACCATCACCACCGAGCAGCTCGACGACCTGCGACAGCAGCACGAGCGGCTGCGCCGGGCCGCACAGGCCCGGCAGACCAGCCGGGTCGAGCAGCTGGAGTTCGAGTTCCACCGCAGCATCAACCGCCTGGCTGGCGCACGCAAGTTGTCGTGGCTGCTGCGCACGGTCACCCGCTACACCCCGTCGCGCTTCTACGCGTCCAATCCGGAATGGCGCGCGGCCATGGTCGCCGATCATGAGGCGCTGCTGAGCGCGCTCGAAGCCCACGATCCGGCGACCGCCCGGCCGGCGATGGCCCGCCACTTCACCGACGGCGCGGAGCGGTTGGTCAAGCATCTCGACGGTCTGGGGATGTGGACCGGCCATGACGCCACCTGAACATCGCCAGCGAGACGCGCATCGCCGAAGCGGCCGGCTGTAGCGTCATCAGGTCGATCGGCGCCCGGAACCGCTGCCAGGTCACCGACATCGGCCGGCTGAACTCCCGCAGACCGTCGGCGCCGTGGACCCGGCCGAAGCCGGAGTCGCCGACGCCGCCGAAGGGAAGCGACGGCACACCGGCGTACCCGAGGACTGAATTGACCGAGACCGCGCCGGCCCGCAGGCGGCCGGCGAGCGCGAGCCCACGACGGCGGCTGCGCGTGAAGATCGAGCCGGACAGCCCGTAGGCGGTCGCGTTCGTCCGGCGCAGCGCCTCCTCGGCGTCGGGCACCGCGTTGACGACGAGCAGCGGGCCGAACGTCTCGTCGGTGACCGCGGCGCTGTCCTCGGGGACACCGGTCAGCAGGACCGGTTCGACGAACGGTGGCCGCACCGAACTCGCGTCGCCGACCACGGGCCGCGCGCCGCGGTCGATCGCGTCGGTGATGTGGCTCAGCACGATGCCGGGCTGCACCGGGGTGGTCATCGGCCCGTAGGGCGCATCCGGCTCCGCACCCGGGCGCACCGGCCGCACCAGGTCCGCCAGCTTGGCCAGGAACGGCTCGTAGACGGCCTGCTCGACGTAGACACGCTCGACTCCGGCACACGTCTGCCCCGCATTGCCCAGACCGCCGAATGCCGCTGCCTGAGCGGCCGCGTCCAGGTCGGCGTCGGCCGTGACGATCAGCGCGTCCTTGCCCCCGCCTTCGATGACGACCGGGGTCAGCCGCTCTGCGCATGCGGCCATCACCGCGCGCGCGGTCGCCGCCGATCCGGTGAACGCGAGCTTGTCGACCGCGGCCCGGCACAACGCGGCCCCGGTCGTGCCGTCACCGGTGACGACCTGCAGGACCGGTCGTCCGGGCAGCAGCTCGTCCCAGCGCTGCGCCAGCCACACGCCGACGCCCGGAGTGAACTCGCTCGGCTTGAACACCACGGCGTTGCCTGCGGCCAGTGCGTGTGAGACCGCCCCCATCGGCGTGTAAACGGGGTAGTTCCACGGCCCGATCACCCCGACGACGCCATAAGGCACATAGGTCACCGAACTGGCCTGGTTGAAGGCCAGCATGCCGGAGGAGACCGACCGTCGCTTCAGGACACGGTGGGCATGCCGCGCGGCCCAGTCCAGGTGCTCGACGGCCAGCATCACCTCCAGCTGCGCGCCGGCCACCGACTTGCCGGTCTCACTCCGGATCAGCTCCGCCAGTTCGTCGATCCGGCTCGCGATCGACGACTTGTACGCGAGAAGGTGCCGCCGCCGCTGCCGGGCCGGCAGGCCCGCCCACCAGCCGGCGGCGTCGCGGGCTCGCTGGACGGCGGCGGCTACGGCGGCCTCGTCGGCGATGTCGTAGTCGGCGCGGGACTCTCCGGTTATCGGGTCCACGACGTGGAGCCGACGAGGGTGCTCAACGAGGGACGTCATCCCCGGCCTCCTGACATTTGATATTCGATAGTTTAGCCTTGCTGTCAACCCCTTGTGACGCTGGAGGTATCGCGGTGGACTGGAGCGACGAGCAGAGATCACTGGTCGAGGCGGTGCGGGACTTCTGCCGCCGAGAAGCCGGAACGCGGGAGCAGCGGCAGCGGCTGACCAACGGCGGCCGGGAGAACCACAGCCCGGAGCTGTACCACAAGATGGCCGACCTCGGCTGGCTGGGTCTGTCGCTGCCGGAGGAGTTCGACGGCGGCGGCGCGGGCATGGTGGAGCTGTGCCTGTTCCTGGAGGAGACCGCCCGGGCGATGGCCCCGATCGGCGGGTTCACCACCTCGATCATCGTCGCCGCGACCTATGAGCGGTTCGGTTCCCTGGACCAGAAGAAGCTCATCTTGGGCGGCGTCGCCCAAGGCATCGTCGAGGCGGTGGCGATGTCCGAGCCGGAGGCCGGTTCCGATGTGGCGAACCTCAGCTGCCGGGCCGAGCGCCGCGGTGACGGGTTCGTCGTCAACGGACAGAAGACCTGGTGCTCCAACGCCCACCTCGCCGAGCACATCCTGCTGGTCGCCCGTACCTCCGGCCACGCCGGTGACCACGACGGCCTGACCATGTTCCTCGTCCCCACCGGTACGCCCGGCCTGACCGTCTCCGGCATCGACACCATGGGCGGCCGCGAGGTCAACGACCTCTACTTCGCCGACTGCGTACTGCCGGCCGACGCCGTGGTCGGGCAGGTGGACCAGGGCTGGCGGCAGCTGATGGCGGGACTCAACATGGAGCGGCTGATCCTCGCCAGCGTCATGCTCGGCACCGCCCAGCGCGCGTTCGACGACGTCGTCGAGTACGTCAAGAACCGCCGCCAGTTCCGCCGGCCCATCGGCTCGTTCCAGGTCATCCGGCACCGCCTGGCCGACCTGGCCACCGAGATCGAATGCGCCCGCCTCCTCGTCTACAACACCGCGAGGCAAGTCGATCGGTCGCCGGCGACGGTGCTGCCCCGGGAGAGTTCGATGGCCAAGCTCAAGGCCACCGAGACCGCCCGCCGGGTCGCCCTGGACGCCATGCAGATGATGGGCGGCTACGGGTACGCGACCGAGTTCGACATGGAGCGCCTCGTCCGGGCCTCGGTCGTGTCGACCGTCTACGGCGGCACCAGCGAGATCCAGCGCGAAATCATCGCCAAGACCTACGGGCTGTCCGACCAGTTGCAGTGACGCGGGCATCCCGTCGGCCGTTCGGCCGACGGGATGCCGTCATGCTGACCGGCCTATTCGAACAGCTCACCTCGGTCGGCCTTGGCCACCAGCAACTGGGGCGGGCTGAACCGGTCGCCGTAGCGCTCTGCCAGCACCCGCGCGCGGGCGATGAAGCCAGGCAGACCACCCTCGTACTGGTTGATGTACTGCAGTACGCCGCCGGTCCACGCCGGGTAACCGATGCCCAGGATCGAGCCGACGTTGGCGTCGACGACCGAGTCCAGCACGCCCTCTTCGAGGCACCGCACCGACTCGACCGCTTCGATGAACAGCATCCGTTCCTGGAGGTCCTCGAAGGGCGTGTCGAGGTTCGTCCCCCCGAAGTTCTCCCGCAGCCCCGGCCAGAGACCGGCCCGCTTGCCGTCCTGGTAGTCGTAGAAGCCCGCACCGCCGGAACGTCCGGGCCGGCCGAACTCGTCGATCATCCGGTCGATGACCGCGTCGGCGGCGTGCGGGTGCCACGTGCCACCGGCGGCGACCGTCGCCGCGGCCGTCTCCTGCCGAATCTTGCGGGGCAGGGTCAGGGTGAGCTCGTCCATCAGCGCGAGGACCGGCGCGGGGTACCCCGCCTGGCTGCTCGCCTGCTCGATGGTGGCCGCCGGGATCCCCTCGGCCAGCATCGACACGCCCTCGTTGGTGAACGTGCCGATGACCCGGCTGGTGAAGAAGCCCCGGCTGTCGTTGACGACGATGGGCGTCTTGCGCAGCCGGCGTACGACGCCGAGCGCCCGCTGCAGTGTGGCCTCGGTCGTCCGCTCCCCACGAATCACCTCGACCAGCGGCATCTTGTCCACCGGCGAGAAGAAGTGCAGCCCGACGAACTCCCCCGGCTTGCTGACGCCTTCGGCGAGCATCGTGATCGGCAGGGTGGACGTGTTGGACGCGATGAGCGCGTCCGGCGCGACCTGCTCGATCTCGGCGTACACCTTGTGCTTGAGGGTGGGATCCTCGAAGACCGCCTCGATGACGAGGTCCACGCCGGCCAGGTCGGCGAGATCGTCGGTCGCCTGGATGCGCGCCAGGACCGCGTCCCGATCATCCGCTGTGGACTTTCCGCGGGCGACCGCCTTGTCCAACAGGCCCACCGAGTACGCCTTGCCGCGCACCGCGCCTTCGACGGTCACGTCCTTGAGCACGACATCCATCCCGGCTCGGGCACACACGTACGCGATGGCGGCGCCCATCATGCCCGCGCCCACGACCGCCACCCGCCGCACCGGCGGATGACCGTCACCGACGTCCCGAGCGCCGGCGGTCTGCACGTCGAAGAACAGCGCCTTGATCATGTTCTCGGCGATCCGGCCGGTCGTCAGCTCCGTGAAATACCGCCCCTCGATGGTGAACGCGGTCTCCAGATCGACCTGCGCGCCCTCCACCGCGGCGGCGAGGATGTTGCGCGGCGCCGGATAGGGCGCACCCTTCAACTGCTTACGCAGCAAGGCGGGCATCGCCGGCAACTGGGCGGCGAGCGCCGGAGTGGACGGAGTGCCGCCGGGAATCTTGTACCCCTTGCGGTCATAGGGTTGCGTCGCGTCCGGGTTGGCGGCGATCCAGGCACGGGCGGCGTCCATCATGCTCGCCTCGTCAGCGGCGATCTCGTCGACCAGTCCGTTCGCGAGGGCGTCCTGCGGCCGTCGCCGCTGACCGCGTACCAGCCAGTTGACCAGCGCGTCGGCCACGCCCAGCAGGCGCACCGTGCGCACGACGCCGCCGCAGCCGGGCAGCAGGCCCAGCGTGACCTCCGGGAAGCCGATCTCGATCGCCGGATTGTCGAGCACGATGCGGTGGTGGCAGCCGAGGGCGAGTTCGAGCCCGCCGCCGAGCGCCGATCCGTTGATCGCGGCGACGACCGGGCGCCCGAAGGTCTCCAGGCGGCGCACGGCGTTCTTGAGCCGCCGGGTGTCGGCCTGGGACGACTCGGCGTCGGCGGGCGTCAGCCGCAGCAGAGCCTCCAGGTCGCCACCGGCGAAGAAGGTCTTCTTCGCCGAGGTGAGGATCACGCCCGTGATCTGGTCCCGCTCCGCCTCGAGCCGCTCCACGGTCACCACGAGGCTCGCCCCGAACTCGTCGTTCATCACGTTCGCCGAACGCCCGGGGTGGTCGAGAGTCAACAGGACGATGCCGTCGGCACCGTGCTCCCACCGGATTGTGCTGACCATTCGTGACTCCTCAGATTCGTTCGATGACGGTCGCGATGCCCATGCCGCCACCGACGCACAGCGTGGCGAGTCCGTAGCGGCCGCCCCGGCGCTCCAGCTCGTCGACGAGCGTGCCGAGGAGCATGCCCCCGGTCGCCCCGAGCGGGTGCCCCATCGCGATGGCGCCGCCGTTGACGTTGACGATGTCCAGGCTCAGGCCGAGGTCGGCGACGAAATGCAGCACGACGGCCGCGAACGCCTCGTTCATCTCCACGAGGTCCAGGTCCTCGACGCCGAGGCCCGCCTTGGCCAGCGCCTTACGCGCGGCCGGAGCCGGCCCGGTGAGCATGATCGTCGGATCGGCTCCGCTCAGCGCGGTGGCCACGATGCGGGCCCGGGGCGTCAGACCGGCAGCTGCCCCGGCCGCCGCATTGCCCACCACCACGAGCGAGGCGCCGTCCACGATGCCGGAGGAGTTGCCCGCGGTGTGGACGTGATTGATGGTTTCGACCCAGTGGTACTTCTGCAGGGCCACGGCATCGAAGCCGCCCAGTTCCCCGATGTCGGCGAAGGAAGGGCGGAGTGCGGCGAGCCCGTCAGCCGTCGACTCCGGCCGGATGTGCTCGTCCCGATCGAGGACGACCAGCCCGTTGCGGTCCCGTACCGGCACCACCGAACGGGCGAAGTAGCCGTTGGCCCACGCCTTCGCCGCCCGGGCCTGTGACTGCAGCGCATAGCCGTCCACCGTCTCGCGGTCGTAGCCGTCGAGCGTGGCGATCAGGTCCGCGCCGACGCCCTGCGGCACGAACCCGGTGGCGAAGTTGGTCTCCGGATCGAGCGCCCACGCACCGCCGTCGGACCCCATCGGCACGCGCGACATCGACTCGACGCCGCCCGCGAGCACGAGGTCCTCCCAGCCCGACCGCACCTTCTGCGCCGCGATGTTCACGGCTTCCAGGCCCGACGCGCAGAACCGGTTGACCTGGACACCCGCCACTGTGCTGGGCAGCCCCGCGGCGAGCGCGGCCGTCTTGGCGATGTCGGCGCCCTGGTCGCCCAGCGGGGACACCACCCCGAGCACGATGTCGTCGATCTGGTTCGGATCCAGGCCCGGCAGCCGTCGCAGGGTCTCCTCGATGAGGCCCACGACGAGCGAAACCGGCTTAACCCCGTACAGCGATCCGTTCGGCTTACCCCGGCCGCGTGGTGTGCGCAGCGCATCGTAGATGAACGCCTCGGTCGTCATGGCCAAGCTCCTCGCTGCTCACCCGAATGCGAATTCCGCCTAACTTTCGTCGAGCTCGCCGCTGGTTGTCAAGCGGTCGGCGTACGCGAAGCCCGCTGGCCGACCGGAGCCTGGAGCGCGTTCGGCGAACGCGACGGACCGCGGCCGCTGCGACCTTCTCGCGAGGTGGCGCTAACGTGTACGGGTGCGAGCAGCAGCGAGCGGCGAGAGCCCCGTAGCAACGAAGCGGCCGAAAGACCGGAAGGATCGCATCGCGCTGGCCGGGGCCGAGCTGTTCTGCGAGCGGGGCTACCACCGAGTCTCGGTCGACGAGATCGCCGCCGTCGTCGGCATCAGCGGGCCCGCCGTCTACCGGCACTTCCCGAACAAGTACGCGATCCTCGTGCACGCCACCCGGGACGTCGCCGGCGCACTGCTCGCCGCGACCGCCGACCCGCACGGGACGACCGCCGAAGGCATCCTTGACGAACAGCTCGGCGCACTCGCTGGAGTCGCCGTCGCCAAGCGGCGCGTCGCCGGCCTCTACCAATGGGAGCGGCGCTACCTCACTCCCGAGCACCGGCAGGAATTCGCGGCGATGCTCGCCACCCTGGTGAGCCGCCTCGCCGACCCGCTCCGCGACCTGCGGCCCGACCTCACCGCCGGACAGTCGGAGTTCCTGGTCAACGCCGCGCTCAGCGCCTTCGGCAGCGTCTCCGTCCATCGCGCGACCACTGCAGGCACCGAACAGCTGCTCACCCGGGTCGCGTGGACGCTGCTGCGGGCCGACGCGCCCCAGCCACCGGCGCCCGAGCCCACGGCGCCCGATGCCGCCCCCGTACGCCCGGCGTCGCGTCGTGAACTGCTGCTGAGCGAGGCGATCCGGCTGTTCCATCATCAGGGCTACCACGCCGTCGCCGTCGAGGACATCGGACGGGCCGCCGGGATGCAGGCCTCCAGCGTGTACCGCTACTTCCCCAGCAAGGCCGACCTGCTCGCAGCCGCGTACTACCGGGCCACAGACCGTCTTTCGGGCGCCACGACGGCGGCGATCGCCGAGGCGAAGGACCCGGCCGACGCCCTGAACCGCGTCGTGCACGCGTACGTCGCCTTCGCGTTCGGCCAGAGCGACCTCGTCGCCGTGTACCTGGCGGAGAACAACAATCTGCCCGACGAGGATCGCCACCAGTTGCGGGGGGCGCAGCGCGCACACGTCGAGGAATGGGTGCGCCTCGTCGTCGCCGTGCGACCAGATATGCCGGTCGCCGACGCCCGGGTGCTCGTGCACGCCGTCCTCAACGTCATCACCGACATCGGCCGGCTCGGCCGCTTCGACCGCGCCACGGGCTACGACGTCCAGACGGCCCGCCTCGCCCTGGCGGTGCTGCGGGCGTGAGCTGTCGGCCGACCGGTCGACGACGCTGTGATTGACTAGCAGGCATGGTCCTGTGCCCGCCCACGTCGCCGCGAGGGAACCTGTGACCAGCGGGCCGACCGCGGCCACCCGGCCGCGCAACCGTAAGCAGATCATCGTCGACGCGGCCGGTCAGGTGTTCAGCGAACGCGGCTACCACGCGGCGTCCATGGAGGAGATCGCCGCCGTCGTGGGGATCAGCGCGGCCGCGCTGTACCGGCACTTCCCGAACAAGTACGCGCTGTTCGCCGAGTGCGCCAACATCATGGTGGACAACCTCGTCGCCGCCGTCGACGAGTTGCCCGGCGACGCGGCTCTGTCGGATGCGCTCGTCGCCCTCACCCGGGTCACCGTCGCCCATCGTGCGTCCGGCGGCCTCTACCGTTGGGAAGCCCGCTACCTGGAACGGCCGGACCGTCGCGTACTCCGGGCGAAGTTCGCCCACGTCGTCGGCCGCGTCACCGAGCTGGCCCGGCGCGAGTACGCGCTCCCGGACGAACACCTGCGAGCCGTGGCAGCGCTCGGCGCCATCGGGTCCGTCACGATGCATCACACCTCGATCGCTCAACGGCGGATGGAAGAGCTGCTGCTGGACTCCGCGATGCGCGTGGTCGCCACCGATCCGGCGGCCGCCGCGGGCAGTGCCCGCCTGGTCGAGCTGCCGGCGCAACCCGTGCCCCGGACGCGCCGCGCCGAGATCCTCGCGGCGGCCATTCCGTTGTTCGCCCGCGACGGCTTCGCCACCGTCACGAACGCCCAGATCGCTCAGGCCGTGGGACTCGCACCCTCCGCGATCTATCGCCAGTACCCCGGCAAGGTCGACATCCTCGTCGCAGCCTGCCTCCAGGCCGCCGGGCTGCTGGCGCAGGCGGTCGAACGCAGCCTGCACCACGCGGCCGACCCCCGGGAGGCCCTGGTCACGCTGGCCGCGACCTACGTGGCCTACTGCTTCGAGCACAACGCCCTCAACAGCGTGGCCGAGGCCGAGGTCGCCGGTCTGCCCGCCGATCTGCAGCGCCCCGTGATCCTCGCGCAACGCGAGCACATCGCCGTCTGGGAACACCAACTGCGGCTGGTACGCCCGGAGTTGGACCCGCGGCAGGCCCGGCTGTTGGTCCACGCGGGCTTCGGTGTGGTGGTGGAGGCCGGGCGCGCACTGCGCTGGCAGGACGCCCCCGGCCACCGGGACGCCGTGACCGCCTTGGCCACCGGCGCGTTGACGCTGTGACGCGTACGCCGGCTCAGCTGCCGGGCCGGTTGCCCGTCGGAATGGTGATCGGGGTGTAGCTCGTCGAGGTGCCGTTGTTGAGGAACAGCATCGCCATGCCCCGGATGAACTGGTCGAAGAGGGAGAACCCCTCCGGCACGATCGGCGACAGACCCTCTCGGAACAGGACGTACGCCGGCCAGCCGACCTCGATCAGGCTTCGCGAGACGTAGTCGCGCGGCAGCTGCAGCCAGTTGCCGATCTTGTCGCTGAGCACGTAGCGCGAGAACTCCCGCTGGAATCCCTTGGTCACGCCCAGGTCGACCGAGGACGTCAGGTTCAGCAGGATGTTGGCCAGGTCGATGCCTTCCGGCGTCGGGCCCAGCAGCGGCGTGAGCACATACTTCGACTGCTCTTCGGCCGCCGCCCAGCTCGCCGGGATGAAGTCGTCGCGTACGCCGAGCAGGTGCAGCGCCACCTGCCACATGTGCAGGTACGCCGCCTCCTCCGCCGACGACATCCGCAGCCCGAAAGAACGCCACTCCAGCAGCTTGCGGTGCACGTAGGTGCCCAGGCTGTGGAAGGTGATCAGGATGTCGCCGTTGCTGATCGGAATCGGGTTGTCGGTGACCGCCCGCCATTGGGCCGACTGCGGCAGCAGATGGCGTACCGCCGCGTGGGTCAGCCGCGTCTTGTTCGAGGTGACCACGAAGTGGCCGGTGGGCTTGAACGCGTCCATCGCGCTCAGGTCGTAGCCGTAGGTGAACGTCTTCGCCGCGCGCATCTGCATGCCGGCGCCGCCCTCGGACCAGTAGACGTTGCGGGCCTCCCGCGGGATCACGGTGCTCATGATTCCGCTGCCCAGTCCGTACAGCAGGAACAGGTACATGCTCATGCGCTTGTTGAACTGCGCGGCGAGGTCCAGCTTGGCCTGGTCCGCCCACGACGGCAGCTTGTTGTAGGTCCGCAGATAGGTGGTGAGCTGAGCCGGCAGACCGCTGGGCAACGGGTCACCGTTGTTGACCCATGACAGGAACGCCGTGTTGACGGCCGGAATCTGATTGCCGTCGAGCAGCGACGCGACCAGCGGGTCGGTGGCGTCGTCCCAGACGTCCCACGGGTCGGTGACCGTGTCGGTTGCGGCGATGGAACCCGCGGACGACCACGCCCACGCCTTCGGAGCTTCCGTCGTGGCTACCAGACCCAGCGCGGCACCGAGGGTCAGGATGCTTCTTCTGCTGAGATTTTGCATTCGCGCACCTACCTACCGGTCGGCCGGACGTTGCCTTGAGCACCGGCTTGTGGCGACGATACGAGCAGGTTTCAAGTCATCCGGTCATGTGATTTTCTATTAACATAGAGGAGGGCAACTCGACCGGCAAGAGGAGATGTTCGATGCGTTCGACCGCGCGTATGCGAGCCTTCTCCCCGGCCGACGCATGACCGGTGCCCATCGGAATATCAGCGACGAAACAGAGAGCGGAACCATGCGAGATGACCCCGGAAGCGCCGAAGCGCCGGCGAACACAACGTCCGGACCGGCCGCGGACGACCTCACGGAGCGGGTGCGAAGCTTCGTCGATCACCAGGTGATTCCGGTCGAGGACGAGATCGCGACCGACCGGGAGACCTGCGCGAGACTTCGCACAGCCGCGCGCGCTGCCGGACTGTTCGCCCCGTCCGCGCCGACCGCGTACGGCGGACTGGGATTGTCGATGCTCGAGCAGGCCGCCGTCCTGGAAGAGGCCGGCCGGAGTCTGGCCGGACCGCTCGTGTTGAACTGCGCTGCGCCCGACGAGGGCAACATGACGCTGCTCGACCACGTGGCCACGCCGACCCAACGCGAGCAGTACCTTCGACCGTTGGCGGCGGGCGAGATCCGCTCGGCGTTCGCCATGACCGAACCCGCCCCCGGCGCCGGATCGGATCCCACCGCGTTGACCACGACGGCCGTCCGTGACCGCGGCGACTGGGTGATCGAGGGCCGGAAATGGTTCATCACCGGGGCCGACGGCGCCGCCTTCCTCATCGTGATGGCCCGCACCGGCCCCGACGCCGCCACGATGTTCCTCGTCGACGCCGGTACGCCCGGACTGACGGTCGGCCGGCACATCCCCACGATCGACGGCGGCTTCGTCGGCGGGCACTGCCAGGTGGCGCTCGAACGCTGCCGGGTGCCGTCGTCCGCCGTCCTGGGTGAGGTCGACCGCGGCTTCGCCAACGCCCAGGTACGACTGGGACCCGCGCGCCTGACCCACTGCATGCGCTGGCTCGGCATCGCCCGGCGCGCCCACGAGATCATGCTCGGCTACGTCCTCGACCGGGAACTGTTCGGCAGCCGGCTCGCCGACCTCGGTCTCGCCCAGCACCTCATCGCCGACAACGAGATCGACCTCGCGGCGTCCCGCGCGCTGGTCCGCACCACCGCCGCGACGCTGGACGAGCGGGGACGCGCGAACAACGAGACGTCGATCGCGAAGACGTTCGTCTCCGAAGCCGTCGGGCGGATCGTCGATCGTTCCGTGCAGTTGTGCGGCGCTCAGGGCGTCTCGCACGACCTGCCGCTGGCTCGATTCCTCGCCGAGGTACGCCCGTTTCGCATCTACGACGGCGCGTCCGAGGTGCATCGCTGGGCGGTGGCCCGCCGCGCGGTACGCCGCTACGAAGCCGCTCGGACCGCCGGAGCGACGCATGCCTGAGAAGGACGCTGACCTGCCCGGCCTGCCGATCGAGCCGGTGACGGCGTACTTGCGCGACCGGCTGCCCGACGCCGATCCGACCGCCCCTTGGCAGGCCGACCTGCTCACGGGCGGCCGGAGCAACCTCACCTACCGCATCAGTCAGGGCGGCAAGTCGTGGGTGCTGCGCCGGCCACCGCTCGGTCATGTGATGCCCAAAGCGCACGACATGGCCCGCGAATATCGCGTCCTGTGCGGGTTGGATCGGACGCCGGTGCCCAGCGCGCGGCCGTACCTGCTCTGCGAAGACCAGTCCGTCCTCGGCGCGCCCTTCCTCGTCATGGAACACGTCGACGGCGTCGTGCTGTCCGTAGCGGACGACTGCGACGGCCTGTCCGCCGGACGCGCGGCGACGATCACCGATGCCCTCGTCCGGACCCTGGCGACCTTGCACGACGCCGACCTCACCGGCACCGGCCTGGAAACCTTCGGCCGACCGGCGGGCTACCTCAGCCGTCAGGCTGCACTGTGGACGGTCCAATGGGAACGGACCAAGGTACGCGATGTGCCGGGGTTCGACCACCTCGCCCGCTGGCTGGCCACCCACACCGTCGCGTATGCCGACCGGCCCTCGGCGCTCGTGCACGGCGACTACCGCCTCGACAACCTCATCCTCGCGCCGGACACCGCAGAACTGGTCCCAGACACCGCCGAAGTACGCGCGGTGCTGGATTGGGAGATGGCCACCCGTGGCGATCCCGTCTGCGACGTCGCCCTCCTGCTCGTCTACTGGACCGAACCCGGTGACACCCTTCGGCGGCAGGTGCCCGTCGCCCTCGGCGTCACCGATCGACCGGGATTCGGCCGCCGCGCGGACGTCCTCCAGGCGTACGCCGCCCTCCGCCCGGTCGAGGACGACCATCTCGCGGTGTGCCTGGCGCTCACCTGTCTCAAGCTCGCGGTCGTCATGGAGTCGATCTACTTCCGCCATCTCCAGGGCAAGCAGCTGGGATCGGACGCGGCGGACATGGCGGGAGCCGCGGGAGCGCTCGTGGAACTGGGCCTCCGCGTCACCGGTGGGGAAGGCGTCGCGGCGCTGGGCTCGTGAAGCGAACACGGAAAGCCCCGCCGGTCGAGGACCGACGGGGCTGTTGTGCGCGTACGCTCAGCAGTTCGGCGCCGAGGTTCCGACGGAGCAGACCACGCTCACGCCCGACGATGCGGTGCCGGACACGGCGGAGGAGTAGACCGTCTGGGTCTCGGTGGTGAACTTCGGGCCGAACATGTACGTCAGCCCGGAGTATCCGTACGAGTTCACCGAGGTGAGCAGGGTGCCCGTGGTGTAGACGGCCGGATCGGTGGTGCCGTAGATCCAGGGGCCGCCGGAGGCTCCGCCGTTCATGTTGCAGGCGACGCCCCAGGTCGGCGCGCCGTACGGGTCGTCGACGGTCGGGCCGGCGCAGTAGATGAGGTCCTTGCCCTTGTACTTGCCCTCGGCGGGGTAGCCGAACGCCCACTTCGTCGCGCTGTTCGCGACAGCCGCGGTGTTCAAGCCGTAGCCACCGGTGGCGGCGTCGAGTTCGGCCGTGCCGGCGCCGGCGATCCGCAGGCCCACGCGGGCGAAACCGTAGTCGACCCGCACCGTCTCGTCCGTCCCGAAGCCGGCGGGGACGAAGTCGTCGTGGGCGGACAGCAGGTTGGCCCGCCAGCAGCCGTCGACTCGCGTGGCGCAGTCGTAGTTGGGCTCGGCGTCGAAGTTCGGCATGTACAGGAAGTTGTAGGACCAGCCGTCGGTGCCGTCGAAGACGCAGTGCCCGGCCGTGAGGACGATCGAGTACCCGTTGCTGGTCGAAGAGTCGTTGACGACGCTGCCTGAGCAGATCCAATCGGAACCGCCCGAGGAGAACAGGATGCGACCCGAACGCTGCTGGATCGCGCCACCGCTGGGCCAGGACGCGCCCGTGACGGTGCTGCCGCCACCGGGCCTGGCGTTGGGGATCATCTTGCCGCTATCGGTGCGGACGTAATCCCGCGCCTTCGCGTTGGCGATCCGCGCCGGCGTCCAGTACGCGAGGACCCGGGCGTCTTCGGCGCGTACGCCGGCAGCGCCGTGGTCGGTGCCCGCGGCACTGGCGGCCGTCGCGGGATTGATGGACAACAGGGACAGCGCGATCGCGCTGAGCAGGACTAGGGGGCGAGAACGCATGCGACATCCTCTTCAGTTCGCAGGTTCGTGCTGGGGGTGCCGCCATCCAAACCCACCCATGGGTGCCGCACAATGCGGACGATGATGTCCTGACCAGGTAGTGATCAGCTGTGCCGCTCCGGGCGGCCGCATCGTCCTCCGGCCGCGACAAGATCGCTCTAGTGTGGACGTCCGAGGACCCCTCACGTCATAGCGCAACCGACCTCACGCCGGAACCGTCGGCAGGCGGGCGGAGCGAAATGCGCGCCCATCAGCGGCGATGGCGGCGGATTCGTAGCCGTCGAGCATCGCCAACCAGTCCAGGGCGGCCTCGCCCATGGCGACGGCGGCAGTCGCGTACGCGTCGGCGACACCGAGATCGGGTCCGACCACGGTCACTGAGACGAGCGCCGTGGCGGCGCGGCCGGTGAAGGGGTCGATGACGTGCGGGCCGCGTTCGTAGGTGCCGGAGGTGGCGATGGCTGCATCGCTCACTTCGAGGACCCACGCGCAGCGGTGCTGCTCCTCCGGGTGGCGGATACCGACACGCCACGGTTGGCCGTCCGGCGCGTTGCCCCGTACGCACACATCCCCGCCCGCGTTGACGAAGTGGTCGGTGACACCGGCTGCGGCGAGCTGGTCAGAGGCCACCTGAGCCGCCCAGCCCTTGACGTAACCACACGGATCGAACGAGCCGGTGGCGTAGGCGTCGAAATATCCCGAGGTCTGCTGCCACAGGCGCGCGCACGCGTCTTGGACGGCGTCGAGATCAGGGTGGCGGGAAACCCGCTCACCACGGTTGATCCGGCTCACGTCGCTGTCACCTCGGAACGGGCTGAACCGGGAGTCGACGTCGCGCAGCCACGCGTACGCATCGTCGGCGTGCTCCCGGCGAGCCGTCGTCCCGCCGAGGGCGATGCTGATCGGCGTACCCATGATGTGCTGCACGAACCGCATGGTCATCCGGCGGCCTTGTCGAGCGCGGCCTGCAAGGACCGGCGGTAGCCGTCGCTGGTCAGCGTGGCGCCGGAGACGGTGGCGATGTCGGCGTCCTGCGCCTGCAACGTCTCGGCGTTGAGTTTCGGGATCGCCTTGCCGTTGATGACTCCGGACTGGCCGCTTGTCGGGTAGGTCGCCGACGCCGCGGTGATCTTCCCGCCGGAGATGGTGACCTTCACGGTGATCGTGCCGTATTTGTAGGTTGCGGGTGCGCTGTAGACGCCGTCCTTGAAGCGACCACTGCTCGCGGGCGCGCTGGTCGTGGCGCCGGTCGGCTGGGTTCCCGGCTTCGTCGGCGTCGGCTTCACGCTCGCCGACGGGCGCGCGGAGCCACGCACCCCGACGGTGCTGGAGGGCCGGGCCGACGGCGTCCCCGAGACCGTCGGGTCCGCCTCGGTGGGCACGCCGACCGCGACGCCGTGGTCCGGCAGGTCGCCGCCGGCCTTCGCCCCGACGAGCAGCGCGGTCCCGACGGCGGTGCCGCAGACGGCGAGGATTGCGCGACGCATGACCTAGGGCCTCTCAGAACTCGAACGGGTCCAGGTGCAGCTGGCGGCGAGGCACCCGCAACCGGCGCAGAACGCGGACGCACTCGTCGATCAGGCCCTTGGGACCGCACAGGTAGACGTCGCGCCGAGTCACGTCCGGCGCCAGCTCGCGAAGTCCTTGCGGGGTCAACAGGCGCCGCGGGCCGACGTCCTCCCGGCCACCGAGCACGTAGTGGACCCGAGCGCCACGTTCCTGGGCAAGCCAGTCCAGTTCCCGCCGGAACATCAGTTCGTGCTCACCACCGGCGCGGTAGATGAGGATGGCGCCCGGTGGCACATCCTCCAGCAGCGCTCGGATCGGCGCGATGCCGCTGCCACCGGCGATCAGCAGGGCTCGACGCCGCACGCCCCGATCCGCGGTGAACACACCGGACGGGCCTTCGGCGAAGACGCGTACGCCGGGGCGCAGAGCCCGCAGCCGCTGGGTGTGATCGCCGACCACCTTCACCGTGAGCCGCAGCCAGGCGCCGTTGGGCGCGGCCGACAGGGAGAACGGATGCGCCTGCCACCAGCAGCCATTCGTCAGGAATCGCCAGCGGAAGTACTGCCCGGCTCGCCCGTGCATGCCGTCGAGGCCACGCCCCTGCAGGTAGATCGAGATCACGTCCCGGCCCTCCGCGAGCACGTCGGCGACGCGCAGCCGATGCCGGGCATTGAAGATCAGCGGGCCGATGACGCGACCCCACGCGACGTTGGCCGCGACGAAGATGTTCAGCGTGATCCAGTACCAGCGCCCGATCCCGGAGAGCAGCTGTTCGCCGGAGAACTGATGGGCGAAGCCCAACAGAACCACGAGGTAGCCGCTGAGGTGGAGGAAGTACCACGCCTCGTAGGACAGGCGGCGGCGTACGCCCCGGATCGCCAGCAGCGCCACGGCGAACAGCAGCATCGCGGCCGCGAACGCGGTCAACAGGTCGTCGAACGTCGTGATCATCGTGTACGCGTACGGCAGCAGCGGCTCGCCGCTGCCCCAGGCGTACCCGGTGATCGTGAACGCCAGATGGGCAAGCACGGCGACGAAAAGGTAGCCGCCGATCTCCCGATGCCACACCAGCAGTGCGTGAGCGCCGATCATCCGCTCAAGCCAGCCTGCCCGGCTCATCAGGAGAATCTGCAGCAGGAGCGCGTACCCGGCCGTCAGCCCGGTCAGCCGCCCGGCCGCCAGCAGCAGATCGGCGGTGGTCGCCAACGAATGCCCCGGCGTCTGCGACCACCACATCGCGGGGCCGCCGAGGAAAGCGGCGAAGACCACCAACGGGAACAGCCGACGGCCGGCCTTTCCCGCGCGCGGCGGATCGTCGAGCGCGGGCAGCCAGACCTCGGACGCGTCCGGCGGTTCGCCGGTGAAGCGCCGCGGCGCGGTCGCGGACTGCCCATGTCGTGCCATCGCCGTCGTTCGTACCGTCTGCGCGGACAACCCGCAACCGGAGTAGGCCGCCCGGACCAGGGGTTTGTCACGAACCGCGTCACGGACCCCGGCCCACTGACGCGGCCGGGCTCAGACCGTCGGCGTCGTCGACTCACTCGCCGCGTCGAGGAGGATCTGCGCCAGTTCGCGAGGCTGGGAGAACATCGGCCAGTGCCCGGTCGGCATCTCGACGAGCCGCCAACGGTCGCTGGTCAGCAGTTCGGCCACGGTGTCACCGGGTTCGTCGCCGGCGAGCAGGCAGAGGACATAGGTCGCCGGAAGCTCTCCGAGCGGCCCCGTCAGCACGGCCGGCTCCACGAGCGTGGCACCTGGGTGAGGCGTCGAGTGAGCCAGGATTCGGGCGACTTGCTGGGCGCTGAGCCCTTGGCCGTCGAAGTAGTCCGCCGGAACGAGCGGCCACCAACCGCCGTTCTCAGCGATCACGGCCTGCAGTTCGGCCCCGCCGTCCGGCCAACCGGCGAAGAACGTCCCACCGTCGACGGGAACGCTGGAGTCGACGAAGACGACGCGGGCCAGCCGAGCACCGATCCGCTGCGCGGCCTGGCCGACCGGAATACCCGAGTAGCTGTGCCCACTAAGACGACGTCGCGCAGGTCCCAGCGCTCGACTTCATCCACTATGTCCTGAACGTGGGTCTGCTGGCCGGCCGGCCGCGCCCGCTTCTCGGCCAGACCGGACAACGTCACCGGGTAGACGCCGTGCCCGGCGGCCCGCAGGTGCGGCACCACGTCGTCCCAGGCCCAGGCACCGAGCCGCGCACCCGCCACCAACACGAAATTTGCCACGACCCGAACGGTAGCCGAGGCGCTCACCGCCTGCTGAGCCGGACCTGCGGGCGACGGCCGATGGGCGGCGCGTCAGAAACTGCTGAGCAGCTTCACGAACGCGTCGTCGATCAGCTGCGGGTCCCGAGCGTCGAACGCCTTGCCGGAGGTGGCCTTGGCGATCGCTTCCAACGTCGCCAGGTCGGAACCCTCGTCGAAGGCGATGCAGAAGATCTTCACGGGCCGGTCGGGGTCGAGCGCCACGTCCTTGAGCAGCCGTGCCAGGTTGGCGTCCTTGGCGTACTCGTTCTCTCCGTCGGTCAGCACGACGACGGCGTTGATCCGGGTCCGATCGTAGTGGTCCAGCATGTATCGATGGGCGGCGCGGATCGTCGTGTAGAGCGCCGTCGCGCCACCGGCACGCAAGCCGCCGAGCCGGTCGGCGAAGCGGGCCAGGTCCAACCGGGACAGGGGAACCTGTTGCTGGTAAGGGGCCGCGCCGGAGCCCTGCTTCTCCGACGAGAAGGACCACAGCCCCACCTGGTCGGCGGAGTTCAGCAGGCCCAGTCCCTTCTTCGCGGCGGCCGTCGCGACCTCCAGCCGGGTCTTGGCGCCGACCTTGTTCGTCATCGACCCGGAGACGTCGAGAGTCATCAAGATGTTCGCCTTCTTGCGGAGCGTCGCCCAGCTGTCCAGGATGCCCTGCACCACGGTCGGCGACGGCGGCTTGAAATACGGCCGCTGATCGCTCTCGTGCCCGCCCACCACCGCTGTCAGCTCCGGCGCGGCCACCTGCTGGTGATCGCGGAAGCCCAAGCCGGCGAACGCCCGCTGCTGCGGCTTGTCCTGGAGGAACGCGAGGAAGTCCGCCGCCCCCTTCCGCTGCGCCTCCGAGGCGTCCGGGAGCACCACGTAGGGATGGTCGAGGTTGAACGTGCCCTCCTTCGGAAACAGCGCCACGAGCGGCTCGTGCGGCTTGTCGCCGATATGCGGGCTGAGCTGTCCCCGGTTGTAGAGGTAGACCAACTCCTCCTGGGTCACGACCGCGCTCAGGTCCGGCTCACCGGCCTCAACTGTGGACAGATCGGCGGCGGCCAGTGACTTCAACAGGTCGACGACGTCGTCGCTGTAGTGCGAGACGTTCGCCTCGATCCGGCGGACGAACTGGGTCACCTGCGGGGCGCGTACGTCGGCGTCGGTCAGGTCGCTGGAGGTGCCGGTCGCCGCGTAGTAGGTCGCGATGGTGGCGGCCAGGCCGGAAGTGGACAGCCGGGGATTGTCCTTGCCGAAGGTGAACCGCTTCCACTCCGGCTTGCCGAAGGCGCCCCACCCCTCCTCACCGGACATGCCGAGGATGTCACCCCAGCCCAGTGCGCCCCGCTGCTGCAGGACCCGGGCCTTCGTCGCGGGCATCGCGATGACCAGCGGGCTGTTGGCGATCGACGGGTACTCCCCCGGCGTCTGCTCCGGCCGCTTGGCCGCCCGGTCCCGCAGTTGCAGTTGATCGGTCCACAGACTCGATGTCGGCAGCCAGACCTGCGGACGGGGAATCGAGCTGCCGGCCACGGCCGCCCAGTCCCCGGCGAGCGCCTCCATCGCCTGGCCCGACGTCAGCCCGGCCACGGTGACCTCCGCACACTGGCCGCCGAACCGCCGGTTGCTGTGGTTGTACCGGTCGGCCAGCTCCGCCACCAGCACGTTCTTCTCGGTGGAGGAGACCACGTCCACCGCGACACAGTCTGTGCGATCAGTGTCGAGCCGCACATACAGGTAGGAGCCCGCGATCACGGCGAGCCCGACCATCACGGCGACGGCTACTGGAAGCCATCTGCGGGCGGACGTCCGACCCGATGCCATGCCTGCCTCCTCTTCGGGGGTGTGCGGATTGCGCTTACGTCACTCGCGTTCGGTGCCACGGTCCAGCACGACCGCGAGGGCCAGCCGTACGAGGTAGACGGCGCCGAAGGCGATCGCGCCCGTCTTCACTGACCGAGCGGGATCCGTGGAGGCCAGGTACACCGCGGCGAAACCCAGCGCACCGAGCACGATCGCGACCGCGATGCCGATCGGGTCGCCCACCTGCCGGCCGAACCGACGGAACGAGCCGGACGGCGCGACGGCCACCCGAGTCGGCGAAGCCACCGGCACCGCGGCCGTCGTCGGCGTCTGCGTACCGGTCACCGCAACGGGCGGCGACGCCGGAGCGGCCGGCACCACGGTGGTCGCCGCGGCGCTGCCCTGTTGCAGGGCGGTCCCCAACGGCACGTCCGTCAACGTCGGGGCGGCGGACCCGGCGCGGCCGAGTAGCCGTAGTAGCAGCTGCTCAGAGGTCGGCCGGGCGTACTGGTCCTTGGCCAGCGCCTGCTCCACCAGGTCCAGCAGCGGGCCGGACAAGTTCGCCAGCTCCGGCGGCTCGTGCAGGACCCGGGCCATCACCGTGGCCGGTGAGTCGTGGCCGAACGGCCCCCGTCCCGAGGCGGCGAACGCGATCGTCGCCGCCCAGCCGAAAACGTCGCAGCGCGGGTCGACATCGGCGTTGTGGAACCGTTCCGGCGCCATGTAGGGCACCGTTCCCATGACGTTGCCGCTCAAGGTGTGCGTACCGAGGGCTCGGGCGATGCCGAAGTCGATGACACGTGGACCGTCCGCGCCGAGGATCACGTTGTCCGGCTTCAGATCGCAATGGACGATGCCCGCCTGATGGATCGCCGCGAGGGCGGTCGCCGTGCCGACGGCCAGCCGGTACAGGGCGTTGCCGGTGATGGGCCCATGGTCGCGTACCTGGCGGTGCAGCGTCGGGCCGGCGATGAACTCACTGGCCACGTAAGGCTGGTCGGCGTCGAGATCGGCATGCAGCACCTGGGCGGTGCAGAAAGCGGCCACTCGCCGCGCGGCGGCGATCTCCTTGGCGAACCGGTTCTTCGCCGACGGGTCCTGATCCAGGTCGAGACTGAGCATCTTGACCGCCACCTGGCGGTCGCCGCCCTCCAGACCCAGGTAGACGACGCCCTGCCCGCCCTGCCCCAGGCGGCCGAGCAGCCGGTAGGGCCCGGCCGCCCGTGGGTCGTTCGCGGCCAGCGGCGTCAGGTTCGGCGTCGGGACGGCCGTGGACTCGGCCATCAGCTCCCCTGAATCTCGATGATCCGCATGCGTCGCAAGGATAGCGGCGTCTGTCCATCGTGCCGCCCGCACGGCTCGCGGCTACCGGACGGCGGGCGGCATCATCGGCGGCTGCGGCGAAGCCGGGCGGAAGTATCGGTTCGCGCTGGGCGCCGCCAGCGTAGCGATCAAGGCGAGGAGGCAGCCGGCCCAGAGCACGGTGGCGGGGATCTGGATGAGCGAGAGCCAGCCGGGCTCCGACTCGGCGATGGCGTCGCCGAGCTCGGCGCTGCTGATCGTGCCACCGTTCGACAACTCCGCGTCGGTCGGTGCGCCGGCGAGGACCGTCGAGCAGCCGAAGTAGCACAGGTCCAGCGCCGCGGTCACCCAGAGCAGGACTCGGCTCACCTGTTTGCCGACGGCGGCCAGCATGCCGTTGATGAGATAGCTGACCGTGAGGGCGAGGAGCACGAACGAGGCGAAGACCACCCCGATGACGTAGCCCGACGTGAGCGCTTCGGCGTCGCTGTCGAGACCAACCGAGGAACCGTGACCCCGGCTGGAGATCAGCTCGTCGATGGCGTCGAGCTGACCGCCCAGCCTGATCCAGCCGAGGAGGACCGATAGAAGGTTGATGGCGGCCACGATCAGGGCCAGGACGACGGCGGTGGTAACCGTGGCCGGACGAGCCGGGCGAGGGTCGGTCGAAGTCACGGTCAGCACGCTAGGAGCGCGGCTCCGTTCACCGGAAGCGTCTCGATCTTGTCTCGGACAACTACCGGACAACGTCCTGAGGGACACTATGGACTGTGGGCCGTCCGGAGAAGCCGATCGAGATCATCGACGAGGTGGCGGCGTTCGCCATCGAGCTGCGCGCGCTCAAGGCCGCTCACGGTTCGCTGACCTATCGTGACCTGGCCGCCCGTACGCACTATTCGCGTACGACGTTGGCCGAGGCGACCGCGGGCAAGAAACTGCCGAGTCTGCCGGTCGTGCTGGCCATCGTGCGGGTGTGCGGCGGCGATCCCGGGCTCTGGCAGGCGCGCTGGGAGAAGATGCGCCAGCGGGCCGCTAACGTGCCGATTCTGCTGCCGGCTTTGCCGGAGCAGGAGGTGGCGGACGGGGCGGAGCCGGAGGCGGCAGGTTGTGGCACGGATGCCGCGACCGCGATCGCGCGCAAGATCGCCTGGCCCGAGCGCCGGCTCAACCTGGGCCAGGTCGAGTTGCGGTACTCGGCGCGGCAGGGAGCCGCGTGGGCGCGATTCGAGGGCTACGGATCGCTGGATCACCTGGCCGGGCAGCGTGAGGTCGAGATCGAGGTCGAGATCGTCCGCGAGTCCGACGACCGGCGGTGCGCCGCGCGCGAGGCGTACTGCTTCGACTATCACTGGTGCGACATCCTGCTCAGCAGTGCCCGGCTACGCGCAGCCGCCCGGATCGTGGTCGACGGAAACCTGGTGGCCGAGGGCAGCACACCTTGGTTCGCCGTCGGCTGACGGCGATCAGCTCCAGACCGACAGGGTCACGAGCAACCCCGGATGATCGGTGGTCCCGGCGGTGTCGAGCCGCTCCGCGCGGAGCACGGTCGCTTGGGTGGCCAGCACATATTGCAGCCCACCGTCCGTGCTGGTGACCAACCCCGCCGGTACGCCGTCGAGCCGACGCAGGTTGAAGTCGCCGCCGACGACCACCGGCTGCGGAAGCGACGACACGACCGCCCCGAGCAGATACGCACGTTGCGAGGCTGCCACCCCGGAGTCGTGATCGGACAGATGGGTCGTGCAGGCGGCGTACCGGTCGGCGGTCAGGCACAGCCAGACCCGTTTCTCGGGATCCGCCGGATCCTGGGCCGGAAACACTCCGGTGTGGACAGTCGCCGTCCCGGCCGACCGCATCAGGACGCCGATCCCGTACTCCTGGCCGTCGCGGCACCGCGTCGCCAGACCCGTACGCCGGTCCGGAACCGGCTGGAAGGCCGACCGGACGGCCGAAGGATCCGGGAAAGCCGCGCGGAGCATCGTCACGTCGTCGCGGCACACTTCGTTGACCGTGACCACATCCGGGGCGTACGCCTTGATCAAAGCGGCGGCGCGGGCCACCGCCCGGCCGGTGAAGCACCCGGCGATGCCGCTGTCGCACAGGTTCAGCTGCATGGCGACGACGACGATCCGCGGCGGACTCGACGCGGTGATGCCAGCCATGACCGCCACCACACCGGCCACGACCGCCGCCAGGCGGCCGAGCCGACGAGGTCGAGCAGCCACGTGCTCAGTGTGCCTCGCGAGCGCCTTCGGCGGCGGCCAGGCCGGGGATGACGAAGTCGGGCACCGCGTGCCCGGCGGCGATGTGCGCCCGGACATGCTCGATCATCCGGCCCGGAGTCGCCTCCAGGTGACTCGGGAGGTCGCCGAGCCCGTCGGCCGGATACAAGAGGCAGGAGCAGCACACGACGCCGTCGTCCGTGTCGTAGATGTAGACGGCCGAGTCGTACTCGTGTGGCCGGCCGGGACTGCTCCACCGCACATAGCTCACCGTCGCAGCGTAGGCCGCTGCGACCTCGTGAGTGAAATGTCCGATACTGCCGTCGTGAAAGTCCCCCGACTGACCGGCCGTGAGCTGGGTAGTTGTGGCCGATGGTGATCGGCACGGGGCGCGTCGACGGCTACGCGGCGCTGCGCGACTACGCCGTGGTCGGCGACGGGCGTACCGCCGCGTTGATCGCCCCTGACGGCACGGTGGACTGGCTGACCTGGCCCGATCTCGACTCGCCCAGCGTGTTCGGGGCGATCCTGGACGCCGGTCGTGGGGGAAGCTTCCGCCTCCACCCCCGGGTCCCGTTCACCTCCGGCCGCAGGTACCGGCCGAACACCAACGTCCTGGAGACGACCTTCACCACCGCCGCCGGGACCGTCGTGGTGACCGATGCGCTCACGCTGCAGGACGATCATCCGCTGGGGCCGGCGCGCGAACTGGTCCGCCAGATCACCTGCGTCGAGGGTGCGGTGCCGATCGAATGGGCGGTCGAACCGCGGTTCGGCTACGCGGCGGTCACTCCGCGCGTACAGCGCCGCGCGGGGTCGCTCATCGCGAGCCACCAGGGCCAGGCGCTGGCCGTATCGGCCTGGGACGCGGGCACGCCAGACCACCGCGACGGGTCGATTCACGGCAGCGCGATCCTGCGTCCCGGTCCGGGCGCGGTGATCGCCCTCAGCTACGCCGACCTCGAACCGCTCGTGCTTCCCACGCGAAGTGAATGCGAAGATCGGCTGGTACGCACAACGCAGATCTGGCGTGAGTGGACGTCTGAACGCACCTACCACGGGCGGTGGCGCGACGCGGTGTTGCGTAGTGCGCTGGCGTTGAAGCTGCTCGTCTTCGCCCCCTCGGCCGCCGTGGCGGCCGCCGCCACGTGCTCGCTGCCCGAGAGCATCGGCGGCGTACGCAACTGGGACTACCGCTATTCGTGGATCCGCGACTCGGTGTTCACCCTGAACGCCTTCCTGCAGCTCGACTGCACCGAGGAGGCGATCGCCTACTTCTGGTGGCTGATGCACGCTTCGCAGCTGACGCATCCCCGGCTCCGGGTGCTCTACCGGCTCGACGGCGGGCCGCACGCCACGGAACGGACGCTGCCGCTGGAGGGGCATCGCCGATCCCAGCCGGTACGCGTCGGCAACGCCGCCGCCGGGCAGTTGCAGCTGGACACCTACGGGGAGCTGCTGCAGACCGCCCGCCTGTACGCCGCCCGCCTGGGGCGTCTCGACGCGGACATCGGCCGCCGCCTGGCCCAGATCGCCGACCTGGTCTGCCGCATCTGGCGGGAGCCCGACGCCGGCATCTGGGAGGTACGCAGTCCGCCCCAGCACTTCACCCAGTCGAAGATGATGTGCTGGATCGCCTTGGACGCCGCGCTCGACCTGGCCGAGTCGGGCCTGATCCCCCGCCGTCATGCCGAACGCTGGCGGGCCGAACGGGCCGCCCTGGCGAGCTTCATCGACGGCGAGTGCTTCAGCGACCGCGTCGGCGGCTACGTGCGATCGGCCGGAAGCAGCGAGGTGGACGCGGGCGTCCTGCTGGGTCTGCTGAACGGATTCCGGCCCGCCGATCCTCGCCGGCTGACCAGCACGGTGCAAGCCGTCCAACGGGAGCTGCGGCATGGCCCATACGTCTACCGCTACCTGTCGGAGGACGGCGTACGCGGGTCGGAGGGCGCCTTCCTGGCCTGCTCGTTCTGGCTCGCCGAGGCCCTCGCCCGGTTCGGGCGGCCCGACGAGGCGGCGCCGCTCATGGACGACCTGGTCGGGCTGGCCAACGACGTCGGCCTCTACAGCGAGGAGATCGACCCCAGCACCGGCGAGTTCCTCGGCAACCTGCCCCAGGGCCTGTCCCACCTGGCGCTGATCAGCGCCGCCGCCGCGATCGGGGACGCCCGGTGAACGTCTGGGCCGCCCTGGCCGGTGGCTTCGTCGGCACGGTCCTGCTGACGACCGCGATGCGGATGGCCAACGAGCTGAAGCTCACCCGGACCGACCTGCCGTTCCTGCTCGGCACGATCTTCACCGACGACCGGTCGCTCGCCAAGGCGCTCGGTTACCTGATCCATTTCGTCAACGGGCAGGTCTTCGCCCTGCTCTACGTCGCGGTGTTCGCCGCCCTCGGGTACGCGAGCTGGTGGCTCGGCGCGCTGTTCGGTCTGCTGCACGGGCTGTTCGCCGCGACGGCGATCGTGACCGTGCTGCTGCCGCTCGTCCATCCCCGCATGGGTACGCCGTTCACGAGCGCCCCGCGGGCGGCGCAACTGGAGACGCCCGGCTTCCTCATGCTCAACTACGGCCTCAGCACGCCCGTCGTGATGCTGCTCGCGCATGTCGCGTACGGGGCGATCATCGGCGCCTTCGTCCAGCTCGCGGCCTGACCGTCCGGCCGTTCGTCGTGGGAGGTAAGTTCGCGATCATGGATTCGGTGATCACCACCGACGGCCGCATGCTCGCCGTCGAGGAGTACGGCGTGCCCAGCGGGATGCCCGTCGTCTATCTGCACGGCACCCCGATGAGCCGGCTCGCCCGTCATCCCGACGACCAGATCTTCGCCGACCTCGGCATCCGCCTGATCACCTACGACCGGCCCGGGTTCGGCCGCTCGACCGCCCTGCCCGGCCGGATCGTGGCCGACGCGGCGGAGGACGTGGCCACCATCGCCGACACCCTCGGCCTGGGGCGCTTCGCCGTCTTCGGGGTCTCCGGCGGCGGGCCGCACGCTTTGGCCACTGCGGCGGCGTACCCGCACCGAATCTCGCGGGTGGCGACCCTCGCGAGCCTGGCGCCGTGCGACGCGGACGGCCTGGACTGGACCGCCGGCATGACCGACGGCAACCGGGCGAGCTCCGCCGCGGCCCGCAGCGGGCGCGACGAGCTGACCGCGCACCTCACCCGGGCCGCTGAGACACCGCTGCCGTTCCCCGAGCGCGACCTGGCCGTGCTGAGCCGGCCGGAGATCGCCGCGATGGTCCAGCCGGCGATGGCCGAGGCGTTGGCGCCGGGCCTGGCCGGCTGGGTGGACGACGTGCTCGCGCTCTACGGCCTGCCGTGGGGATTCGCCCCGCGAACCGTCCGCGTGCCCACCCTCCTGTGGCACGGTGAGCTGGACGAACTCGTGCCGGTGGCGCACAGCCGCTGGCTGGCCGACCGCATCCCGGACGCCACCCTGGTGACCCACCCCGACTCGTCCCACGCGGGTCATTTCGACGCGACCCGGGAGACGCTCGCCTGGCTGACCCGGCCCTGACCGTCCTCACCAGACAGTGTGGAACAGGTGGTTGACGAGCAGGGCCACGACCGCCTGCAGGGCCAGCCAGAACGGTCGCGACCGCGGCGGCAGCAGCACGGCGGCCGCCGGTAGCCAGATCGCGAAGGGCAGCCAGATGCGTTCGACCTCGGCCTTGCTGAGGCCGGACAGGTCGGCGACGACGATCGCCGCCATCGCACCCAGGCACAGCAGGCCGGCCGGTCCGGCCCGCACGACCACCGCGCGCCGGGCGGCGGCGAACCCGGCCGGCCCGGCGCTGACGGCCAGGGCGGCCAGGTCAGCCCAGACCCAGTACCAGTACGGCCGCTGTGCCGCGATCCCCTGGTAGTAGCGGACCCGGACGGCGGCGTACCCGTCGAACCACCAGAATCCGGCGAGGGCGAAGGCACCGACGACGGGGAGCGCGCCCAGCGTGGCCCACGCCAGTGGCGTCCAGCGACGGGCGGCGATCGCGACCGCCAAGGCCGGGAACACCATCAGGACCAGGCCGTAGGACAGGAAACAGGCGAAGCCGAACAGGACCCCGGCGAGGACCGCGAGCCACGACCGGCGTACGCCGGCGGCGAGCAGCGCCACGGCGACCGCCGTCACGCCGAGGAACAGGCCGTCGCCGGAGACGCCGACCCACACCGCGCCGGGGAACAGCACGACGAACGGGACGGCCGCCCGAGCCGCCGGCTCGTCGCCGAGCGAACGCAGGGCCGACGGCACCGCGACCGCGGCCAGACAACCGACGGCGACGCACACCAGCCCGGCCGCCGCCCCGCCGGACAGCCCGATCCGGTCGAGGACGGCGAACACGAGCAGCGCGCCCGGCGGGTGGCCGGCCGCCTGGGTGTTCCAGGAATCGGGCTGGAAATCGAGAATGCGCGAGGCGTACGTGCGGATCATCGCCGGGATGCCGCCCGCGTTCGGCAGCGCCGCCAGGTACTCGGCGTCGACGGTCAGCCGCGTGGCGACACCGTCCCGCCACCCGTCCACCAGGGCGAGGCCGAGCGTCCACGCCAGCGCGGTGGCGTACGCCGCCGCCAGGAGCCGCCGCCAGGACAGCGCGGCGGCCACCCGCGTACCGCCCAGCACCACGGCCACCCCGACCACCAGCGCGGGCACCGTTCCCGGCCCGACATGGGGGTGCCACAGCGCGTACAGCGGCGGGGTCGCCGCCTGCACGCCGACGGACACTCCGACGACGGCGGCCGCCCCGACGAGCAGGCCGGTGAACGCCAGCGTGACGAGATCGCCGCGCGAGAGCAGTCTCACGCCGGGACGGCCGCGAACTCGGCCATTCCTTCCTCGAACGGAATCGCCGCGGTGAAGCCCAGCTCGCGGCGGGCCCGTTCGGGGGACGCGACGATGTGGCGGACGTCGCCGGCGCGGAACCGGCCGGTGACCACCGGCTGCGGCCCGTCCATCACGGTCGCCAGGGTGGCGGCCATCTCGCCGACGGTGTGCGGAACGCCGGAGGCGATGTTGAACGCCCGGAACGGCCGGCTCGTGCTGCTGTCCAACCAGGACAGCGCGGCTTCGTTGGCGGCGGCGATGTCGGCGACGTGGACGAAGTCCCGCCGTTGCCGGCCGTCCTCGAACACCTGCGGCGCTTGCCCGCCGGCCAGCGACGAGCGGAAGATCGCGGCCACGCCGGCGTACGGGGTGTCGCGCGGCATGCCAGGGCCGTAGACGTTGTGGTAGCGCAAGGCCGCGCATCGGCTGCCCGACGCGTGCGCCCACGCCGCCGCGAGGTGCTCCTGCGCCAGCTTCGTGGCCGCGTACACACTGCGCGGGTCGAGCATCGCGTCCTCGTCGATCACCTCCGGCGTCAGGCCCGCGCCACACTGCGGGCAGGTGGGCTCGAAACGGCCCACGCTCAGGTCGCTCTCCCGGCGCACCTCCGCCCGCACCAGCCCATGCTCCGCACAGGTGTACGCACCATCGCCGTACACCACCATCGAGGAGGCCAGCACCAGTCGGCCTACGCCGTGCCGGGCCATCGCCGCCAGCACCACGGCGGTGCCGAGGTCGTTGCAGCCCGCGTACTCGGGCAGGTCCTGCAGGTCGACGCCGAGGCCGACCATGGCGGCCAGGTGGACGACGGCGTCAACGCCGGACACCGCCCGGTCGACGGCGACGGGGTCGCGGACGTCCTCAGCGGCCCGCAGCGCCCGGTCGAAGACGCGTACGTCGTGTCCGGACGCGGTCAGCCGTTCGGCGACGCAGCGCCCGATGAACCCGGCCCCGCCGGTCACCAGAACCTTCACACCCCTGACGCTAAGCGCCCCAGAGCGCTCAGCCGGGGAGGCGTCACGGGTTCGTAAGGATTTCGCCGAAGTCGTTAAGAATATCCGGGCGATTCCGGCGGTACGGTGCCCTCATGGTCGACGTTATATTGCCGTGCCTCAATGAAGCGGTAGCGTTGCCGCAGGTGCTGACCGGTCTGCCGACCGGCTATCGGGCCATCGTGGCGGACAACGGATCCACGGACGACTCGGTCGCGGTCGCCCGCGCGTTCGACGCCGAGGTCGTCCAGGTCCCCCAGCGAGGCTTCGGCGCGGCCGTCCACGCCGGACTGGAGGCGGCCACCTCCGAGGTGGTCTGTGTCGCCGACGCCGACGGATCGTTCGACCTGCGCGATCTGCCCACTGTGGTCGATCCCGTCGTCCACGGCACCGCCGACCTCATGCTCGGGCGGCGTACGCCCGGCCCCGGCGCCTGGCCGTGGCACGCACAGCGGGCCAACCACTTCCTCGCCTGGTGGCTACGCCGGGAACTCGGCGTCGACCTGCACGACCTCGGCCCGATGCGGGCGGCCCGGCGTACCGCCTGGCTGGGACTGGGCCTGCGCGACCGCCGCTTCGGCTATCCACTGGAGATGATCGTCGCCGCCGCCCGCGCCGGCTGGCGCATCGGCGAGGTCCCCATCGCGTACGCCCCGCGGGCCGAAGGCACGAAGTCGAAGGTGACCGGCACCGTGCTGGGCACCGCCCGGACCGTCCGGGACATGACGAAGGTGCTGGCCGGATGAGATCACAGGTGCTCGTGCTCGCCAAGCAGCCCGTGCCGGGCAGGGTGAAGACCCGCCTGTGCCCGCCCTGCACACCCGAGCAGGCCGCGGCGGTGGCGTACGCGGCGATCGAGGACACCCTGGACGCCGTCGATCGCAGTACGGCCCAGTGGCGGACGCTGGTCGCCGACGGGACGATGACGCCCCGGCCACAGTGGCGGGTGGTGCCGCAGACCACCGGCGCCCTCGACGTACGCCTCGCGCACGCGTTCACGCGTACCGCCCAGCCCGGCACGGCGACCCTGCTGATCGGCATGGACACGCCGCAGGCGACGCCCGCCCTGCTGGACGAGGCGAGCCGGGCGGTCGGCGACGCGGACGCCGCCCTCGGGCTGGCCGAGGACGGCGGCTGGTGGGCGCTGGCCCTGCGCGACCCGGCCGACGCCGAGCTGTTACGCGGAATTCCGACCTCCCGGCCGGACACCGGCGTACGCACCCTGCGGCGCCTGCGGGACAACGGCCTCCGCGTCGCCGAGCTGCCCGTGCTGCGCGACGTGGACACCGCCGACGACGCCGTCGAGGTCGCCCGGCACTGCCCGGAGGGGCGGTTCGCCGTGGCGGTTCGGGAGTGCCTCGGATGATCACCGCGCTCGCCCTCTACAGCGGAGCGCTCCGGCGCGACCGCCGGCTGAGCCTGCTGGACCTCACCGGGCGCGCCCTGCGGCACCTCGACACCAAGACGTGGCACCGGCTACGGCCCGGGGACCGGGGCGTCCTGGATCGGTGTGCCGGCCCGACGCTGGACGTCGGCTGCGGACCCGGCCGTCTCGCCGCCGCGCTCACCACGACCGGGCTCGCCGCGCTCGGCATCGACGTCAGCCCCACCGCTGTCCGCCTCGCCCGCCGTCGTGGCGCGTACGCCGTGGCCGCCGACGTCTTCGGGCCGGTGCCAGGGGCGGGGACCTGGCAGCACGCGCTGCTCATCGACGGCAACATCGGCATCGGCGGCGACCCCGCCCGGCTGTTGCGCCGCTGCGCCGACCTGCTGCGCCCGGCCGGAACCGTGCTGGTCGAGACCGATCCGCCGGGGACGGCCTGCTGGTCCGGCCGGGCCATCCTGCACGACGGCGACCGTGGCAGCACACCGTTCCCGTGGGCGCTGGTCGCCGCAGACCGGCTCGCCGGCCCGGCCGCCGAGGCGGGCCTGTGCGTCCACGAGACGTGGCACGAGGAGGGCCGATGGTTCGCCTGCCTCGGGCGGTGAGCCGCCTGCGCTCGCCCCGGCTGACCAGCCAGCTCGGCCTGATGCTCGGCGTCGCCTTCGCGATCTGCCTGCTCACCGGCTACCTCAGTCACGCGATCCAGCACCCGCCCGGCTGGTTCTTCTGGCCGTCCCGCCCGGTCGACCTCTACCGCGTCACCCAGGGCCTCCACGTCGCGACCGGCATCGCGATCGTGCCGCTGCTCGGCGCGAAGATCTGGTCCGTCTACCCCAAGCTCTTCCGCTGGCCGCCGGCTCGCGACCTGCCCCACGGTCTGGAACGGCTGAGCCTCGCGATCCTCGTGGCCGCGGCCGGCTTCCAGGTGCTCACCGGCCTGCTCAACATCGCCAGATGGTACGCGCCGATGGGGTTCTTCTTCACCGTCGCCCATTTCTGGACGGCCTGGATAGCGGCGGGCGCGATCGCGATCCACATCGGAGTGAAACTGCCGGTGATCCGCCGCGCCCTCACGGCGAAGGTACGCCCGGCACCACCCGGCGACGGGTGGACCCGGCGAGGCTTCCTCGCCACCGTCGGGGCGGCGATCGGCGTCGTGACCGTCGCGACGGTCGGCCAGACCGTACGCCCGCTGGCCGGGATCTCCGTGCTGGCCCCGCGCGACCCTCGAGTCGGCGTCCAAGGCGTGCCGGTCAACGGGTCCGCCGCGTCGGCCGGTGTACGCGACCAGGCGCTGCATCCGGCGTACCAGCTGGAGATCACCGGGCCGAGCGGCACGCGGCGATTGTCGCTCGCGGACCTGGCGGCGCTGCCGCAACACACCGCGAACCTGCCGATCACCTGCGTCGAGGGTTGGAGCGCGGACGCCGTGTGGACCGGGGTGCGGTTGCGCGACCTCGTGGCGCTCGTCGGCGGCGGACCGGACGCCGCCGTGACCGTGGAATCGCTGCAGCAGAACAGTCCCTATCGGACGTCCGTTGTGGAGCCTCCGCACGCCCGCGACCCGCTGACGCTGGTGGCGTTGCGACTGCACGGTGAGCCGCTGGACCTGGACCACGGCTATCCGTGCCGGCTCATCGCGCCGAACCGGCCCGGCGTCCTGCAGACCAAGTGGCTCGCCCGCATCACGGTCGGTGTCTCATGAAGGTTCTTCGGGGACTGCTGATCCTGGGTGGGATCGCGCTCGTCGTCGTCGGCGCGGTCGGGGTGCTGCGGTCGCCCTCCGTCGGCCTGTGGCCCTACGTACGCTTCCTCGCCGTCAGCGCCGTCTACGCCGACCTGCTGGTGATGCCGCTGGTGCTGCTGGCCGGGGTGCTCGCGGCGCGCCTGCTTCCGCCGTGGCTCCGCGTGCCCGTCCAGGGCGCGCTCTACGTCTCGGCTGCCGTCGCCTTCGTCTCCCTGCCGTTGCTCCTCGGCCAGGGCCGCGACCCGGCATTGCCGTCCGCACTGCCGCGCGACTATCCGCGCGGCCTGCTCATCGTCCTGGCCATCACCTGGACCATCGCCCTCCTCTCCGCCCTATACCGCCGCCACCGCCGCCGCACCCCGTGATCATTGCGCCAGCCATGCTGTTTCGCGCGGCGAAATGCCCGAGTAAACAACATGGGTGACGCGATGATCACTGCGTTGGCGGCCTGCGCGTCAGGCGGGGAGGCGTACTTCGAAGCGGCAGCCGTCGCCCGCGTTGCGCGCCACGACCGTCCCGCCGTGGGCTTCGACCAGCCCACGCACGATCGCCAAGCCGAGTCCGCCGCCGCTGCCGGAGTCCGGCGTACGCGCACGGGACCCACGGAATGCGACGTCGAAGACGCGGTCGAGGTCGGCTTCGGGGATCCCGCCGCAGGTGTCGCTGACCGCCAGCCAGGGTCCGGCGGCGTCCCGCCCGCCGTCGATGGTGACCGTGCCGTCGGGCGGCGTGTAGCGGACGGCGTTGAGCACCAGGTTGGCGACGACCCGGCCGAGTTCGCGTTCGCTGGCCCGCACCGTCGGCCACGCCGCGTTGGGCGTACGCAGGCGCACGCTCCGGCTCGAGGCGATCGGCGAGGCGGCGGCGATGGCGTCGGAGACGACGTCGCCGAGCCCGACGTCGGCCACCGTCAGATTCAGTGCCCCGGCGTGGATGCGGGACAACTCGAACAGGTCGTCGACCAGCCGGGCCATCCGGTCGGCCTCGAGCCGCAGCCGATGGTGGTATTCCCGCATCGACTCGGCGTCGTCGACCACCCCGTCTTCGAGCGCTTCGGCCATCGCCCGCATCCCGGCCAACGGCGTACGCAGATCGTGGCTGACCCACGCGATGAGCTGACGGCGACTCGCCTCCAGCTCCCGCTCCCGGCGGCGGGCGTCGGCGGCCCACACGGCGGCACGCGCCATGCGACGGCCCATCCAGAGCCCGATCGCGAGCGACAGCACCCCCGCGATCGGCACGACGATGAGCACGACTTGGAGGTCGTGGCCGGAGATGAACATCTCCTCGGCGACGGCCAGCACCCCGGCCGCGACCGCCAGCACCACCACCACGACCAGGACCGCCACGTTCGCCGTGATGGAGCGGCGTTGCAGCAACCGCAGCGCGATCGCGCCCGGTACGCAGACCGCCAAGGCCCCGAGCAACGCGGCCAGACCGATGAGCAGGACGTCACGCACCGGCGGCCACCGGTTCGTAGCGGTAACCGATGCCCCACACCGTCTGGATGCGGGCCGGGTTCGCCGGGTCCGGCTCGATCTTCTCCCGCAAACGACGAATGTGGACGGTGACGGTGGACTGGTCGCCGAAGGTCCAGCCCCACACCTGATCCAGCAGCTGTGGCCGTTTGAGGGCCACACCAGGCTGCGACATGAGCGCGACGAGCAGATCGAATTCGCGTACGGTCAGCGACAGCGGCGTCCCGCCGAGCGTGGCGGTCCGGCGGGCCGGGTCGACCACGAGTTCGCCGTCGCGGAGCAGCTCCCGTTGCTGCGGTTGGGCCACCGTACGCCGCAACACCGACTGCACCCGCAGCACCAGTTCCCGGGGCGAGAACGGCTTGGTGACGTAGTCGTCGGCGCCGAGTTGCAGGCCGACGATCCGATCGATCTCCTCTCCCATCGCCGTCAGCATGATGATCGGCAGGTCGGCCGAGGACTGCCGCATCCGGCGGCACACCTCCAGCCCGTCCACGCCGGGCAACATCAGATCCAGCACGACGAGGTCGGGCCGGCGGGCGGCGTACGCGGCCAGCGCCGTGTCGCCGTCGGCCGCCAGCTCGACGGTCATCCCGGCCCGTTCCAGGTAGCGCCGCACCACGTCGGCGACGGTCGGATCGTCGTCGACGACGAGGATGCGTGGGGAAACAGGCCGGTCCATGCTGCAAGCCTAGGTCCGGGCCGGCGAAAAGTGGCGTCAGCTGGGCTTTCGTCACCGGTCGGTAATGGGTTGCCCAGAATCGGACACCTCGGCCGTCGCCTGGCCGGGCTCGGTCAGCCGAGATCCGGAAGCGGCAGGATCTCGCTGAAGTCCCAGCTACGGCCGTCCTCGCTCACCCCGTGTGTGATGCCCAGGCCCGCGCCGGCGAGATTCGCCTGGGACAGGAAGAAGACGTCGAGGCGCGGCTTACCCCAGGACACGAGGACGGGCGGCCCGGCGACGCCCCGGCCGTCGGTGCTCCCGTCGATGTAGATCAGATGCTGCTTGTTCCAGTGACGGCCGAGCCAGCTCTTGATCGACACGGCGCCGGGCAGCGGGCCGAGCGGGCCGTAGCAGCAGGCCACATGCAGGGCACTCTGGTCCGGCTGTTGGTGGTTCTGCCACACCGCCACGGACGGAGTGCTGGTCAGGAAGCCCTCGCCGATCTCGTCGAAGCTCTCCCACGGATGGGCCCGGCCCTGACCGACCCATGTGTGCTGCAGCTGGTAGCCCCGGCTTAGCCCGAAGAGGTCCAGCGAACCGGGTCCCCGCGAGGCCATGCCCAACGCGGCACGCAGCGACGCACGGCTCGCCGGCCAGCCGGCGACGGGCTGCCGACGCCACCGCCACGGATCAACGTCCGCCGGGAAGGCTTCCACCGGTGCGTCGAACACGCGGAACCACACTCCGCGGACGTCGGGACCGTCCTCGACGACCCGGACGGTACGCATACCGACGATCGTGCTGCCTGGGCCGAGAGCGAGAGCGGCGGGCGCGGAGATGATGTCGCGGTCGCCGGGCCGGCCGTGGTTGGTACGCGGCCATTCGCCCCGCGCGTCGAGGTCGCCGCTGCCGACGGCCTGGTACAGCCGATGGCTGCGGCCGAGACCGAACAGGTCGATCCGGCCTCCGGTGTACGCGGTCGCGCTGACGGCGGACGCCCACAGCCCGCCGCGCTGGCGCCAGCCCCCGGACGGGTGCCAGCCGCTCCCCTCGATCCACCAGCGGTGCCACAGATTGGGCCGGCCCAGCTGGGCGAACTCGGGAATGGTGAAGAACAGATCGATCCGATGTGCTCCCGGGCCGCCGGTGGCGACCGCGGCGGGAGCCAGACTGGTGAGCGGGTCGAGCAGACGCATGGCTTCCTCCAACCACGAACCCTTCATCCAGCTGAAGGGCGCTTACCGCCCATGCTCCGACCGCCGGCCCGGAAGGTCCATTTGCCGCAATAGATCGGTATTGACCAGGTAAGCGAACGGTAAGAACTCGCGGACGGACCAGCCCGGGGAAACGGGATGTGAACGCGTAACGACTCGACTATAACGAATGTAAATCAATAACTTCATCGTTGTTGCGCCGCGCCTACGCCCCCTTGAGACTTCCTCCAAACGGCGAGGGCGACCTACCTCCATGCCAAGCGCCGCAACGGTTCAGACCTCCATAGGCATGACCGGGTCCACCCGCCTCGCCGCGCCACGGTTCAGCTCCACCGACCGAGGAAGGAAGGTAGGAATGAGGATCACCAAGGTCACCCGCGCCTTGGGTGCCACGTTCGCCATCATGCTGGCGACCGCCCTGTACGGCCAGGCAGCACCGGTACAAGCGGAGGCGCTGGCCGCCGAGAGCTTCTCCATCGTGATGCTCCCCGACACCCAGTACGCCTCCGAGTACTGGCCCGAGGTGTATCGCGCGCAGATGCAGTGGGTCGACGACAACCAGGTGGCCGCCAACATCAAGTACGTGCTGCACGTCGGCGACGTCGTGGACAACCACGATCAGCCGTTCCAGTGGACCAACAGCAAGAGCGCGATGGGCCTGCCCACCGACGACGTGCCCTACATCATCGGTCCCGGCAACCACGACCTGGACTCGACCAGCACCCGGGCGGCGACGATCTACAACAGCCACTATCCCCGGTCGACGTTCACCGGCCTGCCGTCGTTCGGGGGCACCTACCCCGCCACCCAGAACGACAACGCGTACCACACCTTCTCCGCCGGTGGCGTGGACTGGCTCGTCGTGGCGATGAAGTACGCGCCCAGCGACGCGGAGATCGCGTGGGCGAACTCCGTCGTGTCGGCGTACCCCAACCACAACGCCATCCTGGTGACCCACGCCTATCAGAACGGCACGACCAAGGACAGCAACGGCACGAAGCTCTGGACGAACCTGGTCAGCAAGCACGCCAACTTCCGGTTCACCTTCGCCGGGCACTACGTCAACGCCGGGGTGATCACCGAGAAGGGCGTGAACGGCAACACCGTGCATCAGATCCAGGCCGACTACCAGGATCCGTCCAACCGGGACCCCAACAGCTTCATGCGCGTCATGACGTTCAACCCGTCTACCAACACGCTGGACGTCAAGACCTACTCCCCCTACCTCAACACCTACAAGACCGACGCGAAGAACCAGTTCGTCCTCAACGTGACGCCAGTTCCCCAGGCGTGGAGCACCATCGTCGACAACACGACGGCCGGTCGCTTCACCGCCAGCGCGAGCTGGGGCACGTCCACCTACTCGGCGCAGCGGTACGGCGCCGACTACCGCTTCGCCGACCCGGTCTCGGCCAGCGACCCGGCCTGGTACAAGGTCAACATCCCGGCGACCGGCACGTATCAGGTGGCGGTCTGGTACTCGGCCAACGCCGGCTACAACAACGACACCCCGTACATCGTCGTGACGCCGAGCGGCAACCAGGTCGTGCACGTCAATCAGCAGGCCAACGGTGGCAAATGGGTGTCCCTGGGCACCTTCACCCTGGCCGCCGGTGACGACAACAAGGTCGGGGTCAGCCGGTGGACGGCGGGCACCGGATACATCATCGCCGACGCCGTGAAGGTCACCCGCATCAGCTGAACCGCAGCACCACAAGAGGTCTGAACCTTCGAAGGTGCGGTGCTCCGCCGCACCTTCACCAACCCCGGAGGGTGTCTCGTGATCCCGACGATCCTGCTCAGCGCAGCCCTCGCCGCCCACCCGCTGACGCCGTTCTCGATCGACCAGCTCGTGAAGGTGACGCTGCACCCCGACCGCGTCGACGTCGTCGCCGCGATGGACATCGGCCAGGTGGCGGCCAAGCAGATCACGCCGGACTGCGCCGCATTCGCCGCCAAGTTCGACACGCGTGTCGACGGCGTACCGCTGAAGTGGACCGTCCAGTCGCAGGAACTGCGGCAGATCGGCGCCTCCGGCATCCCGAGCAGCCTGCTCACCTGCAAGTTGTCCGCCCCGGCGCAGCTCGGCGCGGCCGCGTCCGTCACCGCGGCGAACGACTATCTGACCGACCGCACGGGCGCCACTCAAATCCTGCTGGCCGGTGAGGGCGTGGCCCTGCCGGCGGACCTGCCGCCCTACGAGCGGTCGGCGCAGGTGACGACGCAACCCGGGCCGGGAACCGCCACCTCCGTCGCCGCCCCCGAGCCCACGGCCAAGAACAAGAACTGGCTTCAGCGCGGCGAAGCCTGGCTCACCGGCGTCCTCGGCGATCCGGCTCCCCAGGTACTCCTGCTCGCCGTGCTCATGGCGGCGCTGCTGGGCGCCGCGCACGCTGCCCTCCCCGGGCACGGCAAGACCGTTATGGCGCTCTACCTCGCCGGTCGCCAGGGTCGACGGCGCGACGCGGTCGTCGTCGGCGGCATCGTCACGCTCACACATACCGCCGGGGTGCTGATCCTCGGCGTCGCCACCACCATGTTCGCGGGTCTCGCCGCCGAGTCCGTGCTCACATGGCTCGGCGTCGCCAGCGGCGTCCTCATCACCGTCGTCGGCCTCGGCATGCTGATCAGCGGGCTGCGGCACCGCCGCGCGCATCACCACCACCGGCCGCATCACCACCACGACCACGACCACGACCACGACCACGGCGGCCGCCGGAACCTCACCGTCCTCGGCATCGCCGGCGGGCTCGTCCCCAGCCCGACCGCCCTGGTGGTCCTGCTCGGCGCGGCGGCGCTCGGCCGGCTGTGGTTCGGCATCGTCCTCATCGTCGTGTACGGACTGGGCATGGCCGGCACGCTGACCGCCGCCGGTCTGCTGCTTCTCCGCGTACGCGATCGGTGGAGCTGGCTCGGCCGCCTGACCGTCCCCCCGGAGGCGACCGGGTCGGTGATCGTCCTGCTGGGCTTCGGTCTGGCCGCCCGAGCCGTGCTCGCCTTGTGACCGAGCCCTGAGTCGGAGAGGAGTCCTCATGCCAAGCACGATCGGACGTGCACTGGGTGTCGCACTCGTCGGCCTCACCCTGATCGGCACCGCCGCCTGCACCGCAGCCAAGCCCGCCGCCACCCCGGTGGTCGTCTCCGCCCCACCGACCACCACTGGCGAGCTCCCCGCTCCACCAAGTCCCGTCGCGTCCGCATCGTCGGCCGCGCCGTCGTCGACTGGCTCAGCCGGGCCGAAACTCGTCCCGGCCTGCGACGCGGTTCTGCGGGCTCGCCAAACCGCCGCCGAAGCACTGTCACCGGTGCGGGCAGTCCTCACGCAGAGCGGACTCTTCCATGATGACCTCGCCAAGGCCACCCGGGATCTGATGGTCGTGCTCACCGCACTGCACTCCGCGGTGGGCAGCGCGGCCGAACTCGCCGGCGACCCCAAGCTCAAGGCGAAGATCGCCGCCTACCAGCTGTCGGTGGAACAAGCGATCGTCGCCGTCGAAAGCTCCGACAGCGAGCAGGCGAAGCTCATGGCGGTGATCGATTCGCCGACGATGCGTACCGCCGAGAAAACCGTCGTCACCGCATGCTCCTGACCTGCTGTTTCAACTGTTGTTCAAGATCTGTGCAAGCCGGCGCCATTACCTTCGGGGCCGCATCATCGGACCAGGAAGGGAATGGAAGCGATGAGGAGACGATGGGTGAGGCTGGCCGCGGCTGCCTGCGCGATCGCAGGCGCGGTGACCTTGGCCGCCGGCAGTCCGGCGCATGCGTCGATCGACGCCACCGTCACCGTTTACCGGGTGAGCGGCAGCGGCAACGCCGGGTCGATGACTCATGAGGACGTCGGCGACATCTTCAACGTCTGGGACCGGGTCGCCGACGGCCACGGCGTACGCGGCTCGCTCATCGACGGCAGCGGCACCACGTTGAAGTCGATCTACAACGGCAACGGCAACGGGACGTTCGTCTCGTTCGCGTACGACATCAAGCCGGGCAACAAGTACTACATGAAGGTCTGCCTGGTGGACGGGGCGTCCGACACGACGCCCATCAAGTGCGCGATGGTCGTGCTCTACGAGTAGAAACGTGCCGGGTGGGGGCGGGAACGTGCCTCCACCCGGCACGCGGCTTCGGTCAGCGGAGCGTACGCAGGTCGATGGCTTCGGCCATCGCGCGGTAGCCCGCGTCCGACGGGTGCAGGTGATCACCGGAGTCGTAGGCCGGATTGATCTGCTGCGGGTCGGCCGGGTCGCGGACGACGGCGTCGAAGTCGACGACGGCGTCGAAGTCGGCGCTGGTGCGGATGAACGCGTTGACGGCCTGCCGCACGGTCTCGCGCTCCTCGGTGTAGGAGCGCCAGCCCTTGATCGGCGTGATGGTGCCGACGACGACCGTCAGTCCCTGGGCGTGCGCCTGGGCGGCGAGTTGCTTCAGGGCGAGCTTCAGGGTCTCCGGGTCGGGATGGGCGAGGTTGAGGATGTCGTTGACGCCCTCGAGCAGGATGACCGTCCGGGCTCCCGACGTGGTCAGCATGTCGCGCGACAGCCGGGCGTACGCGTTCGGCCCGCCGATGCCGGTTCCGACGCTGCTGTCCAGGATCCGGTTGCCGCTGAGGCCGCTGTTGACCACACCGAGCTTGGTCGGCCCCGGCTCGGCCGCCAGGCGGTCGGCCAGGAGGTCGGGCCACCGCTGGTTCAGGTTGAGGGTCGACCGATCGCCGTCGGTGATGGAGTCGCCGAAGGTCACTACCGTGCCGTGGAGCAGGTTCGACTGGACGTCCACGCCCGTCACGTAGTACCACGCCGTGGTCGGCTTGCTGAAGGCGGCGCCGGGCTCGTCCGCCGCGTGATCGCCGTCCGGGGCGATGAACGAGGTCTGGTACGCGCGCGGATGTTCGGTCACCAGCCCGGATTCCGCCGGGGTGTACACGGTGACCAAGAGGTCCCCGTCTGCCGGGACCGAGAGGGTGACCGGGTCGCTGAGCACTTCGCCGCCGATCGGGATCGTCACCGACGGCGAGCCGCCGAAGGTGACCTCCCGCATGGTGCCCGCGACCGCGTCCGGGCCGTCGGAACGGGCGGCGATCGCCACCGTCACCCGTCCCATCAGGACCGGAGCTGTGCCCAGCGCGTTCGACAGGCGTACGCGGGCGGCGTCGCCGCCGACGCTGGTGTGCACCACGTTGCGGATGGACTGGTTCGGCAGACCGAGGTCGGCGCCGGGAGTCGTCCGCGCCATCGCCGTCTGCCAGGTGCTCGCCCAGCGGCCGGCCGGGTGTCCGGTCAGCTTGCCGAGGTCGACCGCCGCCGCCATCGCCTGATATCCGGCGTCCTTCGGGTGCAGGTGGTCGCCGGAGTCGAACTCGGCCCGCAGCCTCGTCGGCGTCGCGGGGTCCCGGAGCGCCGCGTCGAAGTCGGCCACGGCGTCGAAGACACCACTGGTACGGATGAAGTCGTTGACCGCCTGGCGTACCCCTTCCAGCTCTTCGGTGTAGTTGCTCGACCCGCCGAAGGGCGTGAGCGTGCCCCCGGTGATCCGCAGCCCCCGGGCCTGAGCCTGGACCGCGATCTGGCGCAGGGCCGCGATGATCTCGGACGGCTCGTGATGCTGGGGTTGGCCGCCGATGTCGTTGATGCCCAGCAGCACAATCAGCGAACGCACGCCGGTCGCGGTCAGCACGTCCCGGTCCAACCGGGAGACGGCGTTGGGGTTCCAGGTGTTGGAGAGCAGGCGGTTGGAGCTGATACCGGCGTTGAGCACGCCGAGCCGGGTCGGCCCGTCCTCGGCGATCAACCGGTCGGCCAGGTAGTCCGGCCAGCGGTGATTGGCGTTGCGGGTGGACGCGTTCCCGTCGGTGATGGAGTCGCCGAAGGCCACGACCGAGCCTTCGGCTTCGCTCAGGACGTCCACTCCGGCCAGGTAGGGCCAGAAGGTGATCGCGCTGGTGAACGCCGCCCCCGACTCGTCTGCGGCGTGGTCGCCCGCGACCGACAGGTACGACGTCTGATTGGCCACCTGGTGATAGGTGACCGGACCGGATGCGACCGGTGTGTACACGCTGACCAGAAGGTTTCCGTCCTCCGGCACGGCGAAGGGCAGCGGATCGCTGAGCACCTCGCCGCCGGCGGGAATGGTCACCGAGGACGCTCCGCCGAAGGTCAGCGTACGCATCGAGCCGGCCACCGCACCGGGAGTGTCGGCCGCCGCGGCGAGCGCCACCGTCACGGCGTCCATGCGTACTGCGGCGGTGCCGAGGACGTTCGTCAGCGTGACGCGTACGCCGGAGCCGCCGACGCTGGTGTGCACGACGTCGCGGATGGTGCGGTCTGCGTACCCCGTGGGCAGATTGGGCACGGTGCCGGTCGCCGCCGCGGACCAGGTGCCGACCCAGTCCTCCGGCGTCGGACTCGGCTCCGCCGCGGAAACCGGGCTGATCGGGCCGAATACCAGAGCAAGCGCGGTACCGGCGGTTAGCAGCAGCTTCTGGACATAGGACATAGTATCTCCTCCCCAGGTTGGGGAAGAGTGTGCCTCTCGGCTTCCCCGCAGTCAACAGGTGAATCCCTTGCAGCACAGCCACAAGGCTCGATGCAGCAAGCGGGTCTTGTGGTGCTCCGGACGTGGGACGTAGGATGTCCGAACATTTCGTCCATGTTTCCTGAGCTCGTGCTCGGAGGTATCGCACTTGATGACGAGACAAAGACACCACCGTTTCCTGTCCACCGTCGTGGTCGCGGCACTCGCCGCCGCCACCCTGCTCACCGGCTCGGCGGCGTACGCCGCCGAGCCGTATCACGAGGAAGGAGCGGTCTACACGGCGAAAGCGGACGGCTACTTCTGCTACCGGATTCCGGCGATCGTCAAAGCCGCCAACGGCGATCTGCTCGCCTTCGCCGAAGGCCGCATCAACAACTGCGACGATCGGGGCAACATCGATCTGGTGCTGAAGCGGTCGCATGACGGCGGACGCACGTGGGGCCCGCTCCAGGTCGTGTCCCGGGGCAACGGCGACACGCACGGCAACCCGATGCCGATCGTCGACGAGCAGACCGGCCGCGTCGTGCTGTTCACGACGCACAACCCCGGCACCGGCAGTGGTGGGCGCGTACCGTTCCTGCAGGTCAGCGACGACAACGGAGCGAGCTGGAGCGCACCCCGGCAGATGTCGGAGCTGATGCGGCCCGAGTGGACCGCCTGGTACGCCACCGGCCCGGTGCACGCCATCCAGCTCAAGCGCGGCCCCCACGCCGGCCGCCTCGTGATGAGCGCGAACCACGAATCGATCGGACCCGACGGCCGCAGCGTGGCTGGAGTCCACCTTGGATACAGCGACGACGGCGGCGACACGTGGCACCTCGGCGCCAGCGCCGGCGGCGTCTCCGACGACATCTTCGTCAACGAGTCCACCCTCGTGGAGCTGACCGACGGCCGGATCTACGTCAACGTCCGCGAGGCCGGCACGTCGGAAGGCACGCGGGCGTACGCGATCTCCAGTGACGGCGGCGCGAGCTACGACGCGCCGTTCCAGATGGTGCCCGCGCTCACGATGCCGGTCGTGCAAGGTGCCCTGCTGCGCCTGACCGCCACCGACGAAGGCGACGCGCAGAACCGCATCCTGTTCTCCGGACCGGCCAACCCCGGCAAGCGGGAGGCGCTGACCATCCGGTCCTCCTTCGACGAGGCGAAGACCTGGGAGACCTGGGATCAGGGCAAGGTCATCAGCTGGGGTCCCGGCGGATACTCCGACCTGGTCAAGATCTCCGACGACCCGGCGCTCGGACCGGTGGCCGGCGTCCTGTACGAGAGCGGCGTCGCCGCCCTGTACGAGGTCATCCAGTTCGTGCGGTTCAACGAGGCGTACCTCGACACCCCGAACGGCACGCCGCCGAGCCTGCCGCCGGCGCCGCTGCCCGGTCCGACGACTCCGGACGTCTCACCGCGCTACGGCAACACCGCGTACGTCCGCGGTAACGCCACGCTCGGCGAGGGCCGGTTCGGCACGGGACTCGCGGCCGACGGCGTCGACGACTACGTCGAGATGCCCTTCAACCAGGCCGTCGACCTCGCCGACGACGAGTTCACGATCATGACGTGGTTCCGCTACAGCGAAACCTCCGGCAGCATCGTGATCTGGTGGTTCTACCAGGTGGGTACGGGCGCCGCCCAGATCTGGCTGCGCGCCGAACCGGCGAGCAACCGCATCCGGGGCGTCATCGGAACCGGCCAGGGCGACGCCAACATCACCATTCCGGGTGCGTACAACGACGGGCAGTGGCACCACGTCGCCGTGCAGCGGACGGCGACCCGGGTCACGGTCTTCATGGACGGCGCGACCGTCTCGGACCAGGCCGCGCCGCGCGGCTCGGTGACCACCGGCAAGGAATTCGGGATCAACAGCGTGTTCCTCGGCCGGCGCGTCGACGGTCTCAACAACACGTTCAAGGGTGGCCTCGACGAGTTCCGGATCTATGGCCGGGCGCTGACCGCCGACGAACTGACCGACATCCGCGAGCACAACACGCCGATCGCCGGGCAGCTCCGGCTCCGGCTGCCCTTCTCGGCCATAACGCCGCAGAGCTAGGGGCGTGATCATTGCGTCAGCCATGCTGCTTCGCGCGACGAAATGTCCGTTCAACCAGCATGGCTGACGCAATGATCTTGAGTGACGGTCGTCAGACGTCGGCTGCCGGGCGGCGTCGGCCCAGCGCCAAGAGCGTGCCGGCGATCAGCACCACGAACACGGCCAGTCCACCGGCGACGAACCCGGAGTGGTCACTCGGCTCGTCGGCTCCGGCCTCGACCAAGGGATGCGCGGACTCGCCGGCGCTCGTCACCTCGACCGGTACGCCGGACGGCGAGACCACCAGCGTGGGCGACGCCGACGGGCTCACGGACGGCGATGGCGACGGCGACGGCGTACGCGACGGCGCAGTGCGCGACGTGGTGTTCCCGGACGACCCCGAGGTCCCGCTCGCGTAGCACCCGTTGACCGTGATCTTGAGCCGGAAGTTGTTGTTGACCTGATTCTGGTCCGACAAGGCGGTCGCCGTGCTCTCGCCGGGACCTTCGTAGCCGAGGGCGTACCCCTTGTCACAGCGGTCGATGCGTAGGGACAGCTTCACCGTCGCCGTCGCTCCGACCGCCATGTTCTCCTTGCGGCAGGTGAACGACGTGCCCGCCTTCACGCAGCCGACGCCACCGGCGTACGACATGCCCGGCGGCATGCGGTATGCGCTCAGCTCGATCCAGGGCTGCACACCCGGGCCGTTGTTGCGGATCGTGGTGGTGACCGTGACCACCTGACCGACGTCGCCTCGCGGCGTGGTCGAGGAGATCGCCATGTCGGCCACGTCCGGCTCGCCGGCGATGGTGATCGATCCGGTCGCGTCCGGATCGGTCGGCGTCGGGCTGCCGGTCAGGTGCAGCTTCACCGTTCCGGCCCGGCCCGCCGGCGCTCCCGCGACCGCCTGGAAGATCGCGTACGCGGTCTTCTTGGTCTTGGACACCGTGCCGAACTTGCAGGTGATCTTGGTGCTCGTGAACGTGCACGGCCCGTCCGCGCCGACGACGCGTACGCGGGCGGAGACCGCCGACGCGTCGAGGGTCACCACCGCATTGGTGATCGCCGTGGACCCCCAGGCGAGTACGCCGATGGGCACCCGAGTCGGCGAGCTGCTCCCGATCGAGGTACCTATGCCGCTGCCGTAGGTCACGAAGAACGGCGCTGCTCCAGCGGTGGCCGCCTGCGCGGCGACCGGCGCGGTCAGCGTACCGGCGAAGATCATGAGTAGCACGACGACAGCCCGGCGGACCATCCGCATCCCTCCCCGTGTATCGATGCGGTGCCGATGGTAGACGAGGCGGCCCGGGCAGCGGAGCCCGGCCGGGCGGCGCACGACGGAGCGCCCGCCCCTCCGATCGAGGTGCGGGCGCTCGTCCGTGATCAGCGACGGCTGTCAGGCGGCGTCGAGCGCCGCGGTGATCTTGCGGGTCATGTCGGCCAGGACGGGGCTGACCGGCCGGCCGTCGAGTGCCGACTCGAGCGCCACCAGGACGATGCCCCGGTAGCTGTCCGCCTCGGCCGGGGCCTGCGCCTTGAGCAGGCTCATCGCCTCGGTCAGCGCGGGCAGCACCCGATCGGCCAGCTCGGCGACCGACTTGCCGCTCAGGTCCATGCCGCCCTTCTTCTCGGCGAGCACGTGCCCGACCGGACCGGTGGCCGAGGCCAGGGCGATCGAGCCGTTGGTGGCGATCTTGTGCGGCGAACCGCCCACCGCACCGGCGGCGGCCAGCAGGGACACCGCGCCGTACGCGCCGGTCCGCAGGGTCTGCTTGTCCTGGGCGGAGAAAGTGATGGACATTTCGTGCTCCTTCGTCGTAGCGCCTGCTTCGTTCTCGATGCGTCTACGATCGGCCGCCGACCTGTCACGAGACCGTCGCCGGGCTGTCACGGCGCCTGACATGGCGACCGGCCCGGCTGGACCCCGAGCGGCACTAGCGGTCCACGACCCGGCCCCACAGCCGGGACACACCGACGGAGCAGGTCACCAGCACGAAGCTGCCCACGACGTCGAGGACGTAATGGTTCGCCGTGGTGACCACGACGACGATCATCAGCACCGGAAAGAGCCACGCCAGCAGCGCCCACCGCGGACGGCGTACGCGAAGCGCGGACCAGACCGCGTACGCGCACCACAACGACCAAGCCACGTGCAGGCTGGGCATCGCCGAGAAATGATTGTGGTCGTCATTCGGATCCCGCGTGGCCGGCCCCCAGAGCGGGTCGTACTCGGCGACGATGTCGACCACGCCGGGCAGTACCAGCCGCGGCGGCGCCATGGGCAGCGCCCAGAAGACCGGCAATACCAGGATCGTCATGGCGACCAACGCGCGCCGGATCCGGCGGAAGACCTCCGAATGCCGCAGATATGTCCACACCAGAACGCCGAGCACCACGACGTAGTACGAGCGGTAGTAGATCACCGCCGGCTGGATGAAGTCCGGATGCCCGGTGAGCCACCGGTTCGCCGCCGGCTCGACGTCCACGTGCAGCGTGCGTTCGACTGCCCGCAGCGTACGCGCGTGGGCGAACGCGGAGGCCGGGTCCTTGCCCAAGGCGTTGTGCAGGCGGGTGAAGAGCCACAGCCAGACAGCCAATCCGCCGAACGCGACCACTACGGCCCGGACTTCGGGCAGCCGAGAACGGAGCGCCATCCACCTCACCCGACCACGTCGACGGTCGCGGTCGCGCCCGGCCCGCTCTTTCCTGCGGCCAGGACCAGTTCCCACCCCAGGTCCACCCGGCTGCCCGGATCGGCCGAGATCGTGCCCCGCATCTCGAACCACACGCCGGTGAGCGCCGGGATCTTCGAGACGCCGCAATGAAGGCCGCCGAGCCGCACGGGATACGGGCCCACGCCGGTGACCCGCACCGCGTACGCCGGACAGGGCGCGAGATCGACGTCCGTGCCGCTGGGATTGTGCAGGACGACGTAGTAGGTGAACTCCTTGCCGCTGCGGACTTGAGCCGGTGCCCGGACCGCGACGCCCAGCGTCTCGCGAGGGCCGGGCAACGGCGGCCGATTCTGGGCGAAGACCTCCCAGGCGACCTGCAGCCCAAGGCAGTCGCCACGGACCCGGTCGTCGAGCTGGATATGCGTGGAATCGGCGGCGGCGAAGGAGAAGTCCAGGTTTTTGTACTCTTTCGCGCAGGCGCCCGGCGCGGCGATGGACACCAAGACGCCGTCGCCAGGCTGCACCAGCGCCGAAATCTCGCCGGGCGACGACGTCCGCGATGTCGTTCGCCGCCCGTCGGGAGCGCTGACGGTCAGTCTCGGCTCACCGGCGATGACGCAGGGTGCGTCCCCTTGGTATTCCAGCACGTAGGTCACATCGTCCGGCCCGTTGACCCACCGGATCGGGGATCCGGTCGCAAAATTCCGAGGCCGGCACTCGGCCGCACGTTGCGCCGGCGAAGGGGACGGCTCCACGTAGGGCATGTTCTGCCAAGGAACGACGATCGCGTTCGACGGCAGCTCGACCCCCGGACCGGCCGGAGAGACCACCGGCCCGCCGATCGCCAGAACCGCCGCGAAAGAGCTCAGCGATCCGAACGCCCGCGCGACCCAGCGACGCCCCCGTCGAACGCGCATCCCCGCGTGCACCCTGGACACCGCGTCAGGCCAGGACGGCAGCGCGTACCTCGGATCATGCAGCACCCGCCGCAGCTCGTCCTCGAGGTCAGACATGCTCCCCGCCTCCTTCCAAGGCGACCCGGCCGGGCAGCGCCGCCCGCAGCCGCGCCAACGCCCGCGAGCTGTTGCTCTTGACCGTCCCGACGGCACAGCCGAGGACCTCCGCGACCTCCACCTCGGTCAGATCTTCGTAGAACCGCAGCACCAGGACCGCCCGCTGCTGACGAGGCAACGTCGCGAGCAACCTCCACATCGCATCGTCCGGCGGGTCGCCCTCCGGTCCGGCCCGATCCGGCACCACGTCGGTGAGCACCTCGCGCCTTCTCCGCCGGATGCCGCTGACGAACCCGTTGACGATCGCCCGCCGCACGTACGCCTCCGGCATGTCCTGACGTCGCACCCGGCGCCAGGCCAGCCCGGTTCGTTCCAGCGCGTCCTGGACCAGATCGGCGGCCAGATGCGGATCGCCGGTGAGCACATGTGCGAACCGCAGCAGCGCGGTGTGGCGCGCCCGGATGAAGTCGTCGAACTCCTCCGTGGCCGGCCACGCCGCGGTGATAGGCGTCTCCCCGTTCACACGTCCTAGACGGTCGACCGCCGTGGAGGGTTGCATCCGGTACGGACAGCGGTACGGAGCCCCGCCCGGCATCGGAATTCCGTACGCACCCCGATGCCCGCAGACCGCGTACTCCCTAGGTTTCCAGGCAGTCTTCCTCTTCTCTGGCAACCTCTAGGAGTTCTGATGTCGATGCGTTGGGCGGCGGTGGCGGCGATCGCGATCGCGCTGACGGCGGGCGCGAGCGGGTGCGGCGATTCGACCGAGACGGGCGGCTCCGGCACCGGCGCCGGGGCCTCCTCGGCGGGCAAGGACTCGAAGGCGAAGGGCGTCAAGGCGTGCGACCTGCTGACGCCGGCCGACGTCGCCGGGCTCCTGGGCGCCGACTCGCCGAAGCCGTCCAAGCAGTCGGCCAAGGAATGCGTCTACACCAGTGGCACCAAGCTGGCGCAGATCGCCGTCGAACCGGGCACCTTCGACCCGTCGATCCTGGAGACGGCGTTCCGGGGCCGGGCCGTGAAGGTCGAAGGGCTGGGCGACGTCGCGTACACGTTCAAGAATCAGGCCATCGGCCAGACCCACGTCTGGGCCAAGGGCCAGTATCTGACGCTGTCGGTCTCGGCGACCACGGCCGATGACACCGTCGCGGCGTCCAAGCAGCTCGCCGAGGCGGCGGTCGGCCGACTCTGAAACCCCATCCACGGTGTGGCCCCTCTCGGGTCACACCGTCAGCCGTCGTCAGGAGACGACGTCGTCGCGGCCGTTGAACGTGGCCAGCCAGATCTCGATGGTCGACGGTGATCCTGTCGCCCGGAACTCCACACAGACCTCGTACGGGTTGAGCCAGCCGACGCGGCGGCATTGGAACTGCGGTGGTGCGAAGGAGTACCAGGTGGTCTGCCAGCCTTTCGTCTGCTCGAGATGCTGTCCGAGGCGGCGGATCAGCTCAGCCGGGGTGTCGGCGGACTCGACGGTGAGGCGGCGGGTGCACGTGTTGGCGCAGCCGGTCTCCATGTGCACCACGGTCAAGCCCGCCGGTAGCGGAAGCACCGCGTCCCGCGGCGGCACCTTCTCCTGCCCGACGACCGGGATCGCGAGCGTGACGGCCACACCGAGCAGCCACACCAGCGCGCCTGGCAGCAGCCGTGCGCCGACCTGCGCGAGCTGTCTCGCCTCGTACGCCGCCGCCCCGGCCACGAGCAGTCCGGCCCCGACCAGGTGCCACCGCAGGCCGTCGTCGATCGTCGGTGGGCTGGCGTAGCTGCCGAGGCTGACGGTCCAGACCGACCATGCCAGCACCCACGCCGCCAGCAGGACGCCGACACGCCAGGCGTACGGGCGGCGGCGGGCCAGCAGCGCCCAGGCGATCGGGAAGACGAGCACGATGGGCACGATCACGGCGACCTCGCCCGGTTCGAGCAGCTCGTCGGCGATCGGAGCACCGGGCTGCAGGATCGGCCACACCGGCGCCGTGGCGACGAGGGCGGCCACCACCGGGAGCAGCCGGGACAGCAGGTCACGCGGGTTCACGGCAGCTTCGACGCGATCACCGCGCAAATGGTTGCGCCGCCCCGGAGTCGTGTATAACTGTCCACAGTCTTCCTCACCCCTGCGGCGGCCGGGGCTACTCGACGAATTGGACGTTGTGGTGGCTCTCAATCCGATCCCGGATCTGCTGGACGCGCTGCGGGCAAGCCTCGCCGGACTCGACGACGGCCGCGTCGCGGAATACATTCCCGAACTCGCCCACGCCGACCCCACCTGGTTCGGGCTCGCGCTGGCCACGCTCGACGGCCACGTCTACGCGAGCGGCGACGCCGACCAGCCGTTCACCCTCCAGTCCGTGTCGAAACCCTTCGTGTACGCCTTGGCGCTGACCGATCGCGGGCTGGACGAGGTCGTCCAGCGCGTCGGGTTGGAGCCCAGCGGCGAGGCGTTCAACGCCACCCGGCTGGAGCCCGGCACCGGCCGCCCGCCGAACCCCATGGTCAACGCCGGGGCGATCCTGACGGCGTCGCTGGTGGCAGACGGATTCCCGCGCGTCCTGGCCGGGCTCGGCGCGTTCGCCGGTCGCGTCCTCGGGGTCGACGAGCGGGCGTACGAGTCGGAGGTCGAGACCGGCGACCGCAACCGGGCGATCGCCTACCTGATGCGTACCGCTGGATCTTTGCAGGCCGACGCCGAGCAGAGCGTGCGGCGATACTTCCGGCAGTGCGCGGTCCAGGTGACCGCGCGCGACCTGGCGGTGATGTCCGCGACCCTGGCCAACGGGGGTGTCAACCCGGTGACCGGCGAGCCGGTCGTGACCCGCGACGTCGCGTCGCACGTGCTGACGGTCATGGCGACCTGCGGAATGTACGACTTCGCCGGGGAATGGCTGCTACGGGTGGGTCTGCCGGCCAAGAGCGGTGTGAGCGGGGGAATCGCCGCCGCGCTGCCGGCGCAGCTCGGCATCGGCCTGTTCAGTCCGCCGCTCGACGACCGGGGCACGAGCGTCCGCGGCATCGCGGCCTGCGAGGAGCTTTCTGCCCGGTTCGGGCTGCATCTGATGCGGCCGCCGGCACGAACGGCCTCAGCGGTCTACCTCGTGGAGAATCGCGACCGCGTGCTCGTCCGTGGCCTGCAAGGCGACTTCGGCTTCGCCGCCGCCGAGGCGCTGACCAGGGAGCTGGCCGGTCAGGCCGTCGAAGGCGGGCTGCTCGTGCTGGACCTCGATCGCGTCGGCCAGCTGCACCCGGTCGCCGCCCAGCTGCTCGGCACGCTGATCGAGCGGCTGACCGCGTACGGGATGACCGCCGTGGTGGCCGACGGCGATCGGCGTGGTCTGCTGCCGCAGGCGCATCGGGAGTTCGGGGCGTTGGAGCTAGCGCTGCGTTGGTCCGAGTCGACCCCGATCAGGGCGTAGCAGGCGGGCTTACCGAATCCGGCGGCCGGTCGGCACACCCTACCCGGCCTGCGGACAGGCGTGTCAGCGGCCGCGACAGCCTGGGAACAGTCCGGTGACAGGACGGCCGCCGATCGTAGTCGCCATGCCAACGTTTGAGACTCCCGCGCCGATCTCCGCTTCCGTCGACGTCATCCTCGGCGACATCACCTTCGCCGCCGGCGACCGCACCCACACCGTGGTCGAGGTCCAGCCCATCGATCCCACCCGGCCGCTCGACATCCAGGCCGCCGATCAGGTCATCATCGAGTACGCCGAAGGCAAGTTGCAGGTCAAGCACCCGAAGCTGCGCACCGCGTTCGCCCGCCGATACGGCTCGGTACGCGTACTGGTGCAGTTGCCGACTGGTTCCGATGTCCAGGGGACCACCGCCGAGGGCGAATACGTCGTCCAGGGTGTCGTCGGCTCGTGCCGGCTGAAGAACGCCATCGGCGACATCCGCGTCGAGCAGGCGACCGACGTACGCCTCAAGACGTCCGGCGGCCGGGTGACCGTCGGCCACGTGACCGGCTCGGCCGACGTCACCGCCAACGGGACGGTCCGCGTACGCCGGATCGACGGCGACGCGGAGGTCACCACGATCGGTGGCGAGATCTGGATCGGGGAGGTCGGCGGCGAGCTGCGGGCGGATTCATCCGTCGGCGGCATCTCCGTGGACGTGGCGCACGCCGCCGTCAAAGCGAAGACCGCCACCGGGCACATCCGCGTCGGCGAACTCGGCAGCGGCCCGGTGGACCTGTACGCCGCCATCGGCAAGCTGGAGGTCGGCGTACCGGCGGGCACCGCTGTCCGGCTGGACGCGCACACTCCGACCGGCCGGGTCCGCAACCTGCTGGACGCCGCCGACGATCAGGCCGGCCGGACGGTCAAGGTACGCGCGCGCTGCAGCGGTGGTGGAGACGTCGTCGTGCACCGCGCCGGAGCGCCGATCACGCCGCGAGGGTGACCTCGGCCAGCTCCTGCCAGTCCCGTTCCCGCCCGTCCCGGAGCGCCTCGGCGAACACCGTCTCGCCGAGGCGCTGCCGCACCTCCTCGCCGATCCGGGCCGCGTCGAGCTGCGTACGATCAGGCATCCCGCGCACGTTCTCACTGGCCGCGAGCAGTCGCGCGGCCTGCTCGTCCTGACCCTGCCGGGCGGCCTGATCCGCGATCCCGACCAGCGTCTGCGCGATCATCGGCCGATAGCCGAGCTGGACCGCCGCCCGCAACGCCCCGGCCCGGTACGCCCCAGCCTGGCCGAGGTCCTCGGCGAGGTACCCGAGCATGTCCTGGAGCAGGACGTAAAGGCCGCTCGCCTCGTCGCCGGGCCGCATCCGGACGGTCGCCAGGTGTTCCCGGGCCTGGTCCGGCTCGCCCCGGAACCGCGCCAGCTGCGCTTGGGCGATCGCCAGTTCGCTCAGCGTGTCCGGCCAGGTGATGCCGTCGGCCGCCCGCACCGCCTCCGCGAGGGTGATCAGGCTGGCCCGCTCGTCGCCGAGCAGCCAGTACAGCTGGGCCTGCCGGGTGCGGATGCTGACCACCTCCTCGGTCCCGCCCACCTCGACGAGGACCGCGGCCGCTTCCTCGTAGTACGCGCACGCCGCCGCGAACTCGCCCCGTGGGCCGAGCTGATCCGCCAGGAACGTCAGCGCCGCCGAGATCCCCCACCGTTCGCCGAGCGCCCGCGACTCGGCGAGAGCGGCCTCGATGTCGTCGTCCACCTGGTCCACCTCGCGGCCGAGGGCGAGCCGCAGCCGGCTGCGCGTGAGCCGCGCCTGCGCCCGCACCCACGGATCGGCGTTGTGGATCAGCGGCTCGTACGCGGGCAGGAAGTCGGCCGGTTCGCGCAGCATCCGTTCCAGCGGACGGGCGAACGCGAGCAGCGGATGCGTGGAGCCGCTGCTCTCGGTGTACCGGTAGGCGTCCTCGATCCACTGCTGAGCCTGGTACTGGTCGCCGGCCGCGCCGGAGCTGACGAACAGCGTGACGATGGTGCAGGCCAGCGCGCGTACCTCGTCGGGCACGTCACCGGGCACGGAGGCCCCCGCGATGCTCAGCTCGGTGCCCTCGGCTCGATGCCCGCTGAGGAACCAGTACCACCCCGCCGCGCCGACCAGGCGCATCGCCTCCTCGGCCCAGCCTTCGGCGATCGCCAGGCGCAGGGCCGCGCTGATGTTGTCGTGTTCAGCCTCCACCTTGGACAGCCAGTCGAGCTGCTCGGACCGGCGCAGATGCGGGTCAGCGGTCTCCGTCAGCTCGAGGAAGTACGCGACGTACGCCCGCCGCGCCGACTCGACCCCGCCGGCTTCGGCCAACCGCTGGGCGGCATACTCGCGGATGGTGTTGAGCATCCGATAGCGCGGTTCGCCCTCGCCGTACGCGAGCAGCAGCGACTTCTCCAGCAGCGCGGTCAGCAGATCGAGGGCGTCCTCCCCCTCGGCGCAGACGCGTTCGGCCGCTTCGAGGCTGACGCCACCGGCGAACACCGAGAGCCGCCGCAGCAGATCACGTTCGGGCTCGCTCAACAGGTCCCAGCTCCAGTCCACCACCGCGCGCAGCGTCCGATGCCGGGCCAACGCCGTACGGCTGCCGCCGGTCAGCAGCTGGAACCGGTCGTCCAGCCGATCCGCCAACTGCTCGACCGACATCGTCCGCAGCCGGGCCGCCGCCAGTTCGATCGCCAACGGCATGCCGTCGAGCGCCCGGCATACGCGCGCCATCGTGGCCAGCGTCCGCTCGTCCGAGCCGACGTTACGGCGTACCGCTTCGGCCCGATCGCGGAGTAACCGAACCGCGGGCGACGCGCCGATCTCTGCCGCCGACGCGCTCGCGGGCGGCAGCGCGAGCGGCTCGACCTGCCACAACGCCTCGCCGGTGATGCCGAGCGGTTCCCGGCTCGTGGCGATGATCCGCAGCCGCCGGCACTCGCCCAGCAGCCGGTCCGCGAACTCGGACACCGCCTCGATCATGTGCTCGCAGTTGTCGAGGACCAGCAGCATCACTCGATCCCGGACCGCGGTGACCAGCCGATCGATCGCGTCGCCGCCCGCCGCCCCGCCGAGCGGGGACTGGTCGCGCAGGCCGATCGCGGTCAAGGTGGCCTGAGCCAGCTCGCCGCCCGCCTGCAGCGCGGCCAGCTCCACCAGCCACGCGCCGTCCGGCAGATCGGTGAGCATCATCCGCGCGGTCTCGGTGGCCAGCCGCGTCTTGCCGGAACCGCCCGCGCCGGTCAAGGTCACAAGCCGGTGCCGCGTCGCCAGCTCGGCGATCGCTGCGACGTCCGCCTCCTCGCCCACGAAGCTGGTCAGCTCGGCCCGCAGGTTCGTGCGGCGGTTCTCCGCCCGCCCGCCCAGCTCGCCGCGCAACACCGCGGTGTTCAACGCCGAGAGCTCGGCCGAGGGGTCCACTCCCAGCTCGTCGCCCAGTCGCTCAGCCAATTGCTGGTACGCCGTCAGCGCCTCAGCACCACGACCCGCCTCGGCGAGCGCGCGCATCAACGCCGCGACGAAGCCCTCCCGCAACGGATGGTTCGCCACCAACTCCGTCAGCTCGGAGACCAGGTCGGCGCCGCGGCCGAGGCGTACTTCGGCGTCCACCCGGTCGCCGAGCACGGCGATGTGCCGCTCGGTCAACCCGGTGACGACGGCGTCGAACGCCTTGTTCCCCGACAGCGCGATGCCTTCCATCGCCGTCCCGCGCCACAGACCCAACGCCGTCCGCAGCAGCGTCACGCGTACCGGGTCCTCGGCGTCCCGAGCCTCGGCGACCAGGCGCTCGAACCGGCTCACGTCGACCGCCTCGGGGTCGACGTCCAGCCGATACCCGCCCGCCTTCGCCTCGACCACCCCGTCCGGCAGCAACCGGCGCAGCCGGGACACCAAAACCTGTAGGGCGTTCACCGCGTCGGCGGGCGGCTCCTCACCCCAGATCCAGTCGACCAGCCGCGTACGCGGAACGATCCGGCCCGGTTCGAGCGCCAGCGCGGCCAGCAGTCCCCGTAGCCGGGCGCCCGGCACCTCCACCACGACGCCGTCGCCGACCTGGACTTCGAATGGCCCGAGCAACCCAATCCGCACGCCGGTAATCATGCCGCACGCTCGGCCCGACCGATCTATGCCGCATTTCACACATTCAGGAGGGGAGCGGCGAGCTCCCCTCCTGAAGGGCCGTCACGGCTGGGCGTAGGGGTTCGCCCAGTCGGACCGGTCGACCGCGGTCAACCGGTCGAGCTGCTCGTCGCTCAGTTTCAGCGCGACCCCGTCGAGAGCACTGTCGAGCTGGTGGAGTTTGCTGCCGCCGAGCATCGGCCGGAGACCCCGGCTCACCGACCAGGCCAGCACCACCTGGCCTCGGGCGGCTCCCGTCTCGGCGGCCACCTCGTCGAGCACCGCCAAGCGGGCGGCGTTGCCCGGATGGGCGTACACCTCGGGAATCTCCTTCTCCGGGTTGTCGTAGGCCCCCGACAACAACGGCGTGTACGCCCAAACCTCCAGGCCGTGTTCGCTCGCGTAGTCGGCCTGCTCGTCGCTGAGTACGCCGAACCGGTGCGCCACGCCCGGCGGCAAGGTGCCCGGTCGGGGGCGCAGGTAGGTGGCGTTGAGTTGCAGCGCGTCGAACGGCCGCGCGCCGATCGACTGGGCGTACGCCCGGCCTCGTTCGATCAGCCAGGCCGGGTGGTTGGACACGCCGAACCGGTCGGCGGGCAGGCCGGCGAGCGCGCCGACGGTGTCCTCGATGGACACCGACCGGTCTTCCTGATGCAGCCACAGCAGATCGACCCGGTCGACGCCCAGCCGATCGAGGCTGCCGGCGAAGGCCGCCTGCACCGCGTCCGGCGACAGTCCTTGGCGACGGTTCGGCCAGGAACCGGGTTCGAGCGGTTCGGCGCCCAGTTTGGTGGCGATCCGGACCTGGTCGCGTACGCCGGGGCGGGCGGCCAGCCAGCGGCCGAGCAGCCGTTCGCTGTCGCCGCCGTGCCCGGTCTCGCTGGCCCAGAAGGAGTAGCAGTCCGCCGTGTCGATCCAGGTGCCGCCGCGCTCCACGAATCGGTCGAGCAGGGCGAACGACGTGGTCTCGTCGACGGTGGTGCCGAACATCATCGCCCCGAGCACCAGAGGGGTTTCAGTCATACCGACGACCTTGGCACCTGGAGCGCGCTCTAGGTCAAGCGCACTCTTACTGCAGGTCCACGTGGAACGGCGTACCCGGACAGGTCGGGCAGACGAAGATACGCAGGGAACCGTAGCGCCCGACGATGACGCCTGTCGGCTCCTGGATGGTCAGCCGATCCGGGTGCTCCCAGGTGATGTGCCGCTCCTCGACCGGCCGCCACCGCTCGTAGGAGTCGCCGTCGAACTCACTCGAAGCGATCGTCAGCAGCAGGTTCGTCGGCCCGTCGCACTCCGGGCACGGTGTGGGCAGCAGATCCGTCACGTTCCACGTGGCGTACCCGCCGACCTTCCAGCCGGGCGCCATGACCAGATCCTGGTAGTCGTGCTCCCACTCGTCGACCCGCTCGGCGAGGACGGCCGGCAGCTCATCCGGGTACGGGTACTCGACGATCTGCTCGGGGTGCACTCGGCACGGCTCCGGCAGGTAGTCGTCTTCGTCCACGTCGCCGGTGGGCGGCTCGGTCAGGACGTCGGTGATGTCGGCCTGACGCCGCCAGTAGAGCCGCACAGCCGGTCCGGTCAATCCCTCCTGCGCGTGCTCGAACGGGCACCACAGCACTTGGAGCAGGTCCGCGCCGTCCGGGCGAGGCAGGTCCGGGACGTCGTCGGCACGCAGTTGCGCCACCGGAACCAACGGCGTCGCCCCATCCCGCGTACGCGGTTCCCATCGATGGCCGACCACGGGTCCGCCGCCGCTGCTGCCATAGCCGACAAACCCAGGACCGACGATGCGTCCGATCTCCTTGTTCAGTTCCATCTCGCCGGGCGCCATCACGTGCGCCTGCACGCGCTGCCTCTCCAGCACGCGCAGGCGATCGATCAGCTCCGGCGGGATCGGCACGTCCGTCATCCCCATGTGCGGATCGCCGCACGTCGGCCAGGGTTCGGCGGCGGGCCACAGCAGCGGGCCGCCGATGTGGCTGTCCACAATCTCCACGTCACCGGGTCGAGGATGGAGCCGGGTGGCCGTACGCCCCAAGGCGCGCAGCTCGGGGAAGGTTGCGAGGACGTCGATCGGCGGGGTGGGCGTCTGCACGTTGGAAGCGTAGAACCAACCGGCCGATCGTGGGGCTTGACGCCCACCGGGGGCGTATTCCTATAGTACTAGCTAACTAGTGAAACGAGGCGTCACGATGATGGAGTTCCACCTCGACGGCCGGTCCGGGGTAGCGCCCTACCTGCAACTGATCCAGCAGGTCCGGCGCGCCCTGCGACTGGGGCTGCTGGTCGAGGGGGATCGGCTGCCGACCGTCAAGGAGGTGGTCGCCAAGGTGGCGATCAACCCGAACACGGTCTCCAAGGCCTACCGCGAACTCGAGTACCAGGGGCTCGTCGCCGCCAAGCCCGGCGTGGGCACGTTCGTCGTCCGCACCCTGGCCGACGAGTCGGTGGCCGCGCACGAGTCGCTGCGTCAGGAACTTCAGGCGTGGCTGGACAAGGCCCGCGCCGCCGGGTTGGCCGACGAGAGCATCGAGGCCCTCATCGCGACCACGCTTCGTACCCCCACGGAGGAGTCCAGATGACCGAACCCGCGCTCAAGGCAGTGGGTCTGACCAAACGGTATGGGCGGCACCTCGCCCTGTCCGGCTGCACTCTCGACATCCCGGGCGGGCGGGTCGTCGGGCTCGTCGGCCCGAACGGCGCCGGCAAGACCACGCTGCTCCAGCTGGCGGCCGGCATGCTGGTCCCCACGGCGGGCTCCATCGAGGTCCTGGGCGGCCGCCCGGCCACCGGCCCGGAGCAGCTGGCCCGGGTCGGCTTCGTCGCCCAGGACACCCCTACCTACGCCAACCTGTCCGTCGCCGAGCACCTCCGCTTCGGCGCGTCCACGAATCCGCGCTGGGACCAGGCGACCGCCCAGGAGCGCATCACTCAGCTCGGGCTGAACCCGCAGCAGAAGGCGGGCCGGCTCTCGGGCGGTCAGCGGGCGCAGCTCGCCCTGACGCTGGCCATCGCCAAGCGGCCGGACCTGCTGATCCTCGACGAGCCGGTGGCCAGCCTGGACCCGATGGCCCGCCGGGAGTTCCTCAAAGGACTGATGGGCTTCACCGCCGAAAACAAGGCCAGCGTCATCATGTCCTCGCATCTGGTGTCCGATCTGGAACGTGTCTGCGACTACCTCGTCGTGCTGGTCACCTCCCAGATCCGCGTCGCCGGCGACGTGGACGACCTGCTGGCCGGCCACTTCCGGCTCAGCGGCCCGCGACGCGACCGCACCGACCTGCCCGACGGCGTACAGGTCATCGAGGAGAGCCACGTCGAGCGGCAGTCGACCTTCATCGTCCGCGCCGACGCCCCGATCGACGACGGTTCCTTCACCGTCGACCCGCTCAGCCTGGAAGACCTGGTCCTCGCGTACATGGCGCAGGCCACGACCCAGCCCGCCGAGGAGGCCGTCCGATGATCTGGTTCACCTGGCGCCAGGTCCGGTCCCAGACCGTGATCACCGCCGCGATCCTGGCCGCGTTCGGTGTCCTGCTGCTCGTCACCGCGAGCACCATCACCGACTTGTACGCCGAAGTAGCCGCCTGCGACGGCGATTGCGCCAACGTGGTGTCCACGTTCCTCGCCCGGTTCCGCGCCAGCACCGCGTTCCCGGCCTACCTGGCGGCGGTCGGCGCCATGTATTTGCTGCCGGTGCTGTTCGGCCTCTTCGGGGGCGCTCCCCTGATCGCCCGGGAGCTCGAGACCGGCACTCATCGTCTGGTGTGGAACCAGTCGGTGACCCGGACACGGTGGCTCGCCGTCAAGCTCACGGCGGGCGCGGGGCTTGCCGTCGTCTCGACCGGACTGCTCAGCTGGGCGGTGACCGCTTGGTCTCAGCGGGTCGACTCCGCCTCCCAGGACCGGATGATTCCGCTGCTGTTCGGCTCGCGAGGAGTCGTGCCCGTCGCGTACGCGTTGTTCGCCTTCCTGCTCGGTGTCACCAGCGGCATGCTGCTGCGGAAGACGGTTCCGGCGATGGCGTCGACCCTGGCGCTCTACGTGGGCGCGGTCGTGGCCATGCCCCTGGTGGTCCGGGCACACCTCGTCGCACCGGCGCACGACACGATCGCCTTGACCGCCGAGAACGTCCAGGGGCTGTCGCTGAGCCCCAGCAGCGGCCGGATGACCGTCGTCGGGGCGGAGAGCGAGAGCGCCTGGACCGTCGGCAACAAGACCATCCTGCCCGACGGCAGCACCTTCACCGGCCCCGCCGACCTCTCCGCCTGCGGCCCCGACGCCTCCCCGACCAAGTGCAAGGAGTGGCTCGGCTCGCTCCATCTGCGGCAGGACCTGCTCTACCACCCGGACAGTCACTTCTGGCCATTGCAGTGGGCCGAGGCCGGGCTCTTCGTCGGTCTGGCCGTGCTGCTCGGCGCGTTCTGCTTCTGGTGGGTCCGCCGCCGGATCGTCTGACCAGCCGAACGACCGGAGGCTACTCGCCGAGGTTCATGCGGACCTCGGCGAGCCGCCGGGTCAGGAAGTCCCGCTCGACCTCGTTGTCGGTCAGCGCCAGCGCTTCGGCGTACGCCGACGCCGCCTCCGGCCAGCGTTCGAGGCGACGAAGGAAGTCCGCCCGTGCCGCGCTGAGGTATCCGTAGGTCGCCAGCGCCGGTTCGCCCAGCAACGGATCGAGCGCAGCGAGACCGGCCGCGGCCCCGTCGCGCAGGCCGACGGCGACCGCCCGGTTCAACGCCACGACCGGCGACGGCCACAGCGTCCACAGCACGTCGTAGAGCCCGGAGATCTCGGTCCAGTCGGTCGCCTCCCAAGTCGGCGCCTCGGCGTGGACGGCGGCGATCGCCGCCTCGACGGCGTACCGGGTGGGGCGGCGGCGTAGCGACGCGGCCAGCAGCTCCGTCGCCTCCGCGATCTCCTCGCGATCCCAGCGGGCCCGGTCCTGATCCGGCAAGGCCACGAATCGACCCTCGTCGTCGAAGCGTGTCTCCCGTCGGGCGTCGCTGAGCAACATCAACGCCAGCAGTCCGGCGACCTCGTCGCGGTCCGGCAGCAGCTCGCGGACGAGCCGGGTCAGGCCGATCGCCCGGTCGACGAGGTCCTGGCGGACGAGCTGGGTGCCCGTCGGCGGCGTATGCCCGGTCGTGAACAGCAGATGCAGGACTTCGAGCACGGCGCCGACCCGAGCCGGCAGCTCCTCGCGACCCGGTACGCGATAAGGAATGCGCGCGGTGGCGATCTTCTTCTTGGCGCGGGAGACCCGGGTGGCCATGGTCGGCTCGGCCACCAGGAACGCACGCGCCACTTCAGCGGTCGACAGTCCGCAGAGCAGCCGCAGCGTCAGTGCGACCTGCGCCTCCCGTGCCAGTGCCGGATGACAGCAGGTGAAGATGAGCCGCAGCCGGTCGTCGTCGATCGCGTACCGCTCGGGCGCCTCCTCCGGGCCGGGCACCGTGTCCGGCACCACCAACGACGGCAGTACGCGGCGCAGCGTCGACTCGCGGCGCAGCAGGTCCAGCGCGCGATTCCGGGCGACCGTCGTCAGCCAGGCGCCGGGCCGGGCCGGGATGCCGTCGTCGGCCCAGGACCGCAGCGCCTTGGCGTACGCGTCCTGCGTGCACTCCTCGGCCAGGTCCAGGTCACGGGTGAGCCGCACCGTGGCGGCGAGCACAGCGGCCCACTCGCCACGATGCGCCTCGGCCACCGCCGCGGCGACCTCAGTCGTTCCCACGGCCGCTCAGACGACCGGCCGGATCTCGACGCCGCTGTGCCCGGCGTACACCTCGGGCAGCAGGGCGGCCAACGCGGTCGCCTCGTCGAGGTCGGCCGCCTCGATCAGGTAGTACCCGCCGAGGACCTCCTTCGTCTCCAGGAACGGCCCGTCGGTCGTCGTCATCGCACCGCTGTCATCGGAGCGCAGCGTAGTCGCAGTCGCCGCGTCGGCCAGCTGCTTGCCGCCCAGCGAGCGTGCGCCCGCCGCCGCCTGGAACTCCCGGTGCTTCTGGTCATGCGCGGCCCACTCGTCGGGAGACATGCCCGCCCACTTCTGCTCGTCGCCGTAGATGAGCAGCAGATAATTCGCCATGGTGCCATCCTGCCTGTCCGGCCCCGGTCGAGGCCTCTCACCATGACGACGAACGACCGCCGCCGGACTTACCGGCCAGGCCGAAATCCCTGCCGGCGCTGTCGGTATCGACGCCTGTTGACGCGACAGCGGGACCGCCGTTATATTCGCCGAAACTTTCCGGAAGCAGACTGAAACATCTTCGCCATCCTTCCGGAACTACTCATCCGCATCGTTCGGCCTGGGAGGTCGAAGCATGAGAATGCGTAACCTGCTGCTCGCCGGGGCCGCGGTCATGGCCACCGTGCTGACCGCCGGCACCGCCACCGCGTCCGGCGCCCTGTCGGACCGCACCCGGCCGCCCGCGGACTCGCTGCGGGCGCTCGCGTCCGGCGTCAATCTGCGGATCGGCACCGCGGTGACCCCGTTCGAACTGGACAACCCGGCGTACGCGCAGATCACAGGCGACCAGTTCGACTCGGTGACGCCCGGCAACGAGATGAAGTGGGAGACCGTCGAACGGACCCGGGGCGTCTACGACTGGTCGGCCGCCGACCGGCTCGTCAGCTTCGCCCAGCAGCACCGGCAGCTCGTCCGGGGCCACACGCTCGTCTGGCACAACCAGTTGCCGGGCTGGCTCACCAGCGGCGTCGCCGACGGCAGCATCGACGACGTCGAACTGCGGGCACTGCTGCGCAAACACGTCATCGACGAGGCCACACACTTCAAGGGCAAGATCTGGCAGTGGGACGTGGCCAACGAGTTCTTCGCCAACGCGTGGGACGCGGACCCGCTGCCCAGCGGCATCAACGGCGACAACTTCTGGGTCGCCCACCTGGGCGAGGGCATCCTCGCCGACGTCTTCCGCTGGGCGCACGAAGCCGACCCGAAGGCGCTGCTGGTCTACAACGACTACAACATCGGCGGCGAGGACGGCACGAACGCCAAGGCCGACGCCGTGTACGCCTGGGCGAAGAGCATGCTCGCGCAGGGGGTGCCGATCCACGTCATCGGCAACCAGGGGCACCTCGACACCCAGTACGGCTTCTCCGGTCCCCGGCTGACCGCCGCCCTGGCCCGGTACGCCAGCCTCGGCGTGAAGGTCGCCATCACCGAGGCCGACGTGCGTACCTTCGTCGACAACGCCACCGACCAAGTGCCGACGTCCAACCTGGCCCTGTTCGCCCAGCCCTACGAGTACGTGCAGATGCTGCGGTCCTGCCTCGAGGTGAAGGAGTGCATCTCGTTCACCGTGTGGGGCTTCGGCGACGCCAACTCCTGGGTGCCGGGCTGGTTCACCGGCGAGGGGTACGCCTGCATCTACGACGTCAACCTCAACCCGAAGCCGGCCTTCACCGATCTGCAGCAGGAGCTGCGGCTGGCGAGCGAGGGCGCGCCCCGGCGAACCGGGCGGTGATACCCGCGCTGCCCGGCCGGCCGAGTGGGCCGGTCGGCCGGGCAGCGCCGGATCGGCACTAGGGTGTGGGCGTGACGCAGGTGCTGGTGGTCGTCTCGGGGCTGCTGTGGTTCGCCTTCGAGGTGCGGCAGAGTTTCCGGAGCCGGGGCGAGGCCGTCGCCGACGACCGGGGCAGCCGCCTGCTCGTCCAGCTCGCCGCCGTCGCGGGCGCGTTCGCGGCCGTCGGCGTGACGAGGAATACGCCGGGCCGGGTGCTCGCGACGATCCATCCCGCCGTGGCGTGGCTCGGCCTGGTCGTGCTCTGGTGCGGAGCCGGTCTGCGCATCTGGTGCTTCCGTACGCTCGGCCGCTACTTCACCTTCACGGTGCTGACCACCGACACCCAACCGGTCATCGAGTCCGGCCCCTACCGGCTGCTGCGGCATCCGAGCTACGCGGCCACCCTGCTGGTACTCCTCGGCCTCGGCACCTTCTTCGCCAACGGCTGGGGGCTGCTGACCCTGGCCGCTGTCGCGTTCGGCGGGCTCGCGTACCGGATCCACGTCGAGGAACGGGCCCTGATCGCCGCGATGGGCGACCGCTATCGACGGTTCGCCGCGACCCGCAAACGCGTCATCCCGTTCGTCTGGTGAGGGTCGTCAGTTCTTGCTGAGCCGCAGGGCCAGCGCCGGGCACATCGCGACCGCCTTCCACGCGCCCGGTCGCAGCCACGGCGGCACCGCCGTATCCGGGAAGGCGGGGAAACCGTTGGCGTCCAACCGAATCAGCTCGGGCACCACGTGCGCACACAGGCCGTGGCCGTCGCAGCGGGTCCAGTCGACCGTCAGCCGGCCGCCGGTGGCGTCGTCGCCGGGAATCGGCAGGATGCCCTTGACCGGGTTCCCGCAGCCGTCGCCGTCGAGGTGAGCGGCCAGATCGTCGGCGAAGGTCTCCAACGCGGACACCGCGAACCGGGAAGTCCCGTCCGGATGGCTGCACGCGCCACGGCCGCGAACCGCGCCGGCCGCTAGGCGTACCGTGTCGCGGGCCGCCGCTCCCCCGCCGACCGTCAGCGACGTCAAGGCCCGCGCCACATCCGGCAGGCCCATCCGGCACGGTCCACATTGCCCGGCCGACTCCCCCGCCAGGTACTGCACGACCCGCGCCGCCTCGCCGAGCGCACAGGTGTCGGCGCTCAACGGCAGGATGACGCCCGCGCCCAGCACACCGCCGACCGCCGCCAGGCCCTCGCGGGAGACCTGCGCCGATCGCGCCGCCCGCGCGGTGATCCACTTTCCGTGGAATCCACCGACGAGTACGCCAGGACCAGCGAGTACGCCGCACAGGTCGAGCACGTCCGCGAGCGGCGTGCCCAGCGGAACCTCGACGACGTACGGCGTGGCGACCGCACCGCCGACGGTCAGCAACACCGTCCCGGGTTCGGCGGCGGTGCCCAGGCGGCTGTAACCGTCCGGCCCCAGGCGCGCCGCCATCGCCAGCTGGGCGTAGGTCTCCGCGTTGGACAGCAGGGTCGGCAGGCCGCGTACGCCGGAGTCGCTCGCCCGGGTCTTGCGGCCGGGCGGGATCGGCACCTCGCCGTTGATGCCCCGGACCAGCGCGCCGCCCTCGCCGGAGATGAACCGGTGCGGCACGGCGACGACCTGGGTCGCCGCCGGCATGCTCCGCTCGGCGAGCGCGGCCAGCACCGATCGGCTGCTGACCCCGTCGTCGGCGACGCCGATCACGATCTCGGTCGCGCGCAAGGCGTACGCGGCCAGGGCGGCGCCGTCGAGGATCAGCTGCGGCGCCCTGGCGAGCAGCATCTTGTCCTTCCAGCTCGCCGGCTCCCCCTCGGTCGCGTTGACCACCACGACCGTGCCCGCCCCGGTACGCCGGGCGGACGCCACCACCGCCCGCAGCTTGCGGGCGAACGGGAACCCCGCTCCGCCCCGGCCCCGCAGCTCGATCAGTTCCGCGAGGTCGGCCAGGTTGTCCAGGGACAACGGCCGCAGAGCCCCGTGCACTTCGTTGTGCGTACGCAGGTCGAGGCGATGGAGCCGGTCGAGCCCGGCGGTCAGCCGTCGCGGGCCGATGACCGCGACCTCGGGCAGTGTCCTCATCGCAGGTCCTCGCCGCGCAGCACGGCCCAGTACTCGTCGTCGGAGACCGTCTCGAAGGCCTTGCGCCGCCGAGGCGCGACCGGCGGAGCCGCCCGTGGGGCGACTGGCGGGCCGGCCGGCCGCACTGTCGTGAGTGGAGCGACCTGGACCGGTTCGCGGACGGTACGCCGCTGGACCGGCGGTGGAATCTCGGCCGGGATGCGCGGCAGTGAGCCCGTGGTCTGCGCCTTGGGCGTCGTCCGCAGCCGGCGGCCCCACGTGACGCTGAGCCGGACCAGCAGCCCGGCCCCGACGAGCAGCACACAGACCACATAGCTCACGGTGACCCAGGTGGCCGCCGAGCGACCGGAGGTCAGCCCGTGCACGATCGCCATCGGCCAGGCCAGGTACGCGCAACTGTGCACGACGCGCCACACCCACGGGTGCGCGAAGTCGGCGAAACGACCCCGGATCGCGCCCGTCCACGCGGCGGCCGCCAGCCCGTAGCCGGACAGCGTCCCGAGCCCGATCACGGCGGTGTGCTTCGAGGCCAGGAAGGGCAGCACGACGTCGAGTACGCCCGCGTGCGCCTCCATCACCTTCACGACGACATGGCAGCCGAGGAAGACGACGGCGGCCGACGCGGTCGACCGATGCGCCGCCTGCAGCAGGACGCGGTGGCGGACGAGCAGCACCAGGCGATCGGTCGCGGCCAGCCCGGCCATCACCGTGACGGACAGCGCCACCAGGCAGAAGACACCGGCGTAGAAGTCGAGCAACCGGTGGCAGAGACCGAGGACGTGCTCACCCGGCGGCGTGAACGCGGCCGCCAGCAGCAGCACGACGGCCGCCGCCAGCGCCCTGCGGCCCGACGGCCGGCCGGGCCGACTGCGAAGTGCGTTCGCCATTGCACCCAGTCCCCTGGTGTGTGACGTGCAATCCCTCGATCATTTGTCTTGTGCGGCACCGTCGTACGGTCCGCCCGCGCCCCAGACGGACGATCCTGGTAGGTCGTCCGGATGACTTTCTATCCCCGTTGGGAGGAGAACTCAAGAGCGCCCGTGTCGCCGATTCGTCACGCAGCGTCCACACTCGCGCCCCGAGCCAGCGTGATCTGGCTCGGCGGGGTAAATTGTCGACCCCTTGGCACCGCGATAAGGAGCGCAATCACCATGCATTCCACCCTTTCCGACGTCCTGCTCGCCGACGGTGCGCGCGAGCGCGTCGCCGCCGACTGCCAGGCGCTCGTCGAGCAAGAGCTGGCCGCCAAGTCGGGGGTCTCCGCCGGCGCGCTCAAGGTCGCCTACAAGGTGGTGACGACCGTCGCGCCCGGCTACTACCGCACCACGGTCGAGAAACTGGTGCCCAAGCTGATGCAGCAGCTTCAGCCGTTCTGGACCGACTTCCACGCCGCCGGTGGCGGATCCTTCGGCGACTACCTGGCCAAGCGAGGTGACGAAGTGTCGGAGGCGCTGCTGGCGGTCACCGACGACCTCGCCGGAGGTTCCCCGCGCGGTGCGGTCGTCAAGGCGTACAAGGCGGTTCGCTCGAGTGCGGGCAAGCACATCGAGGCCGCCCTCCCGGCGGTCGGGACGCTCGTCGAGAAGTACGCGGGCTGACGTTCACGTCCGGGCGGCGCGCTTCCCCTTTCCGCGCCGCCCGAACGCTGTCCGTTACGCGGTCCGGGCCAGGAACGCCTTCACCCGGTCGAACGCGTCCGCCGCGGCCTCCTCGTGCCCGGCGTCACCGAAGTGGTCGTGCTCGAAGAAGCCGTGCGGCTGCCCGGGATACACCACGATCTCGTGATCCTTGCCGGCCTCCGCGAGCGCCTTCTCGAACGCGGCCGCGACCGTCGGCGGCACAGGCTTGTCCTCCCCGCCGAACAGGCCCAGCACTGGAACGCGTACGCCGGCCACGAAGTCGTCGGGCAGCGCCGGATCGTGCCCGATCGCCCCGTGCCACGGGCAGAACGCGATCGCACCCGTCAGCCCGAGATCCTCGGTCGCCGCGTGCAGCGCCTCGGCGCCGCCGAAGCAGAACCCCAAGGTGTACGCCGGACCGTCCCCATCGAGATGGGCCAGCGCCGCGCGTACGTCGTCGATGATGTCGGCCCGCCGAAGCTGGTCGACGTGCGGATCGTTGTCGAAGTCCTCGCCGCGCGGCCCGGTCCCGGCCGTACGCCCGAAGTAGTCCACGGCGATGACGACCGCCCCGGTCTCGGCGAACCGGCGAGCGAGGTCGCCGACCGCGGGGCGCAGGCCGCCGACGTCCGGCAGCAAGACGATCCGGGCGCCGGTGGGGTGGGCCGGCTTCGCCACGTAAGCCCCGAAAGTGCTGCCGTCGGCGCTCGTCAGGACGATCTCGTCGAGCGGCGGGACAGCAGGAGATTCCTCATAACACACGCGCCATGTCTAGCGCGATTCCCGAAGATGACCAAGACCATTTCCCGTCGCCGTCTCCTGTCGGGTTGATCCAGGCGAGAAACGGCTGCCAGGACGACCATTTCTCGCCTAGATGTTCTGCCCACTCAGGTTGGGAACACGGCTTGCGGGTGGCCGACCGCCGAGTGCGGTGTGTGCTCGGTGATGGTTGTACAT
>NZ_JBFAHM010000022.1:0-87525 GCF_040654195.1 Hamadaea sp. NPDC050747
CCCCGCTCCCTCACCCGGCTGGATCAGGGTTCTCGGTCGAATCTTGGGTCATGATTCGACCGAGAACCCTGATCCAGCGCCCAGGCCGAGCTCGGTTGCGACGGCTTCGGCGATCCAGTTCAGGACGGTGGAACGGTCGAGGACGTCGGGATGGACGGTGAGCTGGACGGCCAGCCCGTCGATCAGCGACGTGATCCGCCAAGCCGCCTTGACCGGGTCGGCACAGGTGAACGCCCCGTCGGCCGCCCCGGCGCTGATCGCCTCGGCCAGCGCTTCCTTCCACCGCAGGTCGAGCCGCCGCGACACCGCTTCCAGCGTCGGGTTGCGCAGGGCCTCCGACCAGCCGTCGATCCAGAGCGCCCAGGCTTTCGACCGGCCGGCGGGGGCGTACAGGTCGATGATCTGGCGCACCTTCTCCGGCGAGGGGAGGTCGGACGAGGCGACCCGGTCCAGTCCTTCGAGGTCTCGGGAGGCCGCGTACGCGAAAGCCTGCGCAAGCAGCGCGTCTTTGTTCGCGAAGTGGTAGAACACCAGCGCCTGGCTGACTCCGGCGGCGCGCGCGACATCCCCCGTACGCGTATTCGCCAGCCCGCGTTCGACGATCACGTCGACCGCCGTCCGCAGCAGCTCGTCCAAACGCACGTCGGCGGGTCGGCGGCTCACGCCGGAAACGGTAACGCATCTGGATCGGAAGACGGCTCGTTGCTCCGGGTATGCGACTCCGCCGATTCGCGCTGCTCATCGCCTGTTTCGCGGCGACGGCCTGCGCCCCCGCCGCCGTCGAGCCCACCGCGCAGTCCACTCCCGCCGCCGCACCGTCGACCGGGAACCCGGAGGTGACGCTCGCGTTCGCCGGCGACGTGCATTTCACGGCCAGGACCCTCGGCGTACTCGATGATGTGCGAAAGCTGGACCCGGTGGCCAGAATGATGGCCGACGCGGACCTGGCGATGGTGAACCTGGAGACGGCCGTGACCACGCGCGGGACGGCGGAGCGCAAGACGTTCCTGTTCCGCTCGCCGCCCGGCGCTTTCGCCGCACTGAAATCCGCGGGCATCGATGTGGTCACGGTCGCGAACAATCACGCGCTCGACTACGGCCGGGTCGGTCTCGCGGACACGCTCGCCGACGCGGCGACGGCGCGGATGCCCGTGGTGGGCGCGGGTTCGTCGGCGGCCGAGGCGTTCGACCACCACCTGTTTTCCATCAGGGGTACGCGCATCGCAGTGCTCGGGATGAGTCAAGTCAGTGAGCTGTGGCAGCGATGGCGAGCGACCGACGACGACGCGGGCATCGCCATGGCGCGGGACACGACCCGCGCCGTCGACGCGGTACGCCGAGCCGCCGCAGCCGCCGACGTCGTGGTCGTCTACCTGCACTGGGGCACGGAGTACGCGAAATGCCCGTCGAAGGAACAGCGCACGCTGGCCCGGCGACTGGCCGACGCCGGAGCCGACATCATCGTCGGTACGCACGCCCACGTGCTGCAAGGCGACGGGTGGCTGGACGACGCATACGTGCACTACGGGATGAGCAACTTCGTGTGGTGGCGCAACGACGCCGCAACCAACGACACCGAAGTACTCCGGATCACGGTGCGATCCGGGCGGGTGTCCGCGGCCGCTGTCGTACCCGCGTACATCGACCGTGATTCGGGGGTTCCCTCGGCTGTCGGCGGCTCCGCCGCCTCCCGGATCCTCGGGGTCCGGTCGCGCGCTGTCGCGTGCTCCGGCCTCTCCCCCTCGGCCCCCTAACCGCGCCGCCTTCCACCGCCTGGCCACCCCCTCCGCCCCTGCCTTATCCCGTCGATCATGAACCTTCGGCCATGATCGACCGGCGTGGCGTGTCCCCGCCACCCTGATCCACTCCGCCAGCAGGTGATCGACTTCGGGAACGTGGCAGACTTTGCCCGTGCTCGATCACCTGCTGCCGCGCGTACTGGAGCTTGTCGCCACCAAGCCGAACCGGGTGATCGTCGGCCTCGCTGGGCCGCCCGGGGCAGGCAAGACGACGCTGGCCCGCGACCTGTGGCAGGCACTAATCGCGCACGGCATCACCAGCGCCATCGTCCCGATGGACGGCTACCACCTGGCGAACGACGAGCTACGCCGGCTCGGCCGGGCCGACCGCAAGGGTGCGCCGGACACCTTCGACGCCGACGGCTACCTGGCGCTGCTGTGGCGGCTGTGCACCCAGTCCCAGTCCACGGTGTACGCACCGTCGTTCGACCACGTCCTGAACGAGCCGATCGCCGGGTCGATCCCGATCGCGCCCAACGACCGCGTCATCGTCACCGAGGGCAACTACCTGCTGCTCGACGAGGAACCGTGGTCCGGTGTCCGGGCGCTGCTGGACCTGTCGGTCTATGTGGACGTCGAGTCGGCCGAGGAACGCGTCGAGGGCCTCATCGAGCGCCAGCTCGCCAAGGGCCTCGAAGTGAGAGCAGCCGAGGACTGGGTCCTGCGCAGCGACGAGGCGAACGCCCGCCTCATCGCCACGCGTAGCGCCACCGCGGACGTCACCGTCACCCGCTAAACCCCCGCACCGCGACCCAACGCAGCGGCGCCGCCAAAGCGCCGCAATGCGACGCGGCCGCCAGGAGCGAGCGCGTCAGCGGACTTGGAAGGACCGCTTCGACAGCCCGAGGAAGTAGCCCTCGATCGTCGTCTCCACGGGCGTATCCGGCCGAGCCGCTGCGCCCATCGTCACGAACAGCGGGATGTAGTGGTCCACCGTCGGGTGGGCGTACGGCATCCCCGGCGCCTTGGAGGCGTACGCCGCCAGGGTGTCCACGTCACCGCGGCCGAGCGCGTCGGCGGCCCAGTCGTCGAAGTCCTTCGACCACCCGGGCGGCGGGTTGCCGGGCGTGAAGTCGGAGCGGCGCAGGAACGGCAGCCCATGGGTCATGAACCCCGACCCGATGACCAGTACGCCTTCCTCCCGCAGCGGAGCAAGCCGCCGCCCGAGGTCCAGCAGCTTGGCCGGGTCCTGCGTTGGCAGGCTCAACTGCACAACCGGCACATCGGCCAGCGGCAGCATGACCTTCAGCGGCACCCACGCGCCGTGGTCGAGCCCACGGCTGCGGTGCTCGTGCAGGTCTTCCCCGTCGGGCAGGAGCGCGGCGACTTTGCGCCCCAGCTCGGTCGCGTCCGGCGTCGGATACGTCATCTCGTAGAACCGGCGCTCGAAGCCGCCGAAGTCGTAGACGAGCGGCGTGCCGGCGGCCGTGCCGGAGATGCTCAGCGGGGCGTGCTCCCAGTGCGCGCTGACGATGAGGACGGCCTTCGGCTTCGGCATCTCCTGCATCCACCCGAACAGCTGGCTCATCCACAGCTCGTCGTCGAGCAGCGGCGGCGCGCCGTGGCCGAGGTACAGGGCGGGCATCGGCCCGTCCTCGGGAGTCCAGACGCGCTGCTCCCGGCTCAGCGGCGCGGCCTGGGCGAGAAAGCGGTCGTACGGGAAGCTCATGACCCCATCGTAGCCCTCTTTGTTGAACCTTCAAATAGTTGACCGAGGCGTATCTTGCTCGTGTGACGCGCATCCCCCTCGCCGCACTCGCCGCCGTGTGCCTGGCCCTCGCCGCGTGCAACACCGCCGCCCCGGACCCAGTCGGCTCCCCCACCACGGCCGCCACCTCCGCCGCGCCGTCGCCGTCGGCCTCGCCCAGCCCGACCGGCCCCCCACCGACCATCACCATGGCCTTCGCCGGCGACGTCCACTTCACGGGGAAGACGGCGAGCCTGCTCAACAATCCGGCCACCGCCGTCGGCCCGTTCGCCAAGCAGCTGTCCGCCGCCGACATCGCCGTCGTCAACCTCGAAACCGCGATCACGACCCGTGGCACTCCGGAGCCGAAGGAGTTCCATTTCCGTGCGCCGCCCAAGGCGTATGACGCCTTGAAAGCAGCCGGGATCGACGTGGCCTCGCTGGGCAACAATCACGCCTTGGACTACGGCCGGGTCGGCCTGGCCGACAGCCTGGACGCGGCGCGCGCGGCCGGCATGCCGGTGATCGGCGCGGGCCGCACCGAGGCCGAGGCCTACGCGCCGTGGGTGACCACGGTCAAGGGTGTGCGCATCGCGATTCTCGCGATGTCGCAGATCCACACGCTCGCCGAATCCTGGGCTCCCACGGCCACGCGGTCCGGCGTCGCCATGTCGCACGACCGGGCCCGCGCAGTTCAAGCGGTACGCGACGCGAAAGCGCAAGCGGACGTCGTCGTAGTCTTCATGCACTGGGGCGTGGAAGGCAGCAACTGCCCGAAGGCGGAGATGACCTCCCTGGCTCGCGCCCTCGCCGCCGCCGGCGCCACGATGATCATCGGTACGCACGCCCACGTGCCCCTGGCCGGCGGCTACATCGGCGCGACCTACGTGCACTACGGGCTCGGCAACTTCGTCTGGTACACCGGCGGCTCCGATCGCCCCAGCTCGGACACGCTCGTGCTGAACGTCACCCTGACCGGCAACCGCATCACCTCGACGACCGTTTTGCCGGGAATCGTGACGTCTTCCGGACAGCCCGCCCCAGCCACCGGCTCCCGGCTGACCTCAGTGAAATCACGGCTCGCAGCAGCCGCCCGCTGCTCCGGTCTCCGCTCATCACCATCATGACCTGCGCGTTTGCGTAGTTCGTGCGCGTCCGACGCGCCCAGGGGGTATCCGGTTTGGCAACGCCCCCTGGAACCCGCTAAAGTTCTTCGAGTCAGCGCGGGCCGCTCACGCGGAACCGGGCCGATTGCGGACGTAGCGCAGTTGGTAGCGCATCACCTTGCCAAGGTGAGGGTCGCGAGTTCGAGTCTCGTCGTCCGCTCGGAGAATCCCCACCCAGGGGAAAGCCACGGTGGAGTGGCCGAGAGGCGAGGCAACGGCCTGCAAAGCCGTGTACACGGGTTCAAATCCCGTCTCCACCTCGGTCCGGCCGCGAAGCCGAACTAGCACGGGCGATTGGCGCAGTGGGAGCGCGCTTCCTTGACACGGAAGAGGTCACTGGTTCAAACCCAGTATCGCCCACCATTTACGCAGGTCAGAGGCTCGCTGGAGATCTTCTCTAGCGAGCTTTCTTGATGTGTGGGTGCCGATCTGCTCCCGAGGATAATTCACCTCCCACTCAGAGGGATAGATGTCCCAAGCTGCGGTTATCCGAATTCGGCTATCGGCAGGTGACTCGTGGAGCGCCCTTCTGGACCAGAGAAGAGGTCAAGACCCGCCGACAATTTGGGAACGGTCGCAGTCGGGGCCACCCTCGAAGGCGATCGGCGGCGTCAACGGCAGGGCCTGGTCCCGTTCGACGCCAAGCACGGTGAAACGTAGCCGCAGGGCGTCGAAGAAGTCTCGAGCGCATCCGATGCTGCCAGGGGCATCAGAGCGCATGGTCAATGTGACGAGCAGGGTTTGGTGCGGCTTCACCGTCACGGTCCTGACCGGGTCCGCGTTGAGTTCGATCGAGGTTATCGGGTAGCGGGACTGCGGGAACTCGTGCGGGTTGGCGCCGAACCTGGTGATCTGTACGAGGAACGGACCAGAGTTGGCGATCGGAACCACGATCCGATAGGCGGCGCCTTCGGCCATCGGGAACCGGTGCTCATTGACGCCGTCGACGGACTGTAATGTCGCGCCAACGGGTGCATTCTCGACGACGCGCGACTCAAGTGCATAGTCGTGAGCGACGCCCTGCCAACCGGCCAACGGCAGCACCAAGCACAGTCCAGCGGCCAAGGTGACCAGCCAGCGGCGGCGCACAGTGGCCTGCGATGGCATTGTTGGCTCGACCATGTGCGCAGGGTAATGGCCCGCCCCGCTCCGCGCGGTCCGTGTCGTCGCCGGCGCGGCGACGCAGCAGGGTGTGAGTCCCGTCGGCTGGGGCGGTGAACGTCGAGGCGAGGCCTGTCCGGGTGCAGCTGATGTCGATGATCGCTCTTGTTGTCGTGGTGCGCGGTCCGCGGGCCGAGACAAGTGCCACTCTCCACGTGTCCGGCGCCCAATTCAACCCGGTCGTCACCTTCGCCGACTGGGTGGTCCACTCGCACTGGCCAACGCCTTAGCTCGTCCATGCCGCTGTCAGGGCTTCCGCCACTCTCTCCAGCTAGCCCGAAAGGGTCGCACCGGCTTCTGCCGGACACAAGGTTCTCACCAGCTCACGGATTGCATTTGGACGGTGACTCTCGGAAGGTGATTGCGGACGTGTCCAAGCCAGTTGGCGGCCGAGGTAAGCGAGGTACCGCATGAAACGCATCTGGGTATCCCTAGCGGTGTTCGCGGCATTGACATCTTGGATGACGATCGGTTCCGCGAGCGCGGCTGCGGTCGGCTCGCCGATGAACGCCAGCAACCCCGCTTGGGTCGATTACTACACGCATCCCGACAACCCGTCGACCAAAGCGGCTTTTTGCGCCGAGGGCGGAGCAGCCGTCTTCAGGGAAGCGGGCGGCGTGCCAGCATGCGGCCCGACGGGTTCTACCCCGATCTGGGTGCCGACGGATACGGCCAACCCCGCATCGGGTATCCCGACCGGACCGATCTCGGGGTTCCAATGCGTCGAGTTCGCCGAGCGCTATCTTTATGTGCGATATGGGTTACCGGGGCTCAGTGGGCTGACGGGTGCAACGCTGGTGGATCGCTACGCCCAGCAGCACTCTTATATTGCTCAGCGGACGAATGGAGACCGCACGGGGCTGCCCGCCGTCGGTGACGTCATTAGCTTTGCTGACAACCTTCGCAACCCTGACGGACACGTAGCTATCGTCACCGCGGTCACCCCAGACGCGAAGCGGCCCGGCAAGGGCATGATCACGTTCCTAGGACAAAACCAGAAACTGAGTGGTCCTGCTCCGACTGCCGCCGAAGCCACGATCAACTACAGCGACGGTGTTCTGCAGATCAGCTCCTATAACAAGGATTATCGTCGGGTCACCTGGCTCGCATTGAGCGCTCTGCCGCGCCACGGCGCGGTGACGGCCTGGGGCTGGAACGGCAACGGCGAGACCGACGTGCCGACCGGACTGAACAATGTCAGCGCGATCGCCACGGGCCTGCACCACACTCTCGCGATCAAGCTCGACCGGACCGTCGTCGCGTGGGGTCCGAACTATTACGGCGAGCGGTCCGTGCCCGCCGGACTGAACAATGTGGTCGCGGTCGGTGCCGCCGACGTCCATTCCGTGGCTCTCAAAGCCGACGGCACTGTGGTCGCCTGGGGCGCTGATCCCTACGGCGAGATCGACGTTCCGGTTGGCCTTACCGGCGTCACATCGATTGCCACTGGTCCGGGAGCGCGGTTCACCCTCGCGCTGAAGTCGGACGGCACTGTTGTGGCGTGGGGGTCGCAGTTCCAGGGAGAAACGAGCGTGCCACCAGGGTTGAGCAACGTCGTCGCCGTCGCGGCGGACGCACAGCACGCCTTGGCGCTACGGGCTGATGGCACCGTGATCGCGTGGGGCAGTAATTACCACAATGAATCGATCGTCCCGTCGGGGTTGAGCGACGTCGTGGCGATTGCCGCCGGCCACTATCACAGCATCGCGCTGCGGCGCGACGGCACGATCGTCGAATGGGGCGCAGCGGACTACTACTACAACGGCGTCGAGCATGTCGAGCCCTTGACTCCTCCCAGTGGCAGCGGTTTCGTCGCGATCGCCGCTGGCGAGGATCACGACCTTGCCCTCCGGTCTGATGGTTCGATCTCGGCCTGGGGCGCCAACTACGTCGGCCAGCTGAACTATCCCGCCGGCATCACATCCGCCATCACGGTCAGCGGCGGTGGTGCGTTCAGCGCCGCGATCATCTCGTAACGTCCGCTCAGATGCAGAACGATGGTGAGCCGAGGGTCATGAACGTCCGAGAATCCTGGGCATCCTCGGTGACGGGGCGGCCTGCAACTCCCGGCTCAGCCTGGTTCCGCCGTCGCAGATGTTGACAATTGGACCCACCGGCGGCAAGGGGCACGTCCGTACCGAATCATGATCGACATGGGCGGCGATCCAGCTGTAGGCCTGGTCGATCACAAGCCGGTTGACCTCCTCGGCGGCATCGACGGCGTCTTGTCCCGCGAGATCGATGTGCGGGTCGGTGTCGCTTCCCTCCGGGCCGAACACGAGTAAAGACCTCGGCCCGACCGGCAGCATGATCATCTCGGCGACCGCAACGCCCGACGGTTTTGTGGGATAGATGTGCACGAGCTCGCGGGTCTCGCGTTTGGCCTGGCGATTCTTGCGCAGCCTGATGCGGCGACCCTTCGCCGATCGGAAGCACTCGGGCAGATGATGCACATGATCGTCGTTGACGACCAATACGGGCTCGTCCCCGGTTATCAGTAGCGGCGCGTCAAGGGTCACGCGGGTAACCGGGCGTCGCATCAGCGCCCCTGCGAACGCCTCTGAGGCCGTGAACAGTCGGATGTGCTCGTTGGGGTGCGGGACGGCCGTCAACCCCGCAAGCTTCTTGCCAAGTTTGGTCCCGCCGTGCATTAGGTGGACGTGATAGTTGGCGAGCAGTTCGACTTCGCGACGCGTCCGCAGTCCTCGAACATTCTGCATCGCCATGAACGTCGCCAGCGTCATGCGCTCGTCGACGGTCAGCGGGACGGCGGCGCGAAACGGGCTAAGCAGGCGCTGGAACAGCTCTGCTGTCTGATTCTCTATCATGCACAGGACCTGTTCCATGGAAGCGTCTTTCTCACCGTCGTTATTGATGACCGTGTAGAAATCGCGGATGGCCAAATCCTTGAATGACTGGACGCGGAACGTGCCGTTGTCTCGATCTCGCACCAGCAGGTGCCCGCTCGGGGAGGCAAACAGACGCAGATAGAACGCTGGTACGACGTGGTGACGTGCACCGACACCTTGGCTGATGTCGACATTGTCGCTCCACTGGCGGGCTCGTGCGTCCGCCAGGACACTCAGACGCTCAAGGTACGACCCGGGGCGTAAGCCGTCTTGGGTCCATCCTGTCAAGCGCGCGACGCCCGATGGATCGTCCGGATTCATTTGAGCCACCCTAGGATTGCGCTTCCCTTCCAGGCAGCGCTCCGCGGTACGAGCGCGCTGCCGATGAGCCTGCCACGCCGGTGCGACATATCGGCGCCAATATCGACCGCATCGCCCGACACCATAGGGCCGGGTTCGGACAGCGCTCGGTTCGTGCGGACTGTCGTGCCCTGGTGGTTAGCTGGAGCAGTGACAGCCGTGAACTGGGAGCGTCATCCCGGCGAGACGATCGAGCAATTCATCGCTGCGATGCTGCTTCTCGACCATCCGCACGGAAATCTCATCACCCCTTCTCAGGGCGACCGTGGTGTCGACGTGCGCATCGAGCATCCCGATGGCTTCGACGTCTACCAGATCAAGCGGTACACCGGGCCGCTGACCTCCGCTCAGCGCCGGGAGGTCACAAAGTCGTGGAAGGCGTTCGCAACGCAGACCTTGCCCGCCCTACGAGTACGCGCCTGGTACCTGGTCACGCCGTGGGATCCGACCAACGAACGCCTGGAATGGCTCGACGGCCTCACCGCCGGAGCGGGCGTACCGAGCCGGTGGGTCGGCCGGGCAGCTCTCGACGGAATGGCATCGCGGCACCCCCGACTGATCGGCTACTACTTCGGCGACGGCGGCGCTCAGATTCTCGAACTGATGGCCGCTACCACCGCCGCCGGCAAAGAGCTCCAATCCGATCTGCCTGCCGATGCCCTCCTCGAAGCAGTCGTGCTGCGCCAGCGTCACCTCGCACGCGCGTTGAGCGAGGTCGACCCGTTCTACCGGTACAGCATCGACGTGCGCGCCGGCAGGATGGCTGATCTGCCATTCGACGCCGACCCGGCCGCGGCGGCCACGAAGTATCATCAGATCGACGAAGAGCATTACTCCGTGCTCAAGGTGTATCCGCTGGCAAGCGCATCTGCGCAACTTCGGCCGATTCAGTTCACGCTGCATATCGAGGTCCAGCCTGGGTCGGCGGAGCAGGAAGCCATGCAGGCGTTCTTCCGCCACGGCGCGCCGTTCGAGAACATGCCCGGCAACCTGATCAAGGTGTCCGGACCTCCCGGGGTGGGCGCCGATGGACTCGGATTGATCAGTTTCCTGGTGAAATCAGCACCCTCCGATCTGCCCGATCTCGAACTTCGAGTCGTCTCACCAGATGGTGCAGTGCTCGAAACGATTCCCCTCGTCGACATCAAGGCAAGCCACGGCGTGGACGGAGGAGACGGAGCGTGGCTCGGTGGCACCGACCGCTCGAAGTCGCTGCAGGTGCAGTTCCTGCTTCACGGTGAGGACGGCGACGAACTCTGGTTCAACTCTTCCCCCACCGTTGGGAAACTACCGGCCGACGTCTTGCCGATCGTCCGAATGACGGCACAGATGATCGAAGGAAACCAACTGATACTCGCAGTCCGCGGAGGGCAACCTGTCACCTCGCCATGGCCGATAACCGACTCAGAAGCGGCACGGTTGGCGCGACGGCCACTGGCCGCCCTGGAGGCACTGCAGACCGTGCAACAGCATGTCTTTCAGCGCGTCGTCGTGCCCGACTTCGACACCCTGCCAGCCCAGGAGATCAATGATCTGCTGTTCACCGCCAGCATGCTTCGCGGCGAACAAGTCCAGCAAACCTGGCAGGCCATCAACTGGCCGATCACCGCCAACGGCCCCGACCCCGACGCGCTGTTCCACCCGATACTGACCCGTCCGCTCACCCTGAGGCTCGCCGGATTCACATACGAATTTGAGCTCGACGTTCGGACGATCTGCACTGCCAGATTCGAGGACCCTGAAGCATTCCGGGCCGGCCAAGAAGGCGACATCGTCCGCGCCATCCCGGGCAACGACCCATACGCGTACGCCCAGGCAGTGCCTCGATCATCGCAAAGCAACACCGCCAGCTCATAACCAACGGTCACCAGACAGCCCCCGACGCCTGCCACCGCTTCTCCAGTTTCTTGATCAGTTTGGTGCGCATGCGTGGGGTGACGACGTTGCCGTAGCGTTTGCGGATATCGGGTAGCAGGTGGCCCAGACGCTTGGCGGCGAGGACTTCGCGGATGTTGTCGTCGTCCATCCAGGTGCGATGTGTGTGGCGCAAGTCGCCGAGCCGCATTCCGGCGATGATCGGCTCCCAGCCGATGCGGCGGTCGCCGTTGCAGGCGGGGTCCCACATACGGTTGCGGAAATCGGCCGGATCTAGCCAACCACCGGACGGGGTACAGAACACCGTCGGCTCGTCGTGCCCGGCCAGGACCAGCCCGAGTCCGTGAACGAGGAACGGTGGGAGATCGATAGTACGGGCAGACTCGTCGGTCTTCGGCGGCCCCAGCCAGGTGCCGGCGCTCGAGAAGTGCAGCGCGCCGGCGAACTCGTCGACTTTCAAGACTGCGTCGCCGAGGTGGACGTTGCTGCGGTCGAGGGCGGTCAATTCCTGGAACCGCATCCCGGTGTAGGCGGCGGTGACGACCAGGACCAGCATGCACATCGTGGGCATCCGGCAGGCGACCTGCCACACCTGCGCCGGCGTCGCGACCGGCCGCTGAGGGAGCGGACCGCCAGCTATCCGCAGCCGGGCGGTCGGATCCGACACCGCGTAGTGGGCGTCGACCGCGTCACGGATCATCGTGCCCAGCAGCGTGACGACCGTCCGCGCCGACGTGGGTGCCATCTTCGTCAACAACACGCCCGCGAACTCTTCGACCCGCAGCTTGTCGATCGCCGTCAGCGGCTCGTCGCCGAAGGCGGGCAGGATGTGTGTGTTGACCATCGACGTGTATTTGTCCCGGGTGACTGGGCTGCACAAATGCTTCGGCAGCCACACGTCCGCCCACTGCTGCACCGTCGGCACCGTCCCGACCGCCACCGACGCGAGTTTCGCCTGGATCGCGTGCAGTTGCGCCACACGCAACCGGGCGGTGTTCAGCTTCGGATGCGTCGAGTCGGTGATCACCTTCCCCGCGTGCCGGTAGCGGACCCGATACCCGTCACCATGTTGTTCAAACCATGCCATCGTCGCTCCTCCTCTCCGAATCGGATCACGAATGTGTTGCCTATCGGCGGGCGTACCAAGGCTTTCTGCGTGCTCGGCCCGGCCGATCCGGCGGCGGGTAGAACACGGGTGCGACCGGGCCTGCGTCCCTGCTGGCGGTTGTGGTGGCCGGGTCCCACGTGTTGATCACCTGCCAGACGAGGTCCTCCATCGCCTGCCGGGTGACCGGATCCAGCGGCAACTGCCGCAGCCGCGGCAGGATGACCACCTGCAGATAGTCGGGATTCCACGCCAGCGCCGTCTCCGACGCCAAATACGAGAACAACCACGAATGCGTCCACTGGCCTAGAGTCGGCACCCCACGCTCAGCCAGCAGCCGGGCCAGCCGGGTCTCGGCCTTCAGGTCCCGCGCCCGCAACTGCGCGGCAGCCTCCGAATGATGCGTCGAGTCCGTCACGATCCGGCCATCGACACGATGCCGAACCCGGAACCTGTCCCCCGCGATCTTCTCCACCCACGCCATAGGACTCACCACCTGGAAAGGCCCATCACCAACGTCGGCGCGGTACCCATGAAACGGCGGCTGTCTCGAGAACTTCGCCTGCGTCAGCCGACCGAACTACCGCACAACGCCGATAGCTACTAGATCGGGTGAATCGGGCGTACGGGGCTAGACGCGCGGCGGTCCTCGGCGGATTCTGTACGTAGGACAAGACAGATGGCGTGGAGCAGATGTGGAGCAAGACCCCGTCCGCAACTGCACACAACGGCTCTGAACTGGGGCGCAACGGCAGGCAACTGCATGGACAATGGACCCAAGATCGAACATCACCCCAGGTCAGGGGCAGGATGCGCGCACCGTTGACACGGAAGAGGTCACTGGTTCAAACCCAGTATCGCCCACCATTTCACGAAGTTCAGAAGCTCGCTAGAGAAAATCTCTAGCGAGCTTTCTTGATGTGTGGGTGCGGTTGCGCTCCCGAGGATGATTCGCCACCGCCGCGCTGCCCGGCTGGCTAGGCACCGATGGTCGCGATGGTTTCGAGGCCGCTTTCGGCCTGAGCAACGTCGTGCTGAACCACGTGCACGCGTTGGCCGTAGCGATCTTCGAGGCTTATCGCCGGACGTCGCATCGGCCGCGGCCGCTTCCGGCCGTGCCTTTCACAGCGGACGGCTGAACATCTTCCGGTTGGCGAAGTTGCGGTATCCGGCGCGCTGGAATGCTTTGAACATGGCGATGTTGCCGGCGTCGCAGTCGCCGCGGATCTCGGTGTTACCGGCTGCGACCAGCAACTGCGTGCCGCGCGCGACGACGCTGGTGGCGTAGCCCTGGCCTCGTCCCGCGCGCGCTACGGCGACCAGCCCGATCACCGCCGAGCTGGGCGTACGCGCGGGGAGGCTGGCCGCGACGGGCTGGTCCCGCTCGTCGTAGCCGATCTCGAACCAGCCGGGTTCGTGGTCCATCTCCAGCATGTCGGCAAGGTTGCGCTCGGCCGCCTCACGCAGGCCGTGCTCGGCGATCTCGGCCTGCCAGATCGAGTCCTTGGTGTCGGCGAACGAGTCCGCGAGCAGCTCCACGAACGGCTCCTGGCCCAGGTCGGACAGCGAGCGCCAGCGCAGGCGGGCGTCCTGCGCGGGCATCGGATCGCCGGCGGTCCACAGGAACCGGCACCCGTCGCGCGCGACCGTGAAGCCGGTGGCGGCCAGCAGCGTCTCGCGTAGTTGCGGGTCACGCTGGAACTGCGGCGCCTGCGCCGGGGTGTCCAGGACGTGGCCCTGGTTCTGCGCGCCGAGCGAGCGGGCGAGGTCTGCGGCGTGGGCAAGCAACTCCTGGCCAGTGGCTGGGTCGCCGGGCTCCAACAGCACGATGTCCATGGGGACCGTGCGGCCCGGCACCGTCCACAGCACTACGTTGCCGATCAGCGCGCCGTCTCGCTCGGCGACCAGGCACCACTCCGGGCGGGTGCAATCGTGCTCGAGCAGTCCGGCCAGGTACGCCGAGGTCGCGGCGTTGCGTTCGTCATCGTTCGGAAAGGTCGTCAGGGCGGGCAGTTCGTCGGCCCGGGCGGCGCGGATCGTCAGCACAGTCAGTTTCCTTCTTCGGTGATCTTGGGCAGCGTACGGAGGCTGCGGACTGGGGAGAACAGCAGGGGTAGCAAGGCGGTGAAGGCCATCCCGGCGCAGGCGAGCAGGGCGGGCCGTAGGCCGAACCGGGCGCCCGCGAGGCCGCCGAGGACACTGCCGAGCGGGATCGCGGCGAACGCCAGCAGGCGGTAGGTCGCCAGGGTGCGGCCGAGCAGATGAACCGGCGTGACGGTCTGCCGGAGGCTGACGGCCTGCACACGGGTGACGGCGATACCGAGCCCGATCAGCAGCTGACCGACGGCCACCAGCGGCAGCGTCCCGCCGAGCAGGACGAATCCGGCGCAGGCAGCGGTCACCATGGTCAGGTAGAGCGGGCCGAAGGCGAACCGGCGCAAGAGTACGGGGACCGCGGCGGCGCCGACGACTGCCCCGGCTCCGCCGATCATGAACAGGACACCGATGCCGCCGGAGTCCAGGTCCAACACCTGCAACGCGTACAACACGAAGAGCGCATTGGTGGCGCCGTTGACCGCGTTCCAGATGGCGGCCTGGCTGACCAGGGCGCGCAGGACCGGTTGTCGCCACACGACGGCGAGCCCCGCCTTGACCGCGGTCGCCATCGATTCGTGCGACGCAGCCGGCGCGGTTTCCTGCCGTGGGACGGCCCGCGCCACGGAGAAGGCGCTCACGAGGAAGCTGGCCGCGTCGAGGAACAGCGCGGGTGCGGCGCCGACCCCGCGTATGAGCAGGCCGGCCAGGCCCGGGCCGGCGATGCCGGTGGCAGACCGGGTCGCTTCCAGGCGGCTGTGGGCCTGCACGAGCGCGCCGGAGCCGACGAGCCGGGGCAGGGCGCTGCCCCAGGCGGTGTCGAAGAAGACCTGGCCGAGGCCGAGGACGGCGGCGATCGCATAGAGCAACGGCAAGGTAAGGAAGCCGAAATGCCAGGCGATCGGGATCAGGCACGTGGCAGCCGCCCGGGCGAGGTCGGCGGCGATCAGCACCGGCCGCGTCGGCCGGCGGTCGATCCACACGCCGATCGGCAGGGCGGTCAGCCAGGGAAGGATCACTGCCGCGCCCAGCCAGCCGAGTTCGGCCGGTCCGGCATTCAGGGCGAGGGCGGCGACGAGCGGCAGGGCGAGGGCGCTGACGGCCGAGCCGAGTTCGCTGGTGCCCTGCCCGAACCACAGCAGGGCGAAGCGGGAGGGAAGTCGCGGGGTGTCCGCAGCCATCGGGCTGCGATACCGGTGTAACGTGTTTACTGGCATCGCGAGGTAGTTAACATCATCGCGGACTGTTCGTCAACTAACTAAGGTGGCGTTCGTGACTCCTGACGAGCCGCCGGCCCGGCGTCCGGCCCCGGGCGCGCTGCGCCTGGTCCAGGATTTCTGCAACAGCACCGACTTCGAAGCGGGGTTCGACCTCATCGCGGATCCACAAGGGCTCACCGATTGGCTGGCCGCCGCAGGGCATCCGCCGGCGCAGCCGATCTCCGTGGGCGACGTGCGGCGCGCCATTCGCTTCCGGGAGGCACTGCGGGACTTCGTCACCGTCTCCGCTCGTCCGGAGGATGCGGCCGAGTGTGTCGAGCGCGGCCGCGCCGTACTCGACGCCGAGGCCGCGGGCCTGCCGCTGCAAGTGCGTTTCGGGGCGACCGTCGAGTTCCGCCCGGCGTCAGACGGGCTGGCCGGAGCGTTGTCGGCGATGCTGGCCGCCCTCGCCCTCGGTCAGGCCGACGGGTCGGCGCGCAGGCTCAAGGCGTGCGAGGCCGACAGCTGCCGGTGGGTGTTCTACGACCAGTCCCGCAACGGCTCCAGCAGATGGTGCACGATGAGCCTGTGCGGTGCGCGAAGCAAGAATCGGGCGTACCGTCGCCGGCTGCGGGAGAGCGCCTGACGCCAGATTGTCAGTTCGAAGATTCGCCGAGCAGGCGTTCGATGTGCCGGGGGTCGCCGGGCCACGCGCCGAGTAGCACGTCGCGGGCGACCTGCCGACCGGCGTGGCGTAGGCGCAACGCGACGACCACGATGCCGCCAGCGATGCCGTCCTCGGGATCGGCGGCACCGCTCAAGGTAAACACAAGGGGACGACCGAAACCAGCCGAACTCTTGCCCTTGACCGCCGCCAAAGTTCTCGCAGACATGCCTTGCCTGCGGTGGGGCTTGATCCACCCCCACCGATATCCAGCCAGGTCGAACAGGTCCTCGAGGCTGGCCCTCCACCCTATCGGGGTCGACAGCACTCGCCACATCGGACCAGCGACAGAATCGCTGTATCAGGAAACTATCTTCGCAAGGCTGGAACTGAAATACACCTCGTCACACGAACCGGTAGCTCCAGCTGCGGCACGAACGACCCGGCGCACGGGGCTCGTCATCGGGAACGGTGCCGGTCTGGGCTGCTGTCAAACAGGTTCGCGCATCCGCGCCCGCGCCGGCCGCGATGACAGGTTTCGCACATCGCTGCCTGGCCAACCCAGGCCCTCCAGGACGCAGGGATCGGCAGCCGGCTACAAGCGTGTCTGCAGTCAGCGGGCGGGCGCAGCGAGGTGCAGGCGTTGTGCCCCCGTTCGAGGCGCTTGAGGCCGTCATCGGGCACCGGAGCGCCAGGCGGCCTGCGAACGGCTCGGGACGGCCGTGACCGTCAACCGAGTGCTACAAGTCAGCGACGCTAGGAACCAGCGGGCTGGAACAGCTTCCACTGCCCTTCGGAGACGACCTCGGCGACGCCGTCGATCACCTTGACAGCGCTCGCATCGTCGATCGCATAGGTCGGCAAGGGAATCCGCGACGCCCACCTCTCCGCGTTGGCAAGGGAAGCGTCGGGATGACGCGGGTTATCCAGGTGCGGGATGATCGCAAAGTCGACCAGTCCCGCCCCCTGCCCCGTGACCAGGAGCCGGTCAACGTCGCCGTCGGGCGTGGAGAACACGGCTGGTTCAGACTTCAGCGGTCCGTCAGCGCCGCGCGGCTGTTCGGTGTAGGTCTCGACAAACGTAGGCGCTGCGGCGATGCTAGCGGCGCTGACGCCAACGTAGACCGAATCAACGCGCAGCGTCGGCAGCAACCGGGTCAGACCTGAACGCCGCATCCAGTGGGCGAGGAACAGTGGGTCGCCGCCGCCCACCAGCAGCGCGTCGGCGTCGCGGATGGTCTGCTCCCAGGTGCCGTCCTCGATGTGCGCCAGCGCCGTTAGCTCCAGGACGCCCAATGACCTCCAACCTAGCCCGGCCAGCGGCGATGGACCCGCGCCGCTGATCGCCCGCCACGCCATGCCGGGTCCGCCGGGGAACGGGTAGAGCGCGGTCGGAATGAACAGGGCGCTGGCTTCCTCGATCGGTTTGCCCAGCAGGTCGACCAGTGCGCCGCGGATGCTGTTGTTGGTGATCCCGGAGGAGGTGAGAAGTGCTCTCATCATCGCGACATTAGCAGCGCGGACAGCTCGGCGAGGTTCCACTACTGTGGAGACGTCGACGCGGCCGACCCATCCAGTAGCCTTAAGCACGGTCGGTGAATAGCGTTGATCACTGCAAACTCCCAGCGACACGACGTCATGCAACAATGCCGCAGTCTGACGAGCTGGAAGTGGTAGGGCGGATCCTCTACGTCTACAGCCCCCAGCCGCATCAACAGGTCCGCCGCCGTATAGAGGCGGCCGACTGCTTCGCCGAATCCGACGCTGGGGTGGCCGGCCCGCCTGGCACGTACCTCGCGCTGCCGATAGATCCGGTGAAATTGAGCCGCCGGCCAAATATCCGCTCGTCCGCCGGCCGCGCTTCACCGCATGCGGCAAGGCGGAGGCGGGCCCACACCTCAGGTGTGGTCGCCCCTCCGCCGTCCCAGGAGTCCTCGCCAGCCCCGCGTCCGGCTCGCACTGTTGCTCGCGCGCGCGACAAGCTCGCGGATGATGTCGAAGGTGACGATGGTCGGGTTCCGATCCGCGCTGGCGACGACACCCACGCATCGCATCGCGAACTCCCGACGCCCAAGCTGATCAGCGACGAAGACCGGCGCACCGGCGAAACCCTCGGGAAGCTCACCGCGCCAGCGGACGACGCCGTCCGGGTCACGAGTCACCGAGGCACCGACCAAGCCCTGTGGACGAGGTTCGCCCGGCACCTCGACGACCTCGTAGTCGAAATGGCCAAGTGCCCATGCTCGGCGTTCGCCATCAGCCAGGACCGCCTGCACCTGTTGCTTGGTGGCGGCGATTCCGTCGGTGACTTCTTGCGTACGCCAGCGCCACCCTTTGCGGTCTGCGTGCTCGTGTAGCACCCAGCTGCTCAGCACCCCGACGCCGGCCCGCCGCGTCCAAGCGCCCTCGACATGTATCAAGGCCAAATAGTCCGCTGAGGGAGCCAGCTCGATCAACTCGGGGCGCAGCCGCAGCTCCAGGAGCGGATCGCGGGTGAACTGGTCGGCGGTGACCACCCACTCGCGGACGCGATCGGTCTCGGGTGTTGATTCGAGCAACTCGTTGTAGAGGAACGCCGTCCCGAAGCGGCCGCCGACCTTGACGGGGTGAGTGCATCGGCTCAGCCGCTCGATGATCATGTCGCCCATCGGGTCGTCTGTCACGACGGACATCCTGCCGCATGATCACGATACCCGGGAGGCTGACGCACCTCCCTGACGTTCGGCACGCCATTCCGATCGGAGCGGATCGCGGCCGCTACTTCGGGTCTGTCGAGCTCGGCGAGAGTTCCACATGCTGACTGCGAATTCGGGCGACCCACCAGGCTGCCTGTCCGGAAGGCGGCCTCGCCCATCAACTCGATGCCTTTCCAGGCACAAACAGCGGCCCGCATGGCCAGTCTGCCGCGACGCCCAATGCCTGGCGATGGTGGGCGACGTGCTCCGGGCTCGCGAGGATTAAGCTCGCCGCGTGGCCGTACCGGACCGGATACCGATCAAGCACCAGCCCGGCTATCACACCGAGCATATCGGCCACCATGCCCAGGGCATGTTCCTCGGCGGAGTGGTCGGCGCCTACCCTGGGCCTTGGCACACCGAGCTGAGCCGTGACGATCTGCGCTGGTACGCCTACCTGCACCACTTCGACGAGGCCGGCAAATACCTGTGCTCTGACATCGAGTTCGCCGGCATCGACGTCGAAGGCCCGGCACAGGTGGTTGCACGAGCCCAGGCGCTGCTCGACGAGTGGCTCAGCCAGCTCGATGACCTGATCCACGGCGACATCGCCGTCAGCTTGTTCCAGACCCACCACGATGGCGTCCTGTTCGGGCTGGTCGACGAATCGAGCGACGACCCGGACGAAGGTCATGGCGGCGACTGGGTTGAGCTCTACCCGGACCGGCTTGGGTTCCACACCCCATGGGACGGCGACTATGACACGTGATCAACCGGCGCGGTGGATGCCGATACTGGCGAGAACACGACGCCGGTAAGCCGCGGAGCGCCCTGCGAAGGACACCAGCGTTCGGTATCGCTCCTCAACAGCGGCGACCTGCCCGACGACCAGTCTCGGATCGACACGGCGACCTGCCCGACGACCAGTCCCGGATCGACCGGCGGGCGCCGCGCAGAAGGTGAGACACCCGCCCGGCGAATACCCCGTGGCATCGGCAACGGCCGTGAAGATATCGTTTCCCGGCCGGCCGCGGGACTTCGGTGCGACTTCCGGAACCCGCCTCTGAAGCGATGCTTCGCAGTTCGTGCCCTCACTCCCCGGCCGGCGCGAAACGAATGGGGGGCGAACATGTCCGCGTCGCAGCGGGTGGCGTGTGAGGACGTCGTCATGTTCGTCAACGCCGCGATTGCTTCCACCGCTCAGCGCGAGTTCCGCGACATGGCCGGGGCGCAGCGGATGTCGCTCAAGTTTCTCCATGAGTACGTCCTGGGCAACTACCGCGACCTTTACGCGGCGGCGTTAGCACTCGACATCAATCACGCTAACGCCTCGCTGATCGTGGTCAACCTGCTGCGGACCGCGGCGGCTGCCGACGACGGGCAGCGCAGGACGGAGGGGAAGCTGATCGCCGCGCGGCTGCGGATGCTGCCGCCGCAGCGGGCGTACGCCGTCTTCAGCGAGTTGCGCCGGCTGGGCGTCAACAACCGGCGTACCCGGGCGATCGTGCGGGATTGGGTTGCGTCGCGCCCCGACCCGGCGTTCGACGCGGTCAAGTACCGCCGTTCGATGTCGACCGCGGCACGGCACGCCCATCTGCGGCTGCCCGACGAAGTCGGCACAGCGCTGTTCGAGTGGCGGCGGCTCAAGCGCTACAGCACCCCCATCCTGGAATCGTGGCGGCGTGCCCACTACGAGGAGCGGGCCCTGTATGACCTGCCGTACACGGTGGCCGAGGGGCTGGCCGCGCGACACGGGACCGACCGCTCCCGCTTTCTCGCTGCCATCGCGCCGAAGCTCACCGACCATGAGCGGCTGCGCCTGCAGTCCGCTGCCGCGCGGGACGGCGTCTCCGACGTCGCGATGGATCTCGCCACCGTGCCCCTGACCCGGCTGGCTCTGTTCGTACTGTCCCTGCCGCGGGCCGAGCGCGCCCGGCGTCACGAGGAGCTGTCAGCGGCTATGCGGGCAGCGGCCCGGCGGGCTGCGCGACGGCAGGCAGGCACGTGGGGACGGGTCGTGGCGGTGCTCGACGACAGTTACTCGTCGGCGGGGTCAGGAGTGAAACGCCGTCGTCCGCTCGCCGTCGCGCTGGCGACCCACTACCTGCTGGAGGCGCTCGCCACCGAGTACGCCGGGTTGTGGCTGACGCATCACGGAGATCCGCTATTCGTCCATCCAGTGGGGCCGACCGGACTCGGCGCACGGATCCTGGACGGTCTGGAGAGGCGGCCGGACCGGCTCGTGATCGTCTCCGACGGCTGGGACAACGCGCCGCCGGGGCTGGCCGGCGAGGTGCTTCGGGTGTGGCGTACGCGCCTGGACCCCATCAACGCCACCGACATCGTCCACCTCAACCCCGTCTACGACAGCGACACCTTCGACGTCCGGCGGCTGGGTCCGGGCGTCGCCACCGTGGGCGTACGCGACGCTGAGGACGTCCCGGCACTGGTGGAGCTGGCCCGCTTCGCAGCGGGCGGCGCCGAGTTCAGCGAGCTGCGCGCGCACTTCGCCGACCGCGTCAACGGATTCATCGGCGGTGCACCGTGACCGGGACGGGCATCGACCTCGCCGGGCTAGTAGCAGCGCCCGCCCAGGTCTGGGGTGCCGTGCGCCTGGTTCCCCTGCTCCGAGCCGAGCCGATCAGCGAGCTGCGTCTGCACGCCGAGGTCCACGACACCGGCGAGCTGTCAGTCGTACGCGTCGCACGGCGAACCGCGTACATCAGCTACATCCCGCACGCGTTCGTCGCCAGCCTGGCCACGGACGGCACACCGGCCGCGTCGTACGGCACGCAGCTGGGTGACCCGTCAGGCACAACCACGCCGGACTGCATCCGGCTGCGGTTCCGCCGCCGCATGGCCCGACGCGAGGATCGGCAGCGGTTGCGGTTCATGCCACTGCACCTGGCCATGGAAGGCTACCTCGCGCTGCACTTCGGCGGGCCGTCGATCGTCTGGGAAGAGTGGACCCAGCAGGCGGTTTCTCGAGGACTGTCGCCGCGGATCGAGGCCAGCTACCTCGGCGGGCAGATCCCAGGGCTGGGCGACGCCCTGCGCGTCTTCGAGATCCACCCGCGGCAGTGCGGGATGGTGCTCTACGTCGCCGACGCCCTGGCCGCGGCGTTCGTGGTGCCCCATCCCGACGACTACCGGGCACTGCATGCCAGCCTGCTCCAAGACTTCTATGGCGAGCTGATCTACCAGTACGCCCACCTGTACCCGGCGGTGCGCGACTTCGCCGCCCGGCTCGACGAGACCCGGGTGCACAGCATCGCCGACCTACGCGCACAACTGGCCCAGGGACAGGCCGACTGGGCGGCCTTCCACGACACGATGGCCGGTGGACTGCTGTCTGCCCAGGACCTGACGTTCACCCGGATCAACAAGGTCGGCGGATTCACGCTGTCTCGGTTCCGGCCCGCATTCGATCCCGACATGGAAAACCACATCGGCGAGACGATCACCGATCAGTCCGGCCGGCTCGCGTACCTCAAGACATTCCGGTTGTCGGCTGCGCAAGTCCGGCGCGGTCACCTTCTCTCGCAGCTGGCCGCACACGACTGGGACCTCGACGCCACCGCCATGGCGCTTGGTACCGACCGCCAAGGGCTGACGCTTCGGCTGGACCGCGCAGGCTTCGGCCACCTGCTGCGGCCAGACGTCATCGACGCGACCCGCGCACGAGCCCGCGCAATGTCACGCTCCGATCGATGGCACCGCACCTAGCGCCGATCATGGTGCAGCCCGAATGCTGTCAAGCCCGTAGGCGGCCATCGGTCCGCCCAATCAGCTCGCGAGCACCCGCCTGATCACGTCACTGCAGCCTGCGTCGAGCTGCCGTTCCAAGCACATCACCTGCACCGGCGGCACGTCGCTCACGGCGATCTCGTGTCAGACCGAATACAAATGACCTCGGACCGTGGGGTCCTTCTCCAGGACGAGATCCACGATCTCCCAGAACTGCGTCAGCCACGGGTGCTCCAGGCCCTGTTCACGCGTCAGCACGATGCCATGCACGGCGGCCGGAGTGAACCCGCTCAGCGCATCCACCAGCGTCGCTGCCGGAAAGGCGCTGTTCTCCACCGGACCCACCCGGCATCCGAACGTCACATGGTCGCTGGCCCTGTCATCGCCCCACGTGCCCATGACAACGTCGAACCATGCGTCATGTGGTTGGTCCTTGTGGTGGTAGCAGTTGGCGAAATAGACAGCCCACACAGTTCCGTCGCGATAGACGTAATTCCACGTGCGTTCGATCGCGGCGTTACAGCACGAACATTCGGATTCGCGCTGCTGACGCTCAGCCGGGTCGACACTCAAGGTCACCGCACGACCCTACTCAAGCAGCATCGGCCGGCCAAGAACTCGACCTGGCTTTCGGCCGCCCGGTGGTCACCATTCACGCCATTCGCCAGCAGCTTCCTCAACGCCGCACACCGCCTCATCCGTCCGCGATTCCAGACCTGCGATCTCCTGCTCGTACGCCTGCAGCGCTGAGTCGACCGCAGCGACGAAAGCCGGCGGAAAGGCCCTCAACGCGTACGCCTCGCCCGGCGCCAGCGTAGGCGGCGCAGAACGGCACCATAGTCCTTTGCCGTGCGGGACTCCGAGCGCAGTTGGATCGCGCCGGCCGCAGGAAACCCCAGATCTAAGGGCGGCGCACATGACCGGGACCAGGTCATAACTGGGGACGCATTGCTATCCGGCGATGGTCTGAACGGGACGCGCCCAGTAGATGTATCCGTCGTCGTTGCGGACGAGGAAGATCACCAGCTGCAGATCTGCGACCGAGTACGTGCCGTTGTCGGCGATCGGGGTGCTGAACCACAGCGGCTTGGCTTCGGCGCTGCCGAGCCATACCCCCATCACGGTGTCCATGTAGCCACCACCGGTCTGGATCGGCGCGACGCTGGACAGCCACGGGTAGCGGCGGGACAGCACAGTGCTCCAGCCGCCGTACCATTCGGCGCCGTCCGGCCCGTACAGGTACTCGACAGGTCTGCCGGTGCGGCGGTCGATGCCGAGGAGCATGTAGTAGTCGCCGTCGTGGGCGGGCCGGTCGATGTCGAGCCGGCCGACGAGTTCCGACATGGACGCTGTGGTCGGCTGGGGCTGCAGCCGTCCGGTCAAGCCGAGATCGGACGCCGCTTCGGCAAGGCGGTCGAGTGTGACGAGCCGGAGGGTCGCCACCGCATGGACCTGGTCCGCCTGGAAGGGCGGCGATTGGGCCAGCCGGACCGGTATCGCCCAGGCCAGCGGGACGACGATCAACATCGCGGCCAGACCGACACGGACAGCAGGGCGTTTCAAGTTGTTGGACGAGAGCACGACGAAGGCCAAGAGCAGAATCGCCAGGGTAGCCAGCTGGGGGAAGCGTGTCTGGTCATAGGGCCCGGGAACGGCGTTCTCCCACAGCTTCGCCAGGCACAGCACGGTGAGCAATGCTCCGCCGGCGGTCAGGCCGCGGACGGCGCTAGCCGAGGTCGCCGGTCCCAGCTCGCTGTCGGGATGATCGAGATCGCGCAGTCCTCGGCCTGTGACGAAGGCCGTGGCAGCGAGCGACACCGCACAGGCAGCTAGGGCCGCCACCGCCCAGCGGAGGATGACCGCGACGTTGGTGCCCTCGCTCCGCAGCATCACCGCAGACACCGCGTACGCGAGGGCCACACCAATGAGGGCGACCGGCAGCGGCAGCCGGCTGGCCGACGACCCTTGCACGTCTTTAGGCCTGGTGCGGTGGCGCTGCCGGAATTCGGCAGCGACTGCTCCGGCGAACCAGCCGGCCATCAGCATGATCAGGTTGAGCTGGATACCGTGCGAGGTGGCTGTGACGGCAAGGCTGGCCGCGCCCGCCGCGAGCACACCGATCGTGCGCGTCCGGCGACGTGCGTTCAAGTGCGCCGTGAGCCGCTCATGCCCAGCCGGCGTCAGGTTCACCTGATGACGCGCCTCGAAGTCTTTCACCGCGCGGCTGCTGACCGGCGTGAGGAGGACAAGCGTTCCGATTCCGAAGAACACGACGATCATAAGCACGACCTGAATCGGCAAGCCGCACCTCCGCTCGTTCGTGGTGCCGCGAACTCTAGGAGACGGCGTCAAAGTTCGGGTCCCCCACTTACGTGACAGGCAGGCAACCTGGACCGGTGCCGATGCCTTCCCGGGTTCCGCAACCCGTTCGAAGTGACGCCAGGCGGCACCGACTCGTTGAACATCCAGACATGTAACTGTAAAGTGTCCTGCAAGAGAGCGCTCTCACGTCCTCGTCCCCAACCCCTAGGACCAATCGTGAGACTCGTAGCAACGGCCAGCGCAATCGCCCTCGCCGCAGCGTCAACCTTTCCCGCCCCTGCTCAAGCACGCCCGACCGGACCGCAGCCATCGACCGCCCTCCAGCAGGCCCTGCAACGGGACCTACACCTGACGCCAACCCAGGCCCGCATCCGCCAGGCCCACGAAGCAGCCGCCATGGCCGTCGAACCCCGCGTACGGGCGGCTCTGGGCGACCGCTTCGGCGGCGCGTGGTACTCCGCCGACGACGCCCAACTCGCTGTCGGCGTCCTCACGTCCGCCGACGCCGCCCTCGTCCAGGTGGCTGGAGCGAAACCGGTCACCGTCGCCCGCACCGAACAGCACCTGGCCGAGGCGAAGAAGAAACTCGACGCCGTGGCCAACACCGCCACGAAGGACGTGTACGCCTGGTACGTCGACCCGACCGCCAACCAAGTCGTCATCGCCGCCGCGAGCACGTCATCCGGGCGACGGCTGGCCGACGCCGCCCATCTCACCGGCGACGCGGTCCGCCTGGACACCGGCACCCGGCCGTTCCAGCCCGTCTACGACATCCGCGGCGGCGACCAGTACAACATCAACGGCACCACCCTGTGCTCGATCGGCTTCTCCGTGAACAACGGCGGCTTCGTCACCGCCGGGCACTGCGGCACCTCCGGCAACCCGACCTGGGGCTACAACAACGTCGCCCAGGGCACGTTCGCCGGTTCCTCGTTCCCCGGAAACGACTACGCGTGGGTCCGCACCAACAGCAGTTGGACCCCACGTCCGTGGGTCAACGACTACGCCGGCGGCAACGTCGCCGTCGCCGGCTCAGCCGAAGCACCCGTCGGCAGCTCGATCTGCCGGTCCGGACGCACCACCGGCTGGCGGTGCGGAACGGTGCAGGCCAAGAACGTGACAGTGAACTACTCCGGCTCGCTCGTCTACGGGCTCACCCAGACCAATGCCTGCGCCGAACCCGGCGACTCGGGCGGCTCCTGGATGTCAGGCAACCAGGCACAGGGCGTCACCTCCGGCGCCGGTGGCAACTGCACCACCGGAGGCACCACGGTGTTCCAGCCTGTCAACGAGATCCTCGGCGCGTACGGGCTGAGCCTGACCACGACCGGCGGCGGCACCAGCCGCATCATCGGCTGGCAGAACAAGTGCATCGACGTGCCGAACTCGAACTTCGCCGACGGCCAACGCCTGCAGCTCTGGGACTGCAACGGCACCAACGCGCAGAACTGGACGTTCCCCGGCGACGGCACGATCCGCACCGTCAACAACCTGTGCATGGACGTCGCGTGGGGATCGACCGCCGCCGGAGCGGCCATCCAGATCGCGTACTGCAGCGGCAACCCGGCCCAACAATTCGTCCTCACCGGCGCTAACGACCTGGTCAATCCGCAGGCCAACAAGTGCGTCGACGTCACCGGCTGGGGTGGCACCGGTACGCCGCTACAGCAATGGGACTGCACCGGCGGCGCCAACCAGAAATGGTGGCGCGGCTGACCGAAGCTCTCGCACGTCGTCGCCGTCCGGTACCCGTCCGGGCGGCGATGACCGCGAAGTCTTCAGCGCGTTGGGCTTGTTGGCGGGCGTCGACCGTGGGCGGGACGCCCCTCACCCCAGCAGCAAGCGGGCACGATGGCACGATCGCTGCGACGCGTTCGATGAGAGCGGCATGGAGGTTCAGCAGACGTTGAACGGTTGAGCGCGGAGTTCGGCGAGGCGCATGCGTTCTATTTCGGCTCGCAGGGCGACGGCTCGGCTTGGCTCGTCGCCCGGGACAGCACCACGATAGGTCCGTTTTGGACCGTCGGCCTCGCTGTACGTCGTGTGTGGATTCACCGTCTGGTTCACGAGTGGTACGCGTTCGGCATGGCGCGCCGCACCGCCGGGTGGCGGGTTCGGTCTGGATTGGCGATCCTGCGGCTTACCACTGTGGTTATCGTTCGCTCACGCTCGGTGTGCGTACGAGGCGCGGAGGTCGCTCGGTGAACCAGTTCGAGCACGTCAGGACATTCGGCCCCGGCGGGAGCAGCATCCTCGCCATGGACTTCGTCCGTCAGGCCGAAGGCGGGGAACTGCTCGCGGTGGTGGAGGCGTCGGATGGCGTACACCTCTATGACAAGAACGGGAACCTGCAGCGTTCCCTGAACTCCGCCGGGGGCGGGAGCATCCCGGTTTACCAGCTCGCGTACCTGCCCCGGTCGGAGGGGTGGCCGTTCCTGGCGATGGTCGGCGGTAGTGACCTGGTGACGATCGCCGACCCCGCGACCGGTGAGCTGATGCCGCCGTGCCGTACGCCCGGCGACGAGCGACCCGTGTGCGTCGACGCCCTGCTCGGTCCACGAGGGAGCATGGTTGCCGCCGGGACCAAGGCCGGCAAGGTCTTCGTGTGGAACTGGCCGTCCGGCGACCTGCGGCTGTCGCTTGAGGTCGACCAGCTGGCCCGGGTTCAGGCGATGAAGGTGCTGCGCCAGGAGGGCTGGCTCGCTGTCGCGCACGACGCCGGCATCAGCGTGTGGGATCTGCGCAGCGAGGACCCAGCCGCCCGGCGGATCGACTTCGGGGAAGGCGACAACCGCTCCCTGGCGGTCATCTACGACGGCAAGGGCAACTCCCAGCTCGCCAGCGCCTGCGAGCACGGCATTCAGCTGTGGGACCCGGCGACCGGCCGCCAAGTCGGCCGACGGTTCGGGATCGGGCAGGACATCAAGGCGATGGTCGCGGTGCCCGGGCCGCACGGTCAGGCCGGTCTCGCGGCAGCCGTGGGACGGAAAGTGGTGATCTGGAGTCCCGCGACAGCACGCTCCACCACCCTGCCGGAGCAGCTGCCGGGCCGGATCAACGCGCTGGCCAAAATCCTGGCCGGTGACGGCACGACCCTGCTGGCGGCCGGCGACGAATCCGGCAACATCGCGTTGTGGCAGCAACGACCTGGCCGATTCACCGCAGGCGAGGGCCGGCACGCCGGCTGGGTCAACGCCGTCATCCCGTTGCGACGCCAGCCGGACGGATTCCGGGCGAAGGTCGCGGCCGCGTCCGACGACGGCCTGGTCGGACTGTGGCGGCTCAACGGCCACGAGACCAAGCCAGGCGTGGAACGTGCCCATTACGACGAACAGGGCCGGCTGTCGCAGGTACAGGCACTCACCCTGATCGGGGAGAACAGGTTCGCCTCCGGCGACGAGCGCGGCTATCTGCGTATCTGGGGTCTGGACGGCACGCCGCGGTCTGGCCCGTGGAAAAGCGGCCACGGCCGCATCCGCGCGCTCACGGCGTACCAAGTCGGCGAACATTGGCACCTCGTGGCCGGCGGCGGCCAGGGCAAGGTCTCGATCTGGCACGCGCCGGCCGCCGCGGACGATGACTGGATCGAGGCCGTGGACAGGATTGGCATCCTGGCCGCCCACGGGCGCGAGCAGACCCTCGTGCGGGCGGTGGCCATGGCCGGCGCGCCCGGGACCGGATCTCCGATGATCGTGGCCACGCACAGCGACGGACATCTCGCGGCCTGGGACCTCACCGACCACGATTCGCCGCTCGAACTGCCCGGGCTGACCCTTCCAGCACAGGCTCGCGCGCTGGCCGCGTGGCCGTCAGCCGAGGGCCGGCTGCTCGCCGCGGGTACCGATGACGGCTGCATCCGGGTCTGGCAGACGACCGACCCGGACGCCGTCGACGCCGAACCCTTGCCGCCGGCTCAGTGGACCCTGCTGCGCGAGATCGAGCATGCCCATCGCGGCCAGGTCAGCGCGCTGACCGCGGTCGACGCGGACGGGCAGTGGCTGCTCGCCAGCGGCGGCGCGGACGGCCGGCTGAAGCTGTGGGAGCCGCTGCGCGACGACTCGCTGTTGTCCGACCGCGCGGCCCACACCAATTGGGTACGCGCCGTGACGCAGTCCTTCCGCCGTCCTCAGGTCGAGCTGATCAGCGGCGGCGACGACGGTGCGGTGCGCTCCTGGCGGCTGGAGAAGCTGGACCTGGTGCCCGACCGGATGGGGTTGCTGCTGCGGGGATTCGCGGACCGGCCCGCGACGTCGGACCTGCTCGACCGTGAAGACGTCGCCGACACGCTGATCGAGATCATGCGTCCCGACGACACGTCGTTCGCCCTGCACGGAACGGTCGGCCCGCAGGTCATCACGGTCGAAGGGCGGTGGGGCGAGGGGAAGACCTCCTTCATGCGCGACGTCCAGCGCAGGCTGACCGAACACCAGCAGCCGCCCACGCCGACGCCGGACGGCAGGCGGTCATGGCGAAACCTGTGGCGCGACCCCGATCCTGACCTGACGCCACGCGCCGCAGCAGCCATGCTGCGATCGTCGTTTCATGACTCGCAGTCGCAGAAGGTTGACGAGCCTGACCGGCGGACCGTGACCGTGTGGTTCAACCCGTGGACCCACCAGTCCGCGCCGCAGGTCTGGTCGGGGCTCGCGGGCACCATGATCGAACAGCTCTCCGATTGGGTGGCCGCCACCCGCGCCGGAAGGCAGCGCTACTGGCTGCGGCGCAACCTCGACCGAATCGACCGGGAGGCGCTGCGGCGACGCCTCTATCGCGCCACGTTCCGGCCCCTGACGGTCGCCGGCAAAGTCCTCGCGCTGCCGATCGTCACCGGCGTCGCCGTCAACCTGCTGTCCGGCCGGACCCCGGCCGGGCCGGGCGCACCGATCAGCGGCTACTGGTTCGTCGCCGCGGCCGCCGTCTTCGCCGCCATGCTGGGCTGGTCCGTCGCGCGCTTCACCATGGGCCGGGCCATCTCCTACCTGCCGGCGGAAATGCTGAGCAGGCCGCTGCCGCCGGGCAGTCACTCGGGGCGGCTCGCGGTGCTGAACGCGGCCTACCAAGGCGACGCCGGGCAGCTGTACTGGACGCAGGACGACGCGTACCGGACCGTAGGTCACCTGATCGACCGTGGGCTGCATCTGGTGATCTTCATCGACGACTTGGACCGATGCGCTGTCCGCACGACCTCCGAGGTGTTCGAGGCGATCATCGGATTCCTCTCCGCCGGGCAGGACCGGGCGACCGGCAACGGGTCGTCGGGTGGCACCGGGATGCGGCAGTTCGTCCTCGGACTCGATCCGCTCGTCGTGTCCGCCCGGCTGGCCGACGCCTATCGCAGCCCCGACGGCGACAAGGAGGAGCCGGACCCGTATCGGCGGCGCGCCCGCTCCGACATCGGCTGGGCCCACCTGCGCCGGGTGTCCCAGTTGTCGGTGATCCTGCCGGCGACCCAGTCGTCGCACACGTATCGGCTGTTGCACGCGCACACGCCAGGCCAGCGCACTACCGGCTCAGCCAAGGAGCCCGGTAGCCGGCCGACACCAAGCAGCCCAGGCCAAGCACCTTCCGCACCTGCGACACCGGTCGGCACCCCATCGGCGGCCAATGGCACGACCGACCCGGACACGACACCGCCGCCAACGGTCCCCAGCCGGCAACCGACCGGGAGCCATGAGCGCTACCTCGAAGGCGACCCCGTCGTGCAGGCCCACCTCCAGGACCTGATGCGCATGCGGCCGAGCCAGTCGATGCGCGAGACCAAGCGCCTGCTGACCCTGTGGGGCTTCTACATGCGGCTGCTCCGTAAGCTGCTGCCGCCGGATGCGCTCAGCACCTCGCAGGCCGCCTGCGACGCCATGACCCTCGCCGAGATCATCTGCCGGTGGCCCGCCTTCGTTCCCGCCCTGACCCGCACGTTCGACCGCGATCGCATCGGGCTGTCACTGGCGTGGAAGGCAGCCCACGAGGACGACGCACACTGGCGGTCGATGCTCCGGAAGCTGGAGTTGGTCGACACGGTCCCCGGAGACGCGGAGCGGTTCCGTGCCCTGCTCAAGCAGCACGGCACGAGACGTGTCGTCGAATACGGCTATTACCTGCTCTAACCCACCGCGGCGACCGGAACCGGCGCACGGGCTCCCTCCTGTAGGGGAAGGCGGCCGCTCTCGCGGGGGAGGCGCGGACCCATGCAGAAGGCGCAGGCTGGAAGCATGATCAAGAAGAAGTTGACGGTCTCGGCTGGATGGTCGATGGCAGCCATCGGCGTCCTGCACTCCGCAGTGTTCCTGCCGCATCCCTACTGGGCCGAGTGGCTCACCGGCGGGCTGCGCTCGGGCGATGCCGGTGACGCGTCTCTGTCGGTGTTCTGGGCGCTGCCGGGGGGCTTCGTCGTTCCGTTGATCCTGTCCGGCCTTCTGGTGGCGAGGCTCGGGCGGCGCGGCGAGCGCGCACCGGTTTACGTGGGCTGGGCACTCGGCGGCTGGGCGGCCGGGTGCGCGCTGCTCGTCGGTCCCAGCGGCTTCCTGCTCGGCTTCATCCCGGCCGGGCTGCTGGTCGCCGAGGACCTGCTGGCACGCCGCCGGAATGTGACGGCGCCGGCAGCCGCGCGGGGGTGAGGCGGGCATCGCACCGATCGCCCCGAAATCGCGCTAGGAGGTGACCTGGCTGATCCGCAGGACGGCTGCGGCGACAGGCGGACTGGCTATCGGTAGACCGCCATGGCGGCCTCGCCGATGAGCGCCTCGACGGCCGCGATGATTTCCTGGACCGCCGGCGTGTGGTAGCCCTGCATCTTGCGCAGCGCCGCCCGCAGCTCGGCCGGCGGCAGGCTCACGATGAGCGAGTCCTCCAGCCGTAGTACGCCGATGAGGCTGCACAACGCGGCGCCTTGCTCATCCGGACGTTCCCGGCCCTGCAGCGCGTACCAGGCCATCGCCCGGATGGGGCCGACGACGGCGTCGTCGACCGGCATGTAGATCACCTTCGAGCCGAGCAGCTTGCGCTGCACCGTCTTGGTGATGATGCCCTTGGCATACAGGCCACCGGTGGTGCGGTCGTAGATGTCGCTGGCGATGCTCGTGATCCACCAACGCAGCTCACGCACCGTGTTCCTGGTGGACAACTGCGCGATGATCCAGTCACCGATGGCGTCGTTGGTCCGGGCCGCGTCCCTCCGCATGAGACGGCCGTGCTCAAGGGCCATCCGGCGCGACAGCACCAGATCGATCAGAGCGGCTCCGGCCAGCCCGATGCTGAGGGAGCCGGCATGGATACCGGGCGCGCCCCGATCGTCATGTGCGAGCAAATACAGCTCATCGCGTAGCGTCAGCCGCTCCACAGCCAGCCCCCTCTCATCGCATTACTTCAGAACGTCATGGCCGCGGCGGCCGCGCGCAGACGGTCGTGAATCCCGTCGTACGCCTCCGCGCGGCCCGGCAGCCACTGTTTGGCCACCTTGGCCAACATCGTGTAGTTCGGGTCGACCACGTTGCCGGCTGGGCTGGTGCCCGCCTGCGACAGCAGCTGGTACGCGTCCAGCTGCTCGAGGCCGGTCAGCCGGCCGATCCACTCCGTCATGTCGACGTGAGCGATCCGGTACGCGTCCTCCAACGGCCGCGTGACGCCGATCGAAGCGATGTGCGTATCGGTCTCGATCCGTGGCCAAGCGGTGTAGACGCCAGGGATCAGGTCGACGATCATCGTGGTGTTCATCGCCGTTTCGACCGCGACGCCGCAGACTTCCCCCTCGCCCTGCCGCGCGTGGCCGTCACCGAGCGCGAACAGCGCGCCGTCGACGTTGACTCCGAAGTAGAGCGTGACACCGGCCCGAATTTCCGGGGTGTCCAGGTTGCCGCCGTGCGCGTCGCACGTGATCGATGAGCGCGCCTCGAAACCGCCGGGTGCCACGCCGACCGTGCCGTGCATGGGGTCCAACGGCAGCTCGACCGTATGGTCGCTGGCGGTCGCCCGGTAACGGACGACGCCCCTGTCGATGTCGATGTCGTACACCCAGACGCGCTCCTCCAGAGCCGGATGCAGCGTCGCCGTCTGGTGGCTGCCGGTCAGCGCCCCGAAGTGGGGGAACGTCGCGGACACGCCGTAGGACCGGGCCGGCACCAGGGAGACGAAGTGCAGCGCCAGGGTGTCGCCCGGGCGGGCGCCCTCCACATGGAAGGGGCCTGTCACGGGGTTGACGAACGGCAACTCGCATACCTGCGACGGCAGATCCTTGCTGGACTGCACCAGACCGCCGAAGCAGTCTTCGGTGTAGACCTGCAGGACGTCGCCGGGGCGTACGCTCGCCACCGGGCCGCGCCCGCCGAGCGTGTAGCCCAGCTCGTCGGGCGCGGGGTGGTACTTGATGAACTCACTCATACGTTCGCGCTCTCCGGGGTGGCCGTCTCGCGGTCCGTGGCGAGACCTTCCAGCGTCGGGCGGTTGCCCACGGCGTAAAGGCCGCCCAGGATCAGCAGGCCAAGAAGGATCCAGACGCCGCCGACCCACTGGGCCAGGATGTTGGCGTTGATGATGACGTAGATCAGGATGCCGGCGCCGATCAGCGGGACCACCAGGTGGCCCCACAAGTTGCCGGAGCGCTTCTTGACGACGTAGTGGACGATCACGCTCAGATGCAGGATGACGAAGGCGACCATGGCCCCCATATTGATCATGCCGCTCATGAGGGCGATGCCGCCGTCTTCTCGGCTGTGCATGTAGAACACCAGCGCCAGGGAGATGACAGCGACCGTGATGATGGCGTTCGACGGCACGGCGCGCTTAGGCGAGATCCGGGCCAGGAACGTCGGAAGCTGCTTGTCGCGGCCCATGGCATACAGGAGCCGGGAAATGGCCACCTGGGCCACAAGGGTGTCCGCGATGCCCCACGCGATACCCGTCGCGATGAGGGTGGTCTTCGCCAGCCAGTTGCCGCCGGCCACACCGGCCGCGTCATAGAACGCGACACCGTCGGGGTCGCCGTTGGTGATCAGGCCCGCCGGGTCTTGCACGAGCAACGCCGCCACCCAGACCTGCGCGATGAACAGCAGACCGGCCAGGCCGAGCGCCCAGCGCATCGCCCGGGCCACGTCGGTCGAGCCGCCACGCGACTCCTCGACGAGCATGGCGATGCCGTCGAAGCCGAGGAACGACAGCACCGCCACGGAAACGGCAGCGCCGAGGACGCCCCAGGTGAACGCCGACGACGAGAAGACCGGATCCCAGCTGAAGCCATGTCCCTTGCCCTGCACCAGGGCGGTGATGCCGACGCCGAGGAACAGGACCAGCACGATCAGCTCCGCGATGATCATGATCTTCGTGAAGTTGGCCGTCATCTTGATGCCGCGCAGGTTGATGAGCGTGTTGGCACCGACGAAGATGATCAGCCACGCCCAGAACGGCACCTCGGGGATCGCCGCGTTCATGGTCAGCGAGGCGATCAGATAGAGCAGGCCCGGAACCAGGATGTAGTCGAGCAGGATCGCCCAGCCGGTGATGAAACCGACCGGCGCTCCGATCCCGCGGCCCGCGTAGTTGTAGACGCTGCCCGACAGGGGGAACGCCTTGACCATCTGGGCGTAACTGGCCGCCGTGAACAGCAAGGCCACCAGACCCACCGCGTACGCCAGGACAGGCATACCGTTGGAGACCTGGAAGACCTGGCCGAAGATCGCGAAGGGCGCGATCGGCACCATGAAGATGAGACCGTAGAAGACGAGGTCGGCCAGGCCCACGCCGCGGCGTAGCTCCTGTCTATACCCGAACTCGGTGAGTTGCCCGTTACCCGTCGTGTCCGTCATGCGATGTCTCCCCTATCGACTCCCGCCGTCGAGCGGAAGATACGTATCCACACTGGGGCGACGCGGGAGCGGGCAACACCTCACACACCGGGCCACTGTGAAGGGCTTGCCGGTGTGCCGGGATAAACGTCACCTGCCCCGAGGCTCGCCCCGGGCACCCCCCAATTTCGGCCGACAGGAAGCGTCGCATGTTGATCCGCCTTTGTCTACACGGCAATCACTCAAATGATCCCGGCGGTCAACTGTGCGTGGTCACGGAAGCCCGACGAAAGGGCTGGAGTCAGGCAGCTCGACGACTCGGCGGTCCATTATGTACGGTCGGCCTCCAGCCTCCCGACCATCTACGACACTTTCCGAACACGCCCTCGACGAATCCATCCGACGCTAACCGACCCGCAGCTCCGTCCGGCTGCGGTAGACCTCACCAGGCCGCAGCGTTGAGCTCGGATACGCGGGTTCGTTGGGCGAGTTCGGCAGCCGCTGCGTCTCCAGGCAGATCCCGGCATACTGCGGATAGGGATCCCCGTCGAGCCGATTTCCGGTGTAGACCTGGACGCCAGGCTCGGTTGTCCATACTTCCAGCCAGCGACCGCTGACCGGATCGGCCAGCCGGGCGGCACGCCGGGGCTGCCGGCCGGTCGTGGGCAGCAGCCAACAGTGGTCGAACCCGCCTGCCACCGCCAGCTGCGCGTCGTCAGCTTTGAGCGCATCGCCGATACGCCGCGGTACGCGCAGGTCGAAAGGCGTACCGGCGACCGAGATGGACGGGCCGAACGGAATGGCCGCCTCGTCGATGGGCAGGTACGCATCCGCGTCCACCCAAAGCTCGTGACCGAGAACGGAATCGGAACCGGCCAGGTTGAAGTACGCGTGGTTGGTCAGGTTCACCACGGTCGGCAGATCCGTCCGCGCCTCGTAGTCGAGGCTCAGGACGCCGTGCTCGTCCAGCGAATAGGTGACCGAGGCGGTGAGCGTACCGGGGAACCCCTGGTCGCCGTCTGGGCTGATCAACGTCAGTCGCACTGCCCCGCCGTCCAGCGCCTCATCCGCCCAGATACGACGATCGAAACCATCCGGGCCGCCGTGGAGGGTGGTGTCACCCTCGTTCGCCGCCAACGCGTACGCCGCGCCGTCGAGCTCGAATCGGCCATGAGCGATGCGATTGGCGTACCGGCCGACTACTGCGCCCAGATAGGGGTGGCGCCCGGCGTACGCGGCCAGATCGGGCAGGGCCAAGACAAGCGGCGCGCCGTCGATCGCGAAGCCGTGCAGAGTGGCGCCGTAGGTCAGGATGTCGGCCGTCACGCCGCGCCCGTTGTCCAGCCGCCAACGGCCGACCTCCGAACCGCCGGGGGTCACGCCGAAGTGGTGCCGTGTCGCAGTACTCATGAGCTCAGTGTGGCGGCCGCCCGCTGAGAGCGACCTTGGATCTGGTCGTGTGTCCAATCAGCGAGAGAGTTCTACCGACGGTCGGGACCCAGCCGGAATCGACTGGGCCCCGATCCTACGGTTCAGCGTCCGCCCCGAGCTTGCCGGAACCCGGCGTCAGCAGCACGCCACCGGCGTGGCCCTCGGCCGGTCGCGCTAGGCGAGCGCCGACGCCGGCGACGTCCTGTTCCTGAGCGCGGCGACGCCGACGGCGGCCAGCCAGATGGCGGTGGTGCCGTTGAACATCGCCACTGCGCCCCAGCCGTTGGCCGCGTAGAACTCTGACGAGTTGAAACCGAAGTACATCGACGGCACCGCGGCCAGGTGAAGGACGGCGATGGCGAAGGACGACCAGCCGACCCACGGAGCAAGCGCACGGGAGCGCAGCACCGCGTATCCGAAGGCGAGGCCGAAGACGACCAGCACCAGGTGGGTGATGGAACCGTAGAGGAGGTATGTCGGCACGGTTCGGGTCGGATCGATCAACTCGGTGGTCTTGATCGCCGTGCCGCCTTCGAGCCCCTTGGCGGCCATGTCGATGATCGTCCACGCCACGCCGGCGGTGCCGGCCACCGCGCCGAACCATTCGTATCTGGCGTCCGCTCGGGTGATCAGGAACCGGATGCCGGTCATGAAGACCAGGAACAGCGTGAGCGCGAGGAAGTTGAAGAGGGTTCGCGTGAGGATCAGGTTGTCCGACATGAGGCTGCCGGTCTCGACGCCGCAGACAGCGGGGTCACAGGCGGGCTCCACGAAGTAGAGCGGCAGTTCAGCCATCGCAAAAACGGCGCCGAGGATGGCGGCCAGGCCGATCCAGCGACGGGCCGCCCCCGGGAGCTGAATCTGTGTAAGGGATGAAGTGTTCATGGCTTGCACAGTACCAACAACTGTGCAAGCCGTCTACAATTTCTTCCAGACCGTCGAGAGGATGCCGGCCATGACCCCACGCAAGACTCCAATGCGCGACCTACCGCCGGATCGCGCACAAATCGGGGACGCCGATCTCGACGCGCTGCCGCCCGGTCTCGCCGCCGCCTGGGGAGTCGTCGATACCGGGGGACGTCGCGGGCCCAAGCCGGCCCACAGCGTCGAGGAGATCATCGCGGTCGCACTGGAGCTGGCCGACGAGGAAGGCATCGCGGCGGCCTCGCTGCCCAGGGTCGCCGCCCGGATCGGCGTCACCGCCAACGCCCTCTACCGATACGTCAGCTCCAAAGAAGAACTCATCGTCCTGCTGGCCGATCGCGCCTGGGGCGACCCGCCCGAACTGCCGGACGGCGACTGGCGTGCGGCAGCGGAACTGTGGGCGCGCATGCTGTTCGAACACTTCCTGTCGCGTCCCTGGCTCCTGGACGTGCCGGCGACCGTTCCGCTGACCCCGCACAACGCGGCCTGGCTGGACTCGCTCATCACCGTGCTCCAACCGACCGGCATGCCCGCACCGGAGATGCTGAACTGCGCGTATCTCCTCGACAGCCATGCCCGATACGGCGCCGGCCTACGACGCAACACGCCGACACCGGCGCAGCTACGCCGCAGCAACCCTGACCATCAACGGGCGACAAACGCCGTACGCGCATTCCTGAACAGCCAACTGCGTGCCCGCAACCTCAACGCCGTCGCGGACGTCGTACAGGACCCCACGTTCCTCGCGGAGGAGCCCTCGCTCGACGGCTTCGAGTTCGGGCTCGCCAGAATCCTCGACGGCATCCAAACCCACATCCGGTCGTAGGCATAGGTGGAACGATTGCCGGAAGACGTGATCCGCCGCGAGGAGCAGACCCAGACCCGGTCGGTCGGCAATGCCTCCGTTCCGATGGTTGCGGCTCGCTCCGCGCCGATCAGAGCACGTCGCGTGCGCCCAGGGCGAGGACGTCCTGGCAGCGGGCGAAATCGGCTTCTGCTTCATCAGGTCCTGGCAGGTGGAGCAGGTCAGCAACCTGTCCACCGGGTACTGCCCCACCTCGACTCCTAGACTGCCGTGGAGTCGGCGCTCGACCGGGTCGGCCTCGTCCATCCCGGCCGGTTCACTGACGAGATCGTCTTCCGGCACTGCGCCGGCTGCCATCAACGCAACCTGGTCAAAGACGAGGTGTATGTGTGCCAGGTCTGCGACCGCGAGTTGCCGAGGGGATGGAATTTCCCGGTGGACGCTGCCGATGTGTGACGACGGCGCCTTAGCTGCAATCGTGGATCGACATCGTGGCGCGGCTGGCGTGAACAGGCAGGTCAGTCGAAGTGCACGACCAGACGAACGCCGTCCGCGCCAAAGCGGCCGGCCAAGGCGCGCATCACTGCGAAAACGTGCTCCCATCCGGAACCAGGGCCCAAGACCTTTGCTCGCGTGAGCGGCTGATACGCCAAAGTCGCGCCGTCGGTCTGAATCACGCCGAAAGTCTCACCCGGTGTCGGGCCCCACGGCAGTAACCCGAATCGGTCGAGGATCTCGGCCGGCCACCTGTCACGCCGAGGCCAGCTCATTTCGTGGCCACCTTCGGTGAGGGTCAGCCGGCCGGGTACGCCGTCCGGGCCGACGGTCATGTCGAGACCGTTCAACTCCGACCAGGCAACCCAAGTCGCGCCGCTCTCATCATCGAGGAACCCGGCGAATTCCTCGCGTACCTGCGTCGACGCGTCCGGCGGGATTCCTCGGCCCGCGGCCACCGGCCGCCAGCCCGCATAGTTGCGTACGCCGAACAGACATGCGAAGGCGTCGTAGTCATTCTGCGCGAGCAGCGGATGCAGCGGGCATGCCACCGACCATGGCTCCCAATCGAACCAGTCCTGATCCGCCAAGGGATCACGAACTTCGATGTATCCGTAGATGTCGGTGCTCACCGCTCCCCCACCAAAGCCGATATCTGCTGGTGCTGGGCTACCGGCTTTCTGATACTCGACCGGTGATCTACCACCCAGCGGGCGACCCGACTCCAGACGTTCCAACGACTGGACGATCGCAAGTACAGCCTGACATGCCTATCCCCCTGCGCTGGCGCCTGCTGGACACCAAGACCGGCGCTACCCTCACCGACTGCACGGACGTCGATGGCCTGTTCGTCGACCGTGTATTCCCGGTGGAGCCCACGTATGAGCGTTACACACTGGCGAGCTGCACACCGTCCGGTCCACTCCTTGCCGCGATCGAGGGCACCGGTTCGACCTGGTTCGGCAATTTCCTCGTCCAGGGCGCCCACGTTGACGGTCGGCCGGTGGCCGAACGGTGTGAGGACAGCTGCCGCGAGTGCTATGAGACCTTGGAGGAACTGCTCGACGTCCGCGTCGTCGGCCACCGGTCCGCCGCTAACGGATCGGGCCGCCTGGATATCGACCTCGAGGGTCATCGCCGCGAAAGCGAGAACAATCGCAATGGCACCATCGCACCTGACGTCTTCGGCTATCGACTGACCATCTGGACAAGCGACGGGCGTGGCGAAGACACACCGGCGGGCGAATGCCGCGACATCACCGGCCTGTTTCATGACCGCACCGAAACCTGGCCACCGGGTCCGGAACTGACCTTGCTCGGCTGCCGTTCCGAGCTTGACGGGCCGGTCACAGCGGAGCTGGCCCACGTCAGCGTCGACGGCACGGCACACACGATGGGGTGGGGACAACGCGTGTTCGGCGACATCGTGGCCACGCGTCCCTCCGCCCTCGGTGGCGGCCTCGTCGACATCATGCTGAACGCCCAGATTCCCGAGCCGTTGGCCGCCAACGAACGCCCGCTGTGGGACATGTGGCGGGCCGGCCGCCCGGCGAAGCCGAACCTTTGGGCGATGCTTGATCGCAGCGACCGCTATCTGTGGGTGCGTGCCGCCGCGGTGCACCGTCGTCGCGCCGAGGACAAGCCCGCAGGCACGGTGTACCAGCTGAACGGACGCCACGTCACCGACTACGACGGGTTCTTCTGCGCGATCGGCGAGGCGATCAACGGTCCCGGCGGTTGGTTCGGCGGCGACCTGTTCTGGCTCCATGAGAACGCGGCGACCGGGGACGGCGGCGCGACTCCGGGCTTTCGGCTCGTCTGGCATCACTCCGACGTAGCCCGTAGCCACCTGGTTCGCGGCTACGACAGGAAGAGCTGGCTGCCCGCTGTCACCTTCGACGACCTGGTCCGACACCTCACCGAGGACGGAGTCCAGATCGATCTACGCTGACGACCTGGGATGAGGTCATGGAGGCGGGTATGTCCGCGAACCAGGTCGAGCGTTTCATCGACGGCGGCGAAACCGCGGTTCTGCATGAAGTCACGGCACGTCTTCGACATGGAGGAACTGAACCGTCAGCTCCAGGCCGCCGTCGGGAACGGGCCGCCCGGAGATCTCGGCGCCGTGTGCGCGTGCGATAGCGGCCACGATGGACAGTCCGAGCCCTACGCCGTCGGCTGGGCCGGTTCGTGGTGCGTGCAGCCTGCGGAACGGTTCGAACAGTTCCCCGAAGCGGCTCTCGGGTATCTGCGGGCCGGTGTTGCGTATCGTCAGGCGGGTGGTGTGCGTGAGGTGTATGTCCACTACACCGTCCGGCTTGTTGTAGCGGACGGCGTTGTCGAGCAGGTTGGCCGCAGCCGGTGCAACAGGATCGGATCGCCGATCACGGTGGCAGGCTGCAGGCTCTGCCGGATCAGGATGCTGCCAGCCGGTGTCTCGGCGACGGTCTGGCGTACCAGGTCGGCGAGGTTGACCCGTTCCGTGGTCTCGAGACCGTTTTCTCCCTGGGCGAGGACCAGCAGGCTGCCGATCAGACGTTCGCTGCGGCGATTGACCTCCAGCAGTTGCCTGCGAACCTGGGCCAGCCTGGCCGGCGACGGGTCGGTCAGCCCGATCTCGATCGCCGCCCGCTGGATCGCCAGCGGCGTACGCAGTTCGTGTGACGCGTTGGCGATGAACCTGCGCTGGCTGTCGACCGAGCGTTCCAGGCGTTCGAGCATGCCGTCGAAGGTGTCGGCCAGCTCTGTGAGCTCATCACGCGGCCCGGCCAGAGCAATGCGTTCGTTGAGGTTGGACAGCGACAGCTTCCTGGCCGTTGCCGTGATGCGGTGCAGCGGGCGCAGTACGCGACCAGCGAGCCACCACCCCACGACGACCGTCACGATCGTCAGGACGATGATCGTGACGCCGGCGATGTTCCACTGGTATCCGAGCACAGTGTCGGGCAGGTAGCCGATGTCACCACGGCCGGAAGGCATCGAAGGTCCGGCCGCTGGAGCCGATCCGATCGGCGAGGCCGCTGCGTCAGTGGTCAAGTCGAGCCGATAGTTCGTGAAACGCTTCTCCAGCTTCAGTTTCAGCAGCAAGTTGGTGACGACCAGGACCGCCACCGAGGTGAGCAGGGACAGGCCGCTGTAGAGGGCGGTGAGCCGCACCCGCACGGTACGGCGCTTCACAGGTGGTACCCGACACCCGCGACGGTGTGGATGCAGGGCGGGTCGCCGAGCTTGGCCCGCAGCCGGGAAACGATCACCCGCACCACGGTGGTGAACGGGTCGACGTTCTCGTCCCACGCCGACTCCAGCAGAGTCTCCGCGCTGACGATCGCGCCGTTCGCCCGCATGAGTACTTCCAGTACGGCGTACTCCTTGACCGAGAGTGTGACGTGACGACCGTCGCGGACCACCTGGCGGACCGACGAGTCCAGCACGATCCCGGCACGCCGCAACACCGGCGGAACGGGCGCCTGACTACGCCGCCCCAACGCCTTGACCCTGGCCACAAGCTCACTGAAGTCGAACGGCTTGGGCAGATAGTCATCCGCCCCGATGGTGAGACCGGCGACGCGCTCGGCCACCGACGCGGCGGCGGTCAGCAACAAGATCCGCGTACGCGCGCCGCTGCGGACCAGGTCGGCGCAGAGCACATCGCCGTGGACCCCTGGCAAGTCGCGGTCGAGCACGACGACGTCATAGTCGTTGACGCCGATCCGCTGCGACGCCTCCCACCCGTCGTACGCCACGTCCACCGCCATCGCCTGCCGGCGCAGTCCCTCCGCGACCAGGTCGGCGAGCATCGGCTCGTCCTCGACCACCAGGATTCTCATGCGCCGTCTCTATCAAGGGCGATGCTTCGCCGGCGTTAACTCGCACGTTCACACCGCTGCAACGGTCTGGCCGCGAACGTGGGCGGCATGAACAAGACACTCCGGATCACGCTCGGTGTGGCGACCACGACGGCGCTCGCCGCCGGTCTCGCGACGGTGCTGATCGGCCCAGCCAGCTCCGCTGAGCCGGCCGGCCGGCCGGGCTCCTGTCTCGCCCCGTCCGGCCCGATCGGGCAACCCGGCACACCGGCCCCGGCCGCACCGACCACGATCACGACCGTCGGTCAGGCGTACAACTGCATCCTCGACAACTACTACCGCGGACCGATACTGGACGACCGGACCCTGCTCGTGCCCGCGTTCGCCGCGCTTACCCAGGAGCTGCAGCGCCGCGGCCTCGATCAGGCCCAGGCCACGACGCCGGCGCTGACCGGCAAGCGGGACGCGGACTGGGCCCGTTTCCGTCGCGCCTACGACAAGATCGCCGCGAAGCTGGCGAACGACCCCGCTGTCCAGCAAGCCATCGCCGGAGCAGCGCTGCAGGGAATGGTGTCGGCGCTCGCCGACAACCACGCCCGATGGTCGCGCGGACAGCAGCGCAACCTACTCGGCCTGAAGTTCTCGGGGCTACGCCCCGACGGGCCGGATCCGGCGATCACGGCACCGATCTTCGTCACCTCTATCGCCCCGGGCAGCGCCGCCGCCGGCTCCGGCATCAAGCCCGGCGACGAGCTGATCTCCGTGAACTCGGTCCCGCTGATCGTCAACGGAGTCGTCTCCGACGGCGTTCTGAGCTGGCTCACCGCGCCACCGACCGGACAGACGCTCGAATTCGCGCTGCGGCGCCCCGCCACGGGCAAGACCTTCACCACGACGGTGACCCCGGTCGACTACCCGCAGCAAGCCCCGAAGGTCGGCGTTCGGCTGCAGCCAGGCGACATCGCCCAGGTCACGATCCCGGGCTTCTACCCGGGCGTGGCCGACGAGGCGCTGGCCGCCATCGCGGAACTGCGCAAGACGACGACTCTCCGCGGCCTCATCCTCGACATGCGAGGCAACGGAGGTGGCGCCGGAGCAGAGCTGATCCGGCTGCTGGGAGCGTTCGTCCACGGCAAGACCATCAGCTACTGGTGCGACGGACGCGATCACTGCACCGCCAACCAAGCCGACGCGACCGTGCCGCTGCTGAACCTTCCCCTGGCCGTGCTGACCGACCGCACTTGCGCCTCAGCCTGCGACTCGTTCGCCAGCACCGTCAAGGACCTCCACCTCGGGACCCTCGTCGGCACGCGTACCGCGGGTCTCGTCTCCGGACCGACGTTGCCGTATCGGCTCGACGACGGCAGCGAACTGACCCTGCCCAGCCGGCGGGAACTCGGGGCCAACCGGGAAATCATCGACACGGTCGGCGTCGCGCCAGACCACCAGGCTCCGATGACATCGGCCGACCTCTCCGCCGGACGGGACCCGGCCTTGGCCAAGGCGCTCGCCGTGCTGCAGTAGACGCCTTCCGCGCCGTCCCTGTTTCCTGCGTCCGGGACACCTGATACCTACATCGGGTGTCCCGGACTGCTTTCCGCCCCGAGTACCGGCGTGGGTCAGTCGGTCGCCTGCGGCCCGCGGAGCATTACCGCGATGCGCTCAATCTCCTCAACCGTCACGTCGGCGTCCATCTGGCTGCGGATCCCACCGTAGTTCCGCTCGTACGCCCAGGCGGCATCCGCCGGCATGGTCGAGCGGACCGGCCAGCTGTCGACGACTCGCTCCGCCAGCGTGGCTCGGCTACCGAACGCGCGGTGCGTGAGGCCGGTGTCGCGCGATACCTAAGGCCAAACCCTGGGGAAGTGATCCGGGGTACTTCCCGATGTACGCACGGCCGAGGTCGGACATGCTGGTCACGTGGCATTGGATCTTGGTCAAGCGGTGGCCCGATGGCGAGCAGTACGCGCCGGCGACGCGACACGGTACCTGCGCGCCTTCGCCCTCGCCGGCATCGGCACGGTCTTGCTGATCCGCGTCTACCTAGGCATGACCGGCTATCCGAAGCTCGGCTCGGGCAACCTGCACATCGCGCACGTGCTGTGGGGCGGTCTGCTGATGGCCGTGGCAGTGGGGGCGGCCACCATCTTCTATGGACGCTCCGCCCGGTTCGCCGCCGCAGTCGTCGGCGGCGTGGGTTTCGGGCTCTTCCTCGACGAGGTCGGCAAGTTCCTCACTCAGGACAACGACTACTTCTACCGGCCCGCCGCCAGCATCATCTACCTGGTCTTCGCGGTTCTGCTGCTGCTTGACCGCCGGTGGCGGCGTCGGGCAGCGCCGACCCGCGACCAGCGACGCGCGGACGCGGTCGACGTTGCCTTGGGCGGGATGGTTCTCGGCGTGACCGCACGCCAGCGCGCGGACGCGATCCGGTCTGTCGGCGTACCGGAGAGTGAACTGGACCGTGCGGTGCTGCACCTGCTGGAAGTCTTGCCTGCGGGCGAGGAGACCACTCGCCGGTCATGGCGTGGGGCCACCGACTGGATACGCACGACCCGCGACCGGCTCGCGCGGCAGCGCTGGCCCCTGTACGCGGTGGCGGGCTGGATCGTCGCTCAGCCCCTGTTGTTCCTGCTGATCGGCGTCGTCATCGACGGTGAACGCCGTGAGGACGGCCCGACGGTGGTCGCAGTCCTCGTGACGCTCGCGATGACGGCGTTGGGGATCATGGGCATCGTCGAGCTACGCCGTGACCGGGCCGCCGCGCTGCGCTGGTTCGGCCTGGCACTGTACATCGACCTGATCGTCGGCCAGGTCTTCAAGTTCACCCTGAACCAGTTCGGCGCGGTGCCGGCGTTGGCGGCCGACCTTCTGCTGCTGTCCGTGGTCAACGCCGCGAAGCTGGCGGCTCTCCCGGCCGCACCACACGGGCACGGTACAGTCGCGTCATGATCGAAGTTGTCGACTATGACCCGATCTGGGCGGAGCGGTTCGAGACGTTGCGCTCGGAGTACGCGGCGGCGTTGTCCGCGGCGGGCGTGCCGGTCGTCGCGATCGAGCATGTCGGCAGCACTTCGGTTCCCGGCCTGGCCGCGAAGCCCGTCATCGACTGCGACATCGTCGTCGAAGCAGACCACGTCGCGGCGGCGTCGGCCGTCCTGGTGTCTCGTGGTTTCACTCCGCTCGGCGAACTGGGCATTCCACAGCGCTGGGCGTTCGAAGCACCGCAGCGGCTGGCGAGGACCAACACCTACGTGATCGTCGAGGGCTCGTTGTCTCTGCGAAACCACCTGGCAGTCCGCGACGCCCTGCGGGCGGATCCGCAGCTTCGCGACGAATACGGCGACGTCAAGAAGCGCGTAGGTGCCGAAGCAGCGGACATCTACGAGTACGGCGCGGGCAAGAACGCCATAGTCCAACGCATTCTGGCGGCCGCGGGGCTCAGCGAAGACGATCGCGCTTCCATCGACGCGAACGAGGTCCCGGTCCGGCGGTAAGGTTCGCCGGCGAGATCATTAGGATTGCTGCCTCCCGGCGCGGGAGGCAGCAATCCGCGATCTACTGGCCGATGCTCGCCGGTGCCGGGCTGGGCGGGGTTCCGGTCGGCGACGACCACAGCGCGACACTGTGCGTGGTCAGCGGGGCCACATCGAACACCACCCAGGTGCCAGGGACCTGATCGGCGGTGGCGGCGTGCGAGTCCCCGCCCACCCGGTATTCGATGGTGATTCCGAGCGCGGCCAACGCCGTACGCGCCTCGGCGACGGTCTTGCCGACGAGGGCACGCAGCCGATCCTTCTCCGCCTGACTGAGCACGGGAGCATCTCCGGTGACCTGCTCACCAGGCCTCGGCGTACGCCCGATCACGATGTGCGCGTACGAGGGGAAATTCGTCGGAACCCGCAGGCCCACGGCGCAGTTGCCGTTGGCCGCGCAACGCCCCGGGGCCTCCACCACCTCGAGCTTCGGGCCCGCGCCCGAGTCGCCGACCTCCAGGAAGATGATCTTGCCGACCTGGTCCGGCTCGGCGGGCGCGAGCGTCAGCTCGATGTCGAGGCCGTGCTTGGCCAGCTCCGCGCGGTACCGCTGCGGGTCGGCGACCGGGTCGAGGATCTTCACCACGACATAACCGTCCTGCTGGGCGATCTCCAGCGCGCCGGCCTGCGCCGCGGTCGGCCCACCCGGGCCCGAGGGGGGCAGGGCCGCGGTGACCGCGAGGGCCACCGCCGCCAGGGCAGCGGCGACTGGTACGCCGAACGCCAGCCGACGCCACGTGAACAGCGGCCGACGGCGCACCGCCGACGGCACCTCCTCTGTCGGGGCGGTACGCATGATGCCCGCCAGGAGGCTTTGCGCGACCGGTCCGGTCGGCTCCCCGACCGACTGCGGAACCTGGTATCGGGGGGCAAGCAGCCGGACCAGATGGTCCTGCCGCTCGTCGAGGTCACTCACTGCTGACTCCTTCGATCATGAGTTGTGCACCGGCGTACGCAGCAGCTCGGTGAACCGGCGCCGCGCGCGGTGCAGACGGATGCGAGCCGCGTTGGCCGTGCAGTCGAGCACGACGGCGAGCTCATCGGCGGACAGCCCTTCCCACGCGACCAGCCGCAGCATCTCTCGGTCCGCTTCGGGCAGGCTGTCGAACGCCGCGGCGACCTCTGCCGGGACGTCGGGCGGGGCGATCTCCACCAGTGCGAGTTCCTGCCGAAGCCGGACGGCGAGCTCTTCGCGCCGCCGGTCCGCCCGGTACTGATTGGCCATCACCTTGCGCGCCACGCCGAACAACCAGAGCCGGGCCTCGCCAAATGGAATGTTGTCGATGCGCCGCCAGGCCACCAGAAAGGTCTCCGCGACGACATCGGCCGCGTTCTCCGGCGGGTCGCTGCGGCGCAACGCGTAGCCGAGCAGATCCCGGTAATGCGCGCGGTAGAGCACCTCGAAACGGGCGGTGTCGATGGCCGACGGGGGTGCGGCTCGAGCCAAGACCGGCTCCCTTCGCTCGCGGCCACTGCCCGGCGCACACCCGGGCAATGTCCTCGGTCGGGTGTCGCCGCGATCGCGGCGACACCCGACACATGTCCGCGATGCGGTGGATCATTTCATCGGCAACCGGTGGAAGATGTGATCATGTATGTCGTCCAGGTCACTTACACCGCACCACTACCCGACATCGACCCGCTGCGGCCCGCGCACGGCGCCTGGCTCACCGAGGCGATCGCGGCCAAGATCCTCCTGATGGCGGGGCGTCAGGTGCCGTTGACCGGCGGCGTGTACCTGGTCGCGGACATGCCTCGCGCCCAGCTGGATCAGCTTCTGGCGACCGACCCGTACCTCGTGCGCGGCGTCGCTGAGCACACGGTCACGGAGTTCACGCCACTGCTGGTCGCCGAAGGACTCGAGTCGCTGCGCGGCTGAGTTCGCCCAACTGTCGGCATTCACCGGACCGTCCCTAGGTAACCGCGGTTCACTGGCTTCCCTTGTCCTCCATCTCCCACGCGTGATCCATCGTGTGGAAAGCCGTGTGCCGCACCAGGAACGGCAGCGTCCACGACCGCATGGGACGCACCTGCTCACCACGCTGGTAGGCCCGCATCGCCGCCACGAAGGCGGCGCGGTGCGCGGCCCGCGCCGCGGGCTCCACCACGCCGCCCACCGGCACCGGAACACCGATCCGCTTGGCGAAATCCTCGCTCTCGACGCGCAGCGTGTGCGCGATGATCTCGTCCCGGTCCCGCCCGCCACCGCGAGGACCCTTGCGCATCACCGGCGAGACGCGTGCCGCCACGTCGTCGAAGTACGCCCAGCAGCTCGTCAGGAGGCTGAGTTTGCGTTCGAGGTCGGCGGAATCCATCGGATCCTGCTCCAGCGCGCCGGCGGAGAACGAGATGCCCCAGAAGTCGGTGGAGCCTGCGCCGACTCGCTCCTCGACGACCTCGACGGCTTCCGCGTCGTCGAACTCGCGTCCCCGCCCTGCGTCGACAGCCACGGGCCGATACCGGTCCTGGTACGCCGCGAATGTGTCGAGCGCGCCGTCGGCCGTCTTCGCGCCGCGGCTCCACCCCGGCCAGTCGACCGCGTACGCGACGAACATCTTCGCCTTGGGACCTCGTTCGAGCACCACCCGGATCGTCATCGCGGACCTCCGCCGTCAGCGTACGGCGAACGGGACGCCACCGCCTCAGTCGCGGGACCAGCGGCGCACAGCTTGCCGGCAAGCCCGCGGTGTTGTGGTTCTGGGCGGCGTGGTGCCCCAAGTGCCGGGCGGCCGCCCGTCGCCGCGCTTGAAACACTGATCCGCCGCGCAGCACTGATCCGTCTGCGCTTGAGCATGGGCTGCCGGCCCAGGCAAGCTGGGCCGGCAGCCGTCGACCTCACGCGAGCATCATGACCACGGGTACAGGACCAGCGTCCACTGCGTCGGCGAGTCCTGGCGGCAGTCGAAGGCGCTGTAGTTGAGATAGTGGTACGTCTCCTCGGCGCCGCTGTCGTCGCAGGATTGGAACGTACTGTAGGTGCCGCCGTTGGCGACCTGCTGCAGCAACTTGCTCGACACGTAGTCGCCGACCTTGGTACCGGTCTGCACGCCGTAGTCGCCGTCCCACTGGTAGTGGACGCCGAGATACACGCGGCTGCGCGCATTCTCGGTCGCCGCAGCGCTGAAGCTGGTGAACGTCCGGGTGACGCCCACGGCATGCGGATCCTCGGTCGTGCCGGTGAACGTGATGGCGTCCGTGCCGAAGTAGCGCGACATCGCCTTGGCCCACGCCCCGCCGAAGGTCGCGTGGCCGGAGATGTACGCCGGGAACGGCGGGCTGAAGTTCACCCCGTTGCGATCGGCTGACAGCGGCCGCCACGCGGTGTCGGCGGTCGTGGCGCTGTTGCCGTCGGTGTCGGCCAGCTGGATGGCCGACTCAGGGCGCCAGAGGTCGATGGCGGTCTGGTACTTCACGTCCCAGGCCAGCACTCCGGCATCGGCCATCGCGGCACCGACGAGCGCGAACAGTTTGAGGTTGGCCAGCTGGTCCAGTCCCCGCTGGGCGGACACGATGCGGGTGAAGGTGAACAGCTGGCCCGGCGGCTTGTAGGTGCCGTCCAGGTCGTTGGCCCAGAACCAGCCGATCTGCGTCTGGGTGGCGGTCCGCGTCGATCCGGTCGACCGGCCCAGGCTCTTGACCTCGTTCACCTGTGACGCGTACGCCGAGCTGGCCAGCAGCGCCGGCATGGTGCTGTAGCCGCCGGGCAGCTGCGGCCGCAGCTGGCTGGTGCGGTAGGTGTCGGTGAACCGGGAGAACGGGGTGACCTTGCCCCAGTTGGGAGTGGCCGCGTCACCCGACCCGGTCGGGCGCCAGAAGCCCGGCGCCGTGCTCGGCGTATAGGGCGTGGCGTCGGTCGAGTTGTCGTTGTTCCGGTAGCTGAGCATGTTCTGCCCGGCCTTGACACCGACGCTCTGGCCCTGCTGCTGCGAGGCGTCGACGGGGATGCCGTCCTGGGCCCCGGTGAGGTCGGCCGAGAAGCTCTGGCCCGGGTACACGCTCGACAACACGGTGTAGGCCGCGTAGTCGATCGCGGTCTCGACGTCCGGGTTGTTCCAGGTCGTGATGGTGTTGCTGCCGGTGTAGTCGATCGCCAGGCAGTTGAACACGTCGTAGCTGCCGGTCTTGTAGCAGTTGATGGTGTTCACCGACTCGAACATCGCCAGGTGCATCATCGCCCCGGCGCGGGCCAGCGGTCCGGGCGCGCCTCCGGCGGTCCGGTACGCCCGGAGCAGCACGTTGTTCCAGTACAGGACGTGGTCGCCGATCGGAGCCGCTTGCGCGGGCGAGGCGGCGACGACGGATCCGGTGGCTGCCAGCGTGACCGCGATGACCGCGAACAGCAGGCGTTTGAGGGGATTTCGCATGGCTTCGTACTCCCTCGTGACTAGTTGGTCGCCATGACGGAGACGAGTCTTTGGTCCACAGACGACGATCACATGACGGGAAGGTCACGACATAGCATCTAAAAATAGAAGTGCCCCGAACTAACAGAGAGTCCGGGGCAATGCACCGTACGTTCGGATTTCCCGCCGACGCAACCGTGACGCGTATGACCACAATGGACGTCTACGGAGTGATCAGAAGCGACGCCGCGGCGGGAGCGGTGCCCTGCACCTCCGCCGTCAGCGTGTAGGTGTAGTCGGTCTCCACTGAACCGGGGAACAGCTGAATCGATCCCGATTGCTGGCCGGCGGCGATGAGCACCGTCTGCGCCGACATGCGAACCGGGCTGTAGGCCGAGCCGTAGAAATAGATCCGGGTGTCGGCCGGGGCGGGCGAGGTCAGCGTCACCAGGGCGGTGACCGGGTCTCCGCCGCCGACCACGGTTGCGGCGCTCAGACTGACGGCGCGAACCGCCATTCCCGTCGGCGGCGCGGGCGGGAAGACGAACAGCACCGCCGACGCCTGGCCGCCGCCGTACCCGGCCCGGAGGCCGACGGTCTGCGTGTACGCCTGGGCCGAGTCGGCGACCGTCGTGATGCTGAACGTCGCCGTCGTGGCACCGGCAGGCACAGTGACGGTGGCCGGCACAACCGCGATCGGGTTGTCGCTCACGATGTTCACGACGGCGCCGCCGGCCGGGGCAACGCTCGACAGCGACACCGTCGCCGTCGCCGGACTCCCAGCGGTCACCGAAGCCGGATTGACCGTCAGCGTGCGCGCTTGGCCGGTCGGCGGCGACCCGGCCACAACGGTCACCGACGCACTGACCGTGTCAGCGCCGTAGGCCGCCGTGATCGTGACGACGACGTCTGCTGTGACCTGGGCGGCCGTCAGGGTGAACGACGCAGTCCGGTAGCCGGAAGGCACCGTGACGGAAGCGGGCACCCGGACAGCCGGATCGCCCGCCGACAACGTCACCGTCACACCGGAACGAGCAGCCTTGCACGCCAGGCCGACTTGGCCCACCGCGCTGCCACCAGACGGCACCGCACTGGCGGACAACGTCAGCGATGTGAGCCGCTGCTGGCACTGCGTACGGCCGGCCAGGGCCGGCGTGGCGACGCTGAGCGTGCCGAGTTGAGCGGCCAGAACCAAGGAAAGGAACAGTCTCGAAGCCTTCACGGCTTCGACCGTAAGCGCGCTGTCGTCCAGACAGGAGATTCACGGACACGATTTCCGCAGACCGTAAGAACTTCCTTTGACGCAAGTTCGAACCGGCTGCCGCCGTCAGGCTGGGCCAGGCCGCGACAGCACGCGGTAGGTCACGTGCGTGACCAGGCCGGCCGATCGGGACTTCACCTGCTCGAGCTTCAGCCCGGGTACGCCGTCGAACAGCCGCGTACCCGCGCCGAGCGTGAGCGGTGAGATGTGCAGCCGGAGTTCGTCGATCAGTCCAGCCGCCAGGTACTGGTTGACCGTGGTCGCGCCGCCGATGATGGCGATGTCGCCGTCGCCGGCGGCGACACGGGCCTGGTCCAGCGCCGATTCGATACCGTCGGTGACGAAGTGGAACGTGGTACCGCCATCCATCGGCTGCGGGTCGCGGGCATGATGGGTGAGCACGAAGACCGGAGCGTGATACGGCGGATCGTCGCCCCACCAGCCGTTCCACGGCCGGTCCCACTCGCCGCGGACCGGGCCGAACATGTTGCGCCCCATGATGAACGCCTTGGCGGAGATGAGCTCTTCGATCTCGGCCTTGTTCTCCTCCGGCGTTTCGGCGTACCAGGCGTGCAGCTTGTCGCCCCAGCCGTCACCGCCGTCGTCGCCGAAGGGGCGCTCCTCGGACTGGTTGTGACCGGCCGTGTATCCGTCGATCGACATCGTCATCCCGGTGTAGACCGTGCCCATGCGCTGCTTCCTCCTCCGGCGGACGTCGCCGCCCGACGGCGGCCCTTCGGTCCAGCATCCCAGCCGTCGGCGGTTCCCGCTCCCGGTCCGGCAGATATCGAGCGGCCGACCCGAATACGCGGACCCGGCTTACGACGGGTTGAGGCCCGTCAACAGGGTACGCACGATCGCGGGCAGTTGGGTCGACACCACTTCGCGGGGCTGGCCGCCGACCAACTCGGTGAAGCCGAGCATGATGACCGGGCCGAGGATCAACGTGATCGCCGCCTCCAGCGGGACGTCGGCCAGCCGCCCGAGACGCTGCTCGGCAGCCAGATAGGCAGCAAGCGGCTCCCGCAGGCGCTGCGGTCCGAACGGTTCCCGGTGGATGTCGGCGACGAACCGGTGCAGCAGATGCGGCTCGGTCATCAGACCCGCGGCGATGGGCAGCGCCTGCGCGACCAGCTCCAGGGCGGCTTCGGCGTACGCGACCAGGTTCGCTTCGACCGTCGCCGTGCCCGCCTCGGGCAGCCGGGCGTCGTACCGCCCGAGAAGCTGACCGTACCGGCGCAGCAAGGCTGCGACGAGCAGGTCGTTCTTGTCGGCGAAGTAGTTGTAGAGCACACCGTCGGAGACCCCGGCGGCCCGGGCGATCTGCCGGGTCGTGATCTGCCCGACCTGGTGCTCGGCCAGGAGTCGTTCCGCGGTGTCGATCAGGTGTCCACGCAGGGCGGTGGCCGGGTCGTCGCCGACCCGGCCCTGCGTTGCCTTGGCGCGTCTAGGAGACATCGCGCCTAACGGTAGTCGAGACCGCGACCAGGGCGAAGATCGCCGCGTACGTGGCGAGCACGACAGCCGCACCCCACTGCGGGAGCAGGTCGACGCCGGGGAACGGCACACCCTCCAAGGCCTGCCCGCTGCGGAACGGCAGCCATCGACCCAGGTCGCCGACCAGCTGGCCGACGATACCCTCGATCAGGGCGAGCCAGGCCAGGGCGGCCGCGACCGCCGCGATGACATTGCGGATCAAGGCGCCGATGCCCACGCCGACGGCGGCGAAGCACGCGTTCCATGCGACGCAGCCGACAAGGGTGCTCCACACTCCGGTCGAGGTCAGGTCGAGCGACCCGTCCTTGGCCGTCAGCCAGATCGCGGTCGCGGCCACCGCCGTGACCGAGCTGATCACGCCGAACAGTCCCCCCACGACCGCGTACACGCCTAGTTTCGCGGCGACCACGCGGCCGCGACGAGGCGTACTCAAATAGGTGTCCGTGATCGTCTTGTGCCGGTACTCGCCGGCCACCGCGAGGATGCCGAGGATCAGCGAGAAGATCGACACGAGGCCGGCGTGCGCGATGGCCCGCCGGGCCGTGAGCGGATCGGCCAGGTCCGCGGTTCCGCTCACGAACAGGCCGCTCACCCCGGCCAGGATGATCAGCTGCGCGGCCGCGAGCAGCACCAGAGGGGTACGCGTGGTGCGCAGCTTCAGAATCTCGGTACGCATCGGCGTCTCCTATCGGCTGGTCAGTTCGAGGAAGGCGGTTTCGAGCGAGTCCGACCCGAGCCCGTCGAGGGTTCCGGCGTAACGGAGCACGCCTTCGTTGATGATCACGACTTGGTCGACGGTCTGCGCGACCTCGCTGAGGACGTGACTCGAGACGAGCACCGTGCGACCCTCCGCCGCCAGCTCCCGCAGCAGCCGGCGTAGCCACGCCATCCCCGCCGGGTCGAGCCCGTTGGCCGGCTCGTCGAGGACGAGCACCCCGGGATCGCCCAGCAGCGCCGCGGCCAGCCCGAGGCGCTGCCGCATGCCCAGCGAGTAGCCGCCGACGCGGCGGTCGGCGGCCGACCTCAGCTCGACCAGATCCAGGACTGCCTCCACCCGCTCGCTGTCCGCATCGGCTGCCCGTGCCAGGACGCGCAGGTGATCGCGGCCCGAGCGGCCCGGGTGGAATCCGGTCGCCTCAAGGAGGGCGCCGACGGATCGGCGCGGATGCGGCAGGTCGGCGTACCGGCGGCCGCCGATCAGCGCCTCACCGGCCGACGGGGCGATCAAGCCGAGCGCCATCCGCAGCGTGGTGGTCTTCCCCGCGCCGTTTGGCCCGAGGAACCCCGTGATCTGCCCGGCCGGGACGTCGAAGGTCAGGCCGTCGACGGCGGTGACCGGGCCGAAGCGTTTGGTCAGTCCACGGACCGAGATATCGGTCATCGTTGGTCTCCTTCATTATGAGCGTACGCTCATGAACACTTGCTCATGAGCGTACGCTCATAATGGTCGGAACCGCCACCCGGACAGCGGAAGTGTCGGTGTGCCGGTCTACCGTCTCGATTCATGGATTACCTGCACACAGCGGTCGAGCTGCCCGGCGTGACGCCCGCCGAAGCGCTTCGCACGTTCACCGACGCGACGGCGGTCAGCGGCTGGTGGCGCGGGCAGTTGACGTTCGAGCCCCATCCCGGCGGCCGCTACCAGGTGGACTTCAGTCAGCTCGGCAGCGCGCTGACCGGGCGCGTCGTCGACTACGACCCGGCGATACGCCTGGTATTCACCTGGCAGTGGGACGGCACCGGCCCCACCTACCAGGTGGCGGTCACCCCGGAGGAAGTCGAGGACGGCAGCCGTCTACGGATCACCCACGGCCCGTACTCCGACTCGGCGGAGGACCTCGAAGAACGCAAGAGCCACGAAGACGGCTGGGCGTTCTTCCTGCCCCGCCTGGCTGCGCAGGCGGCTTCGGTCGCAGGAGACGAACCGGCCTGACCGGCCGCACCGCTGGACCGTGCGTTCGGTCAAGCCGACGGCATCATGCCGAGAGCTGTCAGCAGCATCGGCATGGCCACCAGAATGAAGCCCAGCACGACCGGAGCCCCGAGTACGCCGAGGACCGCGACACCTTTCCGAAGCTGGGTGCGACGTGAGTAGGAGATGGCGAGGATGCCATACCCGGCGGCGAGCAGCACGAAGAACAACACATAGCCGATACTGGCCACGGTGATCTGATCGGCGGAGCCCGCCAGGCCCGAGACCATGCCGATCGCCTGGACGACGCTGCCGAGCGCGTAGACGCCGAGCAACGCGAAGGCTCCCCACACCAGAAGCCCGAGAATTACGGGCGAAGACCGGCGGCGCACGACGGACGACAACGCCACGGCGGCTCCGGCGACCTTGAGCCCGACGACCAGCCAGTTCATCGCGCTGATCGCGGAGGAGTATTCGGCGTAGGGTCCGTCGGCGAAGTGGCCGGTCGCTTCGAACACCACGTTGACGGTTGCGAAGGCGAGACAGCACAGCGCGACCAGCCAAGAGGTCACGATGACACCGGCGGCGGGCCGCGTAGGCGCTTGCGGGGTTCCGATCACGGGACTGACGGAGATCACCTGGCAACGCTATGCGGCTCCCCGGGCCGAGCACTCGTCCCCGAGAACGAGATGAACCCTAGGGGCGGCGGAGTACTGACGTCAGGGTCCGCCAGTGGTCGGGTCCGGCACCGTGGCGCCGGACCCGACCGAGCTGTCAGTTCACCTAACGCTGCAGGGTGAGCACACCCGGCCGCCACGGGAGCAGGTTGTAGTCGCCGCCCGCGCTGGGGTTCTTGCCCTGGTAGAGGAACTGGAGGTTGCAGGGATCGATCGTCTTGGTCTGATCCGGGTTGGTGCGGACCAAGTCACCGTGGCTGATGTCGTTGGTCCAGGTCGCGCCGCTGTTGGCCTTGCCGGCGAACGGGTTGCTCTCGCTGGCGGCCTGGGGAGTCCACGAACCGCTGAGGCTGTTGGCCGTGAACGAGCGGAAGTAGCGCCCGTTCGAGCCGATCGCCTCGACGATCATCAGGTACTGGTTCTGACCCTGAACCTTGTAGACCTCGACCGCCTCGAACAGGTTGTTCGTGGAGTCGGTCATGACCGTCGTGTAGGTGGAACCGAAGCTGCCCGGGAAGTTCCCGATCGGCATGCTCTGCCGGTAGATCTTGCCGTTGTCTCCGGCGAAGAACAGGTACATGTTCTGGTCGTCGCCGATGAGGGTCTGGTCGATCACGCCGTACGGGGCGTCGGGAAGGGTGGCGGTGGACAGCGCCTGCGGCGAGGACCAGCCGTTGGCGTTGGTCGGGTCGCTGGAGGTCTTGTAGTTGAACGAGTTCGGACCCCACTGGTACGCCAGCACCCAGACGTTCTTGGGGGCGAAGTAGATCAGCGTCGGAGCAACGGTCCCCTGGCTCATCCCGGTCTGGGTGGCCGAGCCCATGTCGGACCAGTTGGTGAAGAGGCTGAAGTTCATCGAGCCGTACGAACCGCCGCTGTTGACGTCGGATCCGTAGACGAGGTGCTTGCCGTTGTAGACCACGTTGGTGAAGTCCTTGAGCGAAACCCAGCCGTTCTGCGGATTCGCCAACGCGCCCGTCGAGGTCCAGCGGTACGTCGAGGGGAGGGTGCAGCCGGTCGGCGTCGACGAGGACGGCGACGGCGAACTGCTGCCGAACTGCGTACGCCACTGCTGGTTGGTCTGCCCGTGGCAGTCGTACAACTGGATCTGCTGCCCGTTGGCGGTCCCCCACACATCCAGGCACCGGCCGGACTGTACGCCGCTGATGGTGCCGTTGGAGTTGATGTTCCACTGCTGGTTGGTCTGTCCGTTGCAGTCCCAGATGATGATCGCCGTGCCATTCGCGGTGGCCGCGCCGTTCGCGTCGAGGCACTTGTTGCCGTACACGGTCAGCTGCTTACTGGCGGTGTAGGTCCACTTCTGGTTGTTCTGCCCGTTGCAGTCGTAGAGCTGCACCCGGGTGCCGTTGGTCTGCGACGCGTTGGGCACGTCGATGCATCGGTTGGATGCCACCCCGACGATGGTGCTCGTCCCACCCGGTGTCGTGCCGCCGGTCGGCGACGTCGTCGGGTTGACGGCGTTGAGGGCGTTGAGCACCGACGTGTACGCCGGCTTCTTGTTGCCACCGCCGTCGAACAGCAGCGGGCTCTCACTGGAACGCCAGGAGTCGCTGTCGCGTACGCCCCACACCGTGATGCCGATGCAGCGGGACACGTTCATGCAGGCCTGGGTGAGTCCGGCGTACTGCGACGTGGACGCGTTGGTGACGTCGACCTCGGTCAGCGCCACGTCGACGCCCAGCGCCGCGAAGCTCGACAGCGTGGTCTGGAAGTTGCTCGGCAGCGAACTGCCGCCGGTGAAGTGAGTCTGCAGCCCCACGCAGTCGATCGGCACGCCCCGGGACTTGAAGTCCTGAATCATGCGGTAGACGCCCTGCGTCTTGCCGTACGACCAGTTCTCGATGTTGTAGTCGTTGTAGCACAGCTTCACCGACGGATCGGCCGCGCGAGCCGTGCGGAACGCCACCTCGATCCAGTCGTTGCCCGTGCCCTGCAAGTTGGACTGCCGCCGGCTGCCGTCCTCGTTGAACGCCTCGTTCACCACATCCCAGGCGGCGAGCTTGCCCTTGTAATGCGCCATCACACCGTTGATGTGATCGATCATCGCCTGACGCAGCGTCGAACCCGACAGGCTCTGCATCCAGCCCGGCTGCTGCCCGTGCCAGGCAAGCGTGTGGCCGCGTACCTTCATCCCCCGCTGGGTGGCCCAGTTGTAGATGTTGTCGCCCGCGCTGAACGTGAACTGCCCGCGCTGAGGCTCGGTGGCGTCGATCTTCATCTCGTTCTCGGCCGTCACCATGTTGAACTCGCGCCCGGCGATCGTCGTATACGTCGAGTCGCCGAGCCGGCCACCCGCGATCGCCGTCCCGAAATACCGGCCCGACTGGGCGGCCGCCGCGCCCAGCGTGCTCTCGGCCGCGTCCGCCGACGGCATCATCACCGCGGCCACCGCCACCGCCACGACACTGGCTGCGCCGACCGCGAGCGCTCTGACGATGAGCGATCTGTCCCGCCGGCTCTCACCACGATGGACTGATTGGCTGATATCCACCTTGGCCTCCTTACTGGCCAGCGCCCAAGCCGCCCTTGGCGGGGCGACTGGACGTCTCTATCGAGAGATTCATTCGCGCCAATGCTGCCATCGGTTCCTCGGTGCAAGCAATAGTTTTCGGAAAAGTTCCGGAAACATATTGAGCCGCGACGGCGAAGCAGAAAGGGCAGGTAGATACGGATCAGGCGGGGGCGCCGGCCTAACCGATAGAGAGGACTTCTGTGAAGTTTGTTAGCTGACGGTTTCCGGAAATTTCAGAACCCCTGTCACCGTCTTATGCGGACTAAGTCACTCTTATGGTGGCGTGAGCGGCCCAGCCATCCCGACGCCGTGTTCCCCGAACCGCACGTCCGGCGAGTCACTACCGACGGGAGCGCTCCCATCCGGACCGTGAGGCTGCCAGACCGCCGCGAAACATTCAAGTGCAAGGTTGGCTCGATTTCTCCGGAGGACCGTGTCCTCAAGCGGCTGTTCACCGAATCAGCCCAGGTCGAAGGCGATCCGGATGCGCGGATCGCGGTCGGCGCGGAAGCTGCCGTCCCCAGAAATTTCGCGATCGGGTCCGCCTTGAGGTCGTTGGAGCCGCGCAGCGTGGAGTTCGGCCGGCACTCCGTACACTCGCTGCATGTCGGAGAGCCCCGGACCCCACCGGCGACGGCGCCTCGGTGACCTGCCGGTGACGGCGATCGCCGAACTCGCCGGGGTCTCGGCGCCCACCGTGTCGAAAGTCCTCAACGGCCGACCTGGCGTCAGTGAGGAGACGCGCCGGCGGGTGGAAGTGCTTCTCCGGGACCACGGCTACCGCAAGGCGACACCCAACCAGCTGACCCGTCGCATCGAGGTCGTGTTCCACGGCATGCTGAGCTCCATCGCGATGGAGATCATGCGCGGAGTCGAGGAGGTCGCCGCCGTTCACGACATGACCTTCGGATACCTCGACGTGTTCCGGCGAAACAAGACCGAACCACTGTGGGTGGACACGCTGCTGCGTCGCCGGCCCGCCGCGGTGATCGCCGTGTCCTCGGCCGTCACTCGGCAGCACCGCGAAACGCTGGTGGAGGGCGGCATCCCACTGGTCGCGCTCGACCCCACCAGCGACCTGCACAGCACGCCGTCCATCGGTGCGACGAACTGGAGCGGCGCGCTCAATGCCACGCGGCACCTGCTCGACCTCGGGCACCGGCGGATCGGGGTGCTCTCCGGGCCGGTCAAGGACCTGTCTTCCCGGGCCCGCCTGGACGGGTTCCGGGCCGCCATGGACGCCGCGGGCATACCGTTCGACGAACACTTCTTGCGCAGCGGGCTGTTCACCTTCGAGCAGGGCCGAGACCTCGCGCTCGAACTGCTGCGCCTGCCCGAGCCGCCCACTGCGGTCGTCTGCGGCGACGATCTGCAGGCGCTGGGCGTCTACGAGGCGGCCCGCATCGTCGGGCTGCGTATCCCCGACGACCTCAGCGTGGTCGGCTTCGACGATGTGGAGCAGGCCGCCTGGTGCGCGCCCCCGTTGACCACGGTGCGCCAGCCGTTCGCGGAGATGGGCGCCGCCGCCGCGAAATGCGCCATCGCCCTCGTCGCCGGCCAGACGCCGAGCCGCACTCGCGTAGAACTCGCCACGACATTGATGGTGCGGGGCAGCACCGCGCCGCCGGCCTGACGACCCACGGACCCCACCGGCCAAGCTGTCGATCACCGGGTACACCTCAACCAGTCCCTCCGGTCATCGCCCGTCGGCGACGAGTCGGTGCCCCGCCCGTGCGGGCCGCACATGAGGCCCACTGCCGACTGTCTCGGGCCGGAAGGCGAGCGCCGCGATCGCGCCCTCGTCGACGTCCACGCCAAGGCCGGGCGAGTCGCCGAGGATGAAGGCACCATCCTCGATGGAGATGTCGATCGACAAACCGGTCGGTGGCTGAAGATCTTGCAGCTCGCTACCGAGGTGATTGGGGACCGACGCGGCCGCGTGCACGAGTCCGACGGGAGTGGTGCCGATCGGACTGACCGGAAGGTCGTGGGCGTGCGCCAGGGCGGCGACCCGTAGGAAATGGGTCACCCCCCAGACCGCGGCGGTCTGGACGACGTCCAGCGCCGACGCCGCGAGCAGTGGCCGGAATTGCTCCAGACCGGTCAGATTCTCCCCGCTGGCCACCGCCGCCCTGATGCCACGGCCCACGATCGCGAGCCCGTCGGCGTCCCAGCGGCGTACCGGCTCCTCGACCCAGATGAGATCGACGTGGCTTTCCAGCTCAGCGACGTGCCGTACCGCCTGCTTGCGATTCCATGACTCGTTGGCGTCGAGCATCAACCCCGGCCGGGCGCCGCCGCCCGCCCCGGCGAGGACCTCTCGGACCAGAAGCAGCCGGTCACGGTCGCGCTCGACGTCCAGGCCGCCCTTCAGCTTCGCCGAACGCAGGCCTCGGTCGGCATAGGCCTGATACGCCGTCACGAGGTCGTCGTCGGTCAGTCCGATGTCGAGGCCGGACGCGTACGCCGGAACACGACGATCGCGACCGCCGAGGAGCCGCCACAGTGGCTCGCCGGCCGCCTTCGCCTTGATGTCCCACAGTGCGGTGTCGATCGCCCCGATCGTGCCGAAGATCGTTCCGGCGTGGCCGGCTTTGAAGGTCTGGCGCAGCATGCGGTCGTAGAGCGCGGTCACCGCGCGAGGGTCTTCACCGTCGATCGCGGCGAAGATCGTGTCGACGGCGGTGTGGGGGCCGAGCCCGACACCCGAGAGACCCTCATCGGTGTCGATGACGATGATCGGCACCGTCGTGCGGCCGTTGTCGAACACGCCGTTGGCGTCGCCGACGGGGCGGCCCCAGTCCTGGATCGTGAACATCGTGCGGTATCCAGTGATGCGCATGTCAGCCCTTCGTGGCGCCGGCGGTGACGGCCTCGGTGATCTGGCGCTGGAACACCAGGTAGACGACCAGGATGGGAATCGCCGCGATGAGGACGCCCGCGGCGAACGTGGGGATGTCGTCGGAGTACTGACCGCGCAGGGACGTGATGCCGACCATGAGCGTCCGGTGCTGGGACGACGGCATCAGCAGCAACGCGATCAGCACGTCGTTCCAGCAGAACAACGCGTCGAGTACGCCCACCGACAGCAGCGCCGGTGCTCCCAGCGGAAGCATGATGCGCCGGTAGACCCCGTAGATGCTGCTGCCGTCGATCCGGGCGGCGTCCACGATGTCGGCGGGTATCCCGGTGTAGTAGCTGGTCATCAGGTAGATCGTGAAGGGCAGGAACTGCGCGACGTAGGCGAGGATCAGCCCCGGATACGTGTCGATCAGCCCGATGCCGGTCATGGTCCGGGCGAGCGGAACCATGATGACCTGGAACGGGATGAACAGGGCGGCGAGGCAGCCCAGGAAGAACCATCGCGAGCCACGGAACGGCAGATGACTCAGGGCGAACCCGGCCATCGATCCGAGCAGGAGCAGCAGAGCCACGGCGCAGACGACGGCGATGAGCGAGTTGACGAAGTACTGCGAGATGTCGGCGTTGACCCAAGCCTCCGACAGGTTGCTCCAGTGCGCGGTTCGAGTCGGCGCGAACCGGTCGAGGATGTAGTCGTGACGGGTCTTCAAGGCGACGTTGGTCGTGAAGAGGAGCGGATAGACGGTCGCCAGCGCAAGGGCGGCCATCGGCACCGCTGCGAGCCAACGGGTGCTGGGCGAAGCCCGCATCAATCCTCCCTCGTGGCTTTGCGAAGCAGGCCGATCTGGGCGAGGCCGACCACGAGCATCACCAGGAACAGCACGGTGGATGCGGCTGAAGCCAGCGCGGGACGGTTCATCTGGCCCTGCTGGATCCAGATGTAGTACTCCGGCAGGTACGTCGCGCCTCCGGGGCCACCGCTGGTCATGACGTAGAGCAGACCGAACATCGAGGTCAGCATGCCGATCATGGTGGTCACGAAGACGAACTGAATCGTGCGCGACAGGCCCGGCACGATCACGTGCCAGATCAGCTGACGCAGCGACGCGCCATCGGTTCTCGCGGCGTCCATCAACGTGGGATCCAGGGTGGCGAATCCGGACAGGAACACCACCAACCCCATGCCGAAGGTCGCCCAGATGTGCACCGCCGCCACGGTGACCATGGCGACTGCCGGGTCCCCGAGCCAATCCACCGAGCCGAGTCCCACGGCCTCCAGCGCGGCGTTGAGCGGCCCGTCGTACGCCAGCAGCAGCGTGAAGATGGACCCGACGATCACCGGCGACAGCACGGCGGGAAAGAAGTAGACGGTCCGGAACAGCCGTGCCCCGGGCACACGTAGATAGATGAAGGTCGCGAGCAGGCCGGGAATCGCCACCGCGATCGGCAGTAACAGCACCAGCAGCCCGACATTGCGCAACGCGATCCGGAAGACCGGATCGTGCAGCAGCTCGGCGTAGTTGTCCAGACCGACCGCTGTCCCGTCGCGTTCACCGTCCCCGGTGAACGAGAAGTTCACGCCGAGCAGCAGCGGCCACAGTCGAAGGCCGACGATGACCAGGACTGCCGGTGCGATCAGAACATAGGGCGCGAGCCGCTCCGGGCGTACGCGCCGCCGGCGGTTCGCCGAGGGGAGGCTGTTGGCCCGCCCGCTTTCCGAGCGGGCCAACAGCGGCGAGGTCGTCATCGAACGACCTCAGTTCGCCTTGTCGGCTGCCGCGAGCTGCGTGACCGCGGCGTCGACGCTGATCGAGCCCGCGAGGAGCTGCTGCGAAAGCCGTCCCAGGAGATCCAGTGTCTTGGCGGACAGAGCCACGTGCAGCGCCGGCTTGCCGGACTTGATGGCTGCGACGATCTCGGCGGCGGCGGGTCCGCTGGCGGAGGTGTCGATGGTCGTGTCCGACACGATGGCCCCTGCTCCGGTGTAGAAGGCTCGAAGCGCCTCCGTCGAGGTCAGGGAGCGGACCAGGTCAGCGGCGAGCGCCGGGTCCTTCGTCCACTTCGCCACCCCGTAGCCGATGCCGCCGTCGTACGCGAGGCTGGGTACCGCGCCCGGGGTGACCACCGGAGCCGGCATCACGCCGACGTTCTCCGGCTTGAGGAATTCGCCGAAGTCCTTCCAGTGCCCGATGTCGGACATCAGGCCGATGACGGTGGCCGCCTTGCCGGACTCGAACAGCGCGAACGAGTCGTTGAACATCGCGGTGGAGTTCGGGCCACTGGTGTTCAGACCAGCGTCCTCGGCCTGCTTCCAAAGCTGGAAGATGCGCTTCACGTTCGGCGACTGCCAGTCTCGTCTACCGGCGATCCAGTCGTCGTACTCCTTGGTGGTCAGGATCCCCGAGCCGAGCCCCGACAGGAAGAACTGGATGCCGTAGCCCTCCTTGTTGCCGAGGCTGAGACAACGCGCTCCGGTCGCCTTCTTGACGGCCGCGCATCCGGCGACGAAGTCGTCCCAGGTGGCCGCCGGATGCTCGGCGTCGAGCCCGGCCTTGGCGTACAGGGCCTTGTTGTAGTAGATCGGATGTCCCTGCAGCGTGACCGGCGCCGCCAGGGTCTTGTCGTCCTTGCGGAAGGCGTCCCAGCCGGCCAGCCGCTGCTTGTCCGGTGCGATGTACTGGTCGAGCGGCAGCAGGGAGTCGGCGCGATCTCGGATCTGGCCGCCGCCGTTGAACAAGACGACGTCCGGACCCTTGCCGGCTTGGACGGCCGCACCGAGCAAGGTGTAGTACTGGTCGAACGGCTGCGCGACGAACTCCACGGTCACGCCAGGGTGTTTCTTGGCGAAGTCGGCCTTCGCCTGTTGCACGTAACCGGCGGCGGCCTTGTCGCCGGACTTCCAGTCCCAGACCACGAGCTTGCCGCTCGTCTGCCCGGTGGAAGAACCTGTTCCCGACGCACTACCGCAGCCTGCGATGACCAACAGCGCTGTCAGCAGCGCGGGCCACACTGCTCGCTGACTCATGGCTCCCCACTCTCGGATAGACCGCCATCGCGGCCCCATAGATGGATGCCCAAACGTAAGTCGTATGATGTATGATGTCAACTCGCGAGAGCGAGTAGACTACCGACGACTTTGGGCACGGCTCGAAGCGCCGGACCGGAGGAGAGCATGGGGACAGTGCGACCGACCGCCAGCACACCACAGCCGCCGACCTGGGTGCAACGGCCCGCCAACCTCGCTCACGCGCTGGCGGCCGAGCTCGTGGAACGCATCGTCCAGGGCCGCCACCCCTCGGGCTCACCGCTGCCCCCCGAGCCCGCCCTGTGCGAGGCGTTCGGCGTCAGCCGCACGGTCGTCCGTGAAGCCGTCAAGATGCTGCAGGAGAAAGGGCTGGTTCAGGTCCGCCAGGGCGCCGGCACCGTCATCACCGCGCAGACCAGCTGGAACATGCTCGACGAGCTGGTGCTGGCCGCGACGATCGCGGTCGACGACACCTTGGCGATCCTTGACGACGTCGTGGTGACCCGCCGCCTCCTGGAGTCGGACATGGCCCATGTGGCGGCCAAGCTAGCGGACGCCGACGCGGTCGAGCGGCTGCGCGTCCTCGTGGATCAGATGGACGAACTCGTCGACGACCCCGTCGCCTACGCCGACTACGATCGCGCGTTCCACGACGTGGTCATGCAGACGTCGGGCAACCGGATCGCCCGCGCGGTCGTGCGGTCACTGGAGAGCCAGGTCATCAACACCGCCCGCTACACCGGCCGGACCGCACGCGAGCTGTGTGTGGCGTCGAATCAAGGGCATCGCCGCATCTACGAACGCATCGCCGCGCATGACCCGGCCGGAGCCGCCGATGCGGTCTTCCGGCACATCACCGAAGCGTGGCTGGTCCGCCGGGCGGCGTCTGGCGACCCCGTGCGCATCCAGCGCTAGCCGCTTCCATCGGTAAAGATACCTTTTTACATCTTTGAATTGACAGCATACGTCATACGACTTATGTTTTCGGGCATCGACGTGCCCGGGGTTCTGCCCGGCTCCTCGGGCGCGTCGCTTGACGCACGCCCATGCGATCGAGGAGCTTCAGATGTCCCTACCCGCACGCTCCATCGCCAGAATCCTCACCCTCTCCATGGCCACCGCGGCTGGAATCATCGCCGCAGTCGCCGGCGCCGCCCCGGCATCCGCCGCCGTCACCACCATCTACGTGGCTCCCTCCGGCTCGGGCAGCAGTTGCTCGTCGGCGCAGCCGTGTTCGCTGACAGCCGCGCAAGCGGCGGTCAGATCGATGAACAGCGCCATGGCCGACGACATCGTCGTCCAGCTGGCCGACGGGGTATACCGGCTGACCACTCCCCTACGGTTCAGCGCGGCAGACTCGGGAACCAACGGCCACACCGTCAAATGGCAGGCCGCACCGTCAGCGCGCCCGGTGATCACCGGCGCGCGTGCCGTCACCGGATGGACGTTGGCCGACTCCGGCCGCAACATCTGGCGCGCCAACGTCGGCGCCGGCATCGACAGCCGCCACCTCTATGTGAACGGCTCCGCCGCAGTGCGGGCGCGTACGACGCTCAACCGCTCCGACTTCACCGCCAACGGCAGCGGACTCGGCTTCAGCAGCAGCGCGCTGACCTACCTCAACAACCTGGCCAACAAGAGCCGCGTCGAGCTGGAAAGCATCGGATCGTTCACCGACCGATACGTGCCCGTGCAGAACATCACCGGCAACTTCATCACGATGCAGCAACCGGCCTGGAACAACAACAACTTCGGCTACGACACCTTCTGGAGCCCGTTCCGCGCCGGACCGCTCTACATCGAGAACGCGTACGAGTTCCTCGACACGGCCGGCGAGTGGTACCTCGACCCCAGCGCCGGCACCCTCTCCTACATCCCACGGCCCGGCGAGACCATGAGCAGTGCAAACGTCGAGCTGCCGACCTTGGACTCGCTGATCCAGGTGAGCGGCGCCTACGACGCGCCGGCCCACCACCTCGCCTTCTCGGGCATCACCTTCACCGGCACGAGCTGGCTGGGGGCCAGCAGCAACCAGGGGTATGCCGACCAGCAGACCGGCTCTTACATCGCCGGGAACTGGGCCTGGCCGGGCTTCGGATCCTGCACATCAGGTTGTACGCAGTTCGAGGCGACCCGGCCGGCCTGGCGGCAGATGCCGGCAGCGGTGCAGGTGTCCGCGGCCAACAACATCACCTTCAGCCAGGACCAGTTCGTCAACCTGGGGCAGACCGCCCTCGGCATCGGCAACGACCCCAACGCGCATGCCAGTGGGGTCGGTCTCGGAGCGGCTTCGATCTCGGTCACCCGATCGACCTTCGCCGGTGGCGCGGCTGGTGGCGTCGTCGCCGGCGGGGTCCAGGCCAACGCCCACCACCCGAGCGACTCACGCATGATCAACCGCGACCTCACCTTCAGCAACAACGTCGTGCACGACATGGGGCTGGACTACCGCGGCATCTCCTCGTTCCTGCCCACCTACGTCACCAACGCGACCATCACCCACAACGAGATCTACAACATGCCCTACTCCGGGCTGACCGTCGGCTACGGCTGGGGCGCCAACGACGCCGGGGGCAGCAACGACTACGCCAACCGCGGCCTGTACAACTACCAGCCCCGCTACAGCACCGCCACCACAGCGTCGAACTACCAGGTCACCGGCAACTACATTCACGACATCATGCAGTCGATGAACGACGGCGGCTGCATCTACACGTTGTCGGCGAATCCGAACGGAGTGATCCGCGACAACTATTGCCTGCGTCTGCACGGCTACTTCGGGGTGTACTTCGACGAGGGCTCGCGCTATTTCACGGCCACCTCCAACGTCTTCTCCACCAACGTCGGCTACCACTGGGCCACCATGAACTACTGCTGCAACAGCAACACCGGCACCGTCACGCTGACCAACAACTGGTATGACGGCGGCAGCACCAACCTCACCGACCCCGGTCACGCCAACACCGTCTCCGGTAACGTCCAGGTCACCAACGGCGCCTGGCCGACCGCCGCTCGGACGGTCATGACCTCGGCCGGAGCCCAGTCCGACGGCGGCGGCAGTCAGCAGAACGTGATGATCGTCGGAACCGCGTCGTCCCGGTGCGTCGACGTGCCTGGTTCCTCCACGACCAACGGCACGCAGGTGACGTTGTGGGACTGCCATGGCGGGACCAACCAGCGCTGGACCTACACCTCGGGCAAGCAGCTGACGGTCTACGGCACCAAGTGCCTCGATGCCAACGGGCAAGGGACCGCCGACGGCACCGCGGTCATCATCTGGGACTGCAACGGGCAGACCAATCAGCAGTGGAACGTCAACGCCGACGGCACGATCACCGGCGTCCAATCGGGCAAGTGCCTTGACGCCAGCGCAAACGCCACCGCCAACGGCACGAAGATCCAGCTGTGGTCGTGCACCGGCGGCAGCAACCAGAAGTGGGCTCTGCGGAGCTGAGCACCCCCGTTCCTCGCGATCCACTCCATTGGGAGACACCATGCGAAGGCTTGCCGCTGCCCTGACAGCGCTGTGCATCGTCGTGGTGGGACTGGCCGCAATGCCGCGACCGGCCGCCGCCGCCGTCTACGTACCGCAGAACTCGAACCGTTCCGTGCTGAACTTCAACACCCAATGGCTGTTCGCCGGGGACATGCCCAACGGCGCCGGCCAGGGCGTGAGCCTGGACGAGAGCACGTTCGTCCCAGTCAGCCTGCCCTACTTCCGAACCCACCCGCACAAGGGCTTCCCCAAGGGCGACTTCGAGGTGCCGGCCTCCTGGTACCGGCGCCACTTCACGCTGCCCAGCCAGTACGCCGGCCGCCGGATCGCGGTCGAGTTCCAGGGTGTCTCCAAGGTCGCCGACGTCTACGTCAACGGCACCCTCGTCGGTCAGCACAAGGGCGCGTACACCTCCTTCACCTACGACATCACGCCGTACGTGAGCATCGGCGGCGCCGACAACGTGATCGCGGTGAAGGTCGACTCCATGACCCGCAACGACATTCCGCCGGAAGGCGGAGCGATCGACTACTACGTGTGGGGCGGCATCGTCCGGGACGTCAACATGATCGTCACCGATCCGGTGCACGTCGACTGGGCGTTCCTCACCACGCCGACCCTCAACACCGTCAACGCCCGCACCCGCGTACGCAACGACAGCTCCACGGCCAAGTCGATCACCGTGGTCACGCAGATCGTCGACGCCGGCAACAACGTCGTCGCGACCGGCACCGCGACCCAGACCATCGCCGGGCAGTCGGCGGCCGAGTTCACCTACAACACGAGCAGCATCGCCAATCCGAACACCTGGCACCCGGATCATCCGTACCTGTACACGGCCTACACCCAGGTACGCGACGGGTCGGCGTACGTCGACGAGCACAAGACCCGGCTCGGCATCCGTACGATCCAGTTCAGCCGCAGCGACGGCAAGTTCTACCTCAACGGGCAGGCGTTGAAGCTCCGCGGACTCGACCGGCACGAGTCGTACCCGTACATCGGGCGCGCAGCGCCGAACCGTCTGCAGGTCAAGGACGCCGACATCCTGAAGAACGAACTCGGCGTCAACATCGTGCGTACGTCGCACTACCCGCAGGATCCGGAATTCCTCGATCGGGCCGACGAGATCGGTCTGCTCGTCATGGAGGAGATCCCGGGCTGGCAGTACATCGGCAACACCGCCTGGCAGGACATCGCGGTCGAGAACGTCCGCGAGATGGTGACCCGGGATCGGCATCACCCGTCGATCGTGCTGTGGGGCGTACGCATCAACGAATCCGGCGACAACCACGGGTTCTATACGCGTACGAACGATCTGGCCCGGCAGCTCGACCCCTCGCGGCCGACCGGCGGCGTACGCAACTTCAAGGGCAGCGAGTTCCTCGAGGACGTCTACACCTACAACGACTTCTCGGGAACCGCCGACAACCCGACCGTCCTACCCTGGCTGATCACCGAATCGGTCGGGCACACTGCCCCGGTCCGCTCCTGGGATTCGGAGTCGGCGCTGCTGGGGACCATGCGCGTACACCTCAACGTGCAGAACACCGCGGCCGGCAAGGCGAACATCTCCGGCGCGATGGGCTGGGCGGCCTTCGACTACAACACGACCTTCGTCACACCCCCGTCGTGCGAGAACTACACCTGTTACCACGGCGTCTCGGACATCTATCGGATCCCGAAACTCGACGCCGCGGCATTCGCCTCCCAGCGCGATCCGGCGCTGTACGGGCCGTACGTCTCGATCCTCAGCTACTGGACTCCAGGCGTGTCCAGCAGCACCATCCAGGTGGCAGGCAACTGCCAGCAGGTGGAGCTGTTCGCCAACGGAGTTTCCCGAGGGCGGATCAACCCCAACGCATACACGAACCTCCCGCATCCGCTGTTCCAGTTCACCGGTCTGACGGTCGCGGCAGGACAGCTGCGGGCGGACTGCTGGATCGGCGGTCAGATCGTGGCCACCGACACCCGCTACACCCCCGGAGCGGCCACGCGCCTCACGTTGACCGCCGACGACACGGCGATCAAGGCCGACGGCTCCGACATGACCCGGGTCGTGGTCAAGGCCCTGGACAGCAACAACCAGGTCGTACCCACGAACAGCGCCGCCGTCACGTTCGCCCTCACCGGGCCGGGCGCAGTCGTCGGCGAGAGCCCACTCACTCTGGAGGCCGGCACCGGCGCGGTGTACCTCAAGAGCGCGCTCGGACAAACCGGCACGATGACGCTGACCGCGTCGGCGCCGGGCCTGACCGCCGCGAATGTGAACGTGAACATCGCCGCGTTCACCGACCCGGTCGTCCCAGGTGGAGGCTCCTACGCCTTCGGCTTCCCGACCGACGTCAACGAGCGGCAGCGCTTCAGTTACAGCGGCACTTGGCAGACCGGCACGGACAACCAGGCCTTCAGCAAGGACAACACCTGGAGCAGCACCGCCGGTAACACGGCGACCCTGTCCTTCACCGGAAACCGGGTCGTCCTGTACGGCATTCAGGATCCCGCTCACGGTTCAGCCGCGATATCGGTCGACTCCGGACCGGAGCAGACGGTGAGTTTCCGGGCGTCGGCACGCCGGACCGACGTCGCACTTTTCACCAGCGGAACCCTTCCACAAGGTACGCACACCCTCCGCGTACGTGTTGTGGGAGACGGCGCGGTCGCGCTCGACCGGGCAATCGTGGTCTCGGCCGCACCCGCCCTGGTCACGCCGCCGCCACCGGGCAGCGACGGCAGCCGGGCCGGAACACTCGTCGGTACGCAGTCCAGCCGGTGTGTGGACGTTCCGAGCGCCAGCACGACCAACGGCACCCAGGTGCAGCTGTGGGACTGCAACGGCGGCACGAACCAGCGATGGACGTACACGTCGAGCCGGCAGTTGACGGTGTACGGCAACAAGTGTCTGGACGCCAACGGTCAAGGGACGTCGAACGGCACGACGGCGATCATCTGGGATTGCAACGGCGGCACGAACCAGCAGTGGAACCTCAATGCCAACGGCACGATCACCGGCGTGCAGTCCGGGTTGTGCCTGGACGCGGCCGGGGCCGGCACCGCGAACGGCACGAAGATCCAGCTCTGGTCCTGCACCGGTGGCACCAACCAGCAATGGACCCTGCGTAACTGACCCCTCCCCCAAAGACCCGCGAGTGTAGGGGCGCACCGTGCCCTCGCCCCTACACTCCGGCCTACCGAAGGCGGCTTCCATGCGAAAACTCTTCACCGTCGCGGTTGCCCTGCTCGCCGCGATCGCCCTACTCCCCGGCCCGGCCCGGGCCGACAATCCCATCGTCCAGACCATCTACACGGCAGACCCGGCGCCGCTGGTCTACAACGGCCGGGTTTACCTCTACACCGGCCACGACGAAGACAACTCCACCTACTTCACCATGCGCGAATGGCGGGTCTGGTCGTCGGCCGACATGGTGAACTGGACCGATCACGGCTCGCCGATGAGCCTGGCCACCTTCAGCTGGGCGAGCTCCGACGCCTGGGCGGGTCAGGCGGTCTACCGCAACGGCAAGTTCTACTGGTATGTCCCCGTACGGATGTCCAACGGATCGCAGGCCATCGGCGTGGGCGTCGCCGACTCCCCCACCGGACCCTTCCGGGACGCCCTCGGCCGCCCGCTGATCCAGAACGCGGAGATCGATCCGACGGTCTACATCGACGATGACGGCCAGGCCTACCTCTACTACGGCAACCCGCATTTGTGGTACGTGCGGCTCAACGCCGACATGATCTCCTACTCGGGCAGCCCGACGCAGATTCCGCTCACGACAGCGGGCTTCGGCACCCGTACGGGCGACGCGAACCGGCCGACGCTCTATGAAGAAGGCCCCTGGTTCTACAAGCGCAATGGGCTCTACTACATGGTGTTCGCCGCCAAGTGCTGCTCGGAGTTCATCGCGTACTCCACCGCGCCGGGCCCGACCGGGCCGTGGACCTACCGGGGAACGATCATGCCGACGCAGGGCGCCAGCTTCACCAACCATCCCGGACTCGTCGACTTCAACGGGGGTTCGTACTTCTTCTATCACAATGGCGCGCTACCAAGCGGCGGCGGATACACCCGCTCCGTCGCCGTGGAGAAGTTCAGCTACAACGCCGACGGCACGATCCCGACGATCACCATGACGACCACCGGCGCGCCCCAAGTCGGCGTGCTGAACCCGTACGTGCGGCAGGAGGCCGAGACGATCGCGTGGGAGTCCGGTGTCGAGACCGAACCCGCGAGCGAGGGCGGGATGAACGTCGGGTGGATTCAGAACGGTGACTGGATCAAGGTGAAGGGCGTCGGGTTCGGGTCCGGCGCGTCCTCCTTCACCGCTCGCGTCGCGTCCGGAACCAGCGGTGGCTCCATCGAGCTGCGGCTGGACAGCGCCACCGGCACGATCGCGGGGACCTGCGCCGTCCCCGGTACGGGCGGCTGGCAGACGTGGTCCACGGTCACCTGCGCCACCAACGGGGCAACCGGTACGCACGACCTCTACCTGCGGTTCACGGGCGGCAGTGGTTACCTGTTCAACCTGAACTGGTGGCAGTTCGCCACCGGCTCGTCCGGCGGAGCGTATCCGACGGGCTACCACCCGCTCGTGATCGGCAACAACGGCCTATGCCTCGACGTCAGCGGGGCATCGACGGCCGCCGGGGCGGCGGTCACCCAGTGGACGTGCGGCGGGCAGGCCAACCAGCAGTTCCAGTTCGTGTCTGTGTCCGGCGGGTATGGCCGCTTGCAGGCGCAGCACTCGGGCTACGACGTAGCCGTCGCCAACAGCTCGACGGCGGCCGGAGTGCCGAACATCGTCCAGCAGGCGCCGACCAGCTCGCCGAACAGCCTGTGGCTGCCCGTGCAGCAGTCCGACGGTTCGTACTCGTTCAAGAATCAGAACAGCGGACTGTGCTTGGACGTCTACGGCGCCAACAGCACGCTCGGTCAGCAGCTCGATCAATGGCAGTGTAAGAACGCACCGGGCACGAACCAGGACTTCACACCTCGCTGAATTACCGGTGAGCTGAACGACTGATGAAACGGGGGGCGTGCCGGGCACGCCCCCCGTTGCCGATCACGCCCCCGGATCAGGCGCGAGTGCTCCACTGCTGGTTCGTGCCGCCGTGGCAACTCCAGAGCTGGATCTTGGTGCCGTTGGCGGTGGCGGTACCGGCCGCGTCCAGGCACAGGCCGGACTGCACGCCGGTGATCGTGCCGTTGGCGTTGAGGTTCCACTGCTGGTTCGTCTGACCGTTGCAGTCCCAGATCACGACAGCGGTACCGTTAGTCGTTCCGCGCCCGGACGCGTCCAAGCACTTGTTGCCATAGACCGTCAATTGCTTGCTTGACGTGTACGTATAGCGCTGGTTCGTGCCGCCGTGGCAGTCCCACAGCTGCACCTGCGTACCGTTCGTGGTGCTGTAGCCGGGCACGTCAATGCACCGGCCGGACTGCGCACCGACGATCTCCACGTTCGTCCAGCCGTCTCCGCTACCCGGCGTGCCGATGCTTCCGGGCACCGAAAGCAGCGCCTGGTACCAGACCGCGGCCATCTTGTCGTACCCCGTGGCCGTCGGGTGGACGCCGTCGATGAGATCGGCCGTGGTCAGCGCGCTGTGCATGTCCACCAGGTGCACGTGCTTACCCGCGTTGACCTTGCTCTGGACGATGCCGGGAATCGCGGCGTTGAAGGTGCGTACCGCCGCCTCCTGCCCGCTGTTGGCCAGCGGGATGAGCTGCGCGACGAACACTTCGGCACTCGGCGCGGCGGTGGTGATGTGGTCGATCAGCGTCGACAGCCGATTCGGCGCAGTGCTGACGTTGTAGTTCTGCAGCACGTCGTTGGTGCCGATGTGCAGCAGCACCGTATGCGGCTGGTAGCTGGCCAGCCAGCCGGTGATGCTCGCGTCGATCTGGTCGATCCGCCAGCCCGGATGGCCTTCGTGGTCGTGGTCGCCGAGACTCGACGGGCCGTTGTACTGCGAGCCGACCAGGTCCACGGTGTATCGGCCGGTGGCGAGCCGTTGCCACAGTCCGATCCGGTACCCGCCCGGCACTTGGGTGCCTTCGGTGATCGAGTCACCGAGCGGCATGACGCGTACGCCGCCGTTGGACTCCGCGTGTGCCGCGCCTGCCGGCATCGCTATGAACGCTGTCGCGAGTGCTAATGCGGCGGTCGCGGACCGCCATGTCTTCTTGGTTCCCATGCACTGCTCCTGTCCGGGCTACCGGCGGGTCCAGATCTGGTTCGTGCCGCCGTGGCAGGTCCAAAGGATCACGGTCGTCCCGTTGCCGGTGTTGCCGCCGTTGACGTCGAGGCAGAGTCCGGACTGGACGCCGCTGATCGTTCCGTTGGCGTTGACGTTCCACTGCTGGTTCGTCTGGCCGTTGCAGTCCCAGATCTGCGCTTTGGCGCCGGCGGTCGCATTGAGCGGGGCGTCGAGGCACTTGCCCAGCCCTCGGATCGTCAGCCCGTCGAACGTCCACTGCTGGTTCGTCTGGCCGTTGCAGTCCCAGATGACCGGCTGGGTGCCGTTGGCCGTGGTGCCGTTGGGAAGGTCGAGGCATCGTCCGGAAGCCGCGCTGACCACGGTGACGGTCCCGCTCGGCGAAGGCGACGAGGTGCCGCCACCGCTGACCCGGTAGACGACCGCGCCGTGTCCCGGCACGCTCGCCGAGATCGCACCAGTGGTCGTGCTCGTCGAGTTCGACCAGGCGTCGCGCAGCGTGAACGAGCTGCCGGACTTGCCGACCGCCGCAGCGCTGGTGGAGATCGTCGTCGTGCTACTGCCCTGATTGAGCAGGGCCACTGCGACGTCACCGTTGGACAGCCGCTTGGCGAACACTCGCCGGGTGCCGTCGAAGGAGACCTGGGTCGCCTGCTGGCCCAGGGTGTCCTGATTGATCGCGATGAGGTTCTGGTTCAGCAGGATGGTGCGGGTGGCCGCGTCCATGGACCGCACGTCGTTCCCCGCGATCAGCGGTGACGCCATCATCGACCACATCGCGAAATGCGTACGCATCTCCGTGTCGGACATGCCGCCCCGGCCGACCTCCATCATGTCCGGATCGTTGAAGTGCCCCGGTCCGGCGTACCCGGCCAGTGGAGCGTTGACGTTGATGATGTTCTGGATGCCCATGGGGTAGCCGTTGGTCTGGCCCGTGTCCCAAGCGTTCGTGATGTCCTCGGTCGTACGCCAGATGTTCGCGACGTCGCCCCAGTTGCGCTGCGGGCCGGTCTTCGAGTGGATGCTGTTGGAGTTGATGCTGTACAGGATCGGCCGGCCGGCGGCCGCCAGCGCGTCCCGCATGATCGAGAAGGTTCGCACCTGGTCATCGATCGTTCCGGTCGGCGAGCACCAGTCGTACTTGAGGTAGTCGACGCCCCAGGCGGCGAACTGCCGGGCGTCCTGAGCTTCATGCCCGAGACTTCCGGTCGATCCGGGCCAGGAGTTGAAGTACTGCGCACAGGTCTTCGCCAATGGGCCTTCGTAGATGCCGAACTTCAAGCCCTTGCCGTGAATGTAGTCGCCCAGGGCCTTCATGCCGCTCGGGAACCGGTTCGGGTCGCCATGCAGGTTGCCGCTGCCGTCCCGGTTCGGGTTGAACCAGCAGTCGTCGATGACGACGTATTGGTAACCCGCGTCGCGCATGCCGTTGCTCGCCATGGCGTCGACGACTTGATGGATGAGGGACTCGTTGATGTTGCAGCCGAAGGTGTTCCAACTGTTCCACCCCATCGGCGGGGTACGGCCGACGCCGTTCTCGAGCGCCTGTGCGCTTGGCACAGACAGGAATGCCACCGTCGCCGCGGCGGCTACCAGGGCCGCCGAGAAGCTCGCGGCCAGTCGCAGTCGGATACTACGTCGCACTTTGTTGCCTTTCGTGAGGGTTCGGGGACAGGCGGCCCGCCCAGGCCGCCTGTCCCCGGCGAGGGGTGTCAGCTCCGTGTGCTCCACTGCTGGTTGCCGCCACCCGTGCAGGCCCACAGTTGGATCTTGGTGCCGTTGGCGGTCGCCGTTCCGGCCGCGTCCAGGCACAACCCGGACTGCACGCCGGTGATCGTGCCGTTGACGTTGAGATTCCACTGCTGATTGGCCTGGCCGTTGCAGTCCCAGATGATCGCCGTCGTGCCGTTCGACGTCCCTTGACCGTTGGCGTCCAGACACTTGTTGCCGTACACCGTCAACTGCCGGCCCGCCGTATACGTCCACCGCTGATTCGTGCCGCCATGGCAGTCCCACAACTGCAGCTGCGTGCCGTTCGCCGTGCTCGAACCCGGCACATCGACACACCGCCCCGAAGCCCCACCGACGACCATCACGTTCTGCCGACTGCCCGACGGCGACACCGAAGGCGACACCGACGGCGACGGGCTCGACGTGCTGCCGAACTGTGAGATGAACCGCCAGGCCTCGCCCTTGGTCCAGGTCCGGACGCCGTCCTCGCAACCGGAGCAGCCGTCCACCGGGCCAGGACCGTGACCACCGTCGAAGGCTGCCCACTGCACCGGGTAGCCGGCCCGGCAGGAGTAGGTCGTGGTGATGTGCCGTCCACTGCCGGCCGTCGGCTCAGGTGCGTTCTGTGCAGCACATCCGTTGTTCCGCAGGAACGTGTCGCGGAGACCTCGGCCGAGCGAGATGTTGAGCACGTTGTCGGAGATGCCGTGGATGCCGAAGTACGCGATCGGCTGCGTACCGCCGTTGCAGCCGCTCAGCTGGGCGCCGGAGTAGACGACGACGGCACGGAAGACGTTCGCCCGCGCGCAGGCGATCGCGTAACTCATGCCGCCGCCGTAACTGAATCCCATGGCGTACAGCTGAGTCGTGTCCACGCACAGGTCAGCCTCGATGCGGCTGATCATGGCGTCGGTGAAGGCGAGATCCTCGCCGTTGTTGTTGGCCCAGCCGTTGTTGAAGCCCTGTGGGGCCACGAGGATCGCCGAGTTGTTCGACTGCTCCTGCATGCCGTAGTACGCCCACGCGGAGCCGCTGGATCCACCGGAGGCGACGTCGTTCATGGTGCCGCCACGCCAGTGGTAGGCGAAGATCAGCCGATACGGGTTGGCGTTGTTGTAGCCGGCTGGGATGCGCAGGATGAAGCTGCGGTTGACGCCGCCGCTGGAGATGGTGTTGGTTCCGTTCACGAGGGTCGGGTTACGCCCACAACCGGCGGTCGCCGCCGCGAGAGCCGGTGTCTCCGCTGCCGAAGCGGAGCCGAGAACAGAGCTGGCGGCCATTCCGGCGACCACCGTCGCCAGCGTCGCCGCGGCCGCGACGAGCAGCCGGATCGATGTGCGGGCAGGCCGAAGCCGCCCCAAGAGGCGTGTCATGGAGATCTCCTGTCAGGGAGTGGTGATGTCGAGACGCTCGACCGTGACGGCGCCGCCGAGCGCCTGGGTGGCGTAGTTGAAGACGCCGTAGCGGTAGCCCATGAAGAACTGCCAGGCGTTGTTCAACGTGAAGCCCGTGCCGAGCGGCTGGAAGGTGACGCCGTCGGTGCTGTACGCGAAGCGAGCCTGCCGACCGGATCCGGGATTGACGTCAGCGCTGACGCGAAGCCAGATCCGGCCACCGGAGACAGCGGCTCCCGCCACTTCGGTCCCCGTGCTTGTGGTGTTCCAATTGCCGTCCATGCTCAGCCCGCTGGTCATGACGACCCTGGTGGCGCCGTTGTCCCGCCGCACGCCGATCCAGGCTGAGGAGTCCCTGAGCATGGCCAGCCCGGCTCGATCGCCGTCACGCATACTCCCGTAGTTGAGCACGACCGTGGCGGTAGACGTCGGCCCTTGAATGCGATGCGTCAGCGTGTTGCGGGCCGCGTACAAGTCGTTCGTGACGGTGGCGGTCGACAGGTGAAGACCGCTGCCGGTGGACCACTTCGTGTTGTCGGGGTTGTGGTTCCACTCGTACTGCGGTCCCAGGGTGGCCGCTGCGAACGTGTCGCTGCCGATCATCGGAGTGACCGCACGCGGCGGCGCGGGCAGGTTCGGCGACGGGTAGGAACTGCCCCAGGTGCCGTTCACGGTCGTGATGACCGGCCATCCGTCGGAGGTCCACGTGATCGGCGCCATCACCGGAATCCGCCCGCCGGGGTACGCGTCGACGAACGCCGTGTAGTACCAGTCGCCGTTCTGCGTCTGAACCAGCCCGCCTTGGTGAGGCACACCTCCGCCGGAGACCGGGCCGGGCATGTTCAGCAGGACTTGGCGAATCTCGTAGGGCCCCCAGGGGCTGCTGGACTTGAGGATGTACTGACCGTTGGCCGGCTTGGTCACGAAGATGTAGTAGGAGCCGTTGCGCTTGTAGAAGCGCGATCCCTCGATGTAGCCGATGCTGGACGGCGAGGTGTAGACCGCCTGCGAACGCACCTGGCTGAGACCGTCGGCCGACAATTGCGCCACGTTGATCGTGCTGCTGCCGTACGCCACATACATGGTGTCGTTGTCGTCGACGAGCAGCCCGGCGTCGTAATAGCAATTGTTGATCTGGGCACGCTTGGTCCACGTGCCGTCCACCGCCGACGCGGTGTAGACGTAGGAACGGTTGAACTCGACGCATCCGATCCAGTAGTAGGTGCTGTTGCTTCGGCGGTAGTTGAACGCCGACGCCCAGATGCCTTTGACGTATGCCCGGCTGCCGACGAGGTTGTAGGCGGTGGAACCGAAGTCCAGCGACGGCACCGCATGCCCGGCGTACTCCCAGTGCACGAGGTCGTAGGAGCGCAGAATGGGTGCGCCCGGCGAGTAGTGCATCGTGGACGCGGTGTAGTAGTAGGTGTCGCCGACACGGATGATGTCGCCGTCGGCGAAGTCCTGCCAGACCACCGGGTTGCTGTACATCGAACCGCTGCTCCCTGGGTCGTATCCCGGGATCTGCCAGGTCCGGCTGGTCGCGGAGGTGCAGGGCAGCTGTACCAGGCCGGTGTTGTTCGCTGTCGCGTCGCCGCTGGGCACGATGCACTTGCCGGAGTGCACGGCCACGACGTTGAATCCGCCCGAGACTGCCTGGAGCCGGAATCGCTGGTTGGTGGCCGTGTGGCAGGTCCATTGGATGACGGCCGCGTTGTCCGCGGTGGAGGCGCCGTTGACATCGACGCAACTGCCGTTGGTGACGGTGTGGATGGCGTACTGGTCGGTGGTTCCCGTGACCGGCGTGAACGTGAAGTTCTGGTTGCTGCCGCCCCAGCAGGTCCAGAGGATCAGCTGGGTGCCGTTGGTCGCCGAGCCGTTGGGGAGATCGGCGCACGTGCGGCTGTTCTGGTTGACGAGAGTGCTGCTGAAGGTGACCGGGGCGGCCTGAGCGGGCGCACCGCCGGTGATCAGCGGAATCAGTAAGGCGGCCACGCTGAGCGCGAGCAGCCGCCTGGGTTTCGCGGGCATGCGGAATTGTCCTCCTATCTGGACGAACGGGACTGAGCCGAGCGCCCGGAACTCGGCACAGCGAGAGATTGATCAGCAGGCGGAACTCGGTTGGGCGAGAAGGCCCAGACGCCACCACGGGATCGTTTCGACCGGATCAGCTACCGCCCACCGGTCACGAAAGTTTCGCCGGGCCATGAACACCATGTCTCCTCCATCAGCGATGGCTGGATCGACCGCGTGTGCAACGGCCCGGCTTCACACACGGTCTGGGCATTACCGGAAAACTATCGGAAGATCTTGCCCCAGTCAATAGATCATCTTGACTGCCAGGCAAGGCACTGACGGCCGCTGACGACGCGCCGTCGCGGGCCGACGTCATTCCATCCTCGACATCCGAGCTGCTCATTCACCACACTTAATCGATGCACTCCGAATCTTCAATGAAAATTTTCTTTGGCCGCCTTGCAAAAGGAGGCGACAATCGCCAACATTGGTGTGTGTCTATCGCGTGACCTGGGGAGGTCTACATGTCCCATCCGATCAACATTCGCCGACTGGCCGTCGCGGCCCTCACCGCGATCGCGACGACCGCCACCACGCTGATCCTCAGCGCCAACCCCGCCGCCGCGGCCACCGTCGCCGGCGTCGACGTCTCCCACTACCAGGGAACGATCAACTGGACGAGCGTCCGCAACGCCGGCATCCAGTTCGCGTACATCAAGGCGACCGAGGGCACCAGCTACAAGGACTCCGCCTTCAACGCCAACTACACCAACGCCTACTACGCGGGCGTCATCCGCGGGGCGTACCACTTCGCCCGGCCGAACATCTCCTCCGGCGCGACGCAGGCCAACTACCTGGCCAGCAACGGCGGCGCATGGTCAGCCGACAGCCGCACCCTGCCGGCCGCCTTGGACCTGGAGGCCAACCCCTACAGCGGCGGCTACTGCTACGGCCTGAGCACCTCCGGGATGCGCAGCTGGATCCAGGACTTCCTCAACACGTACAAGTCCCGGACCACCCGGTACGCCGTCATCTACACCACGACGAGCTGGTGGAACACCTGCACCGGCAGCTGGACGGCACCGTGGGCCAACCACCCGCTCTGGGTCGCCCGATGGGCGTCGTCGGCCGGCACCCTGCCCGCGGGCGCTCCGGTGTGGAGCTTCTGGCAGTACACCAGCAGCGGCAGCGTCTCCGGCATCAGCGGCGCAGTCGACCGCGACTACTGGAACGGCGACCGCACGCGACTGATCGCTCTGGCCAACAACACCGCCTGACCCGCACCGATGCCGCGGCCCGGTCTCGTTTCCGGGCCGCGGCGTCGCACAGCCGGAGCGACAGTCGTCACCAAGACAAGACGGTCACCACCGAGACAACGGGAGGAACGATGAACCACGTGCGGCTGAGCCGACGAGCCCTCGTGCTGGCCGGCGGCGGGCTGCTCCTCGGCGGCTCGGCCGGGCTGGTGCCCGCGCGCCGCTCCTACGCCGCGGTCACCCCGCCGCGGGTCTACACCCGCGCCGAGTGGAGCGCCCGGCCGCCCTCCTCGCCGATCACCGTGCTCGCCACACCGCCCGACCACATCGTCGTGCACCACACCGCCAGCGGGAACACGACCGACTACTCGCTGCTGCAGGCCGGGCGGCTGTCCCACTGGATCCAGGACCTGCACATGGACACCAACGGCTGGGCCGACGCCGGTCAGCAGCTGACCATCAGCCGCGGCGGCTACGTCCTGGAGGGACGCGACAAGAGCCTCACCGCGATCGCCAACGGCCGGCTCGCCGTGGGCGCCCAGACCGCGAACCAGAACAGCCACACCATCGGCATCGAGAACGAGGGCACGTACGTCACCCAGAACACCACGACGATGCTGTTCAGCTCGCTGGTCCAGACCTGCGCGTGGCTGTGCTCCGCCTACGGCCTCGACCCGTACGCCGCGATCGTCGGCCACCGCGACTACGTCACGACCACGCAATGCCCCGGCGACGTGTTGTACGGGCGGCTGCCCGAACTCCGTGACCGCACCGCCGCGCTGCTGAGCGCCTGAGGGAGGAGAGCATGAAACGCAGCATCCCGTTGGCCGTCGCCGCCGCCCTCCTGTGCGCCCTGGTCGCTGGGCCCGCCGTCGACGCCGCCGAGGTCGACGCACCGCCGGCCGCCCAGGCCGCTGCCGTCGCCGGCACTCCGGGGATCGATGTGAACAGCTGGAACGGCACCATCGACTGGACCAACGTGCACAACTCCGGGGTCCAGTGGGCGTACATCAAGGCGACCGAAGGCACCAGTGTCAAAGACTCGGCCTTCAACTCGAACTACCCGGCCGCCTACTACGCCGGGGTCATCCGCGGCGCGTACCACCTCGCCCGGCCCAACCTGTCCACCGGGACCGTGCAGGCCGACTTCCTGGCCGCGAACGGCGGCGCCTGGTCCGCCGACGGCAAGACCCTCCCGGCCGCCCTCGACATCGAACCCAATCCGTTCTCCGGCGGATACTGCTACGGGCTGACCCAGACCGCCATGGTGAACTGGATCAACGCCTTCCTCACCGAGTACCGGGCCCGCACGACCCGGTGGGCGGTCATCCACACCACCTTGTCCTTCTGGAAGATCTGCACCGGCGACTACGCCGGCTTCGCCACGAAGAGCCCGCTGTCGATCATCCGCTGGGACACCGGCCCGGGCACCCTCCCGGCGGGCTGGAGCGTCTACACCTTCTGGCAGTCGACCAACTGCCGGACGACCTCCGGCATCACCGGCTGCGCCGACGGCTCCGTCTTCAACGGCGCCTACGACCGCCTGGTCGCGCTCGCCAACAACACCTGACCGGTGCGGAGCCCGGTCGCCGCCCGCACGCGGCGACCGGGCAATCGGTCACGGACCCGCGCAGGGCGTCCCGTTGAGGGTCACCAACGACGGCTTCGGATTCGCGTACGCACCACCGACCGTGGCGTTGAAGCCCACGTACGCGGTGGCGCCGGGCTGGAGCCGAGCGTTGTAGGACTCGTTGACCGCCGAGACCACGGCGCCCGACTGAGTCACCCGGCCCATCCACGCCTCACGGATCTTCTGGTCACCGGTGAAGGCGAACCGGATCGTCCAGCCGTCGACCGTGCTCGTTCCCGTGTTGGTGACCGCCAGCTGTGCGGTGAACCCCGCACCGTCGGCCCAGGGACCGTAGTTGTCGTAGGTCACCCGGCAGGTCGGGGTCCCCGTCGGCTGAGCGGTGCCCTGATCGGCGAGGAAGGACGACAGCCACGCCAGCGACGAGTTCCAGTTGATCGCCACCTCGTTGGTCGCGTATGAGTTGATGTCGTCGACGTAGCAGAACATCGGCTTGCAGCCGGCCAGCAACTGCTGGGCGAACGGGTCGTCCAGTCCCGCGTTCGCACCGCCGGCGAGCGAGCCCGCGGGCGGGTGCGGCAGCGACGCGTCGAGCTGGTGGCTGTAGATGCGAGTGTGCTGGTTCTCCGACGCGTGCTCGCCCCAACCGGTCACATAGGACTGGTTGAGCGCGTTGCGGCCGAGGATGTAGTCCATCGCCTGAACCGCACCGTCTCGGTACGCGGCCACGCCGGACAGGTCGTACGCCGTCGCGAGGACGATCGCGTTGTTGATGATGTTGCTGTTGCCGCCCCAGAAGTACGCACCCGCCGTGCCGGGCATGGGCAGCCCGTACGGCTGACCGGCCTGCGTGGCGAGGTAGGCGTCGGCCGCCGTCAGCACCGACTGGCGTACGCGGGACTTGTCCGCCGCCGGCAACGCGCTCGGGACGGTGGCCAGGTCGAGCCGGCCGAGGGCGGCGGTGCTGCCCCAGCTGAAGCCGGTCGCGCTGAACACGTCGCCGGTGTGGTGACGCGAGGCGGTGACGTCGGCGAGGTAGGCGGCCGCACCGGTGGTCAGGTACAGCTCCGCCGCCGCCCAGTAGAACTCGTCGCTGACGTCGTTGTCGCTGTAGGAGCCACCACCGTTGCCGTCATTGGGATCGGCGTAGATCGCCGGGTGGGCCTTCGCCGCCGTGTACGCCTTCTTCGCCGCCGCCAGCGCACGATCGGCGAACGCCTTGTCGTAGGGGGCGAACAAGCGGGCGCCCTGCGCGGCGACGGCCGCGAGGTTGAGGGTGGCCGCCGTGGACGGCGGGTGCAGCTCGCGCGGCTGCGGATCGTCCTGGGGCTGCAACGGCAGGCCGGTCCAATTGCGGTCGTGCACCTTGTGGTGCGCCATACCGGCCAGCGCCTGACCGTCGGGGACCTGCATGCGCAGCAGGAACTCCAGCTCCCAGCGCGCCTCGTCGAGCACGTCCGGCACGCTGTTGCCCCGTTCGGGCACGCGCAGCGTCGAGTCGCCGAGCCCGGCGCCGAACCGGCCGGTCACCGCCGTCTTCGTCCGCTCGTACGCGCCGAGCAGCTGCGCCGTCGCGATCCCGCCGTTGACGACGTACTTGCCGTGGTCACCCGCGTCGTACCAGCCGCCGCGGACGTCCAGCCGGTAGTCGCAGACGCCGGCCTGGCACGGCACATCCGTGTCGCCCTGGTTCGGGGCCACGCCCAGATGCCCGGCCGGGCGGGCGTACTGGTCGCCGACGAGCGAACCGTCGATGGCGATGCCGCTGCGCTGGGTGTAGAAGAACTGCAGGGAATCGGAGCGCAGCTGCTGATACACCGCGCCGATGTCGAACGGGTGACTGGTCTGCCCGTCGGCCACCAGCGTGTACCCGGTTCCTGCCGTGGCGTACCCACTGAAGTCGATGGTGTGGACGTTCTGCCCGGAGGCGGCGTCGATGCCGCGTGGCGTCGTCTGGCCGGTGGCGACGACGGAGCCGGCGCCGTTGTGGAGTTCCCACGGCAGCGCGGTGGTCGCCTCGGTGACCAGCGTCGCGTGCTTGGGACCGGTCGGCAGGTAACCCACCTGGTTGACGCGGACCCGCGGGCCGGTGTCCGGCACGTAGGGCGGCTCCTCCTCGCCGCCGAGCAGGGAGACGTTGTCGATGCACAGGCTGTACGCGGCGGTGTTGCCGCCCACCTGGAACGCGACCTGCGCGGCGTCGGTGTCCTCGGTCGCGGTGAAGGTGTACGCGAAGTGCCCACCCGCCGCCGTCATCGGGATGTCGCGGGCGAAGTAGGAGGTGTACGGCGTGGCGCCGAGCTGGACGACGACCCGCACGGTCGCGCCGGGGTCGGCGGCGGCGTCGAAGGAGAACGCGTATTCGTGTCCGGCCAGCAGTGCCACGTCGTTCTGGCCGACACCGGCGTCCCACGGGTTGGCCAGCCCACCCGGCACGCTCGTGCACAGGCGTCCGGCGACCACGCCGGTCCCCGTGGTGCCGTAGGTGTACCAGCCGGAGGTTCCGTCGCCGAAGTCGCCGTTGTCGACCTGCTCGGGCCCGTCGCCGCCGGTACCGGAGTCCTCGCTGGACAGCGAGACGTCGTCCAGGCAGAAGGTGTACGCCGTGGCGGCGCCGAGCTGGAAGGTCAGGGTGCCGTTGGCCGAGTCGATTCCGGCGGTGAAGGTGTAGGTGAACGTCTGGGCCGTGGGCGTGAGCGCGACGTCCCGGGACAGCGCCGCGGTGTACGGCGCCTCGTTCAGCTGGACGTTGGCCTTGACCGTGGTCGCCACGCTGGCCGAGGCGGAGAAGCGCAGCGTGTAGTCGGCTCCGTCGATCAGGGGTACGCCGTTGTGGCCGACGCTGACGTCCCAGGGATTGGCGCTGCCCGAGGGGATGTCGGCACACATCCGTCCAGAGTCGACGGTGAGCGCGGTGTTGGCCGTCGCCCACCACGGGTCGGTGCCGGTGTCGAACGAGCCGTTCGTGATGTGCTCGACCGGCGCCGCGTGGGCGGGCACCGCCGAGGTCGTCGCAGAGGTGATGGCGAGCAGAGCGGCGCCGAGCGCACCGCCGATCCGCCGGAAGGCATGGGACATGGGGCGGTCCTTCCTGCAAAGTAGCTGGGAGCGCTCCCAGCATTTCGCGAATGTTGCCAGGTTACCGCTTCGCATGTCAATCCATGAATCACCGGTGATGTGCCGGTGGGGCGGCTTCATTGGCACCCCACTCAGCGCCGGAAGGCGACTACGCCACCAGCGGACGGCTCCGGCGTCGGAGCACCCCGAGCAGCGAGTCGAGCGACCAGGCCCCCGGACCAAGCACCGCGACGAGGAAGAAGCACCAGCAGAACAGCGCGGCCAATTCGCCGCCGTTCTTGAGCGGCACCAGCGCCGTCGGCTGATGCACGACGAAGTACGCGTACGCCATCGAGCCGGAGCACAGCAGGGCGGACCACCGCGTACCCAGCCCGAGGAGGACGAGCACTCCGCCGGCCAGCTGAATGACCGCCGCCCACCAACCAGGCCACTGCCCGGCAGGAATCGTGGCACCGGTGCCACGATTGCCGCCGAGGATTCCGAACAACGACGCCGCTCCGTGCATCGTGAACAACAGACTGACCACGACCCGGAACAGTGCCACTGCGTGGGGCTGGAGCTCGGCCATTGACAATCTTGACTTCATGGCGATTAGAACCGCGTGCCCGATCAGCGGGTTCCCATCAAACCGTGACAGGTTCGGTGAGCATCGTCATATTGACATATGGCAATGACAATACTATGGGCACTCTTTGTACGCCCTGCGCGTAACTCCGGAGGGCGCCATGGTGACCACGGGTTATGCTCGCCTTGGGCAGTGCGCCTGCCCGAGCCTGACGGGATGCTCACGCCGTCCGTCACCCGAGGCCAAGAGGCTCCGACTCAGCGCGCCGAATGCCGTCGATGCTGCCCGCGTCGCTGTTCGGCGAGGAGCGTGAGGCCTCGCCGGAGGTTGCCATGGATGACACTCAGCCCGGTAACGACGACCGGCACCCGAATGGCCCGCACCCCAACGGCCCACATCCGAATGACTCGCAGGCGAACGGCCCGCATTCGGACGACTCGGAGACGACCGCTTCGTATTCGGACGATTCACGTTCGAGCGGGGATCAGCGCCGTCGGCAGTCCGTCCCCGGTCGAGCCCGCAAACGTGCCATCCGGTTGCACGCGGCGTGCACCGGAGTCTCCTACACCGTCGCCGCGCGACGGCTCGCCGCCGGGACGACCAGCGCCGATCTGGGTCGCACCCTCTACCCGGCCGACGCGCTCCGCGCTGGGCGTACGCTCGCCGAACGAGTCGCGGACGCCAGGCTGGCCGCCGACCTCCCCCATGGCCGGGCCGCCCACCTGACCCGGCGTTTCCCGCCCCGCGACGGCGGCCCCGGCGTCGGAACCCTCTACGGCGGCACTTCCCGGCAGGAGCTGCTCAGGCTGGCGTACGCGGTGGTCATCGACGAGCGGCCCGACCTCGAACCCAGCGCGATCGATCTGGCCTGGCAAGCGGAGTCCGGCGAGGAGACGGCGCTCGACACCGCGTGCGCACAGCTGGACCGGGCCGTACGCCTGCTGCTCGACGAGGGCTGGGAGCGGATCGCCACCGCCACGCCCTCGTCGCCGCACCTGGTGGAGGTCCGGACCGACGGCGCCCGGCAGATCATGGACGCCCTGCTCGTCGTCAGCGAGGACGGTCATGTCCCCGGCACCCGGGTGGCGATGACGTCCGGGCGGCCCGCGACCATCGTCGGGGCGATGTGGGGACTGGCCGGGCCGCCGATCGCGTACGCCGTCCGCCCGCACGGCTTGGTGGGCTCGGATCTGGTCGTCCCGCCACACGAGCTGTTGGTGCTGGCCGGCCAGGGCACCGAGTAACCACCGACACCTAGACCTCGGGCAGAGCGCCTGCCCGTGCCCCGCTCGGCGGGGCCAAGAGGCTCCGACTCAGCGCCGGTCCGATCAGCCGACAGAAAGGCGTTGATGAGCATGTTCGAGAGGTTCACCGACGGGGCGCGTCGGGTGATGGTGCTGGCCCAGGAAGAGGCCAGGACGCTCGACCACACCACCGTCGGGACCGAGCACGTCCTGCTGGGCCTGATGCGTGAAGGGGAGAGCGTCGGCGCCAAGGCGCTGGAGAAGCTGGGCATCTCGCTGGACGAAGTACGCCGCCAGGTGGAGGAGATCGTCGGCCCGGGCCGGCCGGCCGTCGGCGGGCAGATCCCGTTCACCCCCCGCGCCAAGAAGGTGCTGGAGCTGAGCCTGCGGGAAGCACTGCAGCTCGGCCACACCTACATCGGCCCCGAGCACATCCTGCTGGGACTCGTACGCGACAGCGAAGGGGTCGCCGCGCGGATCCTCGCCCGGCTGGGCGCCGAGCACAATCGCGTACGCCAGCAGGTGATCCAGCTGTTGTCCGGCTACGAAGAGGGGACGCATCCGGCGGGGACGGCCGACGCCGGTCCGGCGAGCAGCCTCGTGCTGGATCAGTTCGGCCGCAGTCTCACCCAGTCGGCGCGCGCGGGCAAGCTCGATCCGGTGATCGGACGCGACCGGGAGATCGAGCGGGTCATGCAGGTGTTGTCCCGCCGGACGAAGAACAACCCGGTGCTGATCGGTGAGCCGGGCGTCGGCAAGACGACCGTGGTCGAGGGCCTGGCGCAGAAGATCGTCAAGGGCGAGGTGCCGGAGACGCTCAAGGACAAGCAGCTCTACACGCTGGACCTGGGTGCTCTGGTGGCCGGTTCCCGCTACCGCGGTGACTTCGAGGAGCGCCTGAAGAAGGTGGTCAAAGAGGTCGGCACGCGCGGCGACATCATCCTGTTCATCGACGAGATCCACACTCTGGTCGGGGCGGGCGCGGCCGAGGGCGCGATCGACGCGGCCAACATTCTCAAGCCGATGCTGACCGGCGGGCAACTGCAGGTCATCGGCGCGACCACGCTGGACGAGTATCGCAAGTCGTTCGAGAAGGACGGTGCTCTGGAACGCCGCTTCCAACCCGTACGCGTCGACGAACCGTCGCTCGACGTGGCAATACAGATGTTGAAGGGTCTGCGGGATCGTTACGAGGCGCACCACCGGGTGACGATCACGGATGCGGCGCTGGTGGCGGCGGCGAATCTGGCTGACCGGTACATCTCCGATCGGTATCTGCCGGACAAGGCGATCGACCTGATCGACGAGGCCGGGGCGCGGATGCGGATCCGCCGGATGACTGCTCCGCCGGACCTGCGTGA
>NZ_JBFAHM010000023.1:0-79501 GCF_040654195.1 Hamadaea sp. NPDC050747
GACGCGTTCTTGCTCGCCGCCACCTGATCGGCGACCTGCGCCGCGGTCAGCTGCGTCTTGTAGAACGCGAACTCGCCGATCGACCCAGGGAAGTACCCAGCGTTGTCGCCGTCGCTCCCCGTCCAGCCCGCCGACCACTTGCCCGCGCCCAGGTAGGCGTAGGTGGCGGTGGTCGCCACCAGCGCCGCGTTGCGCGTTCCGACCAGCGTCCCGTCCAGGTAGAGCGACTGGCTGCTGCTGCTCGCCGCCAAAGCCACGTGATGCCACTTGCCGTCGGCCACCGAGGCCGCGGTCGTCAAGACATTCGCGGCGCTCCCGGTCCAGAAACCGCCGCGCAGCTTGCCGTCCACACCCACGTACAGCGCCGGGGTCCAGTAACCGCTCACGCTCAGGTCGCCGTTCATCGGCATGCTTTGGTACGCGTAGAGCACGCCGCCCGCCGTGGAGCCCGAGGGCACGCTGAACCACATTGAGATGGAGTTCGGGCCGGTGGTGGGGACGTCGGTGGCGGGCAACTCCACATAGGAGGAGGTTCCGTTGAACTTGCCGGCCGTAGCGTCCGTGAACGGGCCGGTCGAGCCGAGGGTCACCGTGTTGTAGGTGCCGACTCCACCGTTGACCTCGTTGACCGCCTCGGTCACCCCGGACTCGTTCATCCGCAGGTAGTCGGCCGGGCCACCGGACAGCACCGACGCGGCGTACACCTGAGAGGAGCCGGCGACCGTCGAGGGGCTGATCTTCCAGGTTCCGTTGTGCTCGTCGATCACCTGCGTCACGACCCCGCTGACCGGGTCGTAGGTGATCTGAGCCGCCGTCGCACCCGACGGGCGGACGATCTTCGTCAACGGGTGCGCGGCCACCGAGGCCGCGCCGCGCAGGCTCGCCACATCGGCGGCGGTCAGCGTCCGGTCGAACAGCGCCACGTCGGAGATCGTGCCGGTGAAGTAGTTCGCGTAGCCCTCGCTGGAGGTGCCCGACTGGTGCGACTGGTCCGGCCAGGCGCCGCCGAGGAAGCCCGCCCCGATGTACTCATGCGTCGCGCTGTACGCGTCGATCAGCGTGATCAGCCCGCTGCGGGAGCCGACGACCTGCCCGTCGAGGTAGAGCGTCTGGGTGTTCCCGGCCGCCGCCAGCACCAGATGGTGCCAGGCGCCGTCGGTGACGGGGTTGGCCGAGACGATCGAGGCGTTCACGTTGTTCGTCCAGAACGCCGCCCGCAGCTTGCCGCTGCTGCCGATGTAGATGCCCGGCGTGTAGTTGCCCGCCGTCGTGCCGGCGGTGATCGGGTCCTTCTGGTAGCTGAACAGCACCGAGTCCGGGGTGGTCGTCTTGAACCACATGCTGACCGACTGGTAGCTCGCCGAGCTGACCAGCTTGCCGGGTACCTCCACATAGGAGGAGGTGCCGTTGAACGCGGCGGCGGTGGCGGCCGACCCCGGCAGCGGGCCCGGCTGGCCGAGCTGCACGTTGGCGTACGTCGCGGCGTCGGTGCCGCCGTTGTCGAGGACGTCGCTGGTCGCCTTCACCGCGCCGGCCGGCTCGGACAGTCGCCAGTAAGAGTGCGGACCCGCATCCAGCAATGCCGTCGGGTACTGCGATCCGGTGCCGTACTCGTAGGTCGTGCAGTGCGTGGCGTCGGTCGGCGGGCACACCTTCGTCAGCTGGTCGCCGCTGTACGCGTACGACCAGGTGGAAACCGTGCTGGCGTCCCCGGCGGTGGCCGGGTCGGTGAAGACCGTGGCGACGTGCGCCTTGCTCGCCCCCGCGGGCGTCGACCACGTCAGATGCAGCGCCCGCCCGGAAGCCGACGTGATCGTCTCCACCTGACCCGACGCGTTGTACGCCAACGTCAGCGTCCGCCCGGCGGCGTCCTTGATCGCCGTGATCGCATAGACCGCGTCGATACCGGCCGTGCCCGCGACCTGCCGGGTGAACAGATACGTCGTGCCGTCCTTGTCCACCAGCGAATAGCCGCCGGTGACCGCGGTGAACACCGAATATCGGCCGGATGGCGGGTTGAAGCTGCCGTCGGCGTTACGCCCGAACGCGACCTCCGTGCCCGTCGGGTAGGTGATGACGGCGGTCTTGCCGCTGGGGCTGGCCATCCGCTCGGTGATGTTGGAGTCGACCACTGTGGACCAACCGGCCCCGAACGCCAGCCCGGTACGCGGATCCCGGCTGTTGTACGACCGCTGCACCGCCAGCGCCGGACCGACCGTGGCCACCTGGGCGTCCATCGCCTCCGTCGTGTAATTGCCCGCACTGGGCTCGAACCCGCGACCGCCGCCGTCCTGCGACAGCCCGGACGTCACCAGCGGCTGCGGCGGCGGCGTCGACAACGGGAAGTAGTACGCCACGTTCAACGGATCCGGGCTGGTCGCCCAGCCGTCGTACGACACGACCCACCAGTAGTAGGTCTTCGACCACTGCAACTTGCCGTCCGGCACCGTCCAGCTCGACGACGACGTCCACCCGGAGGTGGCCACCAGCGCACCCGACGCGTCGTTGACCTTGTAGTTGTACTGAACCGCCGCCTTCGGCCACACGTCCGGGTCGTGGCCCTTGGCCAGCAGCTCCGGCGTCAGCGTGGTCGCCTGATAGTCCCGCGGCGGATACTGCGAGTCGATCTGCGGAGCGATGTTCGGGGTGTAGGTCACCGACAGATACGGCGCACACGTGTGCCCGTCACACACCGCCCCGGACGGCCCGTTCCGCGACGTGAACCGCTTGAAGTCCGTCGTCTCGGTCTGCGAGGCGGAGATGCCCAGACCATTGTTGGTCAGCGTCCCGTTCAGCCAGCCGTCGAGGGTCGCCTTGGTCAACGGCACCGTCACCCACGAACCCACAGCCCGGTTGCCCGCCGTGTTGGCACACGCCTCCGAGTAGTTCGTCGGGGTCGCGGTGCCGATCTGCGAGCCGAAGGCCGGGCCGGTATAGCTCACGCTGCCGTAGCGGGCGGTGTCGACCTCCCAGGAGGTCGTGATCGGATGCACCGTGAACGGCTGCGCCGAGCAGCTGCCCTGCCATGTGAGGAACAGCTTGAGGCTGGCCGACGTGATCCGCAGCCCGGCGAACGTCCCGGCGAAGTCGGTGAAATGCATCAGCGCCTTGGCCCGGTGCGCACCGCTGTCCCAGGTGCCGACGGCCAGGTCGTCCTCGCCGGAGTGGTCGACGTCGTTCCCGTAGTACACGAAGGTGTCGCCGGTCGTCGCGAACTCCGTCGTCGGATCGATCGTCACGGGATAGACCCGCTCGGGCGCGTTCAACCACCGCTCGTCGACGCTGACCTTCAGACCGATCCCGCCGTCCACCTGAACGAGTTCGTAGCGCACGGCGTTCGACGTCGTGAACTCACCGGTCGCCCGATCGAACCTCGAATCGTGCATCAGGCCCGGCGGAATACGGCCCTTGACCGTCCCCTTCTCGTCGGCGAGCACCACACCGCCGCTGTCGTCCAGCGCCGGCGTAAGCCCGCTCAACCGAAGCGGGAACACCCACTCGGTCGTGCTGCCCCGCTCCCGCAGGACGATCGACTCCTTGACCCCGCTCTCCCGCGACTCCAGCACCAGATCCGTGCCCGGAAACACACCGGGATACGTCACCGCGTACGCCCCGGTCTGCGCCGGAACCGCAGCCGCGCCCAGCAGCGAATAGCCGAACCTGAGACCGTCGAACGACGCCGAGACGAGCTGCCGGTCGTCAGCCCGCTTCGCGAACTGCAGACCCAACCGGTTCGCCCGCTGCCCCAGCCGATCCCCCGCCGGAGTGACCTGGGCGTCGATCTTCTGCCAGGCGCCCTTGCCGTCCTGGTAGTTGACCGTGCTCTGGGAGACTTCCCGGGTGTAGCTGCCGTCGGGGTTGGCGAACAGATCCGAGCCGGCGGTGGACCCGTCGGCCTTCCGGGTGCTCTTGCCGGGTGCGTACCCCCGGGTGCCGGGCGTCGTGATCTGTTGCGTCTTCCCGTCCTGCCGTTCGGCGGGCGTCTTGTCCGGAGCCCGGCCCGCCCCGCCGGACGCCTTCGTGTCGGCGTACCCGACGTAATGGCCCTTCCCGGCCGCCGACCCACTCTCCTGCGCCGGACCGATCGGATGGCCGTCGGCGAAGGCGGACGGCGCGGTCAACCACGACCACAACCAGCTCACCTTCAGATCCACCGGGCCGAAGATCGTCGCGGGCTGCGGAGTGGCGGTGACCAGCAGCATCACTGCCGTGAGGAGGAATCCCGCGAGTACGCGGCGGCGGCCAGGACGGTCCATCGTGGACTCCTCTCGACGGCCCTCCGAGTGGAGGTGTCTGCGAGTGTCCTGTAAACCTTTCCATTTAGCAATAGGTCGATGTAAGGCCTTCACGTCGTTGGCACATGACGCGTTTCTTCTTCCCGCCGAGGTCTGTCGTCGCCATTAGTTGCCATGGCTATAGTTGCCATATAAAGTATCTGGCATGGCGTACGACGACACCGCGACCGGACGGCTCCTCTGGCAGGTCACGACGAGGTGGCGGACGGCCGTGGACCGCGCGATCGCACCGCTGGGTCTCACCCACGCGCAGTACGCCCTGCTCGGCTCGCTCTACAGCCTCACCCGCGCCGGGCGGCAGCCCAGCCAACGGGAACTGGCCGACGCCGCCGGGCTCGAACCGATCTACGTCTCCAAGCTCATCCGGAGCCTGGAGGCCGCCGGCCTGGTGACCCGTGAGGCGCACCCGGCCGACACCCGGGCCCGGCAGCTCGGCCTGACCGACCAGGGCACGGAGTCCTTCCTGGCGGCGGTAAAGATCGTGCACGCCCTCCAGGACGAGCTGACCGCGCCGATCGGCGGGTCCGGCTCCGAGCGCAACCGGGAACTCATCCGCACCCTCCGTGCTCTCCTCGGCGGGGGGCAAGCCAACGAGGAGTGATCATGACGCAGTCCACGCCGACGCTGACCGGTCAGGACATCGCCGAGGCCCAGGGCGCGCTGCGCGCCCTGCTGGAGACGATGCTCGCCGGCACCGACGCCACCGCCAACGAATTCATCGCCCTGCGAGTCCTGGCCGTTCGCGGGCCCTATGAGGATCCCGCGGTTCTGCACGACTTCCTCGCCGCTCAGCGACAGCTCGACCTCACCCCGGCCGAGGCGGCCGAGCTGCTGGCCGGGCTCGAGGAGGCCGGGCTGGCCGAGGGCACCGCCCGAGCCGCCGGACCGGCCCGGATCACCGCCACCGGCACGGCCGTCCTGGCCCGGCTGACCGAGCTGACCAGCCCGGCCACCCGGCAGGTCTTCGGTGACCTCGACCCAGCAGACCTGGCCACGGCGCATCGCGTCCTCGCCGAGGTGGCGCAGCGGGCCGACCAGCTGCGCGCCGAGATGTGACGCCGGCCGAGACGTGACCAAGCCGGCCCGCACGCTAACCCGTGTGCGGGCCGGCAGTGTGACTTGGCGGCCCGCACGGCTAACCCGTGTGCGGGCCGGCAGTGTGACTTGGCGGCCCGCACGGCTAACCCGTGTGCGGGCCGCCGGGCCCATCAGGAACAATGGACCGGCAGCGTTTACGTGGGAGAAGGACCGGACGAATGACGCAGAGCACGACCGAAGCCGACTGGGTGTCCCGTTTCGCCGACGAGGTGATCGCCGCGCACGAAAAGCGTGGCTCCCAGAAGCCGATCGTCTGCGCGTCCGGGCTCAGCCCGTCCGGCCCGGTCCACCTCGGCAACCTCCGTGAGGTGATGACCCCGCACCTGGTCGCCGACGAGATCCGCCGCCGCGGGCACGACTGCGTACACGTCTTGTCGTGGGACGACTTCGACCGGCTGCGCAAGGTGCCGCACGGCATCGACCCGGCCTGGGAGGAGCACATCGGCAAGCCGCTGTCGGCCGTGCCGGCCCCGCCCGGGAGCGCGTACTCGTCGTGGGCGGAGCACTTCAAGGCCCCGATGAAGGCCGCCCTCGCCGAGATGGGCATCGAGGTACGCGAGATCAGCCAGACCGAGATGTACACCTCGGGGGCGTACCGGGAGCAGATTCTGCTGGCCATGCGGGAGCGGGCCAAGATCGACGCCGTCCTCGGCCGCTACCGGACGAAGAAGAAGGCTCTGGTCGATGAGGCCACCGATGAGAACGAGCGGGAGCAGGCCGAAGGCTCCGGCGCCGCCAGCGAGGACGACGGCGGCACCGCCGCGGGCTACTTCCCCTACAAGCCCTACTGCTCGGCGTGCGACCGCGACCTCACCACCGTCACGGCATACGACGACGACACGACCGAGCTGACCTACACCTGCCAGTGCGGGCACGGTGAGACCGTGCTGCTGTCCCAGTTCAACCGGGGCAAGCTGGTCTGGAAGGTCGACTGGCCGATGCGGTGGGCGTACGAGGGGGTGGACTTCGAGCCGTCCGGCGTCGACCACTCCTCGCCCGGCTCGTCCTTCGTCGTGGGTACGCAACTCGTCCGCGAGGTCTTCGACGCCGACCCGCCGATCGGCCCGATGTACGCCTTCGTCGGCATCTCCGGCATGGCGAAGATGAGCAGCTCGAAGGGCGGGGTGCCGACGGCGGCCGACGCTCTCCAGATCATGGAGGCCCCGGTCCTGCGCTGGCTGTACGCCCGCCGCCGCCCGAACCAGTCCTTCACCGTCGCGTTCGACCAGGAGATCCACCGGCTCTACGACGAGTGGGACGCCACGTCGCGCAAGGTGGCCGACGGGTCCGCCACACCGGCCGACAGCCTCGCGTACGACCGGGCCGTCCGCACGGTCAGCGCCGGTCGCCTCCCGCTGACTCCGCGCCCGTTCACCTACCGGACGCTGGCCTCGATCGTCGACGTCACCACCGGCCACGACGAGCAGACCCTGCGTATCCTGCGCGACCTCGACCCGGCGAACCCGATCGAGTCCCTCGACGAGGCCCGGCCCCGGCTGGACTGCGCCGACCACTGGGTCACCACTCAGCTGGCCCCGGAGGAGCGCACGATCGTCCGGGACGAGCCGGACGCCGAGCTGCTCGACTCGCTGGACGACGGTCAGCGCGAGTCGCTGCGGCTGCTCGTCGCCGGCCTCGACGACAACTGGTCGCTGGACGGCCTCACCACGCTCGTGTACGGCGTACCGAAGCAGCTGCTCGGCCTGCCGATGGACGTCAAGCCGACGCCCGAGCTGAAGGTCGCCCAGCGGACCTTCTTCGCCCTGCTCTACCGCCTGCTGGTGAGCCGGGAGACCGGCCCCCGGCTGCCCACGCTGCTGCTGGCGGTCGGAGCCAAGCGCGTACGCACCCTGCTCGGCGGCTAACGCCGCGGCGCTGGATCAGGGTTCGCGGTCGAATCTTGACCCAAGATTCGACCTGGAACCCTGATCCAGCGCTGATCAGGAGAGACGACGGTAGACGGGGATCTCGTCGAGCGGCACCGCCCGGGTCACCACGGCGGGTCCCGTGTGGCGTACGCCGGTGAAGTAGTCCTCCCATTCCCCGGCCGGCAGGTAGACCTGCCATTCGGTGACATCGGGCGACGTCACCGGGGCCACGAGGAGGTCGTCGCCGAGCCGCCATTGCTGCGGCCAGTTCCAGATCTCGGGGTCGCCGGGGTGGTCGAACAACAGCGGGCGCATCAGCGGGCGTCCGGTCTCGATCGAGCGAGCCGCTTGTGCGGCGAGGTAAGGCACGAGTTCTTCGCGGAGCTGCGCGAACCGCCGGTAGACCTCGACGACGTCGGCAGAACCCGTGCGGGAGGCGATGTTCCACGGCGTCCGGTCGACCGAGGGTTCGCGGTGGTGGTTGAACTCCGAGTGGTACTGCATGATCGGGGCGAAGCAGGCCGCCGCGGCCGACCGCAGGTACAGCTCGGGCTCCGGGATGTCGCCGGAGAACCCGGCCAGATCCCAGCCCCAGAAGAAGATTCCGCCGACGCCCGCGGTCAGACCGGCCGTGATGGACGCACGGAACGCCTCCCAGGTCGAGTTCTCGTCGCCCGCCCAATGCGCTGGGAAGGCGGCCGCGCCGGTGAAACCCGCGCGGCTGAAGGTGACGCCGTCGGTCCCGCTCTCCCGCATCAGGTCGTGGTACGCCTCGGCGTACCGCACCGCGAAGAGGTTGTTGGCGGCGTCGCCTCGGCTGCCGTCGAAGTACCGGAGGTCGTGGCCCCAGGCGTGCTCGCCGCCGTCGGTCTTGAACCCGTCGATGCCGAGGTCTTCGAGCAGGTAGCGGCGCTTGTCGAGCCACCAGCGCCGAGCGTGCGGGTTGGTCCAGTCGGGCAGGAGCGCTCCTGGGAACCACCAGCCTCGGTTGCGGTGAGGACTGCCGTCGGCCTCCTTGATCGCGTACTCGCGGTCGATCATGGTGGCCGCGTCGGCGGCGACCTGCTCGGCGGCCGACTTCGAACCGGTCAGGTCACCCCGATCGGTCGGCACCAGCGGGATCTGCCAGAGCAGCACCTTGACGCCGGCCTGGTGTAGTTCATCCACCATGCCCTTGGGGTCTGGCCAGGCGCCGTCGGCCGGGAAGGTGAAGTCGTCCAGCCGGTGCGGAGCCCCGTCGGCGTGCGGCTCGTAGGAGGCGTCGCGGAACGCCACGAAGGTCGCCTCGTCACTCCACGCCTCGATGACGATCGCGCCGACCGGAATCTGCTCGGCCAGGCTGCGGCGTACTTCGGCGAGGACCCGCTCCTGGGTGTTCCACTCGTTGCCGCTCATCCACGGCCGGAAGATCCACTCCGGCGGCTGCGGCGGTAGGCCGGTCTCCGCCAGAAAATCCCGCACGATCGACCCGGGTTCACCGCGATAGAGGCGCAGGCCCAGGACCGGATCGGCCGGATCGATCTCGGCCTCGACGATCAGCTTGCCGGGATCTGCGGCGCCGACGTCGTACCAGGTGCGGCGGGTGGTCTGGACGTGGAAGCCCCAGTCGCCGCCCGAGCCGCCGGTGACGATCGCGAACGGCATCGGGAGGTAGGTCCGGTGCCCCTGGCGTTTGTACTGCTCGAAGACGGTGGCGTCGAGCACTTCGCCGCGTTGGTCGAGGGCGTGGTAACGCTCGCCGAAGCCGACGACGTGCTCATCGGCCGACAGCCGCAAGGCGAACCGTGCCCGACGGGGTCCGTCCGACCCGACGAGCCACTCGACGTCTTCCACAGTGGATCCGGAGCCCGATACCCGCAGCGTGCCGCCGGATGGCTGCCACGTCAACGGGAACACCGGGAACGGTCCCAGCCGTGACCCGCCGCCTTCGACCTCATAGGACGTGTCGGCCGCCGACGTCACGGTCGCGACGAAGACCGTCCGGCCGTCGGTGTCGGGTACGGCGCTGGCCGCCTCGGTGAGATGGCCGGCCGCACCGGCGGGGGGCGCGGGCTGCGCCCCGAAATCGCAGACGACCGAAGCCGGATCGACCGGCTGGGCCGGCAGCCGCGTGCCGTCGGCGAAGACGATGTGCACAGCCGGCACGGACGGGTCGGCCAGGACGCGGATCTCGTAAGCCTCGCCGGAAAGCGGCCGGGCCGGCACCCGCTGGTCGAGGTCGTACCGGTAAGGGTGCTCCGTGCCGAAGGGGCGATGGGACAAGGTCACAGCGACTCCCCGAGTTCCAGGGCCAGGATCACGAACAGGGCGTGGGACCACAGCAGAGGCGTGGCGACCGGTCCCCACTTGGCGGTCCACTCGGCGATGTACGCCGGGTCCTGCGTATTCCCGCTGACCTGTTCCGGCAGCCAGCCCTCGGCCGTCGCCTGGTCGGTCACCCAGGCCAGTCGTTCCCGGGCCAGGTCTGCCCGCCCGGTACGCGCCTCGTGCCAGCCGAGCCACGCGGTGAGGATCAGCCACTCGCCGCCGCCGTAGAAGGTGTCGCCGAGGTATCGGTAGACCCCGGCGCGACGCAGCTCTGTGCGTACCCTCTGGTAGGTGCCTTCGGCGACCTCCGGCGTGACCAGCCCGAAGGGAGTGAGACACGCGAGCAGACTGCCGTCCACGGCGGTGGAGCCCAGCCACTTGACCAGCGAGCCGTTCACGGTGCCCGGACCGGCGATCAGCTCGCGCAGCCGCGCGAGCATCCGTGCGGCCGCCTCGGCCCGATCCGCGTCGAGGAGGCCGATGGCGAGTACCGCTTCGAGGCCCGCCGCGACCGAGCCGAGGGTGGCGACGTGCTGATGCTCGGAGTGCTCCTCCCACCAGTCGTAGCAGGCGTCCGCGCCGAACGTCGCCAGATAGTCCACAGTGATCTCGACGGCCTCACGGTAGGGGGCCGGGTCGATCTCGTGCCGTCGCGTGTGTTCCACCAGCGCCCACAGCCAGGTGCCGTAGCCGTCGAGCTGGTAGTCCCACCACGGCTCGTCGCCGTCCCCGCCGTCCAATGTGTAGCGAGTCGGGAGCATTCGCCGGGGATCGATCTCCTCGCCGCGGCGGGCCGCCTGGACCAGATCGGCCACGTGCCCGGCCCGAGCCGTGATCACCCGGGCGCACCAGCCGTGGAACGCGTCCGCGCTCTCGGTACGCCCGGCCCGGCTCATCGCCTCGGCGATGAACGAGCCGTCGCGCAGCCAGCAGTAGCCGTAGACGGGATAGGTCGGACTGGCCGGGTACGCCCCGCCGGGATGCTGGTGGCGGGCGATGAGGTCGACGCTCGCCCCGACAGCGGTCTGCACGGTGTTGCTCCTCGTTAAGCTAGGGCGGGGACGCGGCTGAGGTCTAGACAGCCGCGCCCCCTTTCGAAGCAGTTACTTGATCAGCGCGGTGACCGCGGCGGCGGCCTCGTCCAGCGCCTGCTGCGCGGTCGCCTGGCCGGACGCGGCCTTCTCCAGGGCCTTGGTGACCAGGTCCTGCATCTGCGCTTGCTGGTCGCCGATGACCGGCGGCAGCGCGACGGCGTTCAGTGAGTCGAAGACGGCCTGCCGGTTCGCGGGCGGCGTCTGCTTGAGGTAGCTGTCGAAGGCCGCCTGATCGTTGACGGCCGGCAGTTCCCAGCTCGACGCGAGCCGCGTCTGCACGGTCGTCTCCGAGGTGCTGAGGAACCGGGCCCACTTCCAGGCCGCGGTGCCCTTCTTCGTCTTCGCCGACACCGCGGTGGCGTTGAAGAAGACCGCGCTCGCCTTCTGCGCCTTCCCGGGTTCCACGACGATGTCGTAGCCGAGGTCCTTGGCGTCGGCCAGCGAGCTGAACATCCAGATGCCGCTGTGCCACATGGCGAGCTTGCCCGACTTGAACAGGGCGGTGTCGTAGTCGGCCTTGCCGCCGATCTCGGCCACCGTCGGCTGAACCTTGCCGGGCTTGCCGAGCAACCACTGCGCGGCCTCCAGGCCCTTCGCGTCGTTGAAGGTGGCCTTCTTGCCGTCCTCGGACAGGAAGGAGCCGCCGTTCTGGGCGAGCGCCTTGTAGAACTCGTAGAAGGTGACCGGCTGGTAGTCGCCATAGACGCCCTTGGCCTTGTCGGTCAGCTTCTCGGCGGCCGCCTTCTCGTCGTCCCAGGTCCACGACGCCGTCGGGTACGCCACCCCAGCCGCGTCGAACAGCTTCTTGTTGTAGAAGAGCACGACATCGGAGAAGGTCGAGGGCATGCCGTACTGCTTGCCCTTGAGCTGGAAGGCTTGCAGCGCCTTGGGGTAGACCCGGTCGGCCTGGTAGTCGGCGTCGGCCTTCGCGACGTCGTCCAGCGCCAGCAGCGCGCCGGCCTTGGCGTACGTCACGAAGTTCTCGTAGTTCAGCTCGAAGGTGTCCGGTGCGTTGCCACCGGCGATCGAGGTCTGGAGCTTGGTGAAGTAGTCGGCGTACGCGGCGGTCTGGACCTCCACCGTGATGCCCGGGTTCTGCTTCTCGAACTCCGCCTTGAGCGCGTCCAGCTCCTTGAGGTGGTCGGGCGCGGCCGAGAACGTGAAGTAGGTGATCTTGCCGGTGGCGGACTCCGCCGACGTGCCGGAGTCGCCACCCCCGCAGGCGGCGAGCAGACCGGCCACGGTCACTGCCGCGGCGGCCGCCGCCAGGAGGCGTCGGGTAGTTCTCATCGAATCTCCAACTGGTGAGGGACGGGTACTTCTTGGTGCGGTGTACGCGTGGTCAGCCCTTCATGCCGGTGAAGGCGATCCCCCGGACCACGTAGCGCTGGGCGAAGACGTAGAGGACGAGGATGGGCACGATGCTGGCCGTCGACCCCGCCATGACGACGTTCCAGGCCGGGCCGTAGCGGCCGAGGAGCAGCGACAGGCCGACCGGCAACGTCGTGTGCGCCTCCGTCTGCGCGATCACCAGTGGCCAGAGGAAGGCGTTCCAACTCGCCATGAAGGCGAACACGGCGAAGGTGGCCAGGGCCGGACCCACGAGGGGAAGCAGCACCCGCCAGAACACCCGGAACGGACCCGCTCCGTCCACATAGGCGGCCTCGTCCAGCTCCCTCGGCAATGCCATGAAGGCCTGACGGAGCATGAACACGCCGAAACTGGAGACCGCGGTCGGCAACAGGAGCCCGGCGTACGTGTCGACCAGGCCCAGCGAGCGCATCTCGATGAACAGCGGCACGATGATCACCTGCATCGGGATCATCATCGTGGCCAGATACAGCACGAACAGGGCGTTGCTTCCCTTGAACCGCAACCGGCTGAAGGCGTACGCCGCCGTCGCGCTCGTGAACAGTTGCAGCAGAGTCGACACGATCGCCACGCCGAGGCTGTTCGCGGCGAACCGCCAGAACGGGAAGGCGCTCGCCAGCCTCGCGTACGGGTCGGTGGTGACCGGATCGGGCAGCAGCCCGGCGTCGGCGTTCCCCAGTTGCGCGTCGCCGGTCAGCGAGGTGGCCAGCATCCACAGGAACGGGCCGATCATCGCCGCCGCGCCCAGCGTCAGCAGCGCGTACCGCAGGACTCGTCTAGTCATACTGCACCCACCTGCGCTGCAGTCTCAGCTGCGCGACCGTGACGACGAGGATGATCCCGAACAGCACGATGCTCATCGCGGAGGCGTAGCCGACCCGGCCGTAGCTGAAGGCGTACCGGACGATCTGCTCGACGACGACGCTGCTGGCGCCACCGGGGCCGCCGCCGGTCATCACCCAGACCTGGTCGAAGACCTGGAACCCGTTGATCAGGCTGATCACCGTCACGAAGAACAGCGACGGGCTGAGCAGCGGCAGTGTGATGCTGCGCAGCCGACGCCACGCGGACGCCCCGTCGAGGTCGGCCGCCTCCAACAGGTCCTTCGGAATGGCCTGGAGGCCGGCGAGCAGGATGACCGAGACGAACCCGACGTCCTTCCACACCGAGGCCAGAATGACCGACGGCATGGCCCAGGTGGGATCGGTCCACCAGCCCGGCCCGTCCACGCCGATCAGCCCGAGCGCCTGGTCGACCAGCCCGCCCGCCGGGTTGAGCAGCCATTTCCAGAGCAGCGAGACCGCTACCCAGCTGCTCACCACGGGCAGGAAGAACATCGCGCGGTACAGCGTCATCGCGGGCAGCTTGGCGTTGAGCAGCAACGCCACCGCCAACCCCAGGATCAGGACGAGCGGCAGATAGCCGGCGAGGTAGAGCAGCGTGTGCAGCAGCGCGGCGTGGAAGTCGGCATCCTTGGCCAGCTCGGCATAGTTGTCCAGGCCGACGAAGCTCGGCACGCCGATCAGGTTCCAGTCCTGCAGGCTCACCCAGACCGTGCCGATCATCGGCCCGATCCAGAACGCCAGCAGGGTCACCAGGCTCGGCGCCAAGAAGATCGCGGCGACGCCCGCGTTTCGCCATCGCCGTCGCGCGCTCACGCCGTCGCCTCCACCGAGAAGGCCGCGAGCCGCGACCGGACCGCGTCGGCCTGCGGGTCCGCGTTGAAGGTGAAAGGGGTACGCAAAACGAGAGCGGCCGCGCCCAGGGCCCACTTGGTGTCATCCCAGGGATCGACGTGCACCGAGATCCGGTCGGCGAACCCGGGGAACACGCCGTCGGTGAAGGCGGGCTCGAATCCGGCGGCCAGGTGCGGCCAGGCCCGGCTGCCCTCGCCGCTGACCAGGATCGCCTGCGGGTCGAGGACGACCGAGAGGCCCGCGACGGCGAGACCGAGCCGTCGGCCGGCCTCCGCGTAGATCTGCTTGGCCTTCGCGTCCCCCTGGTCGGCGGCGGTCCGCAGATCGTCCGCCGTCGTGATCCTCGCGTCGTCGGCCTGGCGAACCAGGGCGTCGTCGGAGAGGTAGGTCTCCAGGCAACCACGTCGCCCGCAATGACAGGGCAGCCCGTGCTCGGGATCGACCGGCAGGTGGCCCAGCTCTCCCGCCGCACCGTGCCCACCCCGGCGAAGGTCACCGCCGGAGAACACGGCCGCGCCGACACCGCGGCCCAGGGTGACCGTGAGGAAGTCCTCATAGGGACGGCCCAAGCCGTAGAGGTGCTCATAGGCGGCGAGGGTGTTGACGTCGTTGTCCACCAACACCGGTACGCCGACCAGCTGAGACAGGTAGTCGGCCAACGGCATCCGCTTCCAGCCGAGCAGCTGCGCCTGCACCAGCCCGGTGCCGATGTCGACGAATCCCGGGATGCCCACTCCGACGCCGAGCAAGGTCGGGCCGGCCACCGCGGCGATGCGCGGCGCGAGCAGCTCGGCGAGGGCGTCGAACGGATTCGCCTTGAGCGCGTCGACCGGAGCGGAGAAGGCGTCGAGCACCGTCCCGTCCAGATCCGCGTGCACGCCGGTGACCTGCCCGGCCGCGACCTTGACGCCGATCGCCGACGCCGCTGACCCGGCCACCGCCAGCAGCTCGCCCGGCCGGCCGCCCCGCGAGGCGTCGTCGTCGACCTTGTGCAGCACCCCCGCCTCGATGAACGACCGGGTCACGGCCGTCACCGTGGGCGGGCTGAGCCCCAGCCGCCGGGCGATGTCCGCCCGGGAGATCGGCCCGTGCCGCCCGACCAGCGCCAGGATCGCCGTCCGGTTGACGTCCCGCAGCCGGGGGCCGGAGGTCGCCGAGACCATTCGAGCACTTCCTTCCGAGACTATGTTTCGTCGCTGAATTAACGTAGGCGCGCTGGTCCGCCGGTGTCAAGACGTCCGTTCGTCCACCTGCGGCTCGCCGCCAATCGTCCGCTGGACTCGCCGCCAGTCGCGCGCTGGACTCGCCGCCAGTCGCGCGCTGAACTCGCCGCCGTGCGCTGGATCAGGGTTCCCGGTCGAATCTTGGCCGATAATTCGACCGCGATCCCTGATCCAGTGGTGATCTTGGGGCGTGCGACCATGGCGCATGCGCGCGATCGTCTTCGACTACTACGGAACCCTGTCGAACCCGGCCGGCGAGAGCGAGCGCCGCGAGCTGTACTCGCGTACCGGTGAAGTGCTGGGGATCGACGGCGGCGTCTTCTGGGCCGCGATGGTCGACAGCTTCCGCGAACGGATCGTCGGCGCGTACGGAGACACTCGGGCCACCCTGCTCGCCATGGCGCGCCACTGCGGGATCGAGCCCTCCGACGAGGTGCTCACTGCGGCACTCCAGGCGCAGCTGGACGGCGCTCGGCAGACGCATCGCCCCCGCCCGGACGCGGTGAAGACGCTGACCGCGTTGCGGGAGCGAGGATTCCGGCTCGCGCTGATGAGCGACTGCAGCAGCGAACTCGTCGAGGACTGGCCGAACAACCCCTTCGCGCCGCTGATCGACGCGCCCGTGTTCAGCTGGCGCGAACAAGTCCGCAAACCGGCGTCGGCGCTGTACGCCGCGGCTGCCTCCCGCCTAGGCGTGACGCCCGCCGACTGCTGGTACGTCGGCGACGGCGGCGGCCGCGAACTCCGGGGCGCGTACGACGCCGGGATGCGGCCGGTCCTGGTCACGAACGCCGCGCACCCGGAGGCCGCACAGCATCGGGCCGACCCGGACGAGCACATCCCGGATCACTCGGTGGACGACCTGCCCGAACTGCTCGACCTCTGCGGCTGGGCCGCCTAGGCGCAAGGCCTAAGGCAGCCAGCCGGTCTCGGCGGCCCACTGCTCGGCCACGCCGATCACCAGGTCGACCACCGGGTCCTTCACATCCGTGTACGCGATCCGATCCGGGACGCTCTCCGCGAGCACTCGCTTGAACTGGGCGTACGCCGGGACTGCGGACGGGTGCGCCCGGAACCAGTCCCGGAACAACAACGCGAGGCGTTCATTCGGCGAGCCCGCGACGCGTACGTGGAGATTCACGTCGCCCGCCGGATGCTCCCGTCGTCGCCAGAAGCGCTTCGCCCACCGAGCCGGATCGTCGGCGCTCCCGGCCGGCACGTGGTCCTGATTGAACGACGTCCGCTCGAAACCGAGCATGGCCAGCGGCCCATGGAACGCCTCGGCGACGGAGTCGAGGTCGTCGACGCTGACCTGCAGGTCCAGGAGGTCCTTCGCGGCCATCCCCGGGATGGCGGTGCTGCCGATGTGCTCGATCCGCAACGCTTGCGGGCCAAGGCTTCCGGCCAGTTCGCCGATCAGCGTCCGAGCCCGAGCCGGCCACCGGTCGTCGTAGTCCACGACGACGGCCCGGTCACGCGGAAAGGTGATCGCCTGGGCGACGACGACCCGGTCCCCGTCGAACGTCAGCGCCGGCGAACCGTGCAGCCGGTAGCCGTCGGCCAGGGCCGCGCTCACCCGCTCGCAGAACGCGGAGTCGTCAGGTCCGGTCAACACCCGATACGGCAACGGCTGGCTCATGACAGCAAATGGTATCGGCCGGCCGATCTTGCGCTGTCGGCGAACTGCCTTGGGCGTACCAGGTGGTGGGGTGTTGAGTGGGCCGCATGGAGATCCTTGTTCTGGGCGGCACGGCCTTCCTCGGCCGGGAGTACGCGCGCCAGGCGGTGGCCCGCGGGCATCGCGTGACGTGCCTGGCGCGCGGCGAGAGTGGCGCGGTGGCCGAAGGTTCGACGCTGGTCGTGGCGGACCGGAGCGAACCGGGAGCGTACGACGCCGTTGCCGACCGCGAGTGGGACGCGGTGCTGGAGGTGTCGTGGCAGCCCGGAATGGTACGCGGCGCGCTGGCGGCGTTGGCCGGCAAGGCGAAGCACTGGACCTATGTCTCGTCCGGCAACGCCTACGCGTCCTTCGGTACGCCCGGCGCCGACGAGTCGTTCCCGTTGCGGGAAGCCACCGAGTCGGACGTCGTGGAGCAGGAACTCTACGGCGAGGCGAAGGTCGCCTGTGAGCAGGCGTCGCAGGAAGCGCTCGGCGATCGGCTGGTCATCGCGCGGGCCGGATTGATCGGCGGCCCCGGCGACCGCAGCGATCGAGCGGGCTACTGGGTCGCACGGGCGGCTCGCGCCCCCGAGGAGCCGCTGCTGGTGCCGGGCACCCCCGAGGTGGCGACCCAGGTCGTCGACGTACGCGACCTCGCCGCGTTCTTGCTGGACAACGTGGCTTCGCGGACGACGGGCGTGTTCGACACGGTCGGCCCGATCGTCCCGTTCGCGGAGTGGATCGAGCTGTGCCGGCAGGTCGGCGGGCACACCGGACCGGTCGTGCCGGCACCGGCCGACTGGCTGCTGGCGCAAGAAGTCGGCGAATACATGGGACCCGAGTCGCTGGCGATGTGGCTCGTCAACCCCGACTACGCGGGATGGTCCCGGCGTACGGGGGCGGCCGCGATCGCCGCCGGGCTGACGCACCGGTCGCGCGCCTCGTTCCTCTCCGATGTGCTGGAGTGGGAACGGTCGCTGGGGCTCGACCGGGATCGGCGCGCAGGGCTGAGCGCTGAGCGGGAACGCTCGCTCATCTCTTCCCTCGCTGCGGGCTGAGCGCGCAGGACGGGCGCTTGCGCGTTATCCGGGATAACGTCCCCTTCCCGTCGCCGCGAGACCGCGTTATCCCGGAACTTGCGCAAGCCCGGGCGCGGGCGGGCGGGCGCGAGCGGGCGGGCGCGAGCGGGCGGGCGCGAGCGGGCGGGCGGGCGCGAGCGGGCGGGCGGGCGCGAGCGGGCGGGCGCGAGCGGGCGGGCGCGAGCCCGGGGGCGCGAGCGGGCGTACGGGCGATTCGGGGGCGGGTGTCGTACGCCGGTGACACCATGGGGACGTGCTGTTCGCAGAGGTGGCCGCGACGTCGGAGGCGGTGGCGGCGACGTCCGCCCGCAAGGCCAAGATCGAGCTGCTGGCGAAGACGCTGCGCGGGTTCGCTCCGGAGGAGGCCGCGCCCGGCGCCGCGTTCCTCGCCGGTGAGCTGCGGCAGCGTACGACCGGGGTGGGGTGGGCTTCGCTGCAGAAGCTGCCACCACCGGCCGAGGTCGCGACGCTGACGGTCGGGCAGGTGGCGGCCACCGTCGACCGGCTCGCCGGGATCAGCGGCGCGGGTTCGCAGGCGCGGCGTAAGGACGAGGTTCAGGCCTTGTTCGGGGCGGCGACCGCCCCCGAGCAGAAGCTGCTGCGCGGGCTCTTCACCGGCGAGGTCCGGCAGGGGGCGCTCGCGGGGATCCTGGCCGACGCCATCGCGCAGGCCGCGGATGTTCCGGCCGCGGCGGTACGCCGTGCGCTGCTCCTCAGCGGGGATCTCGCGATCGTCGCCGCGACCGCGTTGCAAGGCGGTGCCGCCGCGCTCGGCGAGTTCACCCTGTCCGTCGGCCGTCCGCTCGCCCCGATGCTGGCTCAGTCGGCGGCCGGGGTCGACGAGGCGCTGACCGTCACCGGCGTCCCCGCGATGGCCGACGTCAAGCTCGACGGCGTACGCATCCAGGTGCACAAGTCGGGCGACGAGGTGGCCGTCTTCAGCCGCAGTCTCGACGACCTGACCGCCCGGCTGCCGGAGATCGTGGCCGCCGTCCGCTCGCTGCCCGCTCGCGAGCTGGTGCTCGACGGCGAGGCGCTGGCCTTGGACGAGCAGGGGCGGGCGCACCCGTTCCAGATCACGGCGTCGCTGGCCGCGACCCGCTCGGGCGCGCCCGGCGGATTGGTCGCGAAGTTCTTCGACCTGCTGCACGCCGACGGCCACGACTACCTCGACGAGCCAGGGCACCGGCGCTGGGCGGCGCTCGCTTCCCTGCTGCCGGAGGAGCTGCTGATCGACCGGCAGGTGGTCACCTCGACGGCCGACGCGGAAGCATACTTCGCACGCGCTGTTCGCGAGGGCAACGAAGGGCTGGTCGTCAAGGCCGTCGACGCGGCATACGACGTCGGCCGGCGGGGCGGTGCGTGGGTCAAGGTGAAGCCCCGGCACACCCTCGATCTCGTCGTGCTGGCCGTCGAGTGGGGCCACGGGCGTCGGTCCGGACTGCTGTCCAATCTGCATCTCGGCGCGCGGGATCCGCGTACGGGGGGCTTCGTGATGCTGGGCAAGACGTTCAAGGGGCTCACCGACGAGATGTTGCGCTGGCAGACGCAGCGGTTCCTCGAGCTGGCCGTCGACCGCGGCGACTGGGTCGTCACCGTACGCCCGGAGCAGGTCGTCGAGGTGGCCTTCGACGGAGTGCAGACGAGTCCTCGCTATCCGGGTGGGGTGGCGCTGCGGTTCGCCCGGGTGCTGCGCTATCGGGACGACAAGCGAGCCGACGAAGCGGACACGATCGACGAGGTGCTGCGCATCCACGCCGGCGCCGCGTAATCCGCTGTTGGTCGGCGAGGCCCATGATCAGGGGAACTTTCATGTCGCTATAGCGACGTGGAATTGACCATGATCATGCGACGACCCCGCGACCGAGCGACCCCGCGACCGCGCGACCGAGCGACCGAGCGACCCCGCAAGCCCGCGATCATAAGGCGAGGGCGTCGACGGCGTCCGGTGACAGCACCCGGCGTACGACCAGTTCGACGAGTCCGGCCGTCCCTGCTTCCGTCTCCGGCGGCGAAGCCACTACCCGTAGCTCCCCTACGCTGTGCGGCATCGCCACCGCCCGGACGACTTCATCCACTGTCGACACAACGGCGGGCTGCGCGCCGATCGAGCCGCCCAGCACGAGCGTACGCGGGTTCACCAGAGCGATCAGCGAAGCGAGCACTTCACCGACCCGGCGCGCGGCGACGACGGGCGAGGCGCCTTGGAGGGCGTACCCGGCGGCGAAGGCGGCGAGGCAGCCGCGCCGCCCGCAGCGGCACAGCGGACCGGACGGGTCGACCCGGATGTGCCCGATGTCCCCGGCCGCCCCGTCGGCGCCGGTGAGGCATCGGCCGTCGACGACGACGCCCGCACCGATCCCGCTGGACCACTTCACGCCGAGCACCACGCCCTCGGAGCCCAGCGCCACGCCCCCGGACCCGGAGGCGAGGGAGAGCTCCGACCTGGAGGCGAGGGAGACCTCCGACCCAGACGCGAGGGAGACCTCCGACCCAGACGCGAGGGAGACCTCCGACCCAGACGCGAGAGAGAGCGCCGAGCCGAGCGCGAAGGCCCGCGCGTCGTTCTCGAACACGACGGGGACATCCCAGAGCCCTCGCATCCGCGCAGCGGGAAACGAGGGCAGCACCGTCGACGGCGACGGCAGTCCGGTCAGGGGCGAGATCGGCGCGGGCAGCCCGACCCCGACTCCGATCAGCCGCTCCCCTTTCCTGAGGCCGAGGTCGGCGGCCGTCTTCGTCAGTACTGACACCGCTGAAGCAGGCGAGCGCGCGGCGAGGTCCAGCGCGAGCGAGGCGGACCGCAACGGCCGCCCGTGTACGCCGCTGTAGCAGACCCGAGCCCGGGTATGCCCGACGTCGAAGGTCAGCACGACCATCGACCGGTCGTCGAACCGGATGAGTTGGGCCGGGCGGCCGCCTTCGGACCGGGTCGGCCCGGCTTCGTGGACGAGCCCGGCCGCGAAGAGGGGAGCCAGCCGCTCCAGCAGTGTCGGCCGCGACATCCCGGTGGCGTCGAGCAGTTCTCGCCTCGTCCAGTGTGGACGCGTACGGATCAGGGCGAGGAGGTGACCGGGTCCGCCCACCGACATGTGTTCACCTCTTGACAGCTATGTGAACGATTTGGACACTTGCGTCAGCCCGTTTGACAAAACCCCCATGAGGGTACCGGCGACCGCCGGGACGACCTAGGGAGTGCCATGAGCAACGAGGCCAGAGCCACCCGCCGTACGCTGCTCCAAGCCGCGTTGGCCGCACCAGTGCTGGCGGCGTGCGGAGGAGTGTCCACAAGCGGCGCCGGCGGCGCGGGTTCGGTGAACTTCCTCTCGACCCAGTTCACCCCGGTCGAGGAGCGCCAGCGGTTCGAGAAGATCCTCGCCGACAAGGTGACCAGCGCCAAGGTGGGCTACAACCCCGTCGACAACTCCACCTTCGCCACCACTCTGCGTACCCAGGTGGAAGCCGGAAAGGTGCAGGTGAACCTGGTCGGCGGGCTGCACGGTGACCTGGCGCCGCTCGGCGACAAGCTGATGGACCTGGACGATCTGGCCGGTTCCCTCGCGGACCGGGGGTTCGCCGCGGACCTGATCGAGCTGGGCAAGCTCGGCGGGACCACCGCGAAATACATCCCCTGGATGCAGGCCACGTACATGCTCGCCGTGAACAAGAAGGCCTTGCAGTGGCTGCCCGCCGGGGCGGACGTGCAGAAGCTGACCTACGACCAGTTCCTGAGCTGGATGACGGCGGCGAAGGCCGGTAACGGCGGCAAGCCGGTGTTCGGCCTGGGCGCCGGGCCGAAGGGGCTTTACCACCGGTTCTTCCAGGGCTTCCTGCTGCCGAGCTTCACCGGTGGGCAGATCACCACGTTCCGCAGCCCCGAGGCGGTGACGGCGTGGGAGTACATGAAGGAGCTCTGGGGGCAGACCGCGCCCGCGTCGACCAACTACGACTTCGTCCAGGAACCGTTGCAGCGCGGCGAGGTGCTCGTCGGCTTCGACCACGTCGCCCGGCTCGCCAGCGCGCCGAAGGACAAGCCGGACGAGTGGCTCATGGTGCCCGCGCCGAGCGGCCCGAAGGGGCTGGGCTACATGCTGGTCATCGCCGGGTTGGGCATCCCGAAGGGTGCGCCCGACGCCGACAAGGCCAAAGAGGTCATCCGCACGCTGACCACGCCGCCGGTCCAGACCGAGGTGTTGCGGCAGAACGCGTTCTTCCCCGTGGTGAAGGCCGATCTGCCGGGTGACCTGCCGGCCGCGATCGGGCTGGAGGCCAAGGCGGTCGCCGCGCAGCAGTCCGCCACGGGTGCGATCGTGTCGCTGCCGCCGGTCGGGCTCGGCGCCAAGGACGGCGAGGTCAGTCAGATTTTCAAGGACACGTTCAAGGCGATCTGCCTCGACGGCAAGCCGGTGAAGGCGACCCTGGACGCGCAGGCGACCAAACTCAACGGGATCCTCGACGAGCTGAAGGTGAACTGCTGGAAGCCGGATCCCACCGGGTCGCCGTGCCGGGCGGCGTAAGGCCGCGTGGGCCGCTCCTGCTCATCGCGCCCTCGCTGATCTTCCTCACGGCGCTGTTCGCCTGGCCGCTGGTCGCGGGCATCGGCCAGGCGCTGACCGGCCCGGACGGCTTCACGCTGGCCAATGTGCGCCGCATGCTGGACGACGCGTACTTCTGGCCCGCCGCACGCAACACGGCGCTGCTCATCGTGGTGCTCATCCCGCTGCAGTTCGCGCTCGCGATCGGGATGGCGCTGCTGCTCCGCGCCCGCCCGCGGTTCGCGGGCGTCTACTTCTACATCTGGGTCATCCCGCTCGCGATCAGCGATCTGGCCGCGGGCCTCGTCTGGCTCGCGGTGTTCACAGATCGGGGCTACCTCAACTCCGCGCTGGCCCATCTTCAGATCGAGGGGTACGCCTGGCTCAGTTACCAGCATCCGGTCACGATGTTCCTGGCGGTGGTGGTGGCCGAGCTGTGGCGGTCGACCTCACTCGTCTTCGTCATCGTGGTGGCCGGGATGCAGGGGATTCCGCGGGACTACGACGAGGCGGCGGCGGTCTTCGGGGCGAGCTATTGGCAGCGGCTGCGCAAGGTGATCCTGCCCCAGTTGCGGCCGAGTCTCCAGGTGGCGTTGATCCTGCGGACGATCCTGGCGCTGGAGACCTTCGCCGTAGCGCAGGCGCTGACCGGGCGCAACCTGCCGCTGCTCGTGGGCGAGACGTATCAGTGGTACAGCGTGCTCCAGAATCCGAACGTGGCGACCGCGATCGCGCTCGTCATCCTCGCGCTGTCGATGCTGGCGGCGTTCGGCTATCTGCGGGCGCTCCGAGAGCCGGGTGGGCAGCCGTGAAGCGTACGTGGGGAGTTCAGCTCGCTTGTCTCGCGGTCACCGCGTTCTTCGGCATCCCGCTGTATCTGATCGCACTGGCCGCCTTCGCCAGCCGCGAGTCGCTCGACCGGTTCCCGCTGCCACTGCTGCCGACCGAGGTGTCGGCCGAGACCATCACGACGTTCCTCGGCTCGACCGGCGTCGTCGGCGGCTACCTCAACTCCCTCATGGTCGGGCTGAGCACGGTCGTGCTCGCGCTGCTGATCGGCGTCCCCGCCGGGTACGCCCTGGCCCGCTACGCCTTCCGGGGACGTGACCCCTATCAGCTGTTCCTGCTGCTGACCCGGGCGCTGCCGATCGTCGTCCTGTCGGTGCCCCTGGCCCGGATCTTCCTCCAGACCGGCCTCTACGACACGACGTACGCCGTGACCCTGCTGCACACGGCCCTCGCCCTGCCCACGACGGTGCTCATCACGTCGGCCGTCTTCGTCGGGGTGCCCCGGGAGCACGAGGAGGCGGCCCAGGTCTTCGGGGCGTCACCGCTGCGGGCCTTCGCCCGGGTGGTGCTGCCGCAGGCGCTGCCCGGCATCGCGGCGGTCGCCATGTTCACCTTCGTCCTGTCCTGGAACGAGGTCCTGGGCGCGACGATCCTGACGCTCAACCAACGGACGCTGCCCGCGCACGTGCTGACCACGCTGTCGGACTCGCCGCTGGCGTACCGCTTCGCCGGTGGCCTGGCCCTCGTCCTGCCGGCGATCCTCTTCGTCGCCGTGATGCGCCGCTACCTGCTCAACATGTGGGGGACCACGCTGCGATGAAGATCACGATCAGCGATCTCGTGAAGACCTATCCGGGCCAGGCCCGACGGGCCACCGACGACGTCTCCCTAGAGGTCGCCGACGGCGAGTTCCTGGTGCTCGTCGGGCCGAGCGGGTGCGGGAAGACCACTCTGCTGCGGATGGTCGCCGGACTGGAGACACCCGACGCGGGCACCATCCACATCGGAGATCGGGATGTCACCGGAGTGGCCGCCCGCCACCGGGGAATATCCATGGTCTTCCAGTCGTACGCGATCTTCCCGCACTTGAAGGTACGCGACAACATCGGCTTCGGGCTGGCCATGCGCAAGGTGGACCCGGCCGAGATCCGTCGCCGGGTCGACCAGGCGGCCGAGTTGCTGCAGCTGACCGAGGTGCTCGACCGGTTCCCGGCTCAGCTGTCCGGCGGGCAGCGGCAGCGGGTGGCGGTGGCCCGCGCGGTCGTGGTCGACTCGGGCGTCCTGCTGATGGACGAACCTCTGTCCAACTTGGACGCGTTGTTGCGCCTCCAGTTCCGAGCCGAACTCAAGAAGATCGTCCGCGAGATCGGCACCACCACGCTTTACGTCACGCACGACCAGGCGGAGGCGATGTCGCTCGGCGACCGGGTGGCAGTGATGCGCGACGGCCGGATCGCCCAGCTGGGCCCACCGCTGGAGGTCTACGACGCGCCCGCCGACCAATTCGTCGGCGGATTCCTCGGCTCACCGCCGATGAACTTCCTCCCCGGCCCCGCCCTCGGCCACGCCCCCGACGTCCTGATCGGCGTACGCGCGGAGAAGGTCGCCGTCGACGCCGAGCGCGCCGACGACACGGTGCCGGCGACGGTCGAGGTCGTCGAACCGACCGGGGCTTCGATGCTGCTCACCGTGCTGCTCGACGGGCACCGCCTCAAGGTGTCCGCGCCGCCCACCTTCCAGACGTCGCCGGAGCAGCAGATCTGGCTGCGTTTCGACCCCGCGTCGTTGCGCTTCTACGACCCCGAGACCGGCCTCGCCTTGCTGACACGCTGAAAAAGCGGGCGGCGTCCCGCGAGGGAACGCCGCCCGCTCACAGGGAGACGGGCCGCACTACCAGTAGTGCCGGCGGCCGGCCACGGGGCGGCCGACCGCACCGAGCAGGTAGAGGACAGCTCCGACCACCAGCAGGATGATGCCGAGCGTCTGCAGGATGCCGACGTGCAGCAGCCACCCCAGGAGAAGCAACACCACACCAGCGATAAGCATCGGGTTCCTCCTTCGATGTCGACGATGGAGTACCCGGAACGCGAGATTTCTACACGGCGCGGCTAGACCAGGGCGAGTTCCTGGAACTTCGGCAGCACGATCTCCTCCGGCGTCACCGACGCCAGTTTCTCCATCGCCCGTTGAGCGTCGTCGTCCATCGGCGTGTAGACGCTGAACCGCACCTTTCGCTGGTCGCCTAGGTAGGAGTGGACGACTTCGGCGCGGATGGTGCCCGCCTCGTCGTGGCGCAGAGTTTTGAGGACGCCGTCGAGGCTGGCGACCTCCTGCCGCCGCCAGATCTCGGCGAACTCCGGCGAATGCGCCTCGACCAGTTTCACGAGCCGCTGCCAGCCCGGGTCGGCGACGTCGGCCGCCATCGCCACGCGCATCTTCGCGACCAGCCGCGGCGCGGTCTCCGCCCAGCCGCCGATGATCGTGCGCATACGCGGGTTGGCGAAGAAGAGCAGCAGAGAGTTCTGGTACTCGTCGGGCAGGCTCCGGTAGTCACCGAACATCGCCATGTAGGAATGGTTCGAGGCCAGAATCTCCCAGCGCGGCCCGACGACGACCGCCGGATAGGGATCGACCTGGCTCAGCATCAGCTCCACGGCCCGGCCGACCTTCGGCTCCCGCGTGGCGGGGTGCGGCTCGTTCAGCTCGGCCAGGGTGAACAGGTGCTGGCGCTCGGCGTCGTCCATCCGCAGCACCCGGGCCACCGCGCCGAGCACCTGCGTCGACACGTTGATCGGCCGGCCCTGCTCCAGCCAGGTGTACCAGGTCACACCGATGCCCGAGAGCATCGCGACCTCCTCCCGGCGCAGGCCGGGCGTACGCCGCCGCAGGCCGTCAGGAAGCCCCACCATTTCCGGGGTGGTGCGCTCTCGACGGGATCGAATGAACTCACCTAGGGCTTGTCTGCGCTGCTCTTCCCGACCCTGGTTCACCCGGATAGCCTAGCAGCCGCGGTACCAGTATCACCGGGCTCTAGGTACCAGGCTTGAGCGCGTACCAGGGTGATCGTATGACCACTGCGACGCTTCCCGCCGCCACCGCCGTCACCCGGCCGACGGCGCCGTGGCGGGCACTGCCGATCTTGTTGCTCGGCGCGTTCCTGCCCATCCTCGACGCCTTCATCGTCAACGTCGCCCTCCCGACCATCGGGCGTACGCTCAACGCCGGTCCGGCAGCACTGGAGCTGACCGTGTCCGGCTACGGCGTCGCGTACGCCTGCACGCTGGTGGCCGGGGGTCGCCTCGGCGACCGCTTCGGCCGCAAGCGGATGCTGCTCATCGGCATGAGCGCGTTCACCATTGCCTCGGCCGCCTGCGGGCTGGCCCCGACCGCCGGTGCGCTGATCGCCTTCCGAATTCTCCAAGGACTGGGCGCCGCTCTGCTCTTCCCGCAGGTACTGGCCTCGATCCAGGCCGGTTTCGAGGGCGCCGACCGGCAGAAGGCGCTCGGCCTGTTCGGGTCGATGGCCGGGCTGGCCGGCGCGGTCGGCCAGATCCTCGGCGGCGCGCTGCTCGCCTGGGACGTCGCCGGACTCGGCTGGCGGCCGCTCTTCCTGATCAACGTGCCCGTCGGCATCGCCGCCGTCGTGCTCGGCCGGCGGTTCGTCCCCGAGTCCCGGGCTCCCCGCGCGACCGGCATCGACGTGTGGGGCGCGCTTCTGCTGGCCGCCACCATCGCACTTCTCCTACTCCCGGTCACCCTTGGGCGTACCGAGGGATGGCCATTGTGGACGTGGCTGAGCCTGGCCGCGGTCGTGCCGGCCGCGGTGGCGTTCTTCTGGACCCAGGCCCGGCAGGAACGGCGCGGCGGCAACCCGCTGTTGCCGCCGAGCCTGCTGAGCCTGCGCCTGGCCCGGCGCGCGCTGCTCGCGATCCTGCTGTTCGCCACGCTCATCGGCGGCTTCCTGTTCACCGTCGCCGTGACCCTGCAGATGGGCCACGGATTCGGGCCGATGGCCGCCGGGCTGGCGATGGGGCCGTGCGCGATCACGTTCCTCTACGTCTCGCTGCGCGTCGGCCGCTGGGTCAGCCGGTACGGCGTCCGGGTCCTGATCGGCGGTGCGCTGATCTTCGGCCTCGGGATCGTGGCGTTCGCCGCCGTGATCAAGTACACCGACCACCTGACCGTCATCGAGGCGGCGGTGCCGCTGGTGGTCGTCGGAGTCGGCTGGGCGATGGTGCTGTCGCCGGCGATCGGCTTCGTGCTGTCGGGGCTGCCCGCAGATCGCGCGGGGCTGGCCGGGGGCGTGCTGTCGACGGCGATGCAACTGGGCCTGGCGCTCGGCGCCTCGCTTCTCGGCTCGCTCCTGTTCGCCACGAGTCAGCTGGTGGCCCTGGGCTGCTGTCTGATCCTGGCGGTGTCGACCGCGATCGCGTACAGCCGCCTGCGCTCATGATCGCGCGGAATATGCTGGCAGGCATGAGCTTTCCACCGTCCGCACCGCCGATCGAGGACGTCAAAAAGGTCCTCTGCGTGTTCGCCCACCCCGACGACGTCGACTTCGGCAGCGCCGCCACCGTGGCACGCTGGGTCGACGAGGGCCTCGAGGTCGCGTACGTGCTGGTGACCCGGGGTGACGCCGGCGGCTTCGACGACACGCCCCGCGGTGAGATGCCCGGCCTCCGCGAGGCCGAGCAGCGGGCCGCGGCCGCGGCGATCGGCGTCACCCAGGTCGAGTTCCTGGAAGGCTACTTCGACGGCAGGCTCACGCCGTCCCTGGAGCTGCGGCGCGACCTCGTCGCGGCCATCCGCCGCCACCGCCCGGACCGCATCCTCACCAGCTCGCCGCTGCGCCGGTGGGAGCGGATCTCGGGCCCGAGTCACCCGGACCACCTGGCCGTGGGCGAGGCCACGACCTGTGCGGTCTACCCGGACGCCCGCAACGAGTTCGCGCTGCCCGAACTGATGGCGGCCGGGCTGGAACCGTGGACCGTCCGGGAGGTGTGGTACTCGGGCGGCCCCAACCCTGACCACGCCATCGACGCCACCGACTACTTCGACCGCAAACTCGCCGCCCTCCACGCACACGCCTCGCAGACCCGGCACATGGAAGACCTCGAAGGCATGCTGCGCGGCTGGATGGGGACGACGGCGGAGGCCGCCGGGCTGGCGGAGGGGCGGCTGGCGGAGGCCTACACCATCATCCGCACCGAATAGCGTGATCATCGCGTCAGCCATGCTGGTTACTCGGGCATTTCGCCGCCGGAAGCAGCATGGCTGGCGCAATGATCACGCGCGTCAGCGGGTGAGCGCGCCCGCGACCTCGGTCCGCGAGGCGACGCCGAGCTTGTGCAGGATGCTCGAAACGTGCACAGCCGCGGTCTTCGGCGAGATGTAGAGCCGCCGGGCCAGCTCGGCGTTGGTCAGCCCTTCGGCGACGAGGAGGGCCACTTCCCTTTCGCGGGGCGTCAGCGGCACCACGCCGTTGGCGGCCGCTCGGCTCTGCGCCGGGGCCAGGCCGAGCTGCGCCCGGACCTGGTCGAGCTGGGCGACGCGCCAGCCACCCCAGCGACTCAGCAGGTCGGCCGCCTTGTCGGCGAGTTTCGTCGCGGCGGCGGTCTGCCCGGCGGCGAGCAGCCGGCGGGCGGCGAGCGTGTGCGCCGTTCCGCGTACGCTCGGCGGCAGGATCGCCGAGTCGAACACCGCCCGGTAGCCGCGCAACGCGCGGTCGTCGTCGCCGGCGAGTTCGGCCAGTTGCGCCGTCACGAGTTCTCGCCAGTCGTCCCAGAGTTGCCCGTCGAGCATCACGTCGCCGAGGTGGCGTACGCGATCGCGGGGCAGCCCTGCGTACAGGGCGGCGGTGATCAGATCGTGCGCTTGTTCGCCGCTACGCCAGGGCTGCTGTGCCAACGCCGCCAGGACGACGTCGAGCAGGTCGATCGCCCGGTCGTCACCGGAGCGGCAGGCGAGGTGGAACTCCAGCCCGGGCAGGACCAGCGGCGACAACCCGGGCTGGGAGCGCAGCTCGGCCAGGATCGCCGTGACCCGGCGGAGTTCACCGGCTTCGAGGCTGAGCCCGGCGAGGAAGACGGAGTGGTAGTCGGCACGCCGGCCCCGCAGCGCGTAGCCCCGGTCCCGCGTACGTCCCTCGTCGAGGGCGGCGATCCCGGCGGCGAGGTCGCCCTCCCGCATCGCGATGCGCGCCCGCCCCTGGAAGTACGCCGCCACGGCGAGCGACTCGAACCCGGCCCGCTCGGCGTCGACGCGCATGCGTTCGAGCACTTCGGCCTGGTCGGCGAGGGACTCCGAAGGCGGCATCTGCACAAGGTTGTAGAGGGCGCGGGCGGACAGCACCCACTCCCCCAGCTTCTCCGCCTCGTCGATCAGCCCGGCCAGGATGGCGCGCCCCTCTTCGGCCGTCGCGGGCTGCTCGGCGAGCGTCGAACCCTTCTCGACCAGGGCGGCCAGGCGTACGGCGGGCAGGTCGAACTCGGCCGCCAGGGCGAGCGCCCGGTCGGACCAAAGCAGCGCCTCCTCGACCCGGTCGCGCAGCATCGCCGACTGGGCGACGGCGGTCATCGCCCGCGCCTGGTCGGCTCCCGGCGGCAGGGTCGCGAGGAGTTCCTGGATCTCCGTCGTCCACGACTCCATGCCGGCGGTGTCGTCGGACTCCCAGGCCAGCCGGATCAGCAGGTAGAGCGCGTCGGCGCGATCGGTCGAGGTGGTGGCCAGATCGCGCCACTTCCGCGCGTACTCCGCGGCGTCGTCGAGCAGCCCGGCCAGCCAGGCGGCCCGGGCGGCCGCGCTGAGCAGTTCGAGGTCGTCGCCCTCCTCCTCCAGGCCCATCTCGGCCAGCTGCAACGCCTGGTACGCCGATCCGATGGACAGGTAGAGAGCGGCTCCCCGCCGGGCGGCGGCGACCATGTCGTCGTAGCGTCCCGCGGCTGCGGCGTGGTGCGCCACCAGCGCCGGGTCGACCTCGTCCGCCGAGAGCAACGCCTCCAGGGCGGCCTCATGGAGGCGGCGGCGTTGGCGGCCGAGCATCTGACCGGTGATCGCCTCGCGCAGCAACGCGTGCCGGAAGGTGAACTCGTCCTCGCCCGACTCCACCAGCACGCCGCGCTGGACGAGTTCCCGTAGGACGTCGATGAGGTCGTCCTCACCGGCTTTGGTGACCGCCGCGAGCAGGTCGAACGGGATGCGGTGACCGAGCAGGGCGGCCGCCTCGAGGATGCGCTGCCCCGCCGGGTCGAGCCCGGTCGCCTGACGACGGAGCACCTCGGCGAGGCTCCACGGCAGGGGCTGCTCGCTGACCGCTTCGAGATCCTGCCCCGCGTATGCCCGCAGCAACTCCTCCAGGAAGAAGGGATTGCCGCCGGTGCGGTTGTGCAAGGTGACGGCGGTTCGATAGGACACGGGCCGCCCGCCCGCGATGGCCAGCATGGCCGCGGTCTCCGCGGTGGTCAGCCGCTCCAGTCGCAGGTGCGTCACGGCATGCCGGCGTTCCATCCGCTCCAGCAGCGCTGACACGGGATGACGGCTGGTGACCTCGCCCGGACGATAGGTCCCGATGAGCACATGGGCGCCGGGCCGGTCGGCGAGGCGCTCGAACAGAGCGGCGCTCTCGGAATCGGCCCAGTGGAGGTCCTCGAAGACGAGGACCGACGGGGCGTCGCCGACCAGCCGGGAGACGATGTCCAACCCCGCGTGCAGCCGCTCGACCGGGCTGCGGCCGGGGTCGACCAACGCGGCGACCTCCGCGTCCACCCCGAGCACGCCCCGGGAGGCCAGCCACCCCGCCCCGTCGATCGCGTCGAGCAGCAGCTCATAGGGCCGGGCGAGGGAACCCGGCTCGGCGTGGCCGACCAGCACGACGGTGCCCTCCGGCAGCGTCGGCAGGAACTCCTGGATCAGCCGGGTCTTGCCGATGCCGGGCTCACCACCGACGATCGCGACCTGCGGACGGCCGGACGCGACGAGACGCGTCAATTGACGCAGCTCGTGGTCTCGGCCGATCATGCTCTGGCTCGCGCCGTCGCGCAGGAAACGCACGCCACCAAGATACCGGCGACGTGGGACAGGCCCTAGACCGTTGTGAGCCGCCCCTCGGTGGAGGAGCGGCTCACAGCAGACGGTCTCCGGCGCGATCACTTGTGAGATCGCTCCGCGCGCTTGCTCCGGCTCCTGCGAGCCCGGGCGAGGACGCGGGTGCGGTCGGCCTCCGCGATCAGCTCCTGCTGGTGGAGCTTGGCCATGTCGAACAGGGTGTCGGGCGAGGTGAACATCTTCGGCTCCTTGGTGATGTCTTGTTCTTTCGTCACCACCTATGTTCCGCTGGTAAGGAGTCAAAGCCATCAGGAGCGATGACGTATCTTGCCCGGACCGGCCTACCTACCCCTCCCGGAGCCCGCCTAGGTATACCTAGGCTCAGGATCGGCGGACCTCGGCGACCAAGGGGCGGACGGCGCTGCTCGGCCCGGCCTCCACCCGATAGTCGCCGGGCGGCGTACGCCAGCCGCCGTCCCAGCTCTGGAACGCCCGCTCGGGCAGGTCGACGGCGACCGTGACGGTCTGGCCGGGCTCGGCGGCGACCGACGCGAAGCCGGCCAGCCGGCGTACGGGCCGATCCGGGTCGGGCTCGGACGGACCGACATAGACCTGGACCACCTCGCGCCCAGCCCGGGAGCCGGTGTTGCGTACGGTGACCTTCACCGTCCCGTCCTCGATGGACAGCGACTCGTACGCCCACGTCGTGTACCCGGAGCCGTGGCCGAACGGGTAGCGCGGGGCGACCCCCGACCGGTCCCAGGCGCGGTATCCGATGTAGACGTCTTCCGCGTAGTCGAGGACCCCGTTGTCCGGCGTCGTCGACAGGACCGGGCAGTCCGCCGCGACGACCGGCCAGGTGGTGGGCAGCCGGCCACCCGGTTCGGCCCGGCCGAACAGCACGTCGGCGAGGGCGTGGCCGGCTTCCTGGCCGGGGAACCAGGTGAGCAGCACGGCCGCCACCTCGTCCGCCCAGGGCAGCTCGACCGGCGATCCCGCGTTGACCACGACGACGGTACGCGGATTCGCCGCCACGACGCGGCGGACCAGTTCGTCCTGGCGACCGGGCAGGGCGAGGCTCGTGCGGTCGAAGCCTTCCGACTCGACCTCCTCGGTGGTGCCCACGACGACGATCGCGACGTCGGACTCGGCGGCGACCCGCTCGGCCTCGGCGAGCAGTTCATCGGCGGTCGCGATCGGGTCGGCGTGGCCGAGGAGCAGGGCGACCACGGGAAACTCCTCCGCCATGGCCACCTGGTGGCGGAGGCTGACCTCGACGGTCTCGCCCGCCGCCAGCTCGATCGGGAAGCGCCGCTCCGGCGGGGCGAGGAAGAGCGCCGCCAGGTCCATGTTCTCGGGCACGATCGCATCGTCGAAGAGGGGTTTGTCCGCCACCGCCAAGGTGAACTGCCCGACACCCCGGATCGCGAGGTGGTGCGTACCGGTGGCTTCGGGGGTCAATCGGCCGGTGAGGTCCACCGTGGCCAGCTTCGCCGGGTCGACGGCCGCCGGCATCTCCATCCACACCCCGATTGCCGCCGGCAGCGTCTCGACATGCAGCGTCCGGCCGTCGGCGTCCCGGAACGTCGCCGTCAGGTCCGCCCACTGCGGACCCGTCGCCGCCGGGATCTTCTCGCGCGGGTCCGCGCCGATGGCGTACGTGAGCTTGGTGGTCTCCGGCAGGGCGGCGGTCAGCCCGTCCAGCGGGGAGACGACGTGCGCCGGGAAGACCTGGGCGCTGCCGCCGCCGAGGATGCGCGCGTCCTTCGCCAGGACGCCGAGCAACGCCACGCGGCCCACGGACGGCAGCGGCAGGATGCCGTCGTTCGAGGCCAGCACGAAGGACCGGCCCGCGATCTCCCGGGCGAGCGCCTCCCCGTCGATCGGGGCGGGCCGATCCGCGACGGCCACCGCCGGGGCCACACCGTCGAGCGCGCCGACTCGGGCGGCCAGGCGCAGGACGCGGCGTACGTGGTCGTCGATCAGCTCCTCGGCGACCGCGCCCGACCGCACCGCGTCCACCAGGCGGGCGCCCCACGGGCTGCCCGCACCGGGCATCGCCAGGTCCAGGCCGCCCCGCACGGTCGCCTCGGTGTCCCGGGCGGCGTACCAGTCGGAGACGATGAAGCCGTCGAACCCCCACTCCCCCTTCAGCACGCCGTTCTGCAACTCGTCGTGCTCGGTCATGGTCACGCCGTTGACCTGGTTGTACGCCGCCATGACGCCCCACGCGCCCGCGTCGACGATGGTCTCGAACGGGGCGAGGTACAGCTCGCGCAGCGCCCGGTCGGAGACCTTGTTGTCCACCGTGAACCGATCGGTCTCGGCGTCGTTGGCGACGAAGTGCTTGACCGTGGTGCCGACGCTGTGCGCCTGCACCCCCTGCACGTACGCCGCCCCGATGGCGCCGGTGAGCAGCGGATCCTCCGAGTACGCCTCGAAGTGCCGGCCGCCGAGCGGGCTCCGGTGGAGGTTCACGGTCGGGGCGAGCAGGACGTGCACCCCCTTGCGGCGGGCTTCCTGACCGAGCAGCTGCCCGGCGCGGCGGGCCAGCTCGGTGTCCCAGGTGGCGGCCAGCGCCGTCGGGCTCGGCAGGGCGATCGACGGATCCTCCGCCGTCCACCGCGTTCCGCGTACGCCGATCGGCCCGTCGCTGACCACCAGCGAGGCGAGCCCGATCTCGGGGACGCCGGGCACGGTCCAGCTGTCCTGCCCGGACAGGATCTTGACTTTGGTCTCCAGGTCGAGGCGGCTGAGTGCCTCCTCGACGGCGGCCTCACGATCGGTACGCAGCGCTGACATACGGCCTCCCTCGGGTTGGAGCCATCGTGCACTAACTACCGAGTGATCGGTAGGCAACGTTATTGTTTCGAGATCTTTGCGGCGGCTATCCTGCCTCCATGACACACCCTCGGCGCAGGCTGAGACCCGAACAACGGCGAAGCGAGATCCTGGACGCCGCCCTGGAGGTCTTCGCCGAACGCGGCTACCGCGGCGCCACCCTGGCCGCGGTCGCCGACAAGGTCGGCCTGACCCAGCAGGGCCTGCTCCACTACTTCCCCAGCAAGGACGCGCTGCTGATCGAGGTGTTGCGGCGGCGCGACGAGATCGACTCCGGCGCGTACACGCCGTCCGGCAACGGCCTGGAGATGATGGAGAAACTGGTCGCCCACAACGCGACGCTCCCGGGGCTGGTGCAGTCGTTCACCGTGCTCTCCGCCGACAGCGTCACCGACAACCACCCGGCCAAGGAGTTCTTCACCGAGCGTTATCGGCGTACGCGGGAGACGCTCGCCGAGTCGATCCGCCGGGAGTTCGGCGACGACCTGCCCGGCGGGCTCACCCCCGAGCAGGCGGCCGCCCTGCTCGTCGCAGTCATGGACGGGCTGCAACTCCAGTGGCTGCTCGACCCCGACGAGGTCGACATGGCCGCCGTCTTCCACGCCTTCGCCGGCCTCCTGCGCTCCGCCCCCTGACGCTCCGCTCCAATCGTTCCGCCGCCCGAGGTGGATCAGGGATCCCGGTCGAATCACGCTCCAAGATTCGACCGGGATCCCTGATCCAGCGCCCAAAGACGGCAGCGCGGCAGAGGGCAGCGCGGCAGGGGGTAGCGCGGCAGGGGGTAGCGCGTCAGAGCAGCGCGAGGAAGGCGTCGGCGACGCGCTCCCGGCCCCGCCCGTCGACGACGGCCATCGCCCGCGTGGACAGCTCCGTGCGTACAAGCGGGGTGGTCAGAAGCTCGCGGAGCACGACCACCGCGGACTCGGCGGCGGGCGACGCGGGATCGGCGAGGTCGCTGAGCAGGCCGATGCCGGCGGTGAGCCCACGGGCCATGACCCGCTCGTAGCCCAGCCACTGGTTGTCGACGACCCAGACCATCGCGGCCGCCGCACCCAGGCACAGCAGCTCCCAGGTGGAGGTGCCGGAGGCGCTGACCACGACGTCGGCGGCGGCGATGTGCTCGGGCAGCCGGTCGGTCGGGTCGATGATCCGCAGCTCCTGGCCCGGCCCCGGGGTCAGCTGCGCCAGCTCCTTGCGAAGCTGCTCGGAGCCCGCGACCACGGTGGCGTCGACGGGGACCCCGGTCGCGAGCACCAGCCGGACGACGACCGGCGCGGCCCCGAACGCGTCGGTGCCGCCGAAGAAGGCCAGCAGCTTCGGCCGGCCCTCTTGGGCGGACTTGGGCCGCTCGGGCCGCAGGCGCCGCACCGAGTCGCGCAGGAGCACGTAGTTCAGGCCCGCGAGGCGCGGCACGCTGGTCGGCACCTCGGCCAGCTCCGCGTCCAGGTTCTGGTCCAGGAACAGGTCCGGTTCCTGACCGCGGGTCTCACCGTCCACAATCGCCAGGACTGGTACGCCGGAAGCCCGGACCGCGCCCGCACACTTCGGGTCGAGAGTGTACGAGTCCACGACGAGCCCGCTCAACTGGAGGTCCCGTACGGCCGCCACCAGATCGGCCGGCGTCTCCGGGCCGGGCAGCAACGGCAGGTCGCGTTCGCGCAGCTCCCGTTCGGCCCAGCCCACGCCGCCGACGTCACCGAGGAACACGACGCGTACGCCGCGCGAGGTGAGCTCCTCGGCCAGCGCGATACCCCGGACCAGGTGCCCGACGCCCGTCGTGGGGCCGGCGTCGCACCGGATCCCGATCCGGATGTCGCTCACCCCTGATTCAGAGCCTTCTGCTCGACGTGGGCGTTGATCTGGGCGACCTCCGGGTTGGCGGCGAGCCACTCCACCATCTTCTGCAGCGAGACGCTGGTGTCGCCGAAGTGCGCCACCGCCTCCTCGACGAGCCGCCAGTCGTCCTCGGTGTCGACGGTCAGCCGCAGCGACGATCGGTCCGGCGGCAGGGTCAGGCCCATCACGCGGAACTGGTCCGGGTTCGAGTACGCGTACGACGTGACGTGGATGCGGTGGAAGCCCTCGGCGATCTGCCCGATGCGCCGCAGCGTAGCGGCGTCGATGATCTCGACGTCCATCCCGAGCGGCAGCATCCGCTTGATCGAGGTGCTGAGGTAGTCGAGCCCCGGCACGCTGCGGAACACCCGGCAGGCCAGCGCGACGATCTCGGGGTCGATCAGCGGATTGTCGGCGGAGAACCGCATGACGGCGTCCGCCGGGTGCTCGTCGAGCGCGCCGATGAACCGCGTTAGCACGTCGTCGACCGGACCCCGGTACGCCGCTACGCCCAGCCGCTCGCACTCGGCGACGATCTCATCGTCGATGTCCTCGACGGTCGTCGCGACGACCACCTTGTCCAGCGCGCCGCTCTCATGGGCGGCCCGCACGACCCGGCCGAGCACCGTGCGCCCGGCCAGCGTCTTGAGGACCTTGCTGGGCAGCCGGGTGGAACCCATCCGCGCCTGGATGATGCCGACGACGCCGACGCGACCTGCGCTCACCCTTCCTCCTGCTCCTCGCCGTTCCGACGGGTTACCCGCCTGTCTTTCCGGTAGTCACGCTCGCACGGGGGTCAGCCGAGGATCGTACGCAGAGCTTCCACGACCCTATCCTGATCGTCTTCGGTCAGCGCCGGGAAGAGCGGCAACGACAGCTCCTCGGCGTAGAACTTCTCCGCGTTCGGGCACATCCCCCGCCGGTAGCCCAGTTCCGCGTACGCGGGGTGCCAGTAGACCGGGATGTAGTTGACCTGCACCAAGATCCCGGCCGCCCGCAGCTTGTCGTAGACCTCCCGGCGGCGGCCGTCGAGCACGCGCACCGGATACAGGTGGTACGCCGGGTCGACCCAGTCGCGTTCGACCGGCAGCCTCAGGCCCGGCACGTCGGCGAGCAGCTCGTTGTAGCGGGCGCGCAATGCCGTCCGGCGAGCCTTGAAGGCGCCGAGCCGGGTCAGCTGGGCTCGGCCGAGCGCGCAGAGCACGTCGGGCAGCCGGTAGTTGACGCCGAACTCCTGGACCTCGTAGTACCAGCCGCCGTCGGTCGGATTCGCGAAGTCCTCCTCCTCGCGAATCATGCCGATGCCCTTGAACCGGCGCGCCCGCTTCATCAGCTCCGGATCGGCCGCCGCGACCCCGCCGCCCTCGGCGGTGGTGAGGTTCTTGGTCGGGAAGAAGGAGAAGGTCGTCAGGTCGGCCAGCGAACCGACGAACCGGCCCTTGTAGGTGCCGCCGATCGCGTGGGCGGCGTCGGCCAGCACCAGGGCCCCCACCTCGTCGGCGACCTTGCGCAGCTCGTCGTACTCGGCCGGGTGACCGGCGTAGTCGACGGCCGCGATCACCTTCGTCCGCTCGGTCGTCATCGCGGCGGCGGCGGCCGGGTCGAGGTTGGCCGTGTCCTCCTCGACGTCGGCGAAGAGGACCTTGGCCCCGAGGATCGTCGCGCACGAGGCGGTCGCGACGAACGTCATCGGCGTGGTGACCACCTCGTCGCCGGGCCGGATCCCGGCCGCGGCGTACGCCACGTGCAGCGCGGCGGTGCCGTTGCTGACCACGGTGACCGGTACGCCGCCGGTCCACTCGGCGAGATCCCGCTCGAAGGCGTCGACCTGAGGCCCGGTCGTGAGCCAGTCACTACGCAGCGCCTCGGTGACGGCCGCGATGTCGGCGTCCTCGATGGTCTGCCTACCGTACGGGATCATCGCGCCTCCTGGGCCTAGAGCTGCGTCAGCTGGCTTCGAGCTGCGGGACGGCAGGTCAGGCCTGGATCCCGAGGATCTCGCGCAGCTGCTCGACCGACAGCCACATGTCGTTGTTGTCCGACCGGTAGTTGAAGTCCTCGGCGACCGGCTCGGCGTCGACCGGCGGGATGTAGCCCCACTCGGCGATCGTGGGCTGCACGACATAGCGGTCGGTGAGGCGTACCGTGCGGTGCGCGTCGTCGATCGCGATCATCTCCTCGTGCAGCTTCTCGCCGGGGCGGATGCCGATCTCGTGCGTCGCGCTGCCGGGAGCGACGGCCTCGACGAGGTCGCCGATCCGCATCGAGGGGATCCGCGGCACGTAGAGTTCGCCGCCGTTCATCAGGTCGAACGAGTCGACGACGAACTGGACGGCCTGCTCCAGAGTGATCCAGAACCGGGTCATCCGCTTGTCGGTGATCGGCAGGCTCTCGCCCTCGGCGGCGAGCTTGCGGAACAGCGGGACGACCGAGCCCCGGCTGCCCATCACGTTGCCGTAGCGGACCACGGAGAACCGGGTCGGGTAGGCGGCCGCGTAGTGGTTGGCCGAGACGAAGAGCTTGTCGGCGACGAGCTTGGTCGCGCCGTAGAGGTTGATCGGGCTGGAGGCCTTGTCGGTCGAGAGCGCGACGACCTTCTTCACCCCGTTGTCGATCGCGGCCTCGATGACGTTCTGCGAGCCGGCGACGTTGGTGCGGACGAACTCGAACGGGTTGTACTCCGCCGTGTCGACCTGCTTCAGCGCGGCGGCGTGCACGACATAGTCAACCTTGTGCATCGCCCGGGTCAGCCGCTCGCGGTCGCGAACGTCGCCGATGAACCAGCGCAGCCGCTCGTCGTTGCCGAACATCTGGCGAACCTCGTACTGCTTCAGCTCGTCCCGGGACAGGATCACCAGGCGAGCCGGGTCGAGGTTGTCCAGCGCGTAGCGCAGGAATGCCTTGCCGAATGAACCCGTCCCACCGGTGATGAGGATGGACGAACCCCGCAGCACGCTCACAATACGCTCCTTGCCGTCTTCATTAACCCAAGCCGCATTATCCGAGGTCAACCCGGATCGGTCCACCGAAGGCGGCCGCGTGGCTCGCGCGCGGCACCTTCTACCCCGCTGCGGCCCGTGCCAACATACACGGCGTACCCCCTGGTGGGGGAAACACCGTCCGGGCGGGGCGGCCGCCGGTCTGGGCTAAACTCGCCGAGCGCCGTCCGCGCTTCTCGCGGGCACCGCTGTGGCTTCCTGGAGGGACGTAAGTGATCGAGATCGACCGGCTGCGCAAGGTCTTCCGCTCCTCGCTCGAGTTGCCCGAGGACTACGACGTCGACGGCCTGGAGTACCGCGGGATCGAGAAGTGGGACTCGCTGGCCCACATGTCCCTGGTCGCCGCGATCGAGGACGAGTTCGACGTCATGATCGACACCGATGACGTGATCGACATGAGCTCCTTCGGCAAGGCCCGCGAGATCCTGGGCAAGCACGGTGTCGAGTTCGCCTGAAGTTCACTCGCCGGACTCCGGCGCCCGTGTGGCGCTCGTCACCGGCGGGTCGCGCGGCATCGGCCGAGCGGTCGCCGAGCGGCTGGCCGCGGACGGGTACGCCGTCGCCGTCCACGCGAGCACGGTCGCGAACGCCCAGGGCGTCGCGGACGAGCTGGCCGGCCGGTACGCCGTGCCGACGCTGGCCGTCGGGGCGGACGTGAGTGACCCGGCCGCCGTGAAGGCCGCCGTGCGGTCGGTGTTCGAGCAGTTCCGGCGGCTGGACGCGCTGGTCGTCGGGGCCGGTACGCACGAGGCGGGCCTGCTCGGCATGCAGTCCGACGCCAGTACGCAGCGTCTCTTCGACGTCAACGCGGTCGGCGCCGCGCATACGCTGCAGCACGCGACCCGGCTGCTGCGCCGCGGCCACTCCCCCGCCGTCGTCCTGATCGCCTCGGTCATGGGCCGGGTCGGCGGGGCGGGTCAGGCGATCTACTCCGCGACCAAGGCGGCCGTGATCGGGCTGACCCTGGCCGCGGCCAAGGAACTCGGGCCGGCCGGCATCCGGGTCAACGCGGTCGCGCCGGGCTTCATCGAGACCGACATGCTCAGCACCCTCGACGAGGCGGGCCGGGCCGAGGTCGTCGCGGCCACCCCGCTGAACCGGCTGGGCCGCCCACAGGACGTGGCCGACGCGGTCGCGTTCCTGCTCTCCCCGCAGGCCTCGTTCGTCACCGGACAAGTCCTCGGCGTCGACGGAGGCGTACTTCGATGATCAGCTTGGTCGGGCCGGGCGCCCGGCTGGTCGACGCCGCCACCGGCGACGTCCTGGCCGGCGAGGAACTGGCGGACCGGGTCGCGGCGGCGGCCGAGCAGGCGGCGACCTGGCCCGGGGTGCTGTTCGCACACTTCCCGGCCACGATCGACGCCGTCGTCGGCTACCTGGGCGCGCTCCAGGCCGGCCGGCCGATCTGTCTGCTCGACCCCGACCTGCACGCCGATCTGCGGGACCGCCTCGTGGCCCGGTTCGAGCCCGGCGCGATCACGAACGGCAAGGGCGACCTGCCGCCCGGCTACCACGCCGAGGGTGACGTCTGGCTCCGGGACGAGCCGTCGGCGGTCACCCCGCACGCCGACCTGGCGCTGCTGCTCACCACCTCCGGCTCGACCGGTGACCCCAAGCTCGTCCGGCTGACCCCGACCGCGGTGGAGTCCAACGCCCGCGCGATCGCCGCGGCGCTCGGCATCGACGGCGGCGAGGTCGCGATCACCAGCCTGCCGCTGTTCTACTCGTACGGGATGTCGGTGCTGAACTCGCACCTGATCAGCGGCGCGACGGTGGTGGTGTCACCGCGGACGTTCCTGGAACGCGAGTTCTGGAACGACGTGAACACCTATGGCGTCACCGGTCTCGCCGCCGTCCCGTACCAGTACGAGATGCTCAAGCGGCTGCGCTTCGACCCGGCCAAGTACCCGTCGCTGCGTACGCTGACGCAGGCGGGCGGGCGGCTGAAGGCCGAGCTGATCGTCGACTTCCACGGCCGCATGTCGGCCGTCGGCGGCCGGATGTTCGTCATGTACGGGCAGACCGAGGCCGGTCCCCGGATGACGACGCTGCCTTCGGCGTACCTGCCGGCCAAGGTCGGCTCGGTGGGCCCGGCCCTGCCCGGCACCGAAGTGCTCATCCGGACCGACGACGGAGCCGAGACCGCCGAGCCCGACGTCGAGGGCGAGGTCATCTTCCGCGGCCCCAACGTCATGATGGGGTACGCCACCACCGCCGCCGACTTCGCGGGCGGCGACGAGCTCGGCGGCCGGTTGTCGACCGAGGACCTGGGAAAGCTCGACGCCGACGGCCATTTGTGGATCACCGGGCGGCTGAAGCGGATGGGCAAGATCTTCGGCATCCGGGTCAACCTCGACGATGTGGAGCGGCTGCTCGTCGACAGCCCGCCGGTGGCGGCCATCCCCGGCGACGACCGGCTGACGGTCTTCGTCGAGTCCGATGAGGAGCAGTGGCCGGCCAAGATCAAGGCTCGGCTCGCCGAGGCGCTGGGCATCCACTCCAGCGGCTTCGACGTGCGCAGCATCACCGCTCTGCCGCTCCTGGCCAACGGTAAGGTCGATTATCGGAAGCTGGCGGAGGAGGGCGCGTGAGCGAGGAAGTCTTCACGCTGAAGCAGCCGGAGAAGGACGAGCGGCTGCTGGAGCAGCTGAGCGCGCTGACCCGGCACCACCGCGAGAACAGCCCTGAGTACGACCGGATCCTGCGGGCCAGCGGCCAGGCGCACGACTCTTACGCCAGCGTCTACGACCTGCCGTGGCTGCCGGTGCGGATGTTCAAGAACCACCACTTGAAGAGCATCCCGGAGGACCAGGTCGTCAAGGTCCTCACCTCCAGCGGCACGACCGGCGACGTGAGCCGGATCTACCTCGACCGTGACGCCGCCGCCGCGCAGACCCGGATGCTCTCCCGGACGCTGCAGACCGTGCTCGGCCCGAAGCGGCTGCCCATGCTCATCGTCGACAGCCGCGGTGTGGTCGCCGACCGGCGCAGCTTCAGCGCCCGCGGCGCGGGCATGCTCGGCCTGATGAACTTCGGCCGCGAGCACGTGTGGGTGCTCGACGAGAAGGGCGAGCCCGACGTCGAGGTGCTCAAGCAGTTCCTCGCCAAGCACGGCGACCAGCCGTTCCTGATCTTCGGCTTCACCTTCATGGTGTGGCTCTACCTCTACGAGGCCGCCCGCGACGCCGGGCTGGACCTGTCCAACGGCATCCTGATCCACTCCGGCGGCTGGAAGAAGCTGATCGACCGGGCCGTGGACAACACGGAGTTCCGCCGCCGCCTCGCCGAGGACGTCGGCCTCACCAAGGTGCACAACTTCTACGGCATGGTCGAGCAGATCGGCACCGTCTACCTGGAGGGGCCGGACGGCGGCGGGCTCTACTGCCCCGACTTCGCCGACGTCATCATCCGCGACCCGGAGACCTGGGAGGTCGCCCCGGTCGGCACGCCCGGCCTCATCGAGGTCACCAGTACGCTGCCCACCTCGTATCCGGGACACGTCCTGCTGACCGAGGATCTCGGTGTGGTGCACGGCGTGGACGACGGTGCCTGGCCAGGCAAGCGGTTCAGCGTCCTGGGCCGGCTCCCTCGCGCCGAGGCACGTGGCTGCAGCGACACCTTCACTGGAGGCGACCGATGAAGATCGAGGTACGCTTCCCGGCCGGTCCGCAGGCCGAGATCGACGACGTCATCGCGGGGGTGACCGCCGAACCCGAGGGCGGCCGGCTGGTTCCCGGCGATCCCCGGGTCGTCGACTTCCTCACCGCGCTGGCCCGGCGGCTGCTGGCTCCGTCGATCGCCCGGCGCCACCCCGAGCTCGGCTCGCTCGGCTTCTTCCTGCGCAAGACCGAGATCCGCAAGACGCTGGAGCATCTGCGTCGCGAGGGCGACGACGCGCTGGTCTTCCCGCGCGGTCTGGTCTTCCACGTCCCACCGGCCAATGTGGACACGATTTTCGTCTACTCCTGGGCGCTGTCGGCGCTCGCCGGCAACCCCAACATCATCCGGATCTCGTCGCGGGCCGCCGGTGCGGCGCTGACCATCCTGGAGACGCTGAACGAGTGCCTCGCCGAGGCGCATCCGGCGATCGGCCAGACCCAGCGCATGATCACCTACGGTCACCAGGACGAGGTCACCGCGGCGCTCAGCGCCGCCTGCGATCTGCGCGTCATCTGGGGCGGCGACCGTACCGTCCGCGACATCCGGCGGCACCCGCTCGCGCCGCACGCCCGGGACGTCACGTTCCCCGACCGTTCCTCGTACGCCGCGATCTCCCTCGCGGGCTGGCAGGCCACCGACGCCGCGGGCCGCAAGCGGGCCGCCGAGGGACTCGTCAACGACGTCTACTGGTTCGACCAGGCGGCGTGCTCCTCCCCGATGGCGATCTACCTCGTGGGCGACCCCTCGCTTGCCCCGGCGGTCAAGGCCGAGCTGCTCTCGCTCGTCGCGGCCGGCGCCCGGGCGCAGGGATTCGCCGTCGACGCCGCGATGGCGGTGGAGAAGCGCGTCTCGACGTACGGCCTCGCCGCTCTCGGCAAAGCCACCGCGTTGGACCTGGCCGACAACACCGTCACCGGGGTCACGCTCACCGGCCCGGACGCCGTGCCGCACGACTGGCTGGGCGCGGGCGTCTTCCCGTTCACCACGGTCGGCTCGCTCGCCGAGATCGCGCCGCTGATCACCCGGAAGGACCAGACCTTCAGCCACTTCGGCTTCACCCGCGAAGAGCTGCTGGACTTCGCGCATCTGCTCGGCGGGCGCGGCGTGGACCGGATCGTGCCGTTCGGGCAGGCGCTGAACTTCGCCGGGGTGTGGGACGGCTATGACCTCATCCGCGAGTTCAGCCGCCTCGTCACCGTCGCCGCCTGAGCCGCGCCGTCGCCAAGATCATCGCGTTTTCCGGGAAATCGTCCCCATTCCGGTGACGCGAGGGGACGTTATCCCGGATAACGCAAAAATGAGCCGCCGCCGCGCCCGTTCACCAGGCGGTCCAGCCGCCGTCGACCACGACGTTCGCGCCGGTCGTGTAGCTGGACCGCGGTGACGCCAGGAACAACAGCGCGGTGGCGATCTCCTCGGGCGACCCCACCCGCCCCAACGGGGAGTGCTCGCCGAGCGCTTTGAGGAATTCCGGGTCGCCCCCGCCGGGGAATGCCCCTGGCGTGAGGGCGTTGACGCGTACCCCTTGGGGGGCGAGCTCGACCGCCGCGTAGCGGGTGAGTTGCAGCAGGCCTGCCTTGACCGCGCCGTAGTAGGGCGGGTTGACCTGCTCGGGGCTCGCGTAGAGCGAGGGGCGCGGACTGACCAGACCGTACATCGACGACACGGTGATGACCGCGGGCGACGAGTCGGCGGCCGCGCGGACCAGCAGGTCACGGGTGGCCGCGAGCAGCCGCTGGAACGCCGCGAGGGCGAGGTCGGCGGCCTGGGTGAAGTCTTCCGTGCGGGCCGTGGCGAGGGTGCCGCCGCGCCCGACGTGGGCGTTGTGCACCAGAACGTCCACACGGCCGGGGCCGACGCTCAGCGCCACCCCGAGCGCCTGCACGTCGTCCGGGTCGGTCACGTCGCAGCGGGCCGCGACCGCCGAGAGCCCGTCGGCCAGCAGCTCCTCCGTGAGGGCGTCCAGCCGGGTCTGGTCGCGGCCGACCAGCCAGACCTGCGCGCCCGCGGTGGCCAACGTCCGGGCCATGACCCGGCCGAGCCGCCCGGTCGCGCCGGTCACGACCGCGATCTTGCCGGACAGGCCGAACAGAGACTCGGGCGTCAGATTCATCGCGCGCTCCCCCACGTGCTCGGGTCAAGCAGCTGCGCGGGCAGCTCCGGCAGCCGATCCAGCAGCATCTCGCGCTCGGCCGCCGCGAGCCCCGGCCGGCTCGCGAGCCGCACGTTCTCCTCGATCTGGTCCAGCGTCTCGGCCCCGATCACGACCGAGGTCACCCACGGCAGCCCCAAGGTGTACGCGACGCAGAGGCCGGCCCGGTTGGGAAAGCGCAGGTCGGCCGCGACCTCGTCGAGGGTCGCGACCACGGCGTCCCGCTGGGTGTCCGGGACGTGCGGCCAGCGGGCGGCGGTCCCGGCGGCGAGCAGTCCTTGCAGGTAGACGCTGCGAACGGTCACGACGACGTCGCCGCTGAGCGCCTCGGCGACCTGCGGCGTGAGCCAGCGGCGGTCGAGCACGTTGCACGGCAGCTGGACGTAGCCGAGGTCGGACAGCCGGGCGACGGCGAGCAGTTCGGCCGGATTCTGCACGGAGACGCCGATCCGGTCGGCCTGCCCGGCGTCCTTCACCTTCCGCAGCCCGTCCCAGGCCTGCGGGACGTCGGCCGCCCGGTGCAGCAGGAAAGTGGCCGACTTCTCGCGCAACGCGGTCAGGCTGGCCTGAACGCCCGCCGGCACATCGGTCTCCCCCGGTGCGAGCTTGGTGATCACCTGCGGCTTGACCGACGCCGCACCGATCCGCGCTTCGCTCTCGCCGTACGCCCGCGCAGTGTCCACATGGGTCACGCCGAGGTCGGCCGCGCGGCGGAGGAGGGCGTCGACCGCAGCCTGATCGAGATCGCCGGTCGTGTTGGCGATCCCGTACGCCATCCCCAGCTGGGCCGCGCCGAGAACCAGGGCGGACTGGCGATAGCCGCCCTGGTCGCGTACGGGCAACGGGGTGCTCAGATGAGGTCCCAGCTCAGCGGGGTGCCCTTGGCGGCGTCGCGGGTGAAGGTGCGGCCGAGGACCTTGTCGATCTCGATCGGGGGCAGGCCGTTGGCGGGCCGGATCGAGCGGACGTTGGCCGGGGTGACCGGGTCGCCGGCCTTGACGTCCTCCACGACGTAGAGCGAGCGGCGGAAGCGCAGGCCTTCCTTCTCCGACTCGGTCGGGCCGATGTGCGTGGAACCGAGGGCGAGCCAGGCGCGCTCGGATTCGTCGACCAGGGCGCGCATCTCGGCCGGGGTCATGGAGAACGCCGAGTCGACGCCGCCGTCCTCGCGGGCCAGGGTGATGTGCTTTTCGATCACGGTCGCGCCGAACGCCACCGACGCGATCGGTACGCCGATCCCGAGCGTGTGATCGGACAGGCCGACCTGGACGTCGAAGGTCTCGGCCAGGATCGGGATGCGGCGCAGGTTGGAGTCCTGCGGCGGCGACGGATACGACGCGGTGCAGGCCAGCAGCACGATCTGGGTCGCGCCCGCGCCACGGGCGGTGTCCAGCGCGTGCGCGATGTCGGCCACGCTGGCCATACCGGTGGAGATGATCAACGGTTTGCCGGTCTGCGCGGCCAGCCGGATCAGCGGCAGGTCGACCAGCTCCGACGAGGCGATCTTGTACGCCGGCGCGCCCAACGATTCGAGAAGTTCGATCGCGGTCGGGTCGAACGGGGCGGAGAACACGGTCAACCCGTGCGACGCGGCCCGGTCGAAGATCGGCTTGTGCCACTCGAACGGCGTATGCGCCTTCTGGAACAGCTGGTACAGCGACTCGCCACCCCACAGATCGTGCCCGGCCGAGATCCGGAACTCCGGGGTGTCGACGTCGATGGTGATCGTGTCCGGCGTGTATGTCTGCAGCTTCAACGCGTGCGCGCCGGACTCGGCGACCGCGTCGACGATCTGCAACGCCCGGTCCAGGGAACCGTTGTGGTTGCCCGACATCTCGGCGATGATGAACGGCCGATGCCCCGGCCCGATCAGATGGTCACCGATCTTGATCTCGGTCACTTCCTCTTCCCCTTCTTCCGGTCGGCGGCGCTCAGCTCGGTCCAGACCACTTCCTGCGGAACCCCGTCGACCTCGCGCTCGTAACGCCGGGTCTCGGTGAACCCCATCCGCTTGTGCAACTGCAACACCGGGGTGTTCCAGGCGAGCGTCTCGCCGCCGATCAGCTCGGCCTGGAGCACGTCGAAGGCGTACTCGACGGCGTCGGACTCCAGCTGCACCCAGGCGGGCAACAACTCGCCCCTGGCTTGGAGCGTCTGGTTGTCGAGGTAGAACCCCCAGACAACGCCCTCCTCTGCCGCGTTCCGGGCGTCGAAGCTGACCACCCCGGCCGGCGTACCCCGCCACTCGAAGATCAGCACCCGCCGCTGCGGATCCTGGGCGACGGCAGCCCACCACCCGGCGTGCTCCTCCGGGCGGATCTCGTGCGTCGTGAAGCTCACCTTGCGTACTTCGGGGTGATTGCGCCAGGTCAGGACGAGGTCCCGGTCGGAATCGGTCGCGTCGCGCAGCACCCGACGATCCTAGCCCGGTGGGTTGTTCCGCCTCGTCGCCGGGCCGACGCGCACCCCTAGGGGCGGAAATCGGTAACTCGCCGGATCACAGGACTCCCAGGATGCGTCTAGGTTGACGACCGTGACACTGATCGCGACCGAGTCGCTCACCAAGCGCTACGCGAACGGCGTACTGGCGCTCAGCGAATTCACGGTCCAGGTGCAGCCCGGCGTCGTCGGCCTCGTCGGGGCCAACGGGGCCGGCAAGTCGACGCTGATCAAGATCCTGCTGGGTCTGGTCGAGCCGACCGCCGGCGGCGTACGCGTGCTGGGCCTGGATCCGAAGACGCAGGCGGAGAAGATCCGCGCCCGAGTCGGCTACATGCCGGAGCACGACACGTTGCCGCCAGACCTGGCCGCGGCCGAGTTCGTGACGCACATGGCCCGCATGAGCGGGCTGCCGAAGGTCGCCGCGCGGGAGCGGGCTTCCGAGGCGCTGCGCCACGTCGGCCTCTACGAGGAGCGGTTCCGCCAGATCGGCGGCTACTCCACCGGCATGAAGCAGCGGGTCAAGCTGGCCCAGGCGCTCGTGCACGATCCCGACTTGCTGCTCCTCGACGAGCCGACGAACGGGCTCGACCCGGCCGGGCGGGACGCCATGCTCGGCCTGATCCACCGGATCGGCAGCGAGTTCGGCATCTCCCTCGTCGTCTGCTCGCATCTGCTCGGCGAGGTCGAGCGGATCTGTGACTCGCTGGTCGCGATCGACGGCGGCCGGTTGTTGCGTGCCGACAGCGTGGCGACCATGACGACCGTCAGCGACGTGCTGGCCGTCGAGGTCTCCGAGGGGCAGCCGGAACTCGCGGCCGCCTTGCGCGCCCAAGGGCTGCCGGTCCGCGAGGAGTCGCACCTCATTCTCGTGCCGTTGTCCGGCGACGGCACCTACGACCAGATCATCGGCGAGGTGGCCCGGCTGGATCTGCCGTTGCACCGGCTCGACCTGCGCCGCCACCGGATCGCCGAGCTGTTCGCGACGGCCTCCCCGAGTGTTCAGGAGGCCGCCGATGTCTGAGTCGGGCGTCATCCACGACATCGGCTACCAGCGCTACTCCGGGCCGCGGCTCGGCCGCGGGTATGCCGTCCGCTCGCTCTACGTGCACAGCCTGCGGACCGCGTTCGGGTTCGGGCGCAGCGCCAAAGCCAAGATCTTCCCCTGGTTCGCCGCCGGGATCGCGCTACTCGTGGCCGTGATCGTCACGGCGGTACGCGCACAGGCGGGCCGTCCGGTGCTCTCCTACACCTCGTACGCCGACGCGATCTCGGTTCTCGTCGTGCTGTTCTGTGCGGTCATCGGCCCTGAGCTGGTGTCCCGGGATCTGCGTTCCGGCGTCCTGCCGCTCTACTTCTCCCGGCCGATGACCCGGGCGGACTACGCGCTGGCGAAGCTTGCCGCGACGGTGTCCGCCGCCTGGCTGCTGCTGGCGATGCCGCTGACCATCATGTTCCTCGGTGGAGCGTTCGGGGCGGGCGGCGCGAAGGAGATCTGGACCGAGATCGGCCGGTACGCCGCCGGCCTGGGCTACGCCGCGCTGTACGCGCTGCTCTTCGGCGCGATCGCGACGCTGGTCGGGTCGCTGGCCAGCCGCCGGGCGGTGGCCGCGGCGATCATCGCGGGCTTCTTCCTCATGACCTCCGCGGTCGCCGGGGTGGTCTCCGGCATCGCCTTCGCCACGGACAGCACGACGTTGCAGCACGCGTTCGGTCTGCTGAGCCCGGCGACCCTGCTCCAGGGCGTTCACGCGTGGGCGATCGCCGATCAGCCGGGCGACCTGGAAACCATCCCGGTGGGCGACCTCGGCCCGATCTACGGCCTGGTCCTCGTGGCCGCCCTCGCCGTGTGCACCCTCCTCCTGCTGGCCCGCTACCGGAAGGTGGCCCGATGAAGGTCGAACTCGACGGCGTCTCCAAGTGGTACGGCAACCTCGTCGCCGTCAACGACATCTCGATGGTCCTGGCGCCCGGCGTGACCGGCCTGCTCGGGCCGAACGGCGCGGGCAAGACGACCGTGCTGCACATGATGGCCGGTTTCCTCGCCCCGTCCCGGGGTCAGGTGCTGGTCGACGGGCAACCGTCGTGGCGCAACCCGCCCGTGTACGCCAAACTCGGGCTCGTCAGCGAGCGGGAGGCGGTGCACGGCTTCCTCACGGCGTACGAGTTCGTGCTGGCCAGCGCCAAGATGCAACGGCTGCCCGACCCGGCCGCCGCCGCGCGCCGGGCGCTGGACCTGGTCGAGATGACCCCGGCGCAGGACCGGCGGATCGAGACCTACTCCAAGGGCATGCGGCAGCGGACCCGGGTGGCGGCGGCGCTGGTGCACGATCCGGCGGTGCTCCTGCTCGACGAGCCGTTCAACGGCATGGACCCCCGGCAGCGACTGCACATGATGGAGTTGCTGCACCGGATGGGCGAACAGGGCCGCACGGTGCTGTTCAGCTCGCACATCCTGGAGGAGGTCGAGCAGGTCTCCGGCACGGTGCAGGTGATCGTGGCGGGGCGGCTGGCCGCCTCGGGCGACTTCCGCAGCATCCGGCGGCTGATGACGAACCGCCCGCATGTCTTCACCATCCAGTCCAGTGACGACCGCCGGCTGGCGGTGGCGCTGATGGGTGAGGCGTCGGTGGCGGGCGTCGACGTCGACGCGAAACTCGGCCTGACGGTACGCGCGTCCGACTACGGGACGTTCACCCGCTCGCTGCCGAAGATCGCCCTGTCGACGGGCGTCCGGGTGCACCGGCTGATCCCCGCCGACGAGTCCCTGGAGAGCGTCTTCTCCTACCTCATCGCGGCCTGATTGCGGAGTACGCCATGAATCTCACCATCGCATCGATCACCTTGCGTGGTCTTCTCGGCCGCGCCCGGTTCCTCTGGCTGCTGCCGCTCCCCTTGGTCATGCTCGGCCTGGCCTGGCTGGCCAAGGCGCTCGGCGCGGATGCCGACGACTGGACCGGGCCGATCGTCGGCGGGCTCGGCATCGCCGTCGTGCTCCCGGTGATGGCCCTGATCGTCGGGACCGGCGTGCTCGGCTCCGAGATCGACGACGGGACCGTCGTGCACATCCTGACCAAGCCGTTGCCCCGCTGGGAGATCATCCTCGCCAAGCTCGCCGTCGCCACCGGGGTCACCGCCCTGGTCGCCGGGGTGCCGCTGTTCCTGGTGGGCCTGATGGCCGACGGCGTACGCCTCGGCCTCGGGCTGTTCGTCGCCGCCGCGGCCGGCGCGCTGGCGTACTGCGCCTTGTTCCTGGCGCTGAGCCTGCTCACCCGGCGGCCGGTGCTCGTCGGGCTGGCGTACGTGCTGCTCTGGGAGGGTCTGCTGGGCAACCTGCTCAAGGGGACTCGGCTGCTGTCGGTCCAGCAGAACGTCGTCGCCCTCGCCGACGCCGTCTCCGGATCGGATCTCGTCAAGGGGACCATCTCGACACCGTTCGCGATCGGCGCCGTCGCCGTCTTCGCGATCGGCGGAACGTGGCTGGCGATCGACCGGCTCCGCTCGTTCAGCGTCGCGGGCGAGACCTCCTGACGCGACGGCAGACGACGGGGGGCGGCGTTCTCGCGAACGCCGCCCCCCGTTCTGTTACCCCCTCACAGGGAACCTTTAGAGAGAGTTCGTCGAGATCACGCGGCGGTACCAGCGCGCGCTCTCCTTGAGCCGCCGCTCCTGGGTGGCGTAGTCCACGTGGACCAGACCGAACCGCTTGTCGTAGCCGTACGCCCACTCGAAGTTGTCCAGCAGCGACCAGGCGAGGTAGCCCCGCAGGTCGACGCCGTCGGTGACGGCCCGGTGCGCCGCCCGCAGGTGCGAGGCGAGGAACCCGATCCGCTCGGTGTCCTCGATCTCGTCGCCCACCACGACGTCCGGGAAGGACGCGCCGTTCTCCGTGATGATGATCGGCGTCTTCGCGTAATCCCCGCCGAGCCGCTTGAGCAGCACGTGCAGGCCATCCGGATCGATGGGCCAGTCCATCCCCGTCCGGGGCAGGTCGGGGTCGAGGAACTCCACGCCCTCGGTCCCCGGGAACTGCGCCGAACCCGGCGCTCCCACCTTCGCCGCGACCAGCGTCGGCATGTAGTAGTTCACGCCCAGGAAGTCGATCGGGGCGTTGATCGTCGCGAGGTCGCCCTCCTGGATGTGCGTACCGCCGGTGAACCGCTCGACGACCTCCAGCATGTCGGCCGGGTAGCGGCCGAGCAGCAGCGGGTCGAGGAAGATCCGGTTGTGCAGGCCGTCCACCCGCGCCGCCGCCTCGACGTCGTGGCGGTCCCGGGCGTCCCGGGGGAACACCGGGCTCAGGTTCACCGTCACCGACACCTCGCGGGCGCCGGCCGCGCGCAACCGGCTCGCCGCCAGGCCGTGGCCCAGCATCAGGTGGTGCGCGGCCCGGAACGCGGCATCCGGTTCGGTACGCCCCGGAGCGTGGTTGCCGGAGGCGTACCCGAGGAACGCCGAGCACCACGGTTCGTTGAGCGTCGTCCACGTCGGTACGCGGTCGCCGAGCCGGTGGAACGCCGCGATCGCGTAGTCGGCGAACGCTTCGGCGGTCCCCCGGCTCGTCCAGCCACCCCGGTCCTCCAGGATCTGCGGCAGATCCCAGTGATAGAGGGTGGCCATGGGGGCGATCCCGGCGGCGAGCAGCTCGTCGACGAGGCGGTCGTAGAAGTCCAGCCCTCGCGGGTTCATCGGGCCGGTGCCGTCCGGGATCACCCGGGGCCAGGCGATGGAGAACCGGTAGGTGCCCACCCCCAGCTCCCGCATGATCGCCACGTCGTCGGCGTACCGGTGGTAGTGGTCGCACGCGACGTCGCCGGTGTGCCCGCCGTCCACGAGTCCCGGCGTACGCGAGAACGTGTCCCAGATGGACGGGGTGCGCCCGTCCTCGCGGGAAGCGCCCTCGATCTGGTACGCCGCCGTCGCGACGCCCCAGCGGAAGCCCACCGGGAAGGTGACGGAGGCGGAGGCCTCGGTGCGGTCCTGGGTCGTTGTCATCCTTTGAGGGCTCCTTGCATGATTCCGTGGATGATCTGCTTGCCCAGCAACGCGAACACGACGATCAGGGGCATCGTCGCGAGGGCGGCGCCGGTCAGGGTCAGCGAGTAGTCGGTGATGTATCCACTCGCGACGGTGGACAGGGAGACCTGGACGGTGGGGTTCTCCGGGGTGAGGACGACCAGGGGCCAGAAGAAGTCGTTCCAGGCGTTCATGAAGGTCAGCATGCCCAGTACCGCCGCGGCCGGCCGGGCGATCGGCAGGACGACGTGCCAGAACAGGCCCAGGGTGCTGCACCCGTCGACCCGGCCGGCCTCGAGGAGTTCGGTCGGCACCGCGGACGACAGGAACTGCGACATGAAGAAGACGCCGAACGCGCTGACGAGGCTGGGTGCGATCACCGCGTACAGGGTGTCGATGAGCTGCCACTTGGCCATCAGGATGTACAGCGGGATGACGCCGAGCTGGCCGGGCACCATCATCGTCGCGATGACCCCGACGTAGAGCGCGGGCCGGCCGCGGAAGCGCAGTTTGGCGAAGGCGAATCCGGCCAGCGACGAGAACAGCACGACGCTGAAGGTGATGACCGAGGAGACGATCACCGAGTTGATCAGCGCCTTGCCGAACGCCACGGTGTCGAAGACCCGGCGGATGTTCTCGACGAGGTGCGTACCGGGGAACAGCGGCGGCGGCACCTGGCCGAGCGCCGAGTTGTCCATCGAGGCGACGATGAGGCTGTAGTACAGCGGGAACGCCGAGAAGAACAGGAACGCGATCAGGGTCAGGTAGGTCAGCGGGTGCGCCCGCCGGATGAACCCGATCGGGCGTACGCGGGTCTTCTGCTTGTAGACCTCGCTCACCGGGCGGCGGGTCCGGGGCGGGACGGTGGGCGTCGTGGTCGACATCAGGCCCTCCGGATGCGTCGGGTGAGCAGGAAGTTCAGCATCGCGGCGAGGACGATGACGAGGAACATGAGCCAGGCGGTCGCCGAGGCGTAGCCGAAGTCGAACCGGCCGAAGCCGGCCTGGTAGAGGTAGAGCGCCAAGGTCTGGAACTGCCCGTCGGAGCCGCCGGTGAGGCCGCCGCCGCCGAACAGCAGCGGTTCGGCGAAGACCTGGAGACCGCCGATGGTGGAGACGATGACGGTGAAGATGATGGTGGGCCGGATCGACGGGATGGTGATCCGCCACAGGCGCTGCATCGAGGTGGCGCCGTCGAGGATCGCGGCCTCGTGCAGCGAGTCCGGCACGGCCTGCATCGCCGCGAGGTAGATCAGCGCGTTGTAGCCGGTCCAGCGCCAGATGATCATCGCCGAGATGGCGATGTGGGAGGTGGCGGTGCCGGCCTGCCAGTCGATGTGGCCGATGCCGAACTGGCCGAGCACCCAGTTGATCATGCCGTAGTCCCGGCCGAAGAGCTGGCCGAAGATGATCGCGACGGCGACCACGCTGGTCACGTTGGGCAGCAACAGCCCGGTACGCCACAGCGTCTGGCCGCGGAGCCGGTTGTTGAGGATGTGCGCGAGCAGGATGGCGAACAGCAGCTGCGGAACGGTCGAGATGACCCAGATCGACGCGGTGTTGCCGAGCGCGTTCCAGAACAGCGAGTCCGCGAAGAGAGCCTTGTAGTTCGCCAGGCCGACGAAGGGATGCTCGTCTTCGAGCAGACTCCAGTCGTGCAGCGACACCCAGGCCGTGTAGACCAGCGGGAACGCGCCCAACAGTCCGAACAGAAGGTAGAACGGCGAGATGTAGAGGTAGGGCGACGCCTTCACATCCGCCCGGTGCAGCCACGATTTCACCAGGGGCTCCTCGGGTGTTTCAACGGGACGACCTGCGGGATGACCGGCCCCGGTCCGGGCGTCTGGACCGAGGCCGGAGCCGGGGGAACCTCTCGGGTGAGCCGCCAGAAGTTCAGTCCGGTCAGGGGTGGCGTCAGACGATCTTCTTGATCTCCTCCAGCGCCTGCTTCCAGGCGGCGTCGGGCGTCTGCTTGCCCTGCTCCACACGGGTCAGGCCGTTCTGGATGGCGGTGTTGATGTCACCGGCCTTCGGCCCGAGGTACTGCGCCTTCATCGTCGTGATCGACTCGGAGAAGATCTTGCCGACCGGCGCGTTGTTGAAGAACGGGTTCTTGAAGTCGGTGATGACCGGGTCCTGGTACAGCGTGACGGTCGACGGGAAGTTGCCCGCCTTGCGGAAGACCTTGGCCTGCTGCTCCGGGCTGGTCAGCCACTTCGCCAGCTCGTACGCCTCCTTCTGGTGCTTGCCCTGCTTGGGCAGGGTCAGGAAGGAGCCGCCCCAGTTGCCGCCGCCGCCGGGGATCTTGGCGATGTCCCACTTGCCGGCCGCGTCCTTGGCCTGCTCCTGGATGTACGCCATCATCCAGGACGGGCAGGCGATGGTCGCGAACCGTCCCTTCTGGAATCCGGCGTTCCAGTCGGCCGACCAGGCCGCGATCTTCGCCGACAGACCCGCGTTGATCGCCTCGACGGTCTTGTCGAACGCGGCCCGCACCGACGGGTTGGTCTCGACGATCACGTTGTCCTGGTTGTCGTAGAGGCCCTGGTCGAACTGGCCGAGCACCGAGCGGTACATGACGGTCGGGCCGTCCATGAACGCGGAGTTCGGGATCTTCGCGGCGGCGTACTTCTTGCCGGCCGTGATGTAGCCGTCCCAGTCCTTCCACAGCGCCGAGACCTGGTCCCGGTCGGTGGGCAGGCCCGCCTTGGCGAACAGGTCGGTCCGGTAGCACATCGCCAGGCCGCCGACGTCGGTGCCGAAGCCGATCTGGGCGCCGTTCTTGCCGACCGAGGTCTGCCACTTCCAGTCCGGCCACTGCGACTTGATGTCGTTGGCGCCGAGGTCGATGAGGTTCACGAACTTGTCGGGGGTCGCCTTGAACTGGCCGATCCAGCCCTCTTCGATCGCCTCGATGTCGGCCGCGCCCTGCCCGGTGGCCAGGTGCGCCGCGAGATTCTTGTGATGGTCCTCCGCCTTGGTGACCCGCTCGGTGATCTCGATGTCCGGGTGGGCCTTCATGTATTCGGCGTAGAGGTCCTTGTATCCGAACTCGCCGAACGTCGCGACGACGAGCTTGACCTTGCCGCCACTGCCGGAGCTACCGCCGTCGTCGCCACACGCGGCGACCGCGGTGAGCAGTGCCACGGAGAGCGCCGCGGCACCGATTTTGTGCAGGTTGCGCATCAACTCCACCCCTTCACGGGCGCGTTCAAGAGGAACTCTGCGGGGGAGGCCCGGGGAGCTGGTGGCGCGTGATAGAGCGCTCTCCGGGCTTATTTCGTGATGCGATTTAAGGCCCGATCGCTCGACGTGTCAAGCGTTGACTTCTTCGGAACACCGTGTTTACAGTTCCGCTCACAGAAGGTTCCATCGATGGATGTCGGGCAGGACACCGCGATGGTGACTGGGTGGCGGGCCCGCGAGCTGCGGGTTTCCTGCGAGGTACGCCGTGCCTGCTGCGCGGGACGGCGGAGGCCGTCACCGCCGAATCCCCCGCAGAAAGGCACATCCATGTCCCCACGCACGCCCCGCTTGGCGGCGCTCGCAACGCTGGCCCTCGCCGCCGGGTTGCTCGGACCCGTCCCGGCGCAGGCCGCCGGAGAAACCGTGAACGTCTGGCTGACCACCACATCGGACTCCGGCGGCCGCACCGTCACCCGGGGGCTGCAGCAGCAGACGCCGGTGGCGTACGCGGCGAGCAGCCCGGCCGGCAGCCAGACCGTCACCGTCAACGAGAACGTGACCTACCAGCAGTTCGAGGGCGCGGGCGCGTCGTTCACCGACACCGCGGCGTACCTGCTCGACGGGGGCGTCATCAGCACGGCCACCCGGGACGACGTCATGCGCAAGCTCTTCTCCCCCACCGACGGGATCGGGCTGAGCTTCCTGCGCAACCCGATGGGCGCCTCCGACCTCGCCCGGTACAACTACTCCTACGACGACACCTGTTGCGACCTGAACGACTTCTCGATCAGCCACGACCTCGCCGACGTCGTGCCGCTGACGAAGCAGGCGCGCCAGCTCAACCCCAACGGCGTCAAGCTGATGATGGTGCCGTGGAGCGCCCCGGCCTGGATGAAGGACAACAACAACTTCATCGACCAGGGCTGGCTGATGTCGCAGTACTATCCGGCGTACGCCCAGTACTTCGTCAAGACGCTGCAGGCGTACGAGGCGCAGGGGATCCACGTCGACTACATCTCGGTGCAGAACGAGCCGACCTGCTGCGGCGCGGGAACCACGTACGCCTCGATGAACTGGAACGGCAGCGGCCTGCAGTACTTCATGAAGACCAACCTGTGGCCGGCGCTACGGGCGGCCGGGTTGACCACGAAGACGCTGGTCCTCGACTACAACTGGGGCAACTACAACGACCTCGGCTCGGTCCCGCTGGCCGACTCCGCCGTACGCGGCGACTCCCTCTTCGGCGGCATCGCCTGGCACGGCTACGGCGGCGACGTCAACCTGCAGACGACGATCCACAACCAGTACCCGGGCGTCAACGCGTACATGACCGAGCACTCGGGCGGCACCTGGATCGCCAATCAGCAGACCGAGGACATGCTGAACATGATCGACTACACCCGGAACTGGGACCGGTCCTGGGTGAAGTGGAGCCTGGCGGTCGACCAGAACCACGGCCCCCACTCGGGCGGCTGCGGCACCTGCACCGGCCTGATCACCGTCCACAACGGAGACTCCCGTAGTGGGCAGGTCGACTACACGATCGAGTACTACACCATGGGTCACCTGACGAAGTTCGTGAAGCCCGGCGCGGTACGCATCGACTCCACCGCCAACAGCTCGGTCCCGAACGTCGCCTGGAAGAACCCGGACGGCAGCAAGGCGCTCATCGCGTACAACAACACGGGCAGCACGCAGACGCTGAAGGTCACCTGGGGCGCGCAGTCGTTCACCTACAGTCTGCCCACCAAGACGTCGGCCACCTTCACCTGGTCCGGTACGCAGTCCGGCGGCGGTACGCGGGTCGGCGCGATCACCGGATACGGCGGCAAGTGTGTGGACGTGGCGGCGGCGAACTCCGCGAACGGCACCCAGGTGCAGCTCTACACCTGCAACGGCACGAACGCGCAGCAGTGGACCGTCGGCACCGACGGGACCATCCGGGCGCTGGGCAAGTGCCTGGACGTCTCGGGCGGCGGCACCGCGAACGGCACCAAGGTGCAGATCTGGGACTGCAACGGCTCCGGCGCCCAGCAATGGACCTACACCGCCGGCAACGACCTGGTGAATCCGCAGGCGAACAAGTGCCTCGACGCCACCGGGCCGAGTTCGGCCGACGGCACCCCGCTGCAGATCTGGACCTGTGGCGGAACCGCCAACCAGAAGTGGACCCTCCCCTGACGTAGCACCCGGCAAGATCATTGCGTCAGCCATGCTGTATCAACGGGCATTTCGCCTCGCGAAACAGCATGGCTGGCGCAATGATCACGCGAAAGCGGCGCGCGAAAGCGGCGCGCGAAAGCGCCGCGCGAATGACAGTGGCGCCCGCCGACCGGTCCGAAGGCAGAGACCGGTCGAGCGGGCGCCGTTTCGTCGCGTGCGACCACCTCGGGGCGAGGTGACACCGAGATATCTACACGCCTCTACTTTGAGACTTATTTCATATCATAAAATCAAGGTCTGGGGCATGCTGAGACGTTCCTCGAACGCAGAGGTGGGTTGCACACATGGTGGCGAGACGGGCGACGGTGCGTGACATGCGCCGGTCGAACAGGGCAGTCCTGCTCTCGAAGATCTACCTGGACGGGCCGCTGAGCCGGCATGAGCTGACGCAGCTCACCTCGCTGTCCCCGGCGAGCGTGAGCACGCTGGTCGCCGAGTTCCTCGAGGAGGGACTGGTCGAGGAGGCCGGCTCGGTCGAGTCCGACGGCGGCCGCCCGCGCGTACTGCTGCGGGTGGCGCCGAGCTTCGGCCATGTCATCGGCGTGGACGTCGGGGAGACCCGGGTGACCGTCGAGCTGTTCGACATGTCGATGGCGGCGCTGGCCAAGGCCGACTATCCGATCGAGCCCAACCAGCTGGAACCCCGGGTCACGGTGGCGCACATCCTCGAAGGCATCACCGCCGTCTGCGCCCAGGCCGGGGTCGATGAGTCCACAGTGCTCGGCGTCGGGGTGGCCTTTCCCGGGGTCGTCGACTCCGGCGAGGAAGGCCTCGTCCACGCTCAGCACTTGGGCTGGGCGGACGGCGTACCCATCGGAACGATGTTGCGCGCGGGCACGCAGATTCCCGTCCACATCGACAACGGCGCGAAGACCCTGGGCCAGGCGGAGATGTGGTTCGGCGCGGGCAGGGGCACCCAGCACGCGGTCATCGCGCTGGTCGGGTCGGGTGTCGGCGCGGCCGTGGTGGCCGACGGCGCGAGCTACCGCGGCTCCCGGAGCAGCGCGGGCGAGTGGGGGCACACCACGCTGGTCTACGGCGGGCGCCGGTGCCGCTGCGGCGCGCTCGGCTGCCTGGAGGCTTATGTCGGGGCGGAAGGCATCCTGGACCGCTACCGCGACGCGAACGGCCAGGGTGCGCCCGGGATCGACGAGGAGTCGGCGATCGGCTCGCTGATCGCGGCGGCCGACTCGTCGCCCACCGCCCGCGAGGTCCTGACCCAGACCGTCGGCTACCTCGGCGCGGGCATCGCGACGCTGATCAACCTGTTCAACCCCGAGCGCATCGTGCTGGGCGGCTGGGCGGGCACCGCGCTCGGCGGCCGTTGGCTGCCGGAGATCCGCGCGGCCGCCGCCGAACACGCCCTCAAGCTGCCGTTCGCCCAGACCACCATCACCCTGTGCGAGCTCGGGCCCGACGCCGTGGCGCTCGGGGCCGCGACGCTTCCGGTCGCGCGCCTGCTCGCCGACGGCGGCTTGCGGCCCGCGGCGGCCGCTCAATCCGCACTGGTACGCGGTCCACGCGTCCGCCGCTCGTAACGTCAGTCCGTGGTGTCCCGGGCGGGGAGCGGCGTTTCGAAACAGGCCAGCCAGGTGGTGAGCAACGACTCCAGCTGGGCGGCCTGCTCGGGGGTCAGGAGATCGACCAGCCGGCGTTCGTAGCGCATGTGCTCGGCGAACGCCTGGTCGATCAGTTCCCGCCCGGCCGGGGTCAACGCGACCACCCGGCCCCGGCCGTCGGTCTGACTGGGCCGCCGGGCGACGAGCCCAGCGCGTTCGAGCCGATCGATGCGTTTGGTCATCGCACCCGTCGTGACCATGGTGTGCGCGGCCAACTCTCCGGGCGCTCGCTCGAAGGGCGCACCCGCTCGGCGCAATGTGGCGAGGACGTCGAACTCACCCTCGCCGAGACCGTACCGGTGATAGACGACGGTCAGCTGCTCGGTCAGCTCGGCGGCGAGGCGGTGCAGCCGCCCGATGACGCGCCTCCGTCCCGCGTGATCATTGCGTCACCCATGCTGTTTGAACGGGCATTTCGCCGCCCGAAGCAGCGTGGCTGACGCAATGATCACGCTGGGGGCGCTAGGTCAGGCGGGCAGGTTCCACTTCTGGTTGGCGCCGCCGCCGCAGGTCCAGATCTGCAGCGGGGTGCCGTCGGCCGAGCTGACGCCCGTGGCGTCGAGGCACTTGTTGGACTGCGGATTCACCAGGTCACGCCCGGCGGTGTAGGTCCACTTCTGGGCTGCCGTTCCGTTGCAGTCCCAGAGTTGCACCTTGGTGCCGTCGGCGGTGCCGCCGCCCGAGACGTCCAGGCACTTGCCCAACGCCCGGATGGTGCCGTCGGCGCCGATGGTCCACTGCTGCGCGTTGGTGCCGTTGCAGGTCCACAGCTGGATCTTCGTGCCGTTCGCTGTGCCTGCCGACGCCACGTCGACGCACTTGCCGCCGTATCCGGTGATGGCGCCGACCCGAGTGCCGCCCGTGGTCCACGAGTAGACCCGGACGTAGTCGATCGTCATGGTCTGCGGGAAGACCGTCGACGCGTTCGGCGAACCGGGCCAGTTGCCGCCGACCGCGACGTTGAGGATCAGGAAGAACGGGTGGTCGAAGACCCACGGGTTGCCGTTCGTCTCGGCCGAGGTGTGCCGGGAGTACTGGATGCCGTCGACATACCAGGTCACCGCGCCGGGCTCCCAGTCCACGGCGAAGGTGTGGAAGGCGTCGGCGAAGGCCTGACCGCCGGGCAGCGTGTAGCCGCCGCCGAGGCCGCAACAGCCGGAGTAGCCCGGTCCGTGGATCGTGCCGTGCACTGTGGACGGCTCGAAGCCGACGTTCTCCATGATGTCGATCTCGCCGCTGTTCGGCCAGCCGACGCTGCCGATGTTGTCGCCGAGCATCCAGAACGCGGGCCACAGCCCCTGCCCGCGCGGGATCTTCATGCGCGCCTCGAACCGCCCGTACGCCTGGGTGAACTTCCCCTGCGTCTTCAGCCGGGCCGAGGTGTACTGACAGCTGCCGTACCAGCAGCTGTAGCCGGACGGGTTGCCCGCGCGGGCGGTGATCACGAGGTTGCCGTTGCCGTCGAGGGCGGCGTTGCTGGTGCTGGTGGTGTAGTACTCCAGCTCGTTGTTGCCCCAGCCGGCGCCGCCGACGTCGTACGCCCACCGGGCCGAGCTGGGCGCGGTGCCGGCCGCCCCGGTGAACTCGTCGGACCAGGTGAGCCCGCCGACCGCGGCCGCGGCCGGCGGCGCTGCCGGTGCGGTCGCCAGTCCGGCGGCGAGAGTGAGTGCGGCGCTCAGGGCCAGAGCGCCGCGAAGCAAGGTTCGGGACATAGAAAGAACGCTATTCTTTACTAAATATTCTTGTCAATAAAAGTCCCGAACAAAGCGAACGCCTACGCCAGGCCTTTCCCGGTCTCCACCAGCGTCTTGAGCCCGGACAGGACGAACATCCAACCCCGGCCGCCCACGCTGGCCGCCGTCTTCGGTGAGCCCGCCAACTGGTCGTGGACCAGGGTCAGGAGGCAGTAGCCGCCCTCCTGCGGCTCGATCTCCCAGGTCACCCGGCTGAACGGTTCCTTGGCCATCTCCTCGTCGTAGTACGACGACCACTCGTGGATGAGGCGGCGAGGCGGATCGAACTCCAGTACGCGACTGCCGTTGGCGACGCCGTCGCCGGCCATGCTGCTCCGGCGCTCGTCGGCGGTGACGGTGATGCGTACGCCGTGGAAGTACTGAACGGTCAGCTCGGGATCGACGATCGCCTGCCAGATCTGCTCGGCACTCGCCTTGATGAAGACTTGGTAGACCTGTGTGGACTCAATGGTGGTGCTCATGTCGTGCCCTCCAGCCGTTTCTTCAGGTCGATCAGGGCCGCCGCCGGCCCCGCGGTGTACTTGGTGATCCAGCGGTCGTGGATCATCCGGATCGGCACGGGATTCAGGTAGTGCAACTTCTCCCGTCCCCGCCGTCGCGTCACGACGAGCCCGGCTTCTTCCAGCAGCTTCAGGTGCTTCATCACGCCGAATCTCGTCATCTCGGGCACTTCGGCCTCGAGGTCGCCGAGCGTCCGGCCGTCCTGCTCGAAGAGGCGGTCGAGCAGCAGCCGCCGGGTCGGATCGGCCAGCGCCTTGAACACCAGGTCGTCACCGTTCTCGCCGGGCATACTGCCAAGATAGGTGACCATCTGGTCACATGTCAATCACCTCGATGATCAACCGGTACGCTGACGGAATGCTGATCTACGTGGGCGCATACACCTCGACCGGCGGCGGCATCCGCTGCTACGAACAGGACCCCTCGACCGGTGCGCTCACGGAGGCGCATCCTCCCGCGACCGCGATCGATCCGTCCTTCCTCGCCTGGGACGCCGTGAAGGCCAACCTCTACGCCGTCAGCGAGTCGACCGGCGGCGTCGAGGCGTTCGCCCGCTCGGATCACGGTCTGCTCACCTCGCTCGGCCAGCAGTGGACCGGCGGGGCCGACCCCTGTCACCTCGTCGTCGACCCGACCGGGAAGTTCCTCGTGACGGCGAACTACGCCGGCGGCTCGGTCAGCGTCCACCCGATCAACGAGGACGGCTCCCTGGGCGGACGCCGTGACCTCCTCGAACACGGCGGCAGCGGACCCGACCCCGAGCGGCAGGAGGGCCCGCACGCGCACATGATCGCGTACCGGCCGTCGGGGACCTCGTTCTACGTCACCGACCTCGGCACCGACCAGATCCACGAGTACGCCCTGAGCCCGGACGGCGCGATCCTCCCCGTCCGCGAGATCCCCGCCGACGCCGGCAGCGGCCCCCGGCACATCGCGTTCCACCCGACCAGCGGCACCGTCTACGTCTCGGCCGAACTGGACTCCAGCGTCCTCGTCTATCAGCCGCAGGGCGACGGGCTCGTACAGGTCGGCAAGGTGGCCGCCACGGTCGAGCCGCCCGCCGAGCGCAACTACCCGAGTCACATCGAATGCTCGGCGGACGGCCGGTTCGTCTACGTCGCCAATCGCGGCACGGACTGCGTCACCGTCTTCGCGGTCACCCCGGACGGGCTGACCCCGGTCACCGACGTGCCCACCGGCGGCCGCTGGCCCCGGCACTTCGCGATCATCGGTGACCTCCTCTACATCGCCAATCAGGACAGCGGCACGATCACGGTCGCCCCGATCGACCCGGCGACCGGCGTACCGGCGACTCCGGTGGCCGTCGCCGAGGTGGCGGGCGCCGCCTGCGTCCTCGCCGGCTGAGTCCTTCGGCCACCTCCGCTGTGGGCGCTGGATCAGGGTTCCGGGTCGAATCTTGACCGATGATTCGACCGAGAACCCTGATCCAGCGCCATAAACGCGACGCGGGTGGGGCGAAGAAGGGGTCAGGGCAAGAGGGCGACCGAGCGGGCGGCGACGACGGACTGGATGAGGTCCAGCGCCTCCCCCACCGGCTGCGGATCGAGCGACCGCCCGTCGCGGAGTCGCAGTGCGACCGCACCCGCCGCCGCTTCCCGGGCCCCGATGACGGCGGCATAGGGGATCTTGCGCTGGGCGGCTTCGCGTACGCGCAACGACAGCGAGCCCTCCTCCAGGACCTCGACCCGAAGCCCCGCCCGGGAAGCCCGGTCGTGCAGCGCCCAGGCGGCGTCCCGCTGCGCCTCCCCGATCGGCACGACGGCGAGCTGCACCGGGGCGTACCAGGCGGGGAAGGCGCCTTGGTGGACTTCGATCAGATGGGCGAACAGTCGTTCCAGGCTGCCGATGATGCTGCGGTGCACCATGACCGGGCGCTGCTTCACGCCCTCGCTGTCCACATAAGCCAGATCGAACCGCTCGGGCTGCGCGAAGTCCACCTGGATGGTGGCCAGCGACAGCTCCCGCCCCTGCACGTCGTGGATCTGCAGGTCGATCTTCGGTCCGTAGAACGCGGCCTCGCCCGGAGCCTCGAAGAACGAGACGCCTTCGGCGATCATCGCGTCACGCAGCATCCCCTCGGCCGCGTCCCAGACCTCGGATTCGCCCAGGAACCTCTCGCCGCGCAAGGACAGCCGGTAGGAGTCGACCGAGAACCCCAACGCGGCGTGCGCCCGCTTGATCAAGGCGAGCATGTCGGCGACCTCGGCCCCCACCTGATCGACGCGACAGAACACGTGCGCGTCGTTGAGCGAGATCGCGCGTACTCGGGACAGGCCGGACAGCACCCCGGAACGCTCGGCGCGGTACTGCCCGCCCAGTTCCGCGATCCGCAGCGGCAGCTCCCGATAGGACCGGCCACGCGCGCCGAACACCATCGCATGATGCGGGCACATGCTCGGCCGCAAGACCAACGCCTCTTCCTCCGGCGAGGAGGCCATCGGCGGGAACATGTCGTCGGCGAACTTCGCCACGTGCCCCGAGCGCACGTACATCTCGTGTTTGGCCATCGGCGGCGAATAGACGTGCTGATATCCGGCGAGGCGTTCCTCCTCGCGGATGTACTCCTCGACCGCGTGACGCGCGGCCGCGCCGGCCGGCAGCCAGATCGGCAGGCCCGCGCCGACGAGCGGGTCCGAGTGGAACAGCTCCAGCTCACGGCCCAGCTTGCGGTGGTCGTTCATCGCTCTCTCCTCCTAGGGGTACGCCCAAGGCCGTCCAGAGAGCACGAAAACGGCTCCGGGACTGGCCCGGAGCCGTTTCGATCGACTAATGCGTCAGCGTGTGAACGCCGCGTCAGCCAGCACGAAAGCCGCCGGGATGCCCGGCGTCGTCGTGCTCTGCTGATAACGCATGAGTCGAGGGTACCTCACACGCCGTAGTAGCCGCGAGCACCGGGGTGCAGCGGCACGGGGTCGGTCTTCCACGCCACCTCGCGGTTGATGTTCCTGCCCTCGGAGTGCACCGCCGCCAGCTCGTCCTGATGCTCGAAGAGCAGCCGGGTCAGCTCGTACCCCACCTCCGTGGGCAGGGCGGGCGACGTCACCAGCAAGCACGGGACCGCGACGGTCGCCACATCCGCACTGAGTCCGTAGGCGTCCTTCGGGATGGTCGCCGCCGTGTACGCCCCGGGGTAGTCTTTGTCGAGGACGGCCACCAGGGCGTCGGTCGGCAGGAGGGCGACCCGGCCGGGCAGCTTGCCGAACAGGGCGGTGAGGCCGACCACCGGCTGACCGGCGGTCCAGAAGAAGGCGTCCAGTTGCCCGGCGGCGAAGGTCGTCGTCATCTGACTGAGCGAGGCGGTGACCCGCTGCACGTCCTTGGCGGGATCCAGACCGGCCGCGGTCAGCATCCGCAGTGCGAGGATCTCGGTGCCGGAGCCGGCCGGCCCGGTCGCCACCCGCTTGCCCCGCAGATCGGCCAGCGTCCGGACGCCCGTCCCCGGACGGACCACGACGTGCATGTACGCCGTGAACATCCGGGCCAGCGCCCGCACCTGCACCGGTGATCCGGCGAACGAGCCCTTGCCGGTCACGGCGTCGCCCGCGACGTCGGCGTACGTAAAGCCCACGTCGATGTCGCCACGGGCGAGCCGCTGCAGGTTCTCCAATGCCCCGTTGGTCGGCATCGACACCGCCTCGAACCCGGTCAGGTGCCGGTTCACCACGTCGGCATACCCGCTGCCGAGCTGGTTGAACACGCCGTTGGTCGGGCCGGTGCCGATGGTCAGCTGACCGTGGTGCCACAGCTGGAGCCGGGCGTCGAGCTCGGGCCGGGCGCAGCCGGTCGCCCCGGCCAGCGTCAGGGCCAGGAGCGACAGAAGAGCGGCGACCGCCCGGCGTGCGTTCACAGCTGTCCCGGTACGCGTGCGCCCGGTTCGAGTGCGACCGCGACCCGCTGCGCGAGCACAGCCGTCTCGTATCCGGTCTGCCCGAGATCGCAGCCGGGCGCGGCGAGCACCGCGAGGTGCGCCCGATCGCCGACGGCCATGATCAGCAGTACGCCGCCGTCCATGTCGACCACCGTCTGGCGTACCCGCCCGGTCGTCAGGACCGTGGACGCGCCGACCGTGAGGCTGACCAGGCCGCTGGTGATGGCGGCGAGCCGGTCGGCCTCGTCGAGCGGCAGGCCCTCGGTGGCGGCGAGGGCGAGGCCGTCGACCGAAACGGCGAGGGCGGAAACGATGTCAGGCACGCGCCGGGCGAAGGCGGTGAGCAACCAGTCCAGGCTGGCCGAGTCGGAGGTGGTCGTCTCAGGGGACATGCTGTTCTCTTTCTTTCACGGGTGCTAGACCGGCGGTGGAGCGTGCCGCTGGGCGGCGGCGAGGCCGGAGGCGAGGCTGGACAGACGGGCGCGGGCCAGGTCGGGATCGATCACGCCGGTCGCCGCAGCGGCGACCACGGTGGCCCGGCCCCGGGCTACTCCGGGCGGAGGGGGCGGGCTGGGCGGACCGGAGATGGGCCGGGGTTTGCGGTTCACGGCATGGGCCGGCAGCAGCATGCGGTTCGGCAGCTTGACGAGGGCCACCGTGCCCGCGGACGGCGCGCTCCGCAGCTCGACCTGTACGCGCAGCCGCTGCGCGAGACGAGCGACGACCAGCAGGCCCATCCGGCTGGCCAGTTCACCGGTGAGCACGGCCGGGCGGCGCAGCTGTTCGTTCAGCTCGGCCAGCTGTTCGGGGCTGATTCCGATGCCGTGGTCGTAGACGGTGAGGGTGAGGTCGTCGACCGTCCTATGTGTAGCGACCTGGATCTTGCTGCCGGGCGGCGAGAAGACCACCGCGTTCTCCAGCAGCTCGGCCAGCAGATGGACCAGGTCGCCGACGGCGGTCGCGTCGATCCACAGCTCGGCGAGCGAACTCGCGTCGATCCGGTCGTACTGCTCGATCTCGGCCGCCGCCGCCATGACCACGTCGGCCAGCTGCTCAGGGTCGACGAAGGCCCGGCCGGGCTCGGCTCCGGCCAGTACGAGCAGGTTCTCCTCGTTGCGCCGCATCCGGGCGGCGAGGTGGTCTAGCTGGAACAACCGGCTCAGGGTGTCCGGATCGGTCTCCACGCGTTCGAACTCGTCGAGCAGTTGAAGTTGCCGGTGGACCAGGGTCTGCCCTCGACGGGACAGCGCGACGAAGATCCGCGCCACGTCCATCCGCAGCAAGGCCTGGTCGGCGGCGAGCCGCAGAGCCTGCCGATGCAGCCCCGACAAGGCCGAGCTCAGTTCCCCGATCTCATCCGCGCCGGGAGCGAGCCATGCCGTCACCCGCTCCTGGGAGGACTGTTCGACGTCGCGGACCGTCTGCGGGCTGGGCGCCGAGCTGACCTCGGCGATCGCCTCCGGCAGCTCGGTACTGGTCACCTGCTGGGCGCCCCGGCGCAATTGCCGCAGGCGGCGGCTGGTCTGGACGGCGAAGGCCACCGCCGCGCCCAGGCTCGTCCCGACAAGCGCAGCAGTCACCGCCGTGATCAGCGTGGACTCGTTGCGTGAATCGGCTTCGAGGACGGCCGCGTCGGTCTCCAGCAAGGAGATCACCTTGAGCTGGAACAGGTACATCTGCCGCATCGCGTTGGTCTGTGCGATGTACCACGTGTCCGGGTCGACCTTCAACGCGTCGGGCTGACTCTCGTACCGCAGCGCCCCTTCGACCAGCCGGGTGGCCTGCTCCACGTCGGGTCCCTGCACCGCGGCGGCGTACCGCTGCCGGGTCTCGGCGGAGGCGATGTTGGCCAACTGTGCGATCCGGTCCGTTTCCGAGCCCCGCAGCTCGGCCAGTTCGGCCAGTTCACCGGGCTGGAACTTGCCGCGGCCGAAGACCTCTCGCAGCAGACTCCGCTCCTCAGCGGCCCGGTGCTCGGCCGCGCTGAGCGTCGCGACGATCCGGGCGTTCTCGGCCAGCGCGGGGGCCATCGGTTCGGCTGCGATCGTTTCCGCCACCGCGACCAGGGCATGCGTCAGGTCGTCGTAGGCCGCCTCCGGCGTACCGTCGTCGGGCGAACCGGAGTGGCTGGAGTCGAACAGCGCCTGGTCGTCCTCCTCCTTCTCCGGGTGCAGCGCGATGTCCCGGGCCAGTGCCAGCTTGGCCAGTTCGCTGCGAGCAGCCGCCAGGGCGGTCGCCAGATCCGGCGTCAGCTTCGCGACCGCCGTGGCCGCCTGGTCGTAGTTCGCCGCCGCGGTGTCGGTGCGCGCCTGCTGCGCGGTCAGCAACTGCCGGCCGGTCGTGCCACCACGCAACAGCAGGTCGGCGGTCTCGGCGATCTCCTGCTCGACCTGGTGGTTCAGCTTGACCGTCGCGGTCAGGCCCCACGCCAGCGTCCGCGCCCGCTGACCGTCCCGAGCGGTGTTCAGCGCCGCGCCGCTCTGCAGCACGCCGAGGACCGTCATGCCGACGGTGGCTATGCCGATGGGCAGCAGCAGGCGTACGCGGATGGACCGCAGCGGGCTGCGCCGGACATGCGGCACCGGCTCCCGCATCGGCGCGGCACCGCTGGATGTGGGCATGGCGACGGACCTCCCCGGAGTGACCATTTGAGACTCCGCTCACGCCGGGGGCCGCCGCATCCTCCGAAGGGATTGCCGTCTTGTCACATGGCATTCAAAAAGTTGACAGATCACACCATTGATCCCCGCCAAAGCGGACCAATGTGGCTGGGCGTCACCCGGCATCCGAGCTGAACGCGGAGTCGAAGGCGGCCGACGGGGCGTCGAACGCCAGCCGCCGGACGAAGCCGACCGCCTCGGCCGCGCCGACGAGACGGTCCATTCCGGCGTCCTCCCACTCGACCGAGATGGGGCCGGCGTACCCGATCGAGTTGAGCGCCCGGAAGCAGTCCTCCCACGGCACGTCGCCGTGACCGGTCGAGACGAAGTCCCAGCCCCGTCGCAGATCGGCCCAGCCCAGGTGGGACGACAGCCGGCCACGGCGGCCGTCGCCCACGCGTACCTTGGTGTCCTTGCAGTCCACGTGGTAGATCCGGTCGGCGAAGTCGAGGATGAAGTTCACCGGGTCGACGTCCTGCCAGACCATGTGCGACGGGTCCCAGTTGAGCCCGAAGGCCGGCCGGTGTCCGATCGCCTCCAGCGTCCGCTTCGTCGTCCAGTAGTCGTAGGCGATCTCGCTCGGATGCACCTCGTGCGCGAACCGTACGCCCACCTCGTCGAACACGTCGAGGATCGGGTTCCACCGGGCGGCGAAGTCGGCGTACCCGGCCTCGATCATCGACGGCGGAACCGGCGGGAACATCGCGACCGTGTGCCAGATCGAGGAGCCGGTGAATCCCACCACTGTGGACACGCCCAGCTTGGCGGCGGCCCGCGCGGTGTCCTTCATCTCCTGGGCCGCGCGACGGCGTACGCCCTCCGGCTCGCCGTCGCCCCAGATCCGGGCGGGCAGGATGCCCTGGTGCCGCTCGTCGATGGGATGATCGCAGACGGCCTGCCCGACGAGGTGGTTCGAGATCGCCCAGACCTTCAGGTTGTGCTTGGCCAGCGTCGCCAGCTTGCGCTCGACGTAGTCGTCCTCGGCCAGCGCCCGGTCGACCTCGAAGTGGTCGCCCCAGCAGGCGATCTCCAACCCGTCGTAGTCCCACTCGGCGGCCAGCCGGCAGACCTCCTCGAACGGCAGGTCGGCCCACTGGCCGGTGAAAAGTGTGATCGGCCTGGTCATCTCGTCTTCCTCTCGTTCTCTCGGTGGTGCCGGGGCGCCCGTCGGCGTCGGGCGCCCCGGCGGATCGACTCGCCGTCCGCACCGCCATGGCGGACGGCAAGCCGTCTAGGGCAGGTTCCAGCGTTGGGCGGCCCCGCCGGAGCACGTCCAGATCTGCGCCTGGGTGCCGTCGGCGGTCGACCCGCCCGCCGCGTCGAGGCACTTGCCGGACTGCGGGTTGCGCAGACTGCCGTCGGTCTGTGGAACCCAGTTCTGCGCGCCGGTCCCGTTGCACGTCCACAGCTGGACCTTGGTTCCGTCGGCGGAACCGCCGCCGGAGACGTCCAGGCACTTGCCCAGCGCCCGCCAGGTCTGCCCGACCGGTGACCACTGCTGCGCCGCCGATCCGTTGCACGTCCAGAGCTGGACCTTCGTGCCGTCGGCGGTCCCGGCCCCGCTGACGTCGAGGCACTTCCAGCCCGGCCCCGTGATCGCCCCGCTGCCGGGTGCGCGAGCGATCGTGAAGTCGTCGACGTCGAACAGCCCGCCGCCGGTCCCGGTGAAGGTCAGATAGAGCGTCTGCACCCCACTTGGTACGCCCGATAGCTGCGTACTGACGTCGGCGAAGGTCGTCCAGCCGCCCGTGTTCGGGACGGCGACCGTGCCCAGCACCGTCCCGGTCGCCGAACCGGTGCGGATCTGGATCACCCCGCCCGGGCCGCCGGAGACCACCCGTGTCTTGAACCTCGTGACGCCGGTCAGGTCGATTCCGGCGTACGCCGCCCAGTCACCCGGGTCGACGAAGCCGAGCGTCTGCCCGTTGTGCGCCCCGGTCTTCGTGTACGGCGACACCCCGCTGGCGCTGCTGAAGGATTCGGCCTGAACGGTGCGGTCGACGCCGGCCGGCTTGATCCGGATGTTGCGGAACGAGGCGTCGTCGCCGGTGCCGTGATTCTGCAAGCCGATGTACCCGGCCAACGATCGGGCGGGATCGGTGTTGGTGAAGTCGTTGATCTTCACCCCGTTGAGGAATACCTGCAGCCGCTCACCGGAGACCGTGATCTCGAACGTGTTCCAGCTTCCCGGCGGATTCACGGCCGCGTCACGAGCCGCGACGTCGGCCGACTGGAATCCGTAGACCGCCCCCGTCGTGCGATCCGCGCTGTCGGTCGCGTCGATCTGGATCTCATAGCCGTTGTTCACCGCCGACCAGGGGTCCGACGAGGCCGGGAAGCCCACGAACACCCCGGAGTTGTCGTCACCGGCCAGCCGCCAGTCGAGCTTGAGCGAGTAGTCGGCGAACTGCTGGGCCGAATACCAGAACAGGCCCATCCCGTCGAAGGAACTCAGCGTCGCGTCGGCGTTGGTGAACCCGCCCGGCCCGGCCTGCGACCAGCCCGTGGTGGAGCCGTTATACAGCTGGGTGTATCCCGTCTCCGGCCGGCAGTCGGCGTTGACCCGGCGGGCGGCGTACCGGATGCCGCCGAGCAGGAGCGCCCGGAACCCGGACTCGGAGTATGCAGCCTGCGTGTGCCCGCTGCCCGTGTAGAACGACCGTCCACTTCCGATGGTCTTGCACCACGTGTGCGGGTGGTCGGCGCCCATGCCGCCACCGGTGTAGCTGGACTCGTCCAGGCTGGCCAGGACGTGCGCGGTCGACCGGGGATTGGTCTGGTAGTTGTACCACTCGTCGGTGCGGACCCAGGTCTGGCCGAGCCCGGCGGTGGCTGCGTGCGCGCGGTCCTCGACCTTGATCGTGGCGGACTGGATCGCGGGATGCGAGGCGAACCACGCGCCCACCAGCTCGCCATAGAACGGCCAGCCGTACTCGGTGTCGGCCGCCGCGTGGACGCCGACGAACCCGCCCCCGCCGCGGATGTACGCCTCGAAGGCGGTCTGCTGCGCGTCGTCCAGCACGTCGCCGGTCGTGTTGAGGAAGACGACCGCCTCGTACTGCGCCAGAGTGCCCGTGGTGAAGACGGCGGCGTCCTCCGTGGCGGTCACGGTGAAGTTGTTCGCCGCCCCCAGGTCCCGGATGGTCTGGACGCCGACCGCGATCGAGTCGTGCCGGAAGCCCGCGGTCTTGCTGAACACCAGCACGTCGTACGCCGTGTCGGCGGCACAGGCGGCGGTCTCGGTCCCGGCGATCAAGGCCGCTCCGAGCGCGGCCGCCCAAACAAGTTTCCTCATGGCAGCGTCCACTTCTGGTTGGCGCCGGCCGTGCAGTCGTAAATGATCAACTGCGTGGCGTCGGCGATCGAGCCACCGGGGACGTCGAGGCACCGCCCCGACTGTGGATTGCGTAGTGTGCCGTCGGCCTGCGCGACCCAGTTCTGCGCGCCGGTCCCGTTGCACGTCCACAACTGCACGACCGTGCCGTTGGCGGTGTTGCCGCCGGAGACGTCCAGGCACTTGCCCAGCGACCGCCAGGTCTGCCCGACCGGCGCCCACCGCTGCGCGTTCGTCCCGTTGCAGGTGTAGAGCTGAACGTGGGTGCCGTCGGCGGTGTTCGCCCCGGCGACGTCGGCACACTTGCCCGCCAACCCGACGATAGCGCCGGTGGCGCCGCTGCCGAGCCGGTTCAGCGTGAAGTTGTCGAGGTCGAAGAGGGCACCACTGCCACCGGTGAAGACCAGGTACAGCGGGCCGGAGGCGGAACCGGTAAGCGTCGTCGACACCGTCTGGAAGGTCTCCCAGCCGCCGGTCACCGGCACGGCGACCGCACCGAGCTGCGTACCGGTCGGGGAACCGGAGCGGATCTGGATCGTGCCGCCGACCCCGTTCGACGAGATCCGGGCGGAGAAGCCGACCGCGCCGGTGGTGCTGATCCCGGCGTACGCCGCCCAGTCGCCGTTCTCCACGAAGCCGAGCGTCTTGCCGCCAGTCGCCGGAATATGCGTGGCGATCCCGACGCCCGACTGCGACGTGTAACTCTCGCCTTCGGCCGCCGCCGCGTTGTTCGTCACGAACGTGATCGCGTCCAGGTCGAACAACGCGCCCGCTCCCCCGGCGAAGACCAGGTACAGCCGTTGCGTACCGGACGGCGGGTTCGTGATCGCGCCGCTGACCGTGGTGAAGGTGTCCCAGGCCCCGGTCACCGGGATCGTGGCCTGCCCGATCACCTGCCCGGTCGGCGAGCCGGTCCGCAGTTGCAGCGTGCCGCCGACCCCGGCCGACGAGGCCCGCGCGACGAACGACGCCGCATTGCCCACGGCGTACGGGTCGAAAGCGATCCAATCTCCATTGTGGATATCGCCGACGGTCTTGCCGCCTTCGGCCGCCGCCTTGGCGAACTGGTTGATCCCGGACGCGGCGGTGTAGTGCTCGGCCTGCCGATGCTTGGGCTGGGCGATGTTCTGGGCGTGCGTGGTCAGCGCGGGCTGGCCGTTCGCGCCGTTGTCGGTGTACTCGGCGTCGAAGACGCCGAAGATGTTCGCGGCGTCGTCATGCTCCCCGTCCACCGGTACGCTGATCGCCCCGGAGCAGCCCGTCTGCGACGTGATGGCATGGCCGTGGTTGTCGTGCCCGAGCACGTAGGTCATCTTGACCCGGGCGCAGTCGATCGTGCCGTCCTCGGGATCGCTGACGGTGATCTGGTAGGGCACGGTGTCGCCGAAGGCGAAGAGCGCACCGTTCGCCGGGAGCTGCACTCGCACGGTCGGCGCGGTGTTCCCCACCGTCACGATGACGCTCGACGTCCCGGTGTTGCCGGCCGGGTCGCGTACCGTCAGGGTCGCGGTGAACTGTCCGTTCGTGGAGTAGGTCTTGCTCGGATTGGCCGCGGTCGAGGTGGTGCCGTCGCCGAACGCCCAGCTGTAGATGAGCGCGCCGCCCTCCGGGTCGGACGAACCGGCGGCGGAGAAGGCGACCGTCAACGGGGCGAGGCCGGAGGTCTTGTCCGCCGACGCCTGAGCGATCGGCGCCCGGTCCGCCCCGGCGATGTACTCGATCCGGTAGAGCGCGGAGTTGGCGTCGCCGTTGAAGTAGCCGGTGCCGTAGTCGAGCACGTAGAGCGCGCCGTTGGCGCCGAACGCGAGGTCCATGACCTGCTTGCCGGTCCATGGAAAGTTCGCGATCGCCCCCGGCGTCCCGTCGGCGTTGACGTCGATCGCCTTGATCCAGCCCCGGCCGAACTCGCCCGCGAAGAAGTGGCCGTCGAGTTCGGCGGGGAACTTGACCGTCGACGTCGACGCCGCGTTGTAGTGGTATACCGGGCCGCCCATCGGCGATTCCGAACCACTGCCGAACTCCGGCGGCGAGCCGGCGTCACCCCCGTAGCGGATCCAGGCCGGCCGAGCCGCGGGCAGGGTCGTGAGGCCGGTGTTGCGGAACGAGTTGTTCGTCGGCCCAGTCGAGCAGGCGTACTTCGGACCCGTGGTGTCGGTGGAGAAGTTCCACTCGTTGTAGGTCTCCGTCGTGGTGTTCGTGCCCGTGCAGTACGGCCATCCGTAGTTGCCCGGCGAGGCGATCCGGTTGAACTCGACCTGCCCGGCCGGGCCGCGGTTCGGATCGGTGCTGCCCGCGTCCGGCCCGTAGTCGCCGAGGTAGACCACCCCGGTCGCCTTGTCGACGCTCATCCGGAACGGGTTGCGAAAGCCCATCGCGTAGATCTCCGGCCGGGTCTTCGCCGTGCCCGGGGCGAACAGGTTGCCGGCCGGGATGGTGTAGGTGCCGTCGTCGGCCACCTTGATCCGCAGCAGCTTGCCGCGCAGGTCATTGGTGTTCGCCGCAGTACGCTGCGCGTCGTACGCCGGGTTCCGGTCGGCGCGCTCGTCGATGGGGGCGTACCCGGCGGACGAGAACGGATTGCTGTCGTCGCCGGTGGTCAGATAGAGGTTGCCGGCCGCGTCGAAGTCGATGTCGCCGCCGACGTGGCAGCAGATGCCCCGATCGGCCGGGGTCGACAGGACGACCTTCTCGCTGGCCAGGTTGAGCGTCCAGTCGGCGTTGAGGGTGAACCGGGACAGCCGGTTGACCCCCTGCCAGGCGGAGAAGTCGGTGCCGGTGGCCGGCGCGTCACCGCTCGGGGTGGCCAGCGGAGGCGCGTAGTAGAGGAAGATCGCTCGGTTGACCGCGAAGTTCGGGTCGACGCCCACGCCTTGGAGGCCCTCCTCGTCGTGGGAGTAGACCGGCAGCGTGCCGATCACCGTCGTCGTCCCGGCCGCGTCCGTCCGGCGCAGTTTGCCGTCCCGCGCGGTATGCAGAACAGAGGTGTCGGGCAGCACGGCGAGCGACATCGGCTCGCCCATCTCGGCCACGCCACGGGCCATCTCGACTTGCTGATAGTCGGCCGCGTTGATCGTGGTGTGCGCGACGGCGGGACTCCCGGCCACCGGCACGAGGACGATTCCGGCGGCGAGTGCTATCGCCGCGGGAAGAGTGGAGCGGTTCATGAAGGTGCCTTCCTGACTCGGGGGAAGTCAGGCGCGCGCCGCCGCGCCATGGGGTCGGGCCGTTCGTTGCACCGCCGGATCAGGGATCTGAGTCGAATCTTGGGCGGTGATTCGACCGAGAACCCTGATCCAGCGCCAAAAACGTCAGGCGGTGGTCAGCACGGGGTCGACCCCGGTCCAGGCGGAGTCGCTGCCGGCCGAGCGCAGGACCGCGTCGAGCACCCGCTGCACCTGGAGAGCGTCCTCGAAGGACGGTGCGGGGTCGGTGTCGTCGGCGATGGCCTGCACGAAGTCGCGCATCTGATGGGTGAAGGAGTGTTCGTAGCCGAGGATGTGACCGGGCGGCCACCAGGCGGCCACGTAGGGATGCTCGGGCTCGGTCACCAGAATCCGGGTGAACCCCTGCTCCGGACCGGGCCGCGTCGCGTCGTAGAACTCCAGCTCGTTCAGCCGTTCCAGGTCGAACGCGAGCGAGCCGTGGGCGCCGTTGACCTCGACTCGCAACGCGTTCTTCCGGCCAGTGGCGAACCGGGTCGCCTCATACGTGGCGACCGCTCCCCCGTCGAGCCGGGCGGTGAACAGCGCCGCGTCGTCGACCGTCACCCGGCCCGTGGCGAGCCCGCCGTCGGTCTCGGAGGCCGCTGCCGCCAGTCCACTAGAGACGGACGGCAGCGGCCGCTCCCGGACGAAGGTCTCGGTGAGCGCGCTGACCCCCGTGATGCGCTGACCGGTGACGTACTGGGTCAGGTCGACGATGTGCGCGCCGATGTCGCCCAGCGCGCCCGACCCGGCCCGGTCCTTCTGCAACCGCCAGACCAGCGGGAACTCCGGATCGACGATCCAGTCCTGCAGGTACGCCGCCCGCACGTGCCGGATCGCGCCCAGCCGACCGGCCGCGATCAGCTCCCGCATCAGCGCCACGGCGGGCACCCGGCGGTAGTTGAACCCGCACAGGCTGCGGATGCCCGATCCGCGGGCGAAGGCGGCGGCGGTCACCATGGCCGAGGCCTCCTCGACCGTGTTGGCCAGCGGCTTCTCGCACAGGACGTGCTTGCCGGCGGCCAGCGCGGCCAGGGTGATCTCGGCGTGGCTGTCCCCTGGGGTGCAGACGTCGATCACGTCGATGTCGTCCCGGGCGACCAGCTCCCGCCAGTCCGTCATGGCGGACTCCCAGCCGAGGCGATCGGCGGCCGCGGCGACGTTGGCCTGGTCCCGGCCGCAGATCGCCGTCATCCGCACTCGCAGGGGCAGGTCGAAGGCCCGGTTCACGGTACGCCACGCCTGTGAGTGCGCCGCCCCCATGAACGCGTACCCGACCATGCCGATCCGCAGCTCTCCACCGTCTGTCGTGGACACTGATGAAACCTCCAGCAATAACCGAACGCCAGAACCGGGGAACGATCAGAACCCGAGCTTCAGGTACGTGCTCGCGTTCTCCTTCGTGATCGTCTCGGAGGAGAGGATGATCTCCTTCGGGACCTGGAGTTCGACCAGATCCGCCATCCCCCGCCCCTGTGCGATGAGCCGGGCCAGCGAGATCGCCGACGAGGCCATCGAGGGGCTGTAGGTGACCGTCGCCTTGAGGACCGACTTGTCGGCCGCGATGTCCTCGATCGCCTTTTTCGACCCGGCCCCGCCGACCATGATGAACTCGCTCCGGTTGGCCGCCGTGATCGCCGCGAGGACGCCGATGCCCTGGTCGTCGTCGTGGTTCCACAGCGCGTCGAGCTTCGGCAGCGCCTGGAGGAGGTTCTGGGCCTCCTTCTGGCCGGTGTCGGCGGTGAACCGGGCCGCCCGCCGGTTGGCGACCTTGAAGCCGTAGGTCTTCAACGCGTCGGCGAAGCCCTTGCTGCGCTCCTGGGTCAGCTCCAGCTCGTCCATGCCGGCGATCTCGCCGATCACCGGGCTTGCGACGTTCTTCGCCTTCATGGCCTTGCCGATGTAGTGCCCGGCGGCCACGCCCATGCCGTAGTTGTCGCCCTTGATCTGCAGCCGGTACGCCAGCGCGTCGGGGAACGCCCGGTCCAGGTTGACGACCGGGATCCCGGCCTCCATCGCCTTGAGCCCGAACGCGTTCAGCTCCTTGCCGTCGTGCGGCAGCAGGACGATGACGTCGGGCTTCTCGGCGATCAGCGTGTCGAGGGCGGCCCGCTGCGCGGCGGCGTCCTTGCCCGCCTCGACCTGCTTGAACGTGACGTCCGAGTACGCCGCCGCCTGGGCCTTGGCGTTGCTGGTGATGGCGGCGATCCAGCCGTGGTCGGCGGCCGGGGCGGAGAACCCGATCGTGACCGCCTTGCCGGCGGCGGTGTTCGGGTTGCTCGCCTCGGCGCCCTTGGTCTGCGCCGTGGTGGGGTTGTTCGACTCGTTGCTCGTGCACGCGGCGAGGACCGCGCCGGCGCCGAGGGCCGCGCCGCCGAACAGCAGGCTGCGGCGGGACAGGTGGGTCATGCGCATGACAACCTCCGAAATGGACGGAAAAAGGGTGCGGGGTACCCAGCCGTCGCCCAGGAACTGACGACAGCCGATCGGAACGAATCAGGCTTTACGGAACAGCGTGGTCAGCGATCGGAACCGGATCTGCTGGACGAGCACGGCCAGCACGATGATGCCGCCCTTGACCATGTTCTGGACCTCGGTGGGCAGGTTGGCGATGGCGAACAGATTGGTGATCGCCGAGAAGACGATCACGCCGAACATCGAGCCGACGATCGTCCCCCGACCGCCGGAGAGCAGCGTGCCTCCGATGATCGCGGCGGCGATGGCGTCGAGTTCGTAGAGTTCGGCCGCGGCCGCCTGGGCGGAGGTGGCCAGCGAGGTGAGCATGATCGCGGCGATGCCGCAGCACAGCCCGGACAACGCGTACAGCAGGAGCGTGTGCCGCCGGACGTTGATCCCGGCCAGCCGGGCCGCTTCGGCGTTGCTGCCGATGGCGACCGTACGCCGGCCGAACGTGGTGCGGTTGAGCAGCACCCAGCCGAGCGCCGCGGCGACGGCCAGGATGATGACGAGCATGGGGATCCCCGCGACCTTCGTCGTCGCGATCCCGTTGATGAACTGGTCGCCGGAGACCTGGGTCTGTTTGCCGGAGATCTGGGCGGCCAGACCTCGGGCGGCGACCAGCATCGCCAGCGTCGCGATGAACGGCACGAGTCGCCCGTACGCGATGAGCAGGCCGTTGAGGGCGCCGGCGACGGTGCCGACCGCGAGCGCGGCGAAGATCATGCCGCCCGCTCCGTAGGACTGCGTCGCCAAGGTCGTCGACCAGACCCCGGCCAGCGCGATCAACGCGCCGACCGACAGGTCGATGCCGCCGCCGATGATCACGAAGGTCACGCCGACGGTCACCACGCCGATGGCGGCCGCCTGTTGCAGGATCACCAGCATGTTGTTGACGACCCAGTCGGAGTCGCCGTACAGGTCGGGCCGGATGATCGCGCCGATCACGAACAGCACGACCAGCACCCCGACCAGGCCGAGGTTGCGCCACAGCGACTCGGTGGGGATCGCCCGCCACCAGCCGCCACGCTCCACAACGGACGTCTGAGCCGTCACCGTACAAGCTCCTTACGACGAAGTGGGGCTCAGCGAGCCCGCCATCACCAGGTCGAGGACGTCGTCCTCGGTCAGTTCGCCGGCGGGCGCCTGCTTGATCAGGCGGCCCTCGCGCATCACGAGCACCCGGTCGGCCAGACCGAGCACCTCCGGCACCTCGCTGGAGACCAGCAGCACGCCGACGCCCCGGCGCGCGAGATCACGGATCACCTGATACAGCTCGGCCCGTGCGCCGACGTCGACGCCGCGCGTCGGCTCGTCCAGCAGCAACAGGCGGGTGTCGCCCAGCAGCCACCGGCCGACGACGACCTTCTGCTGGTTGCCGCCGGACAGCGTGCCGGCCGGGCGGCGTACGTCGCGGGGGCGCAGCTCCAAGGCGTCCGCGATCCGGCTCGCCTCGGCCTGCTCCCGGCCCGCGTCGGTGAAGCCGCCGTGGGCGTACCGGCCGAAAGTGGTCAGCGTGATGTTGCGGTAGACCGGCTCGGCCAGCAGCAGCGCCTGACTCTTGCGCTCCTCGGGGGCCAGCCCCAGACCGGCTTTGACCGCCGCGCCGACGTCGCCCGCGGGCAGCTTCCGGCCCGCGACGCTCACCGTTCCAGATTCAGGGGTACGCGCACCGTAGACCGTTTCGAGCAGCTCACTTCGTCCGCTTCCCACCAGGCCGGCGATGCCGACAATCTCCCCTGTGCGTACCTCGAAGGAGACGTCTTGGAACTCGTGTGCCCGCGTCAGCCCACTGACCTGGAGCAGCACGTCGCCCGCTTCTCCCCCGCGAGGCGGGAAGACGTATTCGAGGGAGCGCCCGGTCATCTTGCTGACCAGCTCGCGAGTCGGTGTCGTCCGCGCGGGCAGGTCCACCGCGGACGTCCGGCCGTCCTTGAGGACGGTGACCCGGTCGCCGATCTCGCGGATCTCCTCGAGCCGGTGCGAGATGTAGACGACCGCGATGCCTTCGGCGGTGAGCTCCCGGATGATCCGGAACAGGTTGCCCACCTCGTCGTGGGCGAGGACGGCGCTGGGCTCGTCCATGATGAGCAGCTTCGCCTCGTGCGAGAGCGCCCGCGCCATGCTGACGATCTGCTTGCCCGCCGACGGGAGCGCCCCGACCAGCCGGTGCACCGGGATCTCGGGGTGCCCGAGTCGCCGCAGGACTTCGCGGGTACGCGTCGCCGCGGTTCTCCTGTGGACGAACCCGAACCGGCTCGGCTCCTGGCCGAGGAAGACGTTCTCGGCGACCGACAAATGATCGACCAGATCGAGTTCCTGGTAGATCGTCGCGATCCCGGCCTTCATCGCGGCCTGCGGATTGGCGAAGCTGACCGGGCTGCCCTGCCAGGTGACGCTGCCGGCGTCGGGCTTGTGCACTCCGGCCAGCACCTTGATCAGGGTGGACTTGCCCGCGCCGTTCTGGCCGAGCAGGCAGTGCACCTCACCCGCGCGCACCTCCAGGTGGACCCCGTCGAGCGCCCGTACGCCGGGGAACTCCTTCACCACCCCGTCCAGCTTGAGGATCGTGGTCATGCCTCACCACCCCGTCGTTGTGGCGCTGGATCGGGCCGCACGAAGCCGACCGGCGCTCTCGAGGAGGCCCGAGTCCGTTCGGTGGCCAACCAGACCG
>NZ_JBFAHM010000024.1:0-78210 GCF_040654195.1 Hamadaea sp. NPDC050747
ACCAACGACGTCTACGTCGCCCTGTCCACCGGAACCACCTTCACCGCCAGCACAAAATGGCACGACTTCTTCGGCCTCACCGGCGAAACCACCCTCTGATCTCCTCGGCCGGAGCCGCGACCAGCGGCTCCGGCCCGCAGGCCAAGGCTGATCTCCTCATTCCGCCGTCGCGGAGGTGGCTGCATGCTGCGCCGTCACTCGCCATCCGTAGCGCCGCATGCCCGGATAGCGTATTGGCGGTACAGTGCAGACGGTGCGGATTGAGGAGCACCTGACCACCATCCCCGATGCCACCGACGTGGTGCTCGATCTGTCGAACGTGGTCCGCCGGACGGGATTGTGCAGCGATCGGAAGGCCGATCTGGCGCGCCTGCCCGCACTGATCGAGGGTCTGCGAACGTTTCTCGGCGACGCCACGGTCAAGGTGCACGCGGTGACCGATTGGTCGCTGTGGCGCAATCGTGATCTGCTCAGCGAGCCCGAACGCGCCACGCTCCTGCGCTGGATCAAGTCGGGGCGCATCGAGGCACGCGACGGCGCCGACGACCGGGTGCTGGAGATCGCCGACGTGACCGGGGCGAAAGTCGTCAGCCACGACAACTACAAGGACAAGCATCGGATCTTTCCCTGGATCCCGGGCAACACCGACCGTTTCCTCGGCATGCAGCCCGACGGCGCGGGCATCAGGGTCATCGCGCGCGAGATCCCGGTCTTCCCGGAACATCAGCTGTCCAGCGCGGAGGAGCACGACCTGCTGCGGGCGGCCGGTCTGTACGACAGGGAACGCCGCCTGCGCCGGGAACCGCTGACGCGGGCGTGGCGATGTCCTGAGCCGGAGTGCCCGCTCTTCGGCGCCGAACGCACCCACGACCAGCCACTACCCGCATACCGCAGCGGGAAGGTGTGCTGCCCCACCCACCGTCGCACGATGGTCGAGCTGGGCCCGCTCATCCGCCCGATCCAGGTGAAGGTCTCAGTGAGCGGCAAGGTCGTCCAGCGCCTTCTCGTGAGCCCTGACAAGTCGTTGATCGTCGGCCGGCCGCTGCTGGCCGGACACGTGCCGCCGGGCCTGCTGAACGAGATCAGCCGCCGCCACGCGGAGGTCGCCTGGGACGGGGTGACGTTGACGGTGATGGATCTGCAGAGCAGCAACGGTGTACGCGTCAAGGGCCGGAAGCTGACTCCCGGCGTATCCGAGCGGTGGAACCCACGGGACGCGGTCGCCCTGCACGACAAGGTGAAGCTGGTGGTGAGCGGGAGGCATTATGTCTTCGACGAGTCGCCCGAGCCGCGTCCGGCGCCGGTGCCAGGGCCGCCGCTGGACGCACAGACCAGAGTTGTGCGAGTACGCCGATGAAAGGCACCTGTCTGGACGACCGCTATCTGCTCGGGGAGTCTCTTGGCGCGGGCGGGCACGGTCAGGTCTTCCTGGCCCGGGACACGAAACTCGGCCGCGACGTGGCGATCAAGATGCTCAAGGAGGAGCCGCATCCGGCGTCCCTAGCCCGGCTGCGGCGCGAGGCTGCGGTCCTGGCCGACATCCAGCACCCCAACGTGGTGTTCATCCTGGACGTCGGGGCCGACTACGTCGTCATGCAGCGACTGAGTGGGCCGAGCCTGGCCCAGCTCGCGTACGACCGCCGACCGTTCCCGTTCGACGAGGCGGCCCGGCACGGCGTTGCGATCGCTGGTGCGCTCACCGTGCTGCACACGCGGCCGGACCCGATCGTGCATCGCGACATCAAACCCGGCAACCTCGTCCTCGACGGGGACGTGATCAAGCTCTGCGACTTCGGCCTGGCCCGCAAGCCGCTCGGCGGGCTGACTCCGGTCACCCAGACCGGGCACGTCCTGGGCACGCCCGGGTACATGTCACCGGAGCAGCTCGACGATCTGGATCCGGCGCCGCCGGCTGACGTCTATGCGCTGGGCGCGACGCTTTACAACGTCCTGTGCGGCAAGCCGCCGTTCGGCCTGGAGGACGGTCTCAACGCCTACCTCCAGCGGGTCACCGCCGAGGAACCACCGTCGCTGCTCGATCGCCGGCCCGATGTGCCCCGAGACCTGGCGAACCTGATCCACCGGATGCTCGCGATCGACCCGGCCGACCGGCCCGACTCCGCTCAGGTCCGCGACGCGCTGGCAGACCTTGGTGGGGCCGGTGCGGCGGCGGAGGCGGTCACGGCCCGGCTCACCGAGCAGTTCGCCCAGGTTCAGGCCCTGTTCGCCGAGGGCAAGGAGGCCCGCGCGGCGTTCGCGCTGGTCCGGTTGCTCGGGCGGGCTCAGGCCGCGTTGGGTTCCGAGCATCAGCTGGTACGCCGGATGAACGCCTACGCCGATCTCAGGCGAACTCGGTAGTCGCCCAGACCGTCGCAGTCGCGGTGTCCCCGTAGGTGAAGCCGCCGGTGATCTTGGTAATGGTGGCGATGCCGAGCAGACCCCTGTCCGTCTTGAAGCACAGGGTCGAGCCCTTGCGGACCTGGACACGGTCGGTTCCGACGGTGGAGATCAGGTCGTTGCACGTGCGTGGACTCGCCGGGGTGCCGTCCGGCAGGATCGCCACGCTCGTGTAGTTCCCGCTGCTGATGCCGTCGATGGTGGACTCGGTCGCGTTGGTCAGCCCGAGAACAAGATCGATCGTGCCGCCATTGGGATCCACCACGGGTGGCACGACGTCCAGGTCGACGCCTTCTCTGTTGATCCGGATGGTGCCGGTCCATTGCACAGTGTCCGTCGCCGGCGAGGGCGACGCTGACGGCGAGGACGACGGCTGCCCGGACGTGGCCGCGCTGGCAGTGGCCTGCGAGGCCGGTGTCGGCGAGGGGGTAGCCGTCACGCCGGTTCCGGTGCCGGATGTCTGCTGGGCCGCCGAGCCCGAACCTAGCTTCACGCCGACGAGCAACGCGGCGGCGAGCGCCACCACCACTCCCCCGGCGATCAGCCACCGCCACGAACCGTTGCGTTGTCTGGACAACCCCACAGTCGTGCCCGCCGACGGCGCGGGCTGAGCCGCGATATGCGCCAGCTCGGCCGCACGCGCGGCGATGTCCATCGTGATCGTAGGCGGCAGCCAGCCTTCCGCCGGCCGTGGCGTGCCGCCGCAGGCGGTGACGATCTCGTGCGTACCCGGCCGATCGAGGGGATTCACCGAAAGACATCGCTGGACCAGGTCGCGGAGCTCGGGCGGGCAGCCGGCCAAGTCTGCCTCGCCCCTGGTGACCCGCAGCAACTGGCTGGCGAACGTCCCGTCCCCGTACGCTGATCGCCCGGTCGCGGCGAAGAACGCGATCCCGCCCAGGGCGAACACGTCGGAGGCGGGTAATGCGGGCTGCCCGAGTGCCACCTCGGGCGCCATGAAGCCGGGCGTGCCGAGCGGCGTACGCGAGACGACCGACTGGGTGACGTCGGTTGCCCGGGCGATGCCGAAGTCGATGACCTTCGGTCCGTCGGCGGTGAGGATGACGTTGCCCGGCGAGAGGTCGCGGTGGACGACGTCGCAGGCGTGGATCGTCTGCAGGGCGGTGGCGACCGCGGCCACCAGCGATCGCACGGTGGACAGGGGCAACGGTCCATGGGAACGCACGGCGTCGAGCAGCGTCGGGCCGGTTACGTACGCCGTCGCCAGCCACGGCACCGGTGCGTCCGGCCCCGCTTCAAGCACCGGCGCGGTGAATCTGCCGGAGACGTCCTGGGCCGCCCTGATCTCCTGGGCGAACCGGGCGCGGAAGGCCGGATCGTCGGCGTACTCACGGCGGACCACCTTGATCGCCAGCGGCCGCCCGCCCGGGGCGAAGCTGAGATAGACCTCGCCCATGCCGCCGACCCCGAGCCGGGCCCGCAGTCGGTAGCCGCCGATCTCCGCCGGGTCGCGATCGCTCAAAGTGGACACCACGCGCAGCAGTTTAGAGCACGGTCGCCTGGTGGCAGTGTTCGCAGGGATGGGCCGGTTGACCGGCTGGATGGTGTGGGAGATTCGTTCCTGAAGGCGCCCACTGTGAGATGCGCTATCCCATACCAGACATTGCTCTTATAACCGACCTAGCGGCCAACGCTCCATCCGCACGATTGTTAGCGTTGACGGCTGAGCGTTACCAGGGGAAAGGTAGGGGATTGGTGAGGTTCGCGGAGCACGTGGGTTCGCTGGCGGCGCCGGCGGTCACGGTGCCGGCGACGATGACCGCTCGGCAGCTGGCCTCTGTCTTTCGGCTGCGAGCCGAGGCCTCGGCTGCGGTCGTGCGCGACGGCGATCGCTTCGGGATCGTCCCCCGCGCGCATCTCAGTGAGGCATATTCCGACGTTGAGCCTGTCGGGGACGCCGCCGCGTGGGACGTCCTGCGCGTGGCTTGGGACACCAGCCTGGCGACGACGGCCCAGCTGGTGCTGGCCGACCCCGCCGCCGACCGACATGACGATCTGCTCGTCGAGCTGCCCGATGGTGAGATCGGAATACTGCCGATCAGCAAGCTGTTCGGCGAGCTCGCTGAGCGCGCCGCTCGCCCCGGTAGGTCTGGTCGCCTGGACGACGCGAGCTTTCACGAAGCCGCCGACATCACGATCGACACCGGGCAGCTGCGCGTCTATTACCAGCCGATCATGAGCACGCGCGACGGTTCGATCGTGTCAGCGGAGGCGTTGGTGCGCTGGGAGCATCCGACTCAGGGTTTGCTGACGCCGGACCGGTTCATGCCCGCGTTCGCTCGCGAAGGCAGTCTTCCGACGCTCGATCGGTGGGTTCTCGGCCAGGCGTGCCAGGACCTCGCCGCGCTACGCACCAAACTCGGCGCGCAGGCGCCGCAGTGGATCAACGTCAACCTCTCCCGCGCGTCCCTACGCACCGACTTCGACGCCATGATCGGCGATACGCTCGCCGCCACCGGCCTCGCACCGGACCGGCTGCGCATGGAACTGCCCGAGGACGCCGATCTCCCGGCGTTGGTCGAGGTGGCCAACCGGCTGACGCGGCTCGGAGCCGACGGAGTCCGGTTCACCCTGGACGACATGGGCACCGGCGCCACGAACCTGCGGTACATGTCGACATTGCCCATCCACGGCCTCAAGATCGACCGCATGTTCGTCGCCGGGATGGCCGACAGTCACCGGGATCGCACGATCGTCGAGTTGCTGGCCGATCTGGGTCAGCGCCTCGATATCCGGGTGACCGCCGAAGGCGTCGAACACCCCCGGCAGCTGGCGATGCTCGCCGAACTGGGCGTCGCGTACGTGCAGGGGTATCACATCTCGCAGCCGCTGCCACGCCACGAACTCGCCGAGTTCCTCACGCGTCACCCCGTGCCGCAGCCGGCTTGACACCCGCCACGACACGGTCGTCGGAGACCGTCCAGCTATCAGCTCATCCTGCTGTGACAGCCTTCGCTCGGGCGCTGCGGATCCACCCGTACGCGGTGTGCCGTGGGACGCCGTAGTGGTCGGCGATCACCGCGGCGCTCTCCCCCGCCTGACGGGTCACCTCGGCGAAGTCTTCCGGCATTCTGCGGTACGTCCGGCTGCCCGACTTCGCCGCATCAGCCGCCTTCGTCGCCGCCGTCTTCTTCTTCGCAGCTCGTTTCGCACCTGGAGCTGTGTCGACAACGGTCTTCGCGGCCGTAACCGATGCAGCTGGGCCGGCTGCGGATCCGGTGGCCGCCGACTTCTTCCGGAGGGCCGGGGGAGCGACATCTTCAGAGGTGGATCGACCCTTACGCTTTCGCATGCCACCGCCCGCGTCAGCCCTTCTCGGCTGCGCCTTCCGCGTCTGTGGCGCTACTGAGGTCTGACCAGCCACCGAGCTTGGTGCGACTGCGGCGACCACTGCCGCGACAAGCTGATTCATGTCCAGCACCGGCAACTCGCCGGGCGTCAGACCGCCCGCCGTGCCGGGAATCAGCCGCAGTTCGCGGATCGACGCCGCGGCACCCGCCACATCCAAGCGGATGGTCGTCGTCGGCAGATCAGCATCGTCCGGCGCGATCGTCACGGTGTACGAAGTCATCGAAGAAGCCTTCCCTCGGGTGGCAAGCCTGTGCGCGGCCACAACAGCAGCCCCCGTGGCACACAAGCTAACCCATCACCAATTCACCCGACCCGGCAGGGCGGCTGCCTTGATCGCCACACGCGTCGGCCCGCGCGCTGACCCCGCAGTCGATCACGACTACCAACGACTTCGTCTACAATCCTTGCACCTCAACGGATCCGAACCTGAGCAGCGGCTGGTACAGCCTCACCTTCACCGCCGTCTTCTCCTGCCTTCGGTGGCAGTGAATCAATGCTCGGCGTGGCTCAGGACCAGCGCGGTCATTGCGCGTACCGCTTGTGCTTGCGTGAGCCCTTGACCTACGCACAGGGAGCGCCACGTCCAGAACGACGTGGCATGACCGATGAGCGCGCGGACCAGGCGGCGGTCGGCGGCCGGTCCAGTGAACGGCTGCGCGATCAGATCGGCGAGGGCCTCATCGCGCGTTTCGAGGCCGACGCGAAAGGCAGCGGGCACCGAGGCCTTGTCGCGATAGATGTTGGTGAGCATCGGCTCGCCGTCGGCATAGAAGCGGTAGAGGTCGGCCAGTGCCGTCTGCAATCGTTGCGCCGGGTCCTCGATGGCGGTCCAGATGCCGGGGTTGGGTGGGACACGGCTGGCCAGCCAATGCTCGGAGCAGGCGGCGAACAGGGCCTCGTCGTCAGCGAAGTGGCGGTAGACCGTCAAGCGGGTGACGCCGGCCCGCTCGGCGATGGCCGAGATGCCGCCCGCGGCCGGACCAACGGTGCCGTGGACCTCGACTGCGGCTTCGACGATGCGCTGCCGCGTCTGGTCGACCTGCTCGGCTCGCTTCGTCATCCGGTACCCACGCGATTTCGGAGAACGCGCCTGTTCACTCAACTCTTGACACCTCGACCTGGCACGGAGGATGCTTTCACTAAACACCACTGTATCTCGAAATTCAGAGGACAGGTGATCATCATGACCCAGATGCAAACGCCTCCGCTGACCGTCGTACCGCCCGGTCAAGGTCAGACTGGCGACCTTGGCACCATCGGCGTGGAGTTCAAACTGTGGGGTCGCGACACCGGTGGCCAGATCGCAATCGTGGAGCATCCGTTCCCGGTCGGCGCGCTCGTCCCAGCCCACTTGCACACGCGCGAAGACGAGTTCTCGATCGTCACGGAAGGCGAAATCGGATTCCGGTCCGGCGACAGGGAGGTCGTCCTCGGCCCTGGCGGCTACATCACGAAGCCGCGCAATGAGATCCACACGATGTGGAATGCCGGCAAGGAGCCCGCGCGCATGATCGAGGTCATCACACCGGCCGGGTTCGAGGAGTTCTTTCACGCCATGGCCGACCTCGTCTCGGCCGGGCCACCACCGGTGCCGACGATGATGGAGCTCGCCGAACAGTTCGGCCTCGAGCTGCACCGCCCGGAGTGGATGTCCAGCCTGATCGACCGCTACGACCTGCGCGACCCGTTCGCCTAACCGACATCGCGTCGCGCCCGAGGCACGTTCGCGCGCCATGCCTCGCCGCAACGACCGCGGCGGCGGCGTGGCCACGAAGGAAATTCCTCGTCACGTAGGATCGCCGCGTGTTCCGCGTCGCCGGCCCCAACGACTTCAGAGACGTGTTGAGGCTCTATCAGCAGCTGCAGCCGAGCGATCCCGTCTTGGACGATGGCGCGTATGAGGCGGCGTGGGCCGCCGGCTGTTACAAGGTGACGCCGATGACCGGCTCGAGCAACGCGCAGTTCACGCCTTCTATCGGGCCTGCGGCTTCTCCGGCGACGCCAAGACGGCGTACGTCGCTCGCCCGTAGTGCGTGGCTGAGAAGGTCAGGCGGCACGCAGACGACGACGTCCGGCATCGTCACCGGACGTCGTCTACGCCGAGGCACATGATCAGAATCGGCTCATCGAATACCAGGTGGGGGCGAACACCAGGAGGACCAGCAGGGCGACGATCACCAGCGACAGAACTACTCGGCCACGGGTCAGGGGCGCCGGCGCGATGGGACGCTTGGTCCAGCGGCCGACCGCGACGACGGCGGCCACCGCGCCCAGCACGATGTTGTACGGCAGCAGGTCGAACTCACCGCGTACGACGTGGAAGCCACCGGCGAGGATCATCGTGAGCGTCAGGCCGGCCGCGGCGAGGGGCGTGAGGCTCGGCCGCACGCGGGTCATCGCCGGCAGGAGCACACCGACGCCGCCCAGCACCTCGGCGACGCCGATGAAGACGATCAAAGGCTGCGACACGGCGGCGTACCAGGCGACGGCCTGCGGCGCTGCGGCGTACAGGGCGTCGTCGTAGAGCAGCACCTTGCCGAACCCGCTCCCGGCGAAGAAGACACCCAGCAGCGCCTGGAGCGCCCAGAGCACGCCGTTTCCGGTGATCCGCGTACGCCGCCGCTCAGTGCCGACGGCGAGCACATCCGCGCTGATCTGAGAAGTCATGTCCGATCACTCCTTGAGTCGTGGGCTGGGGTGGCCCGATGTGTTCAAGGATCTCGACAGGGCGGCGGTCCTACATCCGTGACGGATACGGATCCGGTCACGGAACCGGCCACGGAGCCACCCCGCACACGGCCCATAGCGAGACGATGGTCAGGCGGCCTGGTCCTCGTCGTCGACGACCTTGGCGCCCAGGGACATCGCCAGCGCCGTCATCCGGCGCACCGTCGGCTCGTCGGCGTGCCGTACCTCGATCACATCGTCGTCAAAGAAGAACGGCCTCGGCCGGCCCGCTCGCCCGTGTCGGATCCGACGCGGGCGGGCGATGACGGGAAGAACGGGCGGGCTCCGGCCCGCGGCCCATCGTGCGGCGATGAGCGGGGCGGCGGCCAGGATCACGATCCGCGACCGGTGGTCCAGTCAGCGCGGCCTAGCGACCGAGTCGTAGATCTTCTCCAGTTCGGCGGTCTGCCGGACGAGGTCGAAGTGCTCAGTGACGAAAGCGTGGGCAGCTTCACCCATTGTCGCGCACAACCCGGGGTCGGCGAGCAGCCGCCGCAGGTTGGCCGCCAGCGCGACCGGGTCGCCTTCGGGACCGAGGAGGCCGGTTTCCTGGTGCCGCACTGCTTCGGGGATGCCACTGTGCAGAGTGGACACGGTGGGGAGCCCGTGGGAGGCGGCTTCGAGGATGGTCGTCGGCAGGCCTTCGCTGTCGCCGTCGGCCGCGGTCTTCGACGGGGCGACGAAGATCCGTGACTCGGCCATGCTGCGGCGGACGACCTCGGGCGGCTGAGCGCCGAGGAAGGTCGCGTCGAGCCCGAGATCGACCGCACGCTGCCGTAGCGAGTCCTCCAGGGGGCCGCCGCCGATCAGCAGCAGCCGGGGCTTGGTGTCGAGCAGCGACATCGCGGTGAGCAGGTCGTCGGCACCTTTCTTCTCGACGAGCCGGCCGACGAACAACAGGTCCCACCGCTTCTCCGCTGAATCGGTGTGCGGTGCGGGATCGAGCGCGACCCCGGTGTGGTGTACGCGTACCTTCCGTGGATCGGCTCCCAACTCGACCGCCTTGTCGCGGATGAAGCCGGAGACGGCGAGGATCACCGACGCGCGGGCGAACACCGTACGCAGATGCAGGCGGTAGCGGACGCCGCGTGGCCCGGCTTCCCGGGGTAGCCGGGTCACGTCGTACCCGTGGACGGTGACGATCAGCGGGATCCCCGCCTCCGCTGCGGCGCCGCTGATCATCCAGCCGTCTCCGGCGAAGTGCGCGTGCACGAGGTCGGGTTGCAGGCGCCGCAGCGCGGCACGTAGCAGCGCCGAGCGTCCGGTGAGCTTCAGCGCCACCAGCGCGCGGCGACCTACCGACGTCTCCGGGAACACGATCAGATCCGAGTCGGCCGCGACCGGCGAGTCGACCTTCACCGCACCGCCGAAAGTCGGCCGCCAGGAGGTCAGGGCGAGACCCTGCGCGCGGACGAAGGTTTCCGAGGCGGGCAGCATGCTGCTGCGCCAGATGAGGACCGAACCGCTCACACCAACTCTGCCTGAGGACTGGACGTTCTGGACAAGGCCTTGTCGCGGAGCGTACGCCGAAGGCCGGGCGGGATCAGCCAGATCTGCAGGAACGTCACGTAGTCGATGAATCCCGGGCGGCCCCTGCACTGGGCCTCGCGGAGCAGCAGCCAGAACACTTTGGGGCTGCGCGTCTGCGCCGCCATGGAACTGACGACGCTCAGCACGATCGCGGCGTACGCCTTCTTCGTCACCAGCGACTCGTTGCGCCGCAGCCAGTCCAGCGACTGCTGCCATTTCGCCTCGAAGCTGATCCGCGGCCGGTCCTCGTCCTGATGCCAGATCACCAGCGGCTCTTCGACGTAGAGCAGCTCGGTGCCCTCGACGGCCAGCGCCCGCAGGGTCCAGTCCAGCTCCTGCATCCTGGGCACTTTCGGGGCGAACGGAACCTGCCGCAACACCTCGGTCGGCGCCATGATCGTCGAGGTCTGGATGAAGCCCTCACCGTGGAACAGCCCCCGGCGTACGGTGAAGTACTCGCTCCAAGGCTCGCCCGGCTGCCGCAACCGGCGCGGCATGGCGTACTCGGCTCGCGGGGTTCGGTTCAGCAGCCGGCTCGCCACGATCGGGCGGGATGCGCCACTCGCCTCCGCGGCGGCGAGCTGCTTGGCCAGTTTCTCCGGCAACCACTCGTCGTCGTCGTCCAACATGGCCGTCCACGGCGCTCGCGCCTCGCGTACGCCGGTGTTGCGGGCGTTCTGCGCGCCAGCCTTCTCCGGCAGTTCGATCACCCGCACCCGGGGATCGCCGAGCCCGGCCAGCGCTCGGCCGGTCGCCTCGTCCGGGCCGTCGACGACCACGACGACCTCCAGGTCGGCCATCGTCTGGGCCAGGACGCTGCGCACCGCGCGCACCACCAGCTCGGGGCGGCCGAACGTCGGAATGACGGCGCTCACCCGTGGACTGACCTGCATTCGGCCGACGCTAGGGTCCGATCACGTCGCGAAGGTGAACGACAGGCTGCCCCGCGGCGTACGCGGTGCTGCTAAAGCGTGGCAAGCATCAGCGCGCTTCGCACATACTCCCAGGAGGCTTGCGACAGCAGACCCTTCGACGCCTCCGGCGCACCCCGGCCGTCGAGTTTGGCGTACATGCGCGCGACTATCGCCCGGTCGCCGCCGCTCATCTCGGCCATCACGGCGTTCCACCGCCGGACCAGCTCGCGCGCCTCCTCCGCGCTCGGATCGACTCCGGCCGCCGTGAGTTCGGCGGCCCGCTCGTCGAGGGCCGCGATCGACGCCATCCACTCGCCGAATCCGGCCGAGTGCCGCTGCTTCATCCGCGCCAGCTGCTCGTCGCTGAAGTACCGCTCCCGCACGATGACCTCCATGGTGTCCAGCAGCTCCTGTACCGGCAGGTCCGCCTGCCGAAGCGCCGCGTCGAGCGCGACCAGCCGGCGTCGCACGCGCTCCCAGCGGGTCAGCTCGGCTTCCGCGTGCTCCAGCTGCCGGCTCACCGCGTACGCGAGATCGTCGGGCTCGCCGTCCAGCGAGTGGCCGATGTCGGTCAGCGGGATGCCGAGCTGCCGCAGGGCGACGATCCGATACAGCCGGCGTACGTCGGCGGGGGTATAGAGCCGGTGTCCGGCCGACGATCGCTCGGCCGGACACAACAGCCCGATCTCGTCGAAGTGATGCAGGGCCCGCACGGTCAGGCCCGTGGCGGCGGCCAGTTCGCCGACTCGCCACCGACGTTGCTCCATGCCTCGGACGCTATGCCCTGACGCCGCGTCAGGTGCAAGACATCGGCGCGGCCACGTGGGCCGCGCCGACGGGCGTACGAGCGGATGTCAGGCCTTGAGGAAGGCCAGCAGGTCGGCGTTGAACTCGTCCTGGTGCGTCGCGGTCAACCCGTGCGGCGCGCCCTTATAGACCTTCAGCTCGCTGTTCTTGATGAGCTTGGACGACTTGTTCGCCGACGCCACGATCGGCACGATCTGGTCGTCGTCGCCGTGGATGATCAGCGTCGGCACGTCGATCTTCTTGCAGTCCTCGGTCAGGTCGGTCTCGGAGAACGCCTTGATGCAGTCGTATGCGCCCTTGAAGCCGACCGTCATGCCCTGGAGCCAGAAGTGGTCCCGAAGGCCTTGGCTGACCTGGGCGCCGTCGCGGTTCGCACCGTAGAACGGGATGCTCAGGTCGTGCCAGTACTGCGAGCGGTCGCGTTCCACTCCGGCGCGGATTTCGTCGAAGGCGCTGCGCGGCGTCCCTTCGGGGTTCGCGTCGGTTTGGAGCATCAGCGGCGGGATCGCGCCGACGAGGACCGCCTTCGCCACCCGGTCGGTGCCGTGGCGGGCCATGTAGCGGGTGATCTCACCGCCACCGGTCGAGTGCCCGACGAGCACGACGTCGCGCAGGTCGAGGTCGTTGATCACGGTGGCCAGGTCGTCGGCGTACGTGTCGAGGTCGTTGCCTTCCCACGGTTGGCTCGAGCGGCCGTGGCCGCGCCGGTCGTGGGCGACTGCCCGGAAGCCGTTGGAGACGACGTACCACATCTGGTCGTCCCAGGCGTCCGCCGTCAGGGGCCAGCCGTGGCTGAAGACCACCGGCTGCCCGGTCCCCCAATCCTTGTAGAAGATCTTCGTGCCGTCTTGGGTGGTGACCGTTCCGGTACTCATTCGGTTGAGCGTATTCGCAGGTCAGAAGGCATGTGGCGGGTTTGTGAGATCCTCGTCCGGTGGTTGATCTGCTGCTGATGGTCAACGGGCTGCCGGGCTCGGGAAAGTCGACGCTGGCGACCGGACTGGGCGCTGCGCTGGGCGTACAAGTGATCTCGAAGGACGTCGTGAAGGACGGCCTGCAGGCGCTCTTCCCGGCGGTTCCGGCGCGAGCCTTGGGCGCGGCCGCGATGGAGGCGGCCTACACGCTGATCGCGGGCATGGCCGGAACGGTGGTGCTGGAGTCGTGGTGGTTCCGGCCACGCGACCTTGAGTTCGCGCGGGCCGGGCTGCGCGGCGCCGCGGTGGTCGAGCTGTGGTGTGACGTCCCGGTCGAGATCGCCAGGCGGCGGTACGCGAGCCGCGAGCGACCGGCGCACTATGAGGACGACCGGCGTCTGGCGGAGTCGTGGCCCGATTGGGCGCTGCGCGCCGAACCGCTGGCGCTCGGCCCGGTCCTGCGGGTCGACACTTCGTCCGATGTGGACTTCGTGGCGCTGGCGAGCCGGATCGCGTCAGTCCGGCCAGGCCGGTGACCGGCCGAGATGCGCGACGATCCGATCCAGCGGCGCGGCCTGCGGATCGGCGGCCACGGCTCGGCTGAAGAACGTGCCGCGGTTGTCACCATCGGGAATGGACTCGGCGATCGCGAGTGACTCGGCGAGCACGTCGTCGTCCAGCTCGTACGACACGCCCAAGGTACGCGCGACGTCCCAGCCGTGCACGACGGCGTCGATCAGGTGGGCCCGGACGGCGTTGGGTCCCTTGATCGGCTGGCCCGTGGTGAACTCGGGGATCACGAAGTCGCGCTCCAGCACGCCGTCTTCGGCGATCGCCCGCTCGACGTCTGCGGCGGCCTCGGCGTAGCGGTTGATCGCCTCGTCGCCGTGATCCACCGGATGCCAGTCGTCGACCGTGGTGACCGCGCCGCGCGCGGCGCCGGCGAACCCGCGGTCCTGCACCGTCATGTGGGCGAGCAGGTCGGCCAGCGTCCAGCCCGCGCACGGCGTCGGGCGGCCCAGATCGGCCGGGGTCGCCTGCGCGACCGCACCGGCGCAGGCACGCATCGCCCGGCTGTGCAGGTCCTGGAGCTTCTTGATCGCCATGCGCCGAATGCTATCCGGGACATCCGACACGCAACGCCCCAGCGCGGCCGAGACCGGGCTGGGGCGTTGCGCAAACGGAACGGACTATCGGTCGAGTTCCTGGTCGGCGAGGACGAACTGGATCTCGCCGCCGTCGGTCATCGTGGCGTCGATCATCTTCTCGTCCAGCAGGAGCGTGGCATCGGAGTCCAGGAACAGCAGGGCGTCCCCGCTGGACAGGATCTGGTCTCCGTCGGCGGGCGCGGCGACGAGGCTGAGCTGCAGCGTGCCCGCACCCTCTCCGGACGAGATACGCAGCCCGGACCCGTCCGGGATCTGGGGTGCGTCGGTCAGCGCGCGGATGGCGTCCGCGGCGCGCTCGGTTACGGCAAGCATGTGGAGAGCCCTTCTTGTGACGACTCTGGGCAAAGCTCCAACGTGCCCGCATCCGGCCACCTATTCAAGCGTTTCGCCGGGTTTATCCGCCTAGCATCGGGGTAGGCAGCGCGGCTTTCACTTCAAGACGTCGTCCAGGAAGTCGATGCCGGCGTCGATCAGCCCGCCGATGTCGGCGTATCCGACGAAGCAGTGGTCACCGCCCTCGGCGGCCAGGAGGTCGCAGCGTACGCCGACCCCGCGCAGCGCCTCGGCCAGCGCGACCGACTGTGCGAACGGCACGACCTGGTCGTCGGTGCCGTGCACGGCGAGGAACGGCGGCGCGCCCGCGTGCACCCGATGCACCGGGCTGGCCGCCCGGGCGGTCTCGGTCACCGTCTTGAGCGCTCCGCCGAGATACATCGCGACGTTGTCGCCGGGATCGTCGCGGCCCCGCAAGGCGACGAAGTCGGAGACGCCGTACCAGTCGACGACCGCCTGCACTGCGGTGTCCCCGCTGCCCAGCAGCCCGGCGAGCGCGGCGAGCTGACCGCCGGCGGACTCGCCCAGCGTCGCGAACCGGTCCGCGTCCAGCCCGAACCGGCCGGCGTACGCCCGGACCCAGCGGATGGCCGCCTGGACGTCGTCGAGCTGCCCCGGGAAGGAGATCTCGCGGCCGAGCCGGTAGTCGACGTCGGCGACGGCGTAGCCCCGGTCCACCAGGCGCTGGTGGAAGCCGAACGGTGAGATCGAGTCCGGCAGCCAGACCCGGCTGCCGGACATCCACCCGCCCCCATGCACCCAGAACACCACCGGGAAGGGCCCCTCACCCGCCGGAATGTGCAGATCCAGCTGGAGCGGGCGGTACCCAGGCGGGTCGGCGACCACGATGCCCGGGTGCGTCACCGTAGGTCGGGGCATGAACGGCAGAAGATCCATGCCCCCAACCTACGCCCGGCAAGTCTCCCCAGTAGGTGGTGGCGGGCGCGGCGGCACGCACCGCACCGACACGCCCGCCGTGGCGGGGCACGGCCGCCGAGGGGAGTCGAACCGGAGTCTTCACCGAAGGAGCTACGGGGCGTAGAAATCACGTGTCATGCGGCGAACGCTAGCGGGATGATCGCCGGGCCGAGAGTTGTCACGGAGGTCTTATCGCGCGGGATAAGGCTCCGGATGATGCCGCAGCCATCGGGTGTACGCCGTGCTCCGGGCCACCGCGTCGGCGTACGCGGAGCGCGCGTGACCCACGACCTGATCGGCCGCAGCCGAGGCCGCCGACCCCGGTCGCCACCCGATCAGGTGACGCCACCGCAGCCCGTCGGAGCGCAGCGGCACCACCGCGACACCCGGCGAACCCCGGAAGGTCGGCTGGCACAGGGCGACCGCGTCCCCCGTACGCACGAGGTCGATGCAGCCGCCGACGTCGGTCTCGAAGATCGGGCGGGGAGCGAACCCGGCACGGGCGCAGGCGGCCGCGAAACAGTCGGCGAAGCAGCCGTCCCCGGGGGTGGCCGCCCAGAACGCGTCGGCCAGCTGAGCGAGATCGACCTCGTCGGACGCGGCCAGCGGATGGTCTGCCGACAACAGGATGAACACGGGCGCGTCGGCGATCAGCTCCCAGGACAGCCGGGCGCTCAGCTCGGACCGCGCCTCGCCGAGCGCGCCGCCGCACATGCCGACCAGGGCGAAGTCCAGTTTGTCGCCGAGCAGCATCTCCTGGAGTTCTACCGTGGACCACGACGGGTGGGAGGTGATCCGCGCGGCCGGCTGATCGGCGCTGAGCCGGGCGACGAGCCCGCCGATCAGCGGCCCGTTCACCGCCCCGAGCCGGTACGCCGCCGGTTCGGCCGGCTGCGACAGGCTCTCGGCAAGCCGGGTCGCCTCCTCCTCCAGCCCTTGCGCCGCCGGGAGCAGCACCCGGGCGCGAGCCAGCACCAGCTCGCCCAGCTCGGTCGGGCGTACGCCGGTGTGGTCGCGGTCGAACAGCCGGCCGCCGAAGATGCGCTCGATCCGTTGCAGCTGCGTGGTCAACGCGGGCGTGGCCAGCCCCAGCCGGGCCGCGGCCTTGGTGACACTGCCCGCGTCGGCGATTTCGCACACCGCCCGGAGGTGGCGGAGTTCCACCCGCATTGGATGATGCTACGACTCCAGCCACGGCCAGTACCAGGTCGCCGTTCACTATCGTGGGCACGTGGACTTCACGGACTTCGTCGTCATCCTCGCCGGGACGCTGACCGCGCTCACCGGCGGTCTCCTCTTCTGCTTCGCCGTCGCGAACAACCTCGCGCTGAAGCTCGTCGACGACCGCACCTATGTGACGGTCGTGCAGAAGACGAACCTGCGGATCGTGAACCCCGTCTTCCTGCCCGCCTTCCTCGGGCCGGTCCTGCTGCTGCCGCTCGCGACGATCCTGGCCGCCGGGACGGGCGCGTTCGGCTGGCTGCTCGCCGCGTCGATCGCGTACGTCGTGGGGCCGTTCGGCGTCACCGTCAGCCAGAACATCCCGCTGAACAAGCGGCTCGACGCGGTCGACGTGCCGACCGCGTCCGATGAGGAGTTGGCCGCCGCTCGTGGCTGGTTCGAGCAGCCGTGGATCGCCCGCCACACCGCGCGTACGGTGCTGGGCGTGATCGCGATCGTCCTGGTCTTCGTCGCCGCTGTCCGCCTCTAGCGGCCCCGGCTTGGCGCTGGATCAGGGTTCCGGGCCGAATCTTGAGCCAAGATTCGACCGAGAACCCTGATCCAGCGCCCAACGCGGCGAGCCGAGCTACTCGATGACGATCTGGACGGGGATGTTGCCCCGGGTCGCGTTCGAGTACGGGCACACCTGGTGGGCGGCCGCGACGAGTTCCTCGCCCGGTGCACCGGCGAGGTGGTCGGGCAGCTCGACACGCATCACCACGGACAGCGAGAAGCTGCCGTCCTCGTGGTGGTGCAGCCCGACTTCGGCGGTGGCGGCGCTGCCTCCGGCGTCGATCCGGCGGCGCCGGGCGGTCGCCTGGAGCGCGGAGATGAAGCAGGCCGCGTAACCGGCGGCGAACAGTTGCTCCGGGTTGGTGCCGTCGCCGTCGCCGCCGAACTCCTTCTGCAGGGCCAGCTTGACGTCGAGGCGGCCGTCGCTGGTCACCGCGCGGGTGTCCCGGCCGGCGGAGGTGGCGACCGCGGTGTACACGCTCATGAGACGCACCTTTCGGGAGAGGAACCAGACAGACCTGTCTGTTCGATGTTGGGCCGAGAATAGACAGACCTGTCTGGTAAAGTCAAGCCATGACGACCGTCAAGGAGAGCCCCGCCCGCCGGCGCATCCTCGACACCGCGACCGCGCTCTTCTACGGCGAGGGCGTCCACGCCGTCGGCGTCGACCGGATCATCGCCGAGGCGGGCGTGGCGAAAGCGACCTTCTACCACCACTTCCCCGCCAAGGACGACCTCGTCCGGTCCTATCTGGACGAGCAATACGCCCGCCAGCGGGAGTCGTTCGGCGTCGTCCGCGCCCGTGCGCTGACGCCACAGGAGACGATCGCCGAGATCTTCGAATACATGATCAAGTTCGGCACGGATCCGGGCTACCGGGGGTGCCCGTTCATCAACGTCGCGGCCGAGTATCCCGATCCGCGCGATCCCGTCCGCCAGATCGTGGAGCAGCAGCGCGCGTGGACCCGCGCGACCTTCCGCGAGCTGCTGGCCGCGGCCGGCGATCCGGACCCGGACCGGGGGGCGGGCGTCCTGATGCTGCTGCGCGACGGTGTCGCCGTGGGCAGCGATCTCGACGACACCGAAGCGCTGCGAGCCGTCACGCGAGACGCCGTCACGCGCGTACTGAATTAGGCTGACTCGGGTGGACCTGATCACCGTCGAGATCGACGGCGCCGCTCCGACGCCCGCCCAGCTTCAGACGCTGGCGTTGGCACCGTATGGGCACTTCACCGCGATGCAGGTCCGCGACGGTCGCGTGCGGGGTCTCGAGCTGCATCTGGACCGGCTCACCCAGGCCAACGCCGAGATGTTCGACGCCGGGCTCGACGGCGACCATGTCCGGGCGCTCATCCGGCACGCGCTCGGCGACCTCGCCGACGCGTCGGTGCGCGTACTGATCTTCGGTGAACAGCCAGGCGATCCGGTCACCACGGTGGTCACCGTCCGCCCGCCGTTCCACTCCCCCGCGACGACCAGCCTGCTGCCCGTCGACTACTCGCGTACCGTGGCGCATCTCAAGCGCACCAACGACTTCGGGCAGGCGTACTGGGGTCGGCACGCGGCGCGCGCGGGCTTCGGCGACGCACTGCTCGTCACCCCCGGCGGCGCGGTGGCCGAGGCCGGCATCGCCAACGTCGGCTTCTGGGACGGCGCGCGCATCGTCTGGCCGGAGGCCCCCATGCTGCGGGGGATCACGCTCCAGGTGGTCCAGCCCCGGCTCGCGCCTCCCCAGCTGCATCAAGTGATACGCCTGACGCAGTGCACCGATTTCACCAGTGCGTTCGTCACCAACTCGCGTGGTATCTCGGCGGTGACGCGGATCGGCGACCACGAGTACGCCGTGGACGCCGAGCTGATGCGCGAACTGCACCGGGCCTACGAGTCGGCGCCGGCCGATCCGATCTAGGTCAGGCGCCCTCGGCCCTGCCCTGCCGCCAGTAGCCCATGAACGCCACCGAGCCCCGGTCGAGGCCGAACTCGGTGACCAGCGCTCGACGCAGGGTCTTGATGACCCCGGCCTCGCCGGCGAGCCAGGCGTACCGGCCGTCCGGGACGACCTCGGGGACCTCCCAGAGCAGCTGCTGATCGACGTCGACATCCTCCAACGTGGACGCACCGGCGCCGACCGGCACCGGGAGCATCCGCTCCGCGGCCGCGCGGACCGCCGCGATCAGCCGTACGCCGTGCGCCGCGCCGTCGCGGGGCAGCCACGTCACGGACACTCCGGCCGGGGCGGCGATCGGCAAGTGGTCGCCGGAGACCGGCACCTCCATCAGCGCGACGCCTTGCGCGTCGGCGGGCAGCCGTTCGAGGATCCCCGCGATCGCCGGTACGGCGGTTTCGTCCCCGGCCAGCAGCACGCTGCCGAGCACGGCCGGCGGGTGGAAGTCGATCCCGCCGTGGACGCCGCCGTACAACGCGTCCGGGCCGTAGACGGCCAGTTCGTCGCCCGGCTGGACCTCGCCGGCCCAGCGGGACGCCGGACCGGTCACACCGTGCAGCGCGACGTCGAAGTCCACCTCCGCCGGCTCCGTACGCACGGCGCGAACCGTATAGGTGCGGATCGGATTCTGCCGCTCCGCCGGCAGGGCACGCCATTGCGCGTACCAGTCGTCTGTGACCGGAAGATCGCGCACCCCCCGGCCGGGCAGCGGCAGGATGAGCTTGAACCGCTGGTCGTAGCCGTTGTCGGCGAAGTCGCGCAGCGACTCGCCGCCGAGCGTGACCCGGACGAAGGAGGGGCTGAGGGGCGTGACCCGGACGACGCGGACCGGGAAGAGGCGGAACGGCACACGGTGAGGATAGGTTAGGCTACCCTCACCGTGTCAAGCGCCTCCGGTCAGATCGACTTCTGATAGCCGCGGAAGCTGCGGATCGACAGGCCGACCAGTGCCAGCGCGAGGACGAGCAGCCCGCCGCCGAGCCGCGCGGTCGCCGCCCAGTCTGGACTCGCGCTCAGCGCAGTGCGGCCGATCTCGACCGCCCAGTTCACCGGGTTCGCCGCCGCGGCGTGCTGGATCCAGCCGGGCATCAGATCCCGAGCCATGAACGCCGTCGACAGGAAGGTCAGCGGCAGCAGCAGGAAGATGCTGAGGCCTATGATGGTCTCGCGCTGGCGCACGGCCAAGCCCATCGCGGTCGACAAGCCGTTGAACACCGTCCCGAGCAGTACGCACGCCGCCAGCAGCGCCGCGACGCCGCCGACGCCGCCCGGGAACTGCGCCCCGGCGAGCCACCCGAGCAGCACGATGATCAGCGACTGGACGATCGTGCTGACCGCCGCCTCGATGACTCCCGCGTTGACGATGGCGCTCCGGCGGATCGGGGCGACCAGGAAGCGGTTCAGCGTGCCGCGATCGATCTCGTCGATGGCGGCCATGCCGGACCACATGTTCGCCGAGACCGCGTTCATCACGACGACCCCCGGGATCAAATAGTCCAGATAGGACGACGAGCCGAAGCCGGGCAGTTCGACGATCCGCTTGAACAACGCCCCGAACAGGAACAGCCACACAGCCGGTTGCACCAGCGTGATGACGAGCACCGCGGGCTGCCGGAACAGCGCCTTGAGCCGCCGGTGCGTCATCCACCAGGTCTGCGTCAGCAGGTTCATGCCGCCACCTCCAGCGTCTGCTCGCCCACGTGCTCGTCCGTCTGCCCGGCCGTTTTCGCGCCGGTCTTCTCCGCGTCGAACCGGCGTCCGGTGTAGCGCAGGTAGACGTCGTCCAGCGACGGACGGGCGACGGTCACCGCCGCCACCGGTACGCCCGCCCGGTCGAGCGCGGCGAGGATGCCGGGCACGGCTGCCGCGCCGTCGTCGGCGCGGGCGCTGACCGTCGCACCGTCCACGGTGGTCTCGCGCACGCCGGGCAGCTCGCCGAGCACCGTCGCCACCTCGTTTCCGGCGGGCTGCCGCAGCCGCAGGTGAACGGCGTCGCCACGGAGTTCGCCCTTGAGCGCCTCCGGTTCGCCTTCGGCGACGACGCGCCCGTCGTCGACGATCGCCAGCCGGGCGGCCAGCCGGTCCGCCTCGTCCAGGTAGTGCGTCGTGAGGACCACAGCCAGCGAGTCGTCGGCGGCCAGCCGGGCGATCTCGGCCCAGAGGGCGGCCCGCGCCTCGGGGTCGAGCCCGGTGGTGGGCTCGTCGAGGAACAGCACCTGCGGGCGGTGCACCAGGCCCAGCGCCACGTCCAGCCGTCGCTGCATCCCGCCCGAGTACGCCTTGACCGGCCGCCCCGCCGCCTCGGTCAGCCCGAACCGATCCAGGAGTTCGGCGACCCGCTTCTTCAGGCCGGCGCCGGACAGCCCGTAGAGGCGGCCCTGCAGCATCAGGTTGTCCCGGCCGGTGGCGGCCGGATCGGCGCCCGAGCGCTGCGCCACCACCCCGATCACCCGGCGTACGCGATCGGGCTCGCGCAGCACGTCGAACCCGGCGACCGTGGCCGTCCCGCTGTCGGGACGTGCGAGCGTGGTCAGAATCTTGATCGTGGTGGACTTGCCGGCGCCGTTCGGGCCCAGCAGCCCGAACACCTCGCCCGGCTGGACGGTCAACGACAGCCCGTCCAGCGCCCGGACGTCGCCGGGATAGGTTTTGACGAGGGCCTCGGCCACGACGGCCGGCCCTGCGGTGTCTCGCATCTTCTCCTCCGGTGGGTACGCGTACCGGCACCGGCGAGACGGTTATCCTTGCTGGTGCGACCGGGCAATCGGGCCGCCTCGCGGTTCGGTTCGCTCTGGTTTGCCCCGGCGAGGTGTTGCAGCACCGCGCCGGGGCGCTTTTCGTCAGGCCGCCGGTCTCCCTTCGGCCGTCAATTCCTCCATGACGCTCAGCAGCTTGCTCGGGTCGGCTCCGTTCTCGTGCCACTCCCGCCACTGCTTCGCGCCCGGCAGCGTGCCGTCACGCAGTTCGCCGAGCAGCCCTTCGATCCAATCGGCCTCGGCTCGGCGTACGGCGAGGTCGTATTCGGCCTCCAGCAGGAAGATCCGGGGAACGGGCGCGGCGTCGAGTGTGGCCTGCGCCGCCGCGAGCTGCTCGGTCAAGTCGGCCAGCCGCTGCTCCAGCAATGCGACCACCTCGTCCGGCGGCAGTACGCCGATCAGCGACAGCCCCGCCTCGAACCGCGGGATCTCCCGCTCGGCGACGCCGACGATCTCCCGCAGCCAGTCGGTCAGCTCCGCCCGGCCGGCGTCGGTGATCTCGTAGACCGTCCGCTCCGGCCGCAGGCCCTGCCGCTCACTGTGGACCGCGCGGATGAAGTCGTGCTTCTCCAGGTTGCCGACGACGGTGTAGAGCGAGCCCCACTTGATCGGCATGTCCCGGTCCTTGCCGCGTTCCCGCAACTCGGTCGCCAGCTCGTAAGGGTGCATGGGCTTGGCGAGCAGGTTGGCCAGGATCGCCAGGGCCAGCATGTTGCCGACCTTGCGCCGCTTCGCCATCGCCCGCCCCCTGCTCTCGGGATACTCGTTGGCGAGTATACGTTGGCGAGTAAGAGTGAGCAACATTGGCGAATCCCTGGACGTTTGAGCCCGGCGGGACGAGGCTACGGGTGGAGATCACACTTCGACTGGAGACCACGACCATGACCTCAGGACCCGGCCAGCCGCCGGCGACCAAGCACAGCCCGTGGCTCATTCTCGGCGTACTCTGCCTCGGGTTCTTCATGATCCTGCTGGACACGACGATCGTGAACATCGCGATCCCGGACATGATCGACCGGCTCGGCGCCTCGCTCGATCAGATCCTCTGGATCCTCAACGCGTACATCTTGGTCTATGCGGTGCTGCTCATCACCGCGGGCCGCCTCGGCGACCTCTACGGTGCGAAACGGCTGTTCATCCTCGGCCTGATCATCTTCACGCTGGCCTCGGCGGCGTGTGGTCTCGCGCAGAACCCGGGTCAGCTCATCGCGTTCCGGGTGATCCAGGGCGTCGGCGGCGCGCTGCTGACACCACAGACCCTGTCCGTGCTGACCGTGATCTTCCCGCCGGAGCGACGCGGCGCCGCCTTCGGCATCTGGGGCGCGGTCGCCGGCGTCGCCACCATCACCGGCCCGACCCTCGGCGGCTGGCTCGTCACCAACTGGGACTGGCGCTGGATCTTCTACGTCAACGTCCCGGTCGGCATCATCGCCCTGATCATGGCCGTCATCGTCATGCCCGACCTGCGGCTGAACCGCAAACACCAGCTCGACTGGGTCGGCACCCTGCTGATCACCCTCGCCCTGTTCCTCATCTGTTACGGCCTCATCGAAGGCCAGTCGCACGACTGGGGCGCGGCCTGGGGCCCGATCACCATCCCGGAGATCATCGGCGCCGGCGTCATCGTCCTGGCCGTCTTCCTGTGGCAGCAGTACGCCCAGCGCGACCGGGAGCCGCTGGTCCCGTTCCGGATCTTCGCCGACCGCAACTTCTCGCTGATGAACTGGGTCGTGGCGGCGATCGCGTTCGGCATGCTCGGCCTGTTCCTGCCGCTGATCATCTACTTGCAGTCGGTGCTCGGCCTCACCGCGCTCCAAGCGGGCCTCGCCGTCGCGCCGATGTCGCTGGTCTCGATGGTCGTCGCGCCGTTCGCCGGGCGGCTGTCGGACAAGACCGGCGGCAAATGGGTGCTCTTCTTCGGCCTGAGCCTGTGGGTCGTCGGCCTGAGCATCGTGGTCTTCTCCGCCCAGGTGAACTCCAACCGCGGCGACCTGATCCCGGGCCTGCTCGTCGCCGGGCTCGGCCTCGGCTGCACGTTCGCGCCGCTGCAGACCATCGCGATGCGCAACATCCAGCCGCAGGTGGCCGGAGCGGCCTCCGGCATGATCAACACCACCCGCCAGCTCGGCGGCGTCATCGGCTCCGCGGCCGTCGGCGCGCTGCTGCAGAACCAGCTGGTCACCCAGCTCACCAGCAGCGCCGAGGAGAACGCGACCGCGCTGCCGGCGGAGCAGCAGAGCCGGTTCATCGACGCCTTCAAGGACGCCAGCTCCGGCAGCCTCGAAGTGGGAGCCGGCCAGAGCGGAGCCTCGTTGCCGCCCAACACTCCGCAGGCCATCGTCGAGCTGGCCCTCAAGACGTTCCACGAGGGCTTCACCGCGGCCATGAAGAGCACCATGGTGCTGCCGCTGATCGTGCTCGGCTTGGCGGCGCTGACCGTGTTGTTCGTCCGCAACAACGGCAAGGCGGTGACTCCACCCGCTCCTACGGCGACCGGCGCGGCCTCGCCCGAGACGACCCGCGTCGACTCCTGAGAAATCTTCTTCCGGCGGGGCGATGAGTTTTCGTCGCCCCGCCGGTATATCCGGACGTCCACTTTCACCGGCCCACCCCGGGCCACCGTGGCGTACCGGAAGGATCATCACGATGACCACCACGACTGTCGCGACCGACGAGGCCGCGATCCGTTCCGTGCTCGGCCGGATGTACGAGGCGTGGTCGGCGCACGACGCCGACGCGTTCGCCGACCTCTACACCGCCGACGCCACCGTCGTCATGCCCGGCCTGCTGAACGACGGCCGGGAGGCGATCCGCGAGTTCATGGCGGCCGCGTTCGCCGGCCGGCTCGCCGGTACGCAGGGCGTCGACGTGCCGCAGAAGATCCGGATCACCGGCGACACCGCTATCGTGGTCAGCCACGCGGGCACGCTGATGCCGGGCGAGACCACGCTGGCCGCCGAGCGGGAACGCCACGCCACCTGGGTTTTCGTCCGCGACGGCGGCGACTGGAAGATCGCGGCGTACGCCAACGCGCCGGTCCACCTGTAGGGAGTGAGCACGTGCCGGACTTCGAGACACGGGCCGAGCCGCATCGCCGGGAGCTGCTGGTGCACTGCTACCGGATGCTCGGCTCGATGCCGGAGGCCGAGGACGCGGTGCAGGAGACGTTCCTGCGGGCCTGGAAAGCCTGGGACCGCTACGACGAGCGCACCGCGTCCGTCCGCACGTGGCTCTACAAGATCGCGACGAACACCTGCCTCACCTTGCTCGAGGGCCGGTCCCGGCGGCCGTTGCCGGCCGGGCTCGGCGCACCGGGCGACGATCCGCGGGCGCCGCTGATCCCCGCGTTCGACGTCCCCTGGCTGCAGCCGTTCCCGGACGCCCGGCTGGGCGATCCGGCCGGAAACGATCCGGCCGGCGCGGTGGTCCGCCGGGGGACGCTGCGGCTGGCGCTGGTCGCCGCGCTGCAGCTGCTCCCGGCGCGCCAGCGGGCGGTGCTGGTGCTGCGGGACGTGCTCGACTTCAGCGCCGACGAGACCGCCCGGCTGCTCGACACCTCACCGGCGGCGGTCAACAGCGCGTTGCAGCGCGCCCGCGCCGGGTTGTCGGCCGCCGGGCCGGTCGCCGAGGAGATGGCCGAACCGGCGGACGGCGTACGCCGGACCGTCGACCGCTATGTCGAGGCGTTCGAGGCGGCCGACGTCGACCGGCTGATCGAGCTGCTCAGCGCGGACGTCGTCCTGGAGATGCCGCCGGTGCCGCTGTGGTTCCGCGGGGCCGCCGACTACGGCCGGTTCATGGCGCGCGTCTACGACATGCGCGGCCGGGTGTGGCGGATGGCGCCGGTGGGCGCGAACACCCAACCGGCGATGGCCGCGTACTGCGCCGACGAGGAGGGTGTGCTGCGGCTGCACACCTTGCAGGTCTTCACCGTCCGGGACGGGCGGATCGCGCACACCTACGTCTTCCAGCATCCGGAGGTGTTCGCGGCGTTCGACCTGCCGCCCGTCCTCGCCGGGTGACAGCGCCGATTCCGATGATCTCCGGAAGCTGACGTACGCAACCGGTGCCCGGTGAGGTACGTCAGCCTCCGGAGATCACGCGGCCAGCCTCAGTGGACGATGAACGTAAAGGTGTGTGCCGACTCCCCCGCCGGCGCGGTCACCGGCACGAGCACCCGGTACGCCGTGTCCGGCCGCCCGTGATGGTCGGTCGCCTCGACGACGTCGACCTCCACCGGCCCGGACGCCGGCCGAGCCCGCCCAGCCGAAGCGCGCTCCGAGCCCGACGCCGGGTCCGAGCCCGACCCGCGGTCCGAGTCCGACCCGCGGTCCGAGTCCGAGCCCGACGCCGAGTCGGGGCCGAGCGACAGCGTCACCGCGTCGTTCCAGGTGACCGCGTTGTCGGCGACGGCCGGGGCGTATCGGCTGACGAACACCTCGGTCAGCGGCAGCGGGCGGTCGGCGACGACCTCGTCGGTCAGCTCCAGCCGCCCGGTACGCCACCACCGGAACCGGCGGACCAGCCGCCGCAACCCGTCGACCTCGTACGCCGCCGTCAGGTCGAGGTCGAAGGCTATCCCGTCGGGCAGCACCTCGTGCCGGACGACTGTCGCGAGCCGGGCTCGGCCGGGTAGTTGCAGCTGTCCGTCGACGACGGGGATCGAGTGCGCACGCGCCGACGGATGAAGGTGGTCGTAGCGGGTCTCGCTGAAGTACGACCGGGTGTACTCCCCCGCGCCGAGGTCGGCCAGCACGGTGCGGCCGCGTACGTGCAGCAGGAACGCGCCGAGGTCGACGTGGTTGTGCGGCTCGTCGTTGTGCCCGCCCTTGGCGGCGAACACGGCGGTCGGACCACGGTCCACCGCCCAGGCCAGGTCGGGGAGGAAGTCCGAGTCGGCCGGCGGCGAGACCACGTCCGAAGGCCGATACCAAGCGAAGGTGCGGGCCAGGTGCGCCCATCGGTAGCAGTGGTCGTCGTGGAACGACGGGATCACCGTCGCGGGCGCGGTGCCGAACCGGTCGGCGAGCAGGCTGAGCAGGCCGGCGGGCAGCCAGGGGTGCTCGTCCGCGTCGGAGAACGGGGCGTACGCCCCACCGCCGAGCGCGGCGCGCGGCGGGAACCCGGCGATCTGCGCGACTTTGGGATCGTCCAGCAGGTCGACGCCGGTCTGCTCGTGGAGCATCGCGGCGTAGTAGACGAAGTAGCCGAATCCGTAGACCCAGTAGTTGACGCCTTCGGGGCAGCCGCCGTCGTCGCCGTAGCCGGCGAGGAACCGGTCCATCGCCTTCCCGCAGCGGTCCAGGATCAGCGTCCGGCGATCGGAGGGCGGCAGCAGCAGCATCGCCGCCATGCCGGCCGCTCCGGCGCAGACGGATTCCCAGTTGTTGCCGAATCCCTCCCACGCCAGCGGCCGCGGATCGGCCAACGGGACCAGCACACGACGCTCGACCTCTGTGCGTACCCGGTGGGCGACCAGCGGATCCAGGCGCGGACCGAGACCGGTGACGATCTCCGCGAGCGCGTGGGCGGTCTCGGCGGCGAACAGGTCGAGGGTCTGGTCAGGGCCGAAGCCCTGACCGTAGTGAATGTGCGCGGGCAGCGCCCACGTGTACTCGTCGCAGACCGCCCACAGCACGTCGGCGAGCCGGCTCACGTCGGCCGCCGGGTCGAGCAGCGCCTGCACGGCCAGCGCGTTGAGCCGCGCGCGCCGCTGGAAGTAGAGCTTCTCGTACCGCATGCGGTTGCCGGTCAGGAAGAAGTCGTTGTACGCCGCGAAGCCGAGCACCGGCAGCGGCGACTCGTCGCGCGTGGCCGCCTCGATGTCGCGCAGCAGGGACGCGAGCTGGCCGGGTACCGGTTGGAAAACGCTTTCCGCCATGCGGACGGACTCTACACCTCGATCGTGATGCGTATGGTGGGCACATGGCGGCGTCGCAGACGTTGGAGATCCAGGTCGGCTCGGTCGGGCGCGAGGTGACGATCACCCATCCCGACAAGGTGGTCTTCCCCGAACCCGGCCTCACCAAGCTCGACCTCGTGCGCTACTACCTGACGGTCGCCGACGGCGCCCTGCGGGGCGTACGCGGCCGGCCGATGATCCTCAAACGTTTCGTCAAAGGCCTCGATCAGGAGGCGTTCTTCCAGAAGCGGGCGCCGTCCACCCGGCCGGACTGGATCGAGGTCGCCGAACTCAAGTACGCCTCCGGCACCTCCGCTGAAGAAGTCGTCGTCCGCGACGCGGCCGGCCTCGCCTGGGTGATCAACCTCGGCTGCGTCGACCTGAACCCGCATCCGGTGCTGGCCGAGGACCTCGACCACCCAGACGAGCTGCGCATCGACCTGGATCCGGTGCCGGGCGTCGAATGGGGCCAGATCGTCGACGTGGCCCTGGTCGCCCGGGAGGTGCTCGCCGACCACGGGCTGACGGCGTGGCCGAAGACCTCCGGCTCCCGCGGCTTCCACGTGTACGCCCGCATCCGCCCGGACTGGCCGTACCCGAAGGTGCGTCTCGCCGCCGAGACGGTGGCCCGCGAGGTGGAGAACCGAGTACCCGACCTGGCCACCAGCAAGTGGTGGAAGGAAGACCGCGAAGGCGTCTTCGTCGACTTCAACCAGAACGCCAAGGACCGCACGGTGGCTTCGGCGTACTCGGTGCGCCCGACGCCGGACGCGCGGGTTTCGACCCCGCTGACCTGGGACGAGGTGCCCGGCTGCCGCCCGTCGGACTTCACCGTCGCCACCGTCGGCCCGCGCTTCGCCGAACGCGGCGACCCCTGGACGGGCATCGAGGACACCGCCGGCGGCCTCGACGGGCTGCTCGACCTGGCGAAGAAGCTCGGCCCGGCCGAGAAACCGCCGCGCGGCGCGTCGAAGGACGGCCGTCGCCAGTCCACGATGCCGCTGATCGAGATCGCGCGCGCCAAGACCAAGGACGAGGCACTGGCCGGATTCGAGCGGTGGAAGGAACGGCACGCCGACGTCGCCGCGCTCCTCGAACCGCCGGACGTGCTGGTCGACGGGATGCGCGGCCGCAGCTCGGTCTGGTACCGCATCCGCGTCAACCTCCAGCACGTTCCCGAGGCGCAACGCCCGGAGCAGGAGCCTCTCGAGGTCGACTACAACCCGTGGGCCGGGCTGGTCGATCCGCGCCGGACCGCCACCGACTGAAACGGCTTCTTGGGCGCTGGATCAGGGATCTGGGTCGAATCTTGCGCCATGATTCGACCGGGATCCCTGATCCAGCGCCCAAAGCGGAAAAGCGCCAAAAGCGGAAAGCGCCCGAAGCGGAAAGCGCCCAAGGCGGAAAGCGCGGCGTCATACCAGAGGACTAGGGCCGCGTGGCTCCCGGGTGTGACGCCGGTGCGGGCGGGCGACGGTTAACCTGCGGGTGATGAGCAGTTTCCTCGCCCGTGCGGCCCGTGACCTGCTGCGGACGGTGTGGGGCCCGGACCCGTCCGCGGCGCCGATCCGGCGGCCCGTGAAGCGTCGCTGGTTCACCCCACTGCTCAGGCCGGTCGGCCTGCTGGCCTGGATCGGGTTGACCGCGGTCACTCAGCGGTTCTATCAGGACAATCGTCATCTGGAAGGGCTGGTGGCCGCCGGGCTGGCCCTCCTTGTCATGGCGCCGATCCTGCTGGTTCGGGTCAAGCCGGTGTGGGCGTGGCGGCTGACCGCCGTCGGACTGGTCCTCGGCACCTATGCCCGGGCCGGCAATGAGGCCTGGCCCTGGGTGGTGACGCAGGTCCTGGTCGCGCTGATCGTGCTGTTCTATGTGTCGCTGCGCGCGCCGTTCGGCGTCACCCTCTGGTCCACCGTGATCACCTGCGTCCTCTTGTGGTCGCTGGTGCCCACCGCCAACGGCGCGAGCGCCACCCTGCTGGTGGTGGCCGTCGTCATCCTCGGCGAGCAGGTCCAGGTCCGCCGCCGCGCCCAGGCCGAGCTGCACGTCCAGGAGGAGCGCAGCGAGCTGGCCGAAGCTCGGCGCGCGCTGCTCGAGGAACGTGCCCGCATCGCCCGCGAGCTGCACGACGTGGTCGCGCATTCGATGTCGCTGCTGGCGGTGCGCGCCGAGACCGCCCCATACCGGCTGCCGGAGCTGCCCGACTCGGCCCGCGCGGAGTTCATCGAGGTCGCGGCGTCGGCCCGGCAGACTCTGGTCGAGTTGCGGCGGATGCTGGGCGCCCTGCGTACCAGTCCGGGCGAGCCGGAACGCGCCCCGCAGCCCGCGCTGACCGACCTGCCCGAGCTGATCGGCACCGCGCGGAACGCGGGCCTGCGCATCGAGGCGGACCTCACGCTCGACGGCGACGTGTCGCCCGCGACCGGCCTCGCCGCCTACCGCATCGTCCAGGAGGCGCTGTCCAACGCGGCCCGCCACGCCGCGGGCACTCAGGTCCACGTGACCGTCCAGGTCCACGGTGGTCTTCTCGATCTCCTGATACGCAATGAGCCGGGGTCGGAGCCCGCGACGCTCGGCGGCAGCGGCCACGGCCTGCTGGGCATGCGCGAGCGGGCGCTGGTGCTGGGCGGCACGTTGCGGGCCGAGCCGACCGCCGACGGCGGTTTCGAGGTGGCGGCGACGCTGCCGGTGGGGGAGGCGGAGTGACGGTACGCGTGATGGTGGTCGACGACCAGCAGATGGTGCGCGAAGGGTTCGCGGCGCTGCTGGGCGCGCAGCCGGACATCGAGGTCGTCGGGCAGGCGGCCGACGGCGTGGAGGCGGTGGCGCTCGTCCGCTCCCAGCGCCCCGACCTGGTGCTGATGGACATCCGGATGCCCCGGATGGACGGGCTCGCCGCGACACCGCTGGTCGTCGCGGAGGGCACGCGGGTGCTCATGCTGACGACGTTCGACCTCGACGAATACGTGTACGCCGCGCTGCGCGCCGGAGCGAGCGGGTTCCTGCTCAAGGACGCTCCGGCGGCCGAACTCGTCCACGCCGTACGCGTCGTCGCCGCCGGCGAGGCGCTGCTGGCCCCGTCGGTGACGCGCAAACTCATCGAGGAGTTCGCCCGGCGACCCGACCAGCAGCGCACCGCTCCCCCGTCGTTGGGCGGCCTGACCGCCCGGGAGACCGAGGTGCTGGCCCTGATCGCCCAAGGACTGTCCAATCAGGAGATCGCGGCTCGGCTCGTCGTGGCGGAGCAGACGGTGAAGACGCACGTCGGCCGGATCCTGGCCAAACTGGATCTGCGCGACCGGGCGCAGGCCGTCGTGGTGGCGTACGAGTCGGGCCTGGTCACCCCCGGCTCGGCGTGACCCTCCTCTCCCTTTGGCGTGATCATTGCGCCAGCCATGCTGTTTCGCGTGGCAAAATGTCCGGCGTAACGACATGGCTGACGCAACGATCAACACCCCCGCAGGGGATCCGGGTAGCACTGCGGGACTACAGCGCAGTTGGCTCCGGGGTGTGACGCACCCGGCCGGGGTCGACGGCGATCGTCAGCCGCATGCCAGTCGTCAAGACCCTCACCCTCACCCTGACCGCGCTCGGCGTACCGGTGCTGTCGGCGCTCGGCGCTCCCCTGCTGACCGCCGAGGAGGCGACGCTGCCCGCGCCCGACACCGCCGGGTGGCGGGCCGACGCGGCCACTCTAGGGCTCGATCCCGCGACCGCCAGTCCTCGGGAGGTCGCCGAGTTCTTCGCCGCGCTCAACCCGGCTCAGCGCACCGCCCTGGCCCTACGCCATCCCGAAGTGGTCGCCGCGCTCGACGGCGCGCCCGCGTCCCTGCGGTTCACCGCCACCTCGGCCCTGCGACGCTCGGCCGACCAGCGCACCTTCCTCGCGTACGACCCGGCCGGTGACGGCCGCGCGGTCGAGGTCGTCGGCGACCTCGTGAACGCCCGGCGCATCGTCGTCATCGTGCCGGGCAGCGACACCACGCTGGCCGACTTCGACCGGGGTCTGGGCGGAGTCGCCCGGCGTGCGCCCGCCGTCCAGGCCCGGACCGTGGCCGACGCGGTCGACGATCCCGGCACGGCCGTGGTCGCCTGGCTCGGATACGACCCACCGGAGGGCTTCGGCAAGGCCGCCGTCCGCGAGGACCGGGCCGAAGCGGGAGCGGCCGCGTTGACGAAGTTCGTCGAAGGGCTGGCCGTGACGAATCCGGCCGCGAAGGTGATCCTCGTAGGGCACAGCTACGGCACTGTCGTGATCGGACTGGCCGCACCGCACCTCGGTCCCACCGTCACCGACATCGCCGTCCTCGCCTCGCCGGGCCTCGGCGACGGCTTCCACACCACCGCCCGGCTCTGGGCCGCCCGCGCCGACAGCGACTGGATCGGCTGGATCCCCGGCATCCGGGTGGCCGGGCTCGGCCACGGCGCCGACCCGACCGGCGACGCCTACGGCGCCCGGCTGCTGCCCACCGGCAACGTCGACGGGCACGACGGCTACCTCGTGCCGGGGTCGCTGACGCTGGTCGCGCTGGCGGAGGTGATCAGAAACGCCTGAACCCCGGGCACACGGCCCGGGGTTCAGGATCGCACGTCGTCGACAGGCCGACCCGGCTTAGTCGGCTGAGTCGGGTCAGTCGAAGAGCTCCTCGAAGAAGCTGTGCTTTTTCTTCTTCTTGTGGTGGTAGTCGTGGCCGTAGCCGTCGCTGCCGTATCGGCGCTCCTCGTATCGCGGCTGCTGGTAGTGCTGCTGCTGATACTGCTGCTGGTGCTGAGGAGCCTGCTGATACTGCGGCGGTTGCGGTTGGGTCTGCGCGGGCTGCGGGGCCTGGCCGTAGAACGAGTTCTCCGCGTCGACGAGCTTCTCCAGCTCACCGCGGTCGAGGAAGATTCCCCGGCACTCGGAGCACTGATCCACCACCACCCCGCTGCGCTCGTATTGGCGCATCGCGCCTTGGCACTTCGGGCAGGTCATCTGCTGCATCCAAGTCACCCTAGCGGCCCGGCCTGGGAGTCGCCTGTGAAATCAGCGCCTGGCGTCGGCCTGCTCGCCCAGGACCAGCCAGGTGTGCGTGGTCCCGCTCAGGAAGGCCACCCAGTTCGCCCCGGCGTGCCGGGCGGTGACGACGAACCGTCCTCCGCCCAGGTGCACCGGCGTGGTGTCGCCGTCGGCGCCGACCTGCCAGCGCTGCTCGGTCGCCAGGTTGTAGCCGTAGACCCGCAGCGGGCTCGGGTCGGGCTGGTCGATGACGTCCTCCTGCTGCGTCCAGAACAACTTGCGGGAGTCGCCGCTGAACCGGGGCGTGGTGGCGAACCCGGACAGTTCCGCACCGCCGCCGCCCCAGGCGACGATGGTCGTCTCCTTGTTCGCCGCCAGGTCCAGCACCGTCAGGCAGTCGTCGTAGATGCCCCAGCAGTCGCCACCCGGGAAGGCGATCGACTTGCCGTCCGGCGACCAGTCCAGCGTGTTGGCCAGCCGGAGCTGGTCGAAGCCGGCCCGCGGGGCGGCCTTGGTCTCCCGGCCCGCCACGGTGAGGCGCCCGCTCTCGGCCGACGCCAGGCGCAGGATCGTCAGCATTCCGCTGTAGACACCCCCGGCCCGGTACGCCAGAAACCGCCCGTCCGGTGACCAGGCGGGACCGCCCGCGTCCAAGCCATGCGTCAATTCCGTGCGGTAGACGTTCTCCGGCCCGGCCCCGATGTACGCGACCGTGACGTTGCCGCTCTCGGCGTACGCTATCTCCGTCTTGTCGGGCGAGAGCCGCGGCCAGGCGGCGTGCCCCTGGCTGGAGACCTGGAAGGTCTTCGCCGCGGTACGCACCCAGACGTCGCCGCCGCGGATGAAGGCGATCGGGTCCGGCGGCGAGGCGGCGAACGCCTGAGCCGGCGTGATGGCGATGAGGCTGGCGACGGCCAGCGTGACGGCGCGGATGCGCATGAGGACCCCCGTGGCACAGATTGCGGCGTGACCTGCGGATCTCGCAGGTTACGCCGCATTCTTCCGGAGAGGACGGAAGGATCAGGAGCAGGCCACGCCGTTGAGCTTGAATCCGGTCGGCGTGCCGTTGGTGCCGCTGTAGGTCGCTTGGAAGCCGAAGCTCGCGGTGCCGCCGGTGGCCAGCGAGCCGTTCCAGCCGGCGTCCTTCGCGGTGACCGCGGTGCCCGACTGGGTCACCCCGGCGTTCCACGAGTTCGTGATGATCTGGCTGCCGGTGAACGTGAAGGTCAGCGTCCAGCCGTTGATGGCCGGGCCGCGGTTGGTGATCGTCACCGTGGCGGTGAAACCGTTGTTCCACTGGCTGTCCACCCGGTAGGCGACCGAGCAGGAGGTGCTCCCGGTGGGACTGGTGCTGGCGCTCGGGCTGGCGCTCGGGCTGGTGCTCGCGCTCGGGCTCGTGCTGGCGCTCGGGCTCGCGCTGGCACTGCGGCTCGAACTCGGGCTGGTCGTCGCGGTCGCGGTCGGGACCACCCCGTTCAGAGCCAGCTGGTACGCCAGATCGGGCACGAACGTCCCGGCGGACGCGGCGCACCCGTCGGCCTCGCCCGGCGGCTTGGCCCACACGAACGCGTCGACGGTCGCCTCACCGGTGTTGGTGGTCGGCGGCACGCCGACGCCCCGGCCGGACGGGTCGCACCACTCGCTGCCGTTCGGGCCCTTGCCGTTGCGGCTGACGTCGATCACCTGGTGCAGGTTCGCCGACCCGATCGCGTTCAGGACGTTCTTGCCGTACGCGATCTCGTCGGCGGTCCAGCGGAAGTTGGACACGTTGCTGTAGAAGCCGTCCGCACTGCGTACGCCGGCGTTGACGAGCCGCTGTGCCTGATCGGCGGCGCTGTTCCAGGCCGAGTGCCCGGCGTCCAGGTAGACCTTCGCGCTCGGGTTGTTCGCCTTGATCGTGCTGATCGCGTACGCCAGCGCCGAGTTGCGGTTGGCCAGTTCGGTGCTGCTGAGGCAGGTCTGCAGGGCGAGCGAGTCCGGCTCGAGCAGCACCACCGCCGTACGCGTGCCGAGCCCACGGGCGAACGAGTCGACCCACGAGCGGTACTGGGTGAAGTCCGGCGCACCACCGGCGCTGGCGCCACCGCAGTCGCGGTTGGGGATCTCGTAGACGATCGCCAGCGGGATCTGGTTGGCCGAGGCGGCCCCGGCCACGTACGCCGAGACCTCGGACTGGATCGTGCTGGGGTTCCAGCTGGCGAACCATCTGCCCTGCGGCTGGGCGCCGATCCGGTCCCGGATCAGGGCCGCCCGGGAATCGTTGGGGTTGGCCGCCAGCCACTGCAGGACCTTGCTGTTCGGGTCCTTGTAGAAGGTGCCGGTGAGCGTACCGGCGTAGGACGGTTCACCGCCGGCCAGCAGGCCGACGGCGGTGGCCGCGAGGGCGGCCGTCGCGGCGGCGATGATCGCCGCGAGCCTCGTGCGGGGGGACGAGTGCACGGGATTCTCCTTCATGGACGGACACTCCCATGGGCGTGGGAGCGCTCCCGGACCAATCTAAAGGCAACATCGAGATTGGGAAAGAGTCAACTCCCTCAATAACCTGCGATGTGAGATACCTAACCGACCGGTCGGTCTTATTTATTGCTACGCTCCGCGCATGACCCCCGCGATCAAGCTCACCGGCCGTCTGCTCGACGCCCTGTCGGTGACCGCGCCGCCGCTGGCCCGGCGACTGGCCTGGGAACTGTTCCGCCGGCCCGTCCGCCGCGCCCGCGTGCACCCCCATGAGCAGGCCGCCCACGCCGCCGCCGTCCGTGAGGACTACACGGTGGACGGCCTACGCGTCGCCGGGTATCGCTGGGGCGACGGCGACCGGCCCGTCCTGCTCCTGCACGGCTGGTCCTCCCGGGGCAGCCGATTCGCCGCCCTCGCCACCGAACTGGCCAAACGTGGCCACACCGCGATCGCCGTTGACGCACCCGGACACGGCGACTCCGGCGGCGACAGCACCACCGTCCCGCAGTACGCCCGCCTCGTCCACGCGATCCAGCAACGCCACGGCGACTTCCGCGGCATCGCCGGGCACTCCCTCGGCGTCCTCACCGCCTTCCACGCCCTGCGCACCGGCGTACGCGCCGACGCGATCGTCACGGTCAGCGGCATCGCCGACTTCGGCCACCTGCTCACGGAGTTCGCCCGGCGACTCCGGCTCCGCCCGCCGGTGACCGACGACGTCCGGCGACGGCTGGAGAAGCTCCTCGGCGACGACGACATCTGGACCCGGCTCAGCAGCGACCACCAGCCCGAACACGTCACCCAGCCGCTGCTGATCCTCCACGACGCCGACGACGACTTCGTCGGCGTCGACCACGCACACCGGCTGCACCAGGCCTACCCGCACTCCGAACTGGTCATCACCGAAGGCCTGGGCCACCGGGGCGTCCTCGCCGACCCGCGCATCTTCGGGCCGGCCGCCGAGTGGCTCAGCGCGCGAGCCGGCGCAGCACCACTCCGACGACCCCCAACAGCACCAGCGCCAGCCCGGTGATCCCCACGGCGAACATCAGCCGATTCCCCGGCCGGCCACCGTCGTCGCCCGCCAGCGTCTGCTCCTGATCACCGGACTTCTGATCCTCCGGCGGAGACGGCGACGGCCGCGCCGCCGGAACATACCGGCGCAGCGTCGTCGGGCCCGCCGGCTCGTCGCACGCCGTCACGAACGCCGACCCGTCCGGCGTGTACGCGATCGCCTCGCCCTGCTGCTCGTCGGGCAACGGAGTCGCCCGCGGCTCCTGGTCGGTCAGCGTCTTGACGATGTCGCCGTCGACCACGTCCCACTCGAACGCGTCGGCGTAAGTGCGCAGAACGACGTGCCGGCCGTCCGGGGACACCGCTCCCCCGGTCACCAGCCGTCGGCCGATGCTGTCCAGGAAGTTCGGCGTCTGCGAATCCGGCAGACGCACCGACCCCACCCGCTTCAACGGCACACCGTCCGCCGCCTTCGCCACCAGCGGCCCCGTCGGCACGAAGATCTCCGACCGCCCACTCAACTCCTTCGTCACGATGATCGGCGTACCGTCCGCAGCCAGCAGCAACGTCTCCGCGTCATGCGGCCCGTCCGGGTACGCCAACCGATGGATCACAGGGCTCTTCGCCCCCGGCGCCAGCTTCCAGAGCGCGACCGTCTTCCGGCGTACCGAGGCGTTGTAGTTGTCCCCGACGTCGGCGACCCACACCGTGCCGTCCTTCGCCAGGGTCAGATCCTCCGGATCACGCGCCGCCGCCGGATAGCCGATCGACTTCGTGAGCTTGCATTTCTTGTCCAGGTAGAAGATCCGGATCGCCGAGGGATCCCAGTTCGAGTCGTTGATCGCGATGTACCCCGACGCGGTCACCACCAGGCCGGACAGCTCGCTGACCCGGTCGTCGTTCACGACGCACGCAACCGACATCTCCCCCGGCTCGGCGTACGCCACCCCCGGGACGAGCGCCGCCGCCCCGGGAACGAGGGCCGTCAGCAGGAAGGTCAGGAGAGCCGCCGTGATCCGCACCCGACCAGTGTGGCAGCTCGGCTTGCGACCGGCCCGTACCGTGAGGGCGAGCCCTCCGGAGGCCACCATGATCACGTTCTATCGGGATGCGACGGTCGTGGTGACCTCCGCGTACCTGCAGATCGAGGACCGGCGCTGGCGCCTGTCCGACCTCGACTACGTGTGGCATGCCGAAAGCGCGGCGACCTGGCGCGTACGCAGTCGCACCGCCGGTCGCGGCGTCCTCAACACGATCATGACGCTGGCCGGGATCATCGGGCTCGTCATCCTCATCGCCTTCGTGTCGGCCGCGTACACGGAGGCGAACGTCGGCGGCGTCCACCTCCCCCGCAACACCCTCCTACTGCTGGCCTTCGTGCTCATGCTGGGCGGCTTCGGCTGGGCGATCTGGGAGTGGATGCTGCACCGCGTCGACGACAGCTACGACAAGGGCGACGCGGTGTACGAGATCTGGGCCTCCGCCGCCGGAACTGAGCTGCTGCTCCTACGCCTCGAGGACTACACCCGCTACGCCAAGATCTATCGCGCGATCGAGCGCGCCGTGGAGTATCAGCAGGAATGAGGACAGGGAGGGGCGGGACAGGGAGCGGTCAGCGGGGGGTGCGGCGGCGGAGGGTGGGGAGTTTGTCGAACGCGGCGGCCAGGCGGGCCGCCTGACCGAACGCCGCCTCCGGCCGGCTGGAGTCGCCGTCGAGGTGTGTCAGCGTCTGCATGCCCAGGTAGTACGCGACGGCGGCGCGGGCGGCGGTCGGCACGTTCACCAGGCGCCCCAACGGTTTGCCGCGCAGCAGCCGGCTCAGGATCTCCTCCGCGAGCAGTTCCCACTGCCGCGTCTGCGCCGCCATCGCGGCCGCCAGCGGGGATCCCGGGCGGGCGGCCGCGACGAGTTCCTGGACCGCCTCGATGTGCCCGGATTCGGCGTCTTCGGCGTACAGGGTGCGCAGTTTCTCGATGAGGGGCACCGCCTTGGTCACGTCGGCCAGCGCCGTGCGGTAGCGCTCCTCGCGCTGTTCGCTGGTGTACGCCGCGGTCGCCGTGAACACCTCGTCGAGGTCGGCGAAGTGGTAGTAGATGACGCCGGGGGCGAACCCGCCGAGGGCGGCGATCGACCGGGCGGTCGTCCCGGCGTACCCGTGGCTGGACAGCGCGAGGATCGCGGCTCGCAGGATGCGCTCCCGGGCCGCGATCCGGGGACCTGAGCTCATGGCACCGCCACCGGTTGAACGCCCGCGCGGGCCAGGTACGGGTCGAGGCGGCGCGCGAGTTCCGGCAGGTGATGACTCGGCACCTGCGGATACAGATGGTGTTCGAGGTGGTAGGTCAGTTCGAGGAAGATCGCGGGGATGATCCGGCCGCGCAGCGTGCGGGTCTGCTGGACCGGTTCGTCGCCGTAGCCGTGGTGCGGCAGGTAGACCGTGAGCAGCGGATACACCCAGCTCCCCACGATCGCCAGGATCGCGTAGACGAGCAGTCCGGGCGTGACCGGCCAGAGCAGGACTCCACCTACGACCGCGGCGACCGGGACGGCGGCTTCGACGAGCAGCCACATCCGGTCGCGCCGGCCCGACCGGCCGTACGCCCAGAGCCACAGCCGGACCAGGAAGACCGGTCCATACAGGACCGCGCCGAGGAACGACAGGTTCGCCGGGTAGCCCTCGGGGTCGTCCGGGCTCGGGAAGAGCCGGTGATGCTGCCGGTGCGTGATCCGGTACGCGTGCCCCGACTCCAGCAGCACCAGGCCGAGCGCGAACAGCCAGCGATCGGTCTCGGTCTCGGTCAGGCCGAGCGTCCGGTGCACGACGTCGTGCGTGACCGTGACCACGGCGACGAAGATCCCGAAGACGATCAGCGGCGTCAGCCACCACAGCCCCAGCCACACCGCGGCGGCGAAGGCGGCCACCCCCACATAGGGCCGGGCCAGGGCGAGCATGCGCTGGGACGGCGTCGTCACCAGCAGATCTTCGCCCAGCTCTCGCATCGTGGGCAACTTCATCTACCGCCGCCTTTCCCGGAGGATTCCGTCCGCGACGATCCGGCTGCCCAGGACGCAGGCGACGGTGCCGAGGCCGGGCCACGTCGAGTCGCCGGCCAGCCACAGTCCCCGGCCGCCCAGGTCGTGCGGGATCGCGTACTGGTTGCTGTTGCGCAGGCTCTGATGCGGGCCGCCGACCGCGCCGCCGGGGCGGAAGGCGTACCGCTCGAAGGCGCGCGGGGTGCCGACCTCGGCCACCACCGCCCGCTGCCCCAACGCCGGGTAGGCCCGCCGCGCCAGAGTGATCAACCGCTCGCCGATCTCCTTCTTGCGCTGGGCGTACCCCTCGGTGTCGAGACTGGACCAGGCGGACAGCGAGGTGTGCGTGGAGATCATGACGGCGCGGTGCCCCGGCGGCGCGCTGAGCGTGTCGCCGGGCGCGGACACCGAGACGAACATGTTCGTGCCGTCCCCGAACGGCCGCGCGTAGTCGTCGCAGAACTGGTGATGGGTGAGGCGGTGGCCGCCGACCTCCGCCTCGGGGACCCCCAGGAAGACGATCACCGCCCCTCCCAGCTCCCCCCGGTCCCGCTCCAGGTAGCGGGTCAGCCGCCGGGCCACCGGCAGGCCGCCGCACAGCGCCTGCGCGGTCGGCGCCGGCACCGCGAGCACCACCTGGTCTGCGCGGGTGACCCCCCGGCTCGTCTCGATCTGGAAACCCTGGCGCACGCGGTGGACCCGCGTCCCGGTCCGGTCCCGGCCGCCGAGCTGGCGATAGCGCGCCACGAGGGTACGCCAGAAGCCGTGCATGCCACCGTGATGCCTGGTCAGGCCGGCCCCGCGGATCGTGATGCCGAGCGCGGCATTGATGAGCGGTGCGCGCTCGACGGTGCTGTGCACAGTGTCCTCGACGAGCATGCCCAGCAGGGTCGTCAACGCCTGGTCCTGGTCGACCCGATGCCGCCGCATCGCCTGCGCGAGCGTCTCCCGCAGGCGCCGCGCCTCGCCGACGTTACGCAGCCCGACCGCCCTCAGGTTGTGCAGCACGTCGGCCGGTCGGCGCATGGGCAGCTTGACGCCGGCCCGGCTGGCCCGCCAGAAGACGTCGGCGAGGCGGTCCAGTTCGGCCCAGAACGCCTGGTGGTCCGCGTCGTCGCCGAACTTGGCGAGGCGTTCGGCGTGCCACTGGGCGGGATCACGATGGAGGGTGACCGTCCGGTCCGGCAGCCAGACCTCGTAGCCGGGCAGGTGCTCGCCCTCGATCGCCGGTACGCCGACGCTGTCGAGCAGTTCCGCGCCGACCCCACCGGGTTCGAAGTCGACCAGCGTGGTCGCGCCGACGTCGAACGAGAAGCCCCGATGCCGCCAGTAGCCCGCGCAGCCGCCGAGGTGGCCGTGCGCCTCGAAGAGCACCGTGGACAGACCGCTCGCCTGGAGCCGTAACGCGGTCGCCATGCCGGCCAGCCCACCGCCCACAATGGCCACATCGGTGTTCTGAACATCCGTTCTGAACATGTGTTCAGAGTGACCTCACGGCTGTGCCTTTGTCAATATCAGGCCTCCCGAGCGGCCGGTTCTTCGGTGGGAGGCTATGGTCGGGGCATGCGGCTGACCGTTCTCGGAGGTTGCGGCGCGTGGCCCGAACCGGCCTCCGCCTGCAGCGGGTTCCTCGTGGAGCACGACGGCTTCCGGCTGTTGCTCGACCTCGGCTACGCCACGCTGCCGCAGTTGCTCACCCACATCGCGGCCGACCAGGTCGACGCCGTGTACATCACGCACGGGCATCCCGACCACTGCTCGGACCTCAACCCGTTGCTGCGGGCGCGAGCGATCGGCAGCCCGGCCGCCGCCCCGCTGCCGATCTACACGCAACCGGGCGCGATCGACGCGGTGATGGCGTTGGACCGGCCCGGCTGGCTCGACGAGTACGCCGACATCCGCGAATTCACCGCCGGGGACGCCTTCGAGATCGGCCCGTTCCACGCCGTCACCGCGTTGCTGCCGCACTGGGTGCCCAACGCGGGCGTACGCCTGACCGCCGACGACCGCGCCCTCGTCTACACCGGCGACGGCGGTCCCGGTCAAGCCGTCGTCGACCTGGCCCGGGAGGCTCAGCTGCTGGTCGCCGAGGCGACGTACGCCGAAGCCGTGCCGGACGACGCGAAAGGCATGCTCACCAGTGCCGCCGAAGCGGCCGCGCAGGCGACCGAGGCGGGCGTCCGCGGCATGCTGCTCACGCACCTCGAACCGGGGACCGACCCGTACGCCGCCCGGGCGGCGGCCCGGCAGAACTTCTCCGGCCCGATCGGCGTCGCCACCCCGGGACTGGCGATCGAGTTCTGACCGGTCCCTAGCGGCTGGTCCAGCCGCCGTCGATGACGACGGTCTCCCCGGTGATGAGGGAGGCGGCCGGGGAGGCGAGGAAGACCACGACCCCGGCGACCTCGATCGGCTCGCCGATGCGATGCAACGCCGCCACCCGTTCCAGCACATCCGCCCGGAACTTCTCGTCGGCCAGCACCTCGGCGGTGCCCGGCGTACGCACGAAGGTCGGCGCCACCGCGTTGACGGTGATCCCGTACCGCCCCCATTCCACGGCGAGGCATTTCGTCAAGTGCGCGATGGCCGCCTTGGTCATGCAGTAGATCGCCTCGCCCGGCAGCGCCACGATGCCCGCCTGCGAGCCGAGGTTGACGATGCGCCCGTAGCCCTGCCGGATCATCACCCGGCCCGCGGCCTGGCTCGCGAAGAAGGTGCCCTTGAGGTTCACCGCGAGCGTCCGGTCGAAGTCGGCCTCGACGACGTTCTCGGCGAGATTCTCCGGCGCGATCCCGGCGTTGTTGACGAGGATGTCCAATCGGCCGAACTCTGCGACGGCTGCGGCCACGGCCGGTTCGATCTGGTCGATCCGCGCCACGTCCATCTGCACCCGCAGCGCACGCCGCCCGCGAGCGGCGATCTCCTCGGCCAGCCCGCCGTCGGCGGTCACGTCCCGCAGCCCGAGCACCACGTCGGCGCCGGCCTCGGCGAGCGCGAGCGAGATCGCCCGGCCGAGGCCTCGGGCCGCACCGGTGACGAGGGCGACCTGATCGCGTACGTCGAAGCGAGGAAGAGCGGCGTCCGTCATGGACCTCAGCCTAGAGGTCCAGCCGTCAGCGCTTCTTCGCCCGCTCCTCACGACGCGTACGCACCGAGATGTCGATCGGGCTGCCTTCGAAGCCGAACTCCTCGCGCAGCCGCCGCTCGATGAACCGGACATATCCGGCGTCCAGCGGTCCAGTGGAGAAGACGACGAAGCGCGGCGGAGCCACCCCCGCCTGCGTCGCGAAAAGCACTCGCGGCGCCTTGCCACCTCGCACCGGGTGCGGCGTGGCCTGCACCAGCGCGGTCAGCCACTGGTTGAGCTGCCCGGTCGGGATGCGCTGCTCCCAACTGGCCAACGCCGTCCGCAGCGCAGGAGCGAGCTTCTCGACGGCTCGCCCGGTCCGCGCGGAGACGTTGATCCGGGCCGCCCACGGGATGCGCTTGAGCTCCCGCTCGATCTCCTTGTCGAGGTACCAGCGACGGTCGGCGTCGACGAGGTCCCACTTGTTGAACGCGATGACCAGCGCCCGACCGGCCTCGACCACCATGGTGAGCAGTCGTTGATCCTGCTCGCTGATGACCTCGCTCGAGTCGAGCAGCACGATGGCGACCTCGGCGGCCTCGATGGCGGCCTGCGTCCGCAGTGAGGCGAAGTACTCGGTGCCGCTCGCCTGCCCGGCTCGCTTGCGCAGCCCGGCGGTGTCGACGAACTGCCACACCTCGCCGCCCACGGTGACCAGCGAGTCGACGGGGTCCACAGTGGTCCCGGCGACCGAGTCGACGACCGAGCGCTCTTCGCCCGACAACTTGTTGAGCAGGCTCGACTTGCCGACGTTGGGCCGCCCGACGAGGGCCACCCGGCGCGGGCCGCGCGGACGGTCCTCGACGATCGCCGGCGCCTCCGGGATCGCGGCGAGGATGGCGTCGAGCAGGTCGCCCGATCCCCGGCCGTGCAGGGCGGAGACCGGCTGCGGCTCGCCGAGGCCCAGCGACCACAGACTGGTCGCCTCGACCTCGATCGCGTTGTTGTCGGCCTTGTTCGCGACCAGGATCACCGGCTTGCGGCTGGCCCGGAGCATGCGGACGGCGGCCTCGTCGACGTCGGTGGCCCCGACGGTCGCGTCGACCACGAACACCACGACGTCGGCCGTCTCGACGGCGATCTCCGCCTGCCGGGCGACCGCGGCCGCGCGGTCCTTCGCGTCGGGCTCCCAGCCGCCGGTGTCCACCACGGTGAACTGACGGCCGTTCCAGTACGCGTCGTAGGCCACCCGGTCCCGGGTGACCCCTGGCTTGTCCTCGACGACCGCCTGGCGACGGCCGATGAAGCGGTTGACCAGCGTCGACTTGCCGACGTTGGGGCGGCCGACGACGGCGACCACCGGGTTCACCGGCGCGGGACCGTCAGCGGAGCCGACGTCCTCGACCCACTCGAAATCTTCGGACACAGTTGTCACTCCAGGAGCCTTCACTTGTCGAGGAGGCGCAGCAGCTCGGCGACGACCTCGTCGATGCCCAGCTCGGTGCTGTCCAGGACGACCGCGTCGGCGGCCTGCTTGAGCGGGTCGGTCTTGCGGGTCGAGTCGAGGTGGTCGCGGCGGCGCAGGTCGGCGGCGGTCGCGGCGTGGTCGGCGGCGTGCTCGGCACTGCGCCGGGCGGCCCGCGCGTGCTCGGAGGCGGTCAGGTAGACCTTCAGGTCGGCCGTGGGCGCGACCACGGTGCCGATGTCCCGGCCCTCGACCACGATGCGGCCCGCCTCGGCGATGATCTGCCGCTGCAGGTCCACGAGGAGCTGGCGGACGGCGGGGACGGCTGCGACGGCGGAGACCGCCTGGGTGACCTCCTGCCCCCGGATCGGGCCGTCGACGTTCACTCCGTCGACGCTGATCGACGGAGCGGCCGGATCGGTGACGATCTCCAGGGCGGCCGCGCTCACGATCTTGTAGATGCCGTCCGGGTCGGTCAGCTGCGCGTCCGCCTGCAGCACGGCCCAGGTGGCGGCCCGGTACATCGCCCCGGTGTCCAGGTAGCGGGCGTCCAGCTTCGTCGCGAGCCGGCGCGACACCGTCGACTTGCCCGATCCGGACGGTCCGTCCACCGCCACGACCAGCGTCTGCGTCACGCCTGCCTCCCGCTTCCGCTCGCGGCCCATCGCCGCTCCACCGTCCCATTCTGCCCGGTCCCGGCCGCGAGGTCCGCGTCAGGCCACCGGAACGTGCCGGACATCTCCTCATGTCCCTTTCTGATACGCCGAAAGCAGCGCTCGGACGGGTCAGCTGCGTCCCACCGCCACTCCATCCCAAGGTCGTCGGCAGCCGACGTTCTTGGGGCATTTGGCAAGCTGGTCGTCGGCAGCCGACGATCTTGCGACGTCCAGCGGCCGGCGACCAGCCGCCGGACCGGCCGCCGAAAGGGCCGCGTCGGTCAGGACGGGTGCTGGGCGAGGTCGGAGTCCGGAACCGGGCGCGGGCGGGGTCCGGGGATCGGCCGTGGACGGCCGACGGCGAGCGTAGCGGCGCCGACGGCGAGCGCGAGGAGGCCGCCGACCGGCCAGACGAGGGCCGCCGAGTGCGCGTACAGGGCGGTGCCGAGCGCCGGGCTCAAGGTCATGCCGGCGATCGACGCCGCACCGTAGAGGCTCTGGTAGCGCCCGGCCATCCCGTCGGGGGCGGCGTCGGCGGCGTACGCGGTCGCAGTGGGCTTGTAGAGCATCTCCCCCACCGTCACGACGATCATCATGGCGACCGCCGCGATCAAGCCCAGTCCCGTACCGAGCAGCAGGTAGCCGGCTCCGACGAGCAGGAAGCCGACCCCGATGACGGCGACCGCCGAGTGCGCGCGCAGGCGTACCGCCAGAGCCGCCTCGGCGAGCACGATGAGCACGCAGTTGAGCGAGATCAGCAATCCGTAGGCGGCCGTCGGCTGGCCGTGGTCGCGGAGCCAGAGTGGCAGCACGGTGTATTGCAGCCGGTAGACGGAGTCGATGGCGACGATCGCCGCGAGCAGCGCGAGGATCCCGGGCCGGGCGCGCAGAGCCTCGATGAGGCCGCCGCGCGGCCGGGACGCCCCGGCGGCGACGGCCGGGCGCGGCACTCGGCTGAAGATGACGACCCAGAGGATCGCGCTGGTCACGGCGTCGAAGACGAACAGCAGCCCGAAGTCGTACGCCGCGAACAGCGCGCCGAGCGGCGGGCCGACGATGGTCCCCGCGTTGGAGACCGAGCGGGACAGGGCGATGCCGACCCGGCGCAGCTCGGCCGGGATGGCGGTGGCGACCAGGGCGCTGCCGACCGGCCGGTTGATCCCGCCGATGGCCCCGGCGACCGCGATCAGCACCGGCAGCGCCGCGACCGGCGTGATCGGCACCAGCGCGCAGCACACGACCCAGCCGCCGACCGCGATCAGCATCGTGCGCCGCAGCCCGAATCGGTCGCCGATCCAGCCGCCGCCGAGATTGCCGGCGATCACCCCGACCCCGTACGCCGCCGTGACGAGCCCGGCGGTCGGCGCGCTCATGCCGCGGTCGACGACCAGGTAGAGGGTCATGTAGAGCCAGGCCAGCGACCCGGCGGCGCTGACGAACTGGCCGATCATCAGGACGCGCAGCCAGCCGGGCAGGCGGCGGAGGGTGTGGACGACGTCGCGCACGGCAGCCTCCCCAGGCCATCTTTGAGTTCCCAATGGGAACTTACCAGACCGCCCGGCTACCGGCCCGCCCGCAGGTACGCGTTCGACAAGGCCAGCGCGGTGACGCTGAAGACGACGCCCAGGTAGACCGGGAAGAGGTGCTCGAAGGAGGTGTATCCGATTCCCTTGTGGATGATGAGGGCCGGGGCGAAGCCGGCGGTCGCCGCGCCGGCGAGCGTCCACCACACCCACGCCTCGCCCCGCCGCCAGCCCCACAGGCTGAGCAGCACGATCGACGCCGCCGTGGCCATCAGCAGCCCGCCGAACCCGGCCCGGTCGTGGGCGATGAACGGGGCCAGGCGCGGATTCGCCGCGTCCAGGAACGCCGGATCGGTCCCCAGGAAGACCAGGTCGGTGTCGACGAAGACGCCGGTGAGCCCGACGATCGACACGGTGGCGCCGCCGGCGAACAAGCCGATGCCCGTGACGATCAGCAGCAGCTGTCCAGCCAGCGCCCGGCGGCGTTCCGGCTCCGGGCCCTCCGGCGCGACCGTCCAGCGGGCCACCGCCGGACGCCGCCAGGTGGCGAGCAGGAACATCGGGAAGAGCACGATCGCCAGCGCGGTGTGCAGGGGCTCGACGAATCCGGTGCCGAGGAAGTAGAGCAGCGTGGGGAAGCCGATGAGCCCCGAGATCAGGTACGCCGCCCGCGCCCACGGCCAGCCGCGCCGGATGCCGCCCCAGGCGAGCCCGGTGTAGAGGATGCCGATCGCGACCATGCCGCCCGCCATCGTGATCCGGTCGTGTTGCAGGAAATGGGCGAGCCGGGCGTTCACAGCGTCCACATCAGATAGATTCATACCGAGGAAGTCCTGGTCGTACCAGAGCAGCACCGGACCGAGCGTGATCCCCGCCGCCACCAGCCCGCCACCGGTCATGGCCAGCCCGACGATCAGCCCCCACACCCAGGCCGGCCAGCGGCGCGGGTCGAGCCCGGCGTCTCGCAACCCGGGTGCGGGCGAAGTGGGCTGGCGGGCCTCGATCACCCGCTGGAACCAGCCCGGCCCGGCTTCGAGCAGGACGGCCGGGGGCGCCAGCACAGTCGCCGACTCGTCGGCCAGGGCGGTCAGCGCCCCGTCGATCGACGGCTCGGTGAGGCGTACGAGGTCGGGCGGGTCGCCGACGATCACGCGGTCGACCAGCGGCGCGAGCTGCTCGGCCACCTCCGCCGTGGTGGCCCGGCCGATAACCTCACAGCGGCGGCCGGTCAGCGCTGCGCGTACGGCTGGAAGATCTGCGGCCTCGACGGGACCGATCTCGATCACCGAGGCCCCCTGCACCGGCAGCGCCCTGATCGCGTCCCGGGCCACGCTCACCGGCACGCTGGCCCCGAACCGGCCGGCCAGATCAGCCGGAACCGCAGGGTGGTCGAAGACCGCCGAGACGGCCCTGGCCCCGCCCGGCAGTGAGACGAGCGTGGCCAAGCCGTGCAACGCTGCGCGCTGCGATCTGCGTACGCCCAGCACAGCGGCCGCGAGCGGGCGCAGAGGATGGTAGGTCCAGTCCGGCATGCGCCAGATGGTCACACATCCCAGCGCAGCACGGGGGCCAGCCCTCGCAAGGTCAGCGCGGGCGGGATCAGCCGGGCGACCAGGTTGCGGCCCAGCACGCCCGCCGGCGAAGCCAGTTGACCGACCTGGCCCAGCCGCCGGGACCGCCGCACGATCATCTGCGTACGCCGTCGCCGCAGCCCGTCGTAGCGGGCCAGCGCGGTGGGCACGTCCTCGGCGGCGGTCACACAGCGGGCGAGCGTGACCGCGTCCTCCAGCGCCTGGCACGCGCCCTGTCCCAGGTTGGGCGTCATGGCGTGGGCGGCGTCGCCCAGGTACGCGACCCGGCCGCTGACGAAGCTGGGCAGGTCCGGCAGGTCGGTGATGTCGTGGCGCAGCACCGCCTCCGGGCCGGTCGCCGCCAGCAGCGCCGGAATGGGCTCGGGCCAGTCGCCGAAGCGCCGCAGCAGCTCGGCGTACTCGCCGTCCGGGGACCGTCCACCGGCCGGGACGGTGGCCGTGGCGAAGCAGTAGAACCGGCCGCCGGTCATCGGCGCGAAGCCGAACCGTTCGCCGCGGCCCCAGGTGACCGCGCCGTCGGCGGGCGCGTCGTACGCCGTGATCATCCGCCAGGCGGTGTAGCCGGCGTATCGGGGCTCGTAGCCGGGCAGCAGACGCCGGCGCAGCGTACTGGTGGCTCCGTCGGCCGCGACGACCAGCGGGGCGGCCGGCACGTCGTCGACCTCGGTCCCCAGCTGGAGCACACCGTCCGGCAGCGCGTCGCGCAGTAGGCGTACCAGGTCGGCTCGATGCACGACGACCATCGGATACCCGTACGCCCGGCTGATCTCGGCCGCCGACGACCGGGACAGCCATCGTCCCCACCGATCCCGGATGCCGCCCTGGGCCTCGACCGCACCGAGCCCAAGCACCTCGTCTGCCAGGCCCAAGGCGGCCAGCGCGCGGATCGCGTTCGGCCACAGCGACAGGCCGGCGCCGATCTCGGTGATCTGCGGCGCACGCTCGAAGACGCGTACGCCCCAGCCCGCCCGATGCAGGGCGAGCGCCGCGGCCAGGCCGCCGATGCCGCCGCCGACGACGGCCGCCTCGCCGGACGGCGTCATCGCGAGTACAGGGTGGACCGGAACCGGGGTTCGAACCCGGCGGCGAGGTAGATCCGTTCGGCCACCGTGTCCGGCTCGACCTGCAGGGTCAGCCGCTCGTCGCCCCGGGCGTACGCGTCGGCCCGGATGCGGTCGAGCAGCCGGGCGGCGTAGCCGCGGCGGCGGAACTCCGGCCGGGTGGCGACCGCGTACACCCCGCAGACGCCGTCGGTCACGACGGTGAGCGCCACAGCCGCCGGTACGCCCCCGGATCGCAGGACGTAGAAGGTCTGTGCCGGATCGGCGTAGTTGCCCCGGGCCTCCTCCGCGAGGAACTGCCGCCACCAGGCGAGGTCCTCCTCGGAATCCCCGGGCTCGGCGAAGCCGGCCGTCTGGGCGGCGGCGAACGCGTCCGCGTCGGCGTCCGAGGCGACGACGTCCACCGTGACGCCGCCGGGCAGGGCCGCCGCAGCGCCGGGCCGCACCGGGGCATCCAGGTAGGACAGCTCACTCGACAGGCGGAAGCCGAGGTCGGCGAGCCGGGGCGGCCAGGACTCGTCGCTCCAGGAGAAGAGCCGCACGGTCGTCACCTCCGGCGGGACCTCCGTGTCCGGCATCAGCGGCGCCCACCACGACAGGAAGTCGGCCCGCCCGGCCAGCTCGATGGCCGCACCCTTGCGGTGCAGTACGCCCCGCTGCGCCCCCATGAAGGCGAAGTGGTTCTCGGCCAGCGCGCTGTCGGCGTAATCAGGGAACAAGGAGAGCCTCCGCTCCGACCGGTTCATAGCCGGCGGCCAGGAACGCCCGGACCGAGGCGGCGTTGCCGGGCGCGATCTGCGCCCACACCGGCCGCTCCCCGGGCACGAGATGCCGGGCGGCCAGCGCCAGCGTCCGGCCCAGACCCCGGTCGCGGGCCTGCGGTTCGACCTCCACCGCCACCTCCCAGCGCCCGGCCAGGCCCCGGCCGACGACCAGGACACCCCGCCCGGACTCCGTCTCCCAGACGCGTACCTCATCACGGTAGCGGTGCGCCCGGCGTACCCGTGGGTGGTCCGAATCAGAAACTTCGCGCAGCGTGAGCGGCGGCGGGCCCGGCAGGTGCGCGGACATCAGCACGATGTCGATGTTGTTGACGCGGCGCGCGAGCTTGTCCTCCAGCGCGCGCAGGAAGGGCGGGTTGAGCGGCGCGGACAGGTCCTCCTCGGGCAGCTCCGCCGCGACCCAGGCCGGGTCCACGTCGGCCGCGACGATGGACACGCCGGGGAAGGCGACCACGGCCGCCGCGCGAGGGCCGGGTTGCGGCGCGGTCAGGTACCACCGGTCGGCCGGGATCCAGTCCCCGGCCTCGACCAGCGCGATGGCGTCTGCGAGATCCATCGCGTCACCGTAGACGACGAGGCCGCCGCGACACGTGATCGGGTCTTCGGTGGAGCGTGGTGATCATTGTGGAGGGTTAGTTTGTTTAACGTCCGTCCCAATTAACTCATCTCGATGGAGTGAGCTGATGAGAGCAAAGACGCTCGTGGGCGGGGTGGCGAGCCTGACCCTGCTCGCCGCGCTCGCCGTGACCGCGCCCGCTCAAGCCGCCGTCCCGTCCACCCCGTACGCCTGGAAGAACGCGCAGATCGTCGGAGGAGGCTTCATCCCCGGGATCGTCTACTCCCCCTCCGTGTCCGGGCTGGCCTATGTCCGCACCGACATCGGCGGTGCCTACCGGCGCGACCCCGGCAGCAGTGTCTGGACCCCGATCACCGACTCGATCGGCTGGGACGACTGGGGCCTGACCGGCATCGCCAGCCTTGCGCTCGACCCGAACGACGGGAACAAGGTCTACCTGGCGGCCGGCACCTACACCAACAGCTGGGACCCGAACAACGGCGCCATCCTGCGCTCCGGCGACCGCGGCGCGAGCTGGGCCCGCACCACCTTGCCGTTCAAGCTCGGCGGCAACATGCCGGGGCGCGGCATGGGCGAACGGCTGGCCGTCGACCCCAACAAGGGCAGCGTCCTCTATCTCGGCGCGCCCAGCGGCAACGGCCTTTGGCGCAGCACCGACAGCGGGGTGACCTGGGCCAAGGTGACCGCGTTCCCCAACCCCGGCACCTACGCGCAGGACCCGAACGACCCCAACGGCTACCTCAACGACCTCCAGGGAGTCGTCTGGGTGACGTTCGATCCGCGTACGGGCACTGCGGGAAACACGACCCAGACGATCTACGTCGGCGTGGCCGACCTGCAGAACACCGTGTACCGGAGCACCGACGGCGGCACGACCTGGACTCGGCTGGCCGGGCAGCCGACCGGCTTCCTCGCGCACAAGGGCGTCCTCGACAGCGTCAACGGCTACCTCTACCTCGCCACCAGCGACACCGGCGGACCCTACGACGGCGGGCACGGCGACGTCTGGCGGTACGCCACCGCCACCGGAACCTGGACGCAGATCAGCCCCATCCCGTCCAGCGACGTCGACAACAACTACTTCGGCTACAGCGGCCTGTCCGTCGACCGGCAGCACCCCGGCACGCTCATGGTCACGGCGTACAGCTCGTGGTGGCCCGACACCATCATCTGGCGCAGCACCGACAACGGCGCGACCTGGTCGAAGATCTGGGACTGGACGCGTTACCCCAGCCGCAGCTTCCGCTACACGATGGACATCTCCGCCTCACCCTGGCTGGACCTGAAGGACCCGGGCGCCCGGGACGCGGAGGTCTCCCCCAAACTCGGCTGGATGACCGAGGCGCTGGAGATCAACCCGTTCAACTCCGCCGAGTTCCTCTACGGCACCGGCGCGACCCTGTTCGGCTCGGACAACCTCACCAACTGGGACTCCGGCGGCACCTTCACGATCTCGGTCAAGGCCAAGGGCATCGAGGAGACCTCGGTGCAGGACCTGGTCAGCCCGCCGTCCGGAGCACCGCTGCTGTCGGCGCTCGGCGACATCACCGGCTTCCGGCACGACTCGCTCACCACCGTCCCGGCCGCCACCTTCAACAGCAACGACTGGCCGACCAGCACCGACATCGACTTCGCCGAATCCGCCCCGGCCACCGTCGTGCGCGTCGGCAACTGCGACGTCAGCACGCAGAAGTGCCTGTCCTACTCGACGAACGGCGGCACCAGCTGGACCGCGCCCGCCAAGCAACCCACCGGGGTCACCGGCGGCGGCACGGTCGCCGTCAGCGCCGACGGCACGCGGTACCTCTGGAGCCCGGCCGGCGCGAGCGTCTCGGTCACCGCCAACAACGGCAAGACCTGGACGACGTCCACCGGCGTCCCGGCCGGCGCCCGCGTCATCTCCGACCGGGTCACCGCCACGACGTTCTACGCGTACGCCAACGGCACGTTCTATCGCAGCACCAACGGTGGCACGTCGTTCACGGCGTCGGCGGCGACCGGGCTGCCGACCGAGTCGGTACGCATGTCGGCCGTCTTCGGGCGAGCCGGCGACGTCTGGCTCGCCGGTGGCACTGCGACCGGGGCGTACGGGTTGTGGCACTCCACCGACGGCGGAGTCACCTTCACCAAACTGTCCACCGTCGAGCAGGCCGACGCGGTCGGCTTCGGCAAGGCCGCCACCGGCGCGACCTACCCGGCGATCTACACCAGCGCCAAGATCGGCGGCGTACGCGGCATCTTCCGCTCCGACGACGCCGGGGCGACCTGGGTCCGCATCAACGACGACCAGCACCAGTACGGCTGGACCGGCGCGGTCGTGATCGGCGACCCGCGGGTCTACGGCCGGGTGTACGTGGGGACGAACGGGCGCGGCATCGTCTACGCCGACCCCGCCTGACGGCTCACCCCTTCAGCGCTGGATCAGGGTTCTCGGTCGAATCTTGGCGCAAGATTCGACCCGGAACCCTGATCCAGCGCCCTACGAGGCAGCGGGACCGGAGCGGGGCCGCCGGTACCCCGAGGTCGACCCGGCCGGCGCGAACCCGAGCGACGCGTACAAAGCGGCGGCAGCGGAGTTCTCGGCGTTGTGGTTGACCGTCACCGTGCTCATGCCGGCCTCGGCCATCTCGTGCACCGCGTACGCCATCACCGCCTTGCCGAGCCCCCGGCGCTGGAAGTCCGGATGCGTGCCGACCGGTTCGAAGTGGCCGAGCTTGTTCAGCGCGTCGGTCCAGTAGACGCAGAACGCGGCGATCCGGCCGTCCGGCGCGACCGCCACGATCTCGTGCGTCGGGTCGTATCCGGGCTTGACCATGACCTCGGCCCGGTACTGCTCGCCGGTCCAGCTGTCACCGAACGCACCGTTGTGGGCGACCGCCAGCGCCTTGGCGTCCGCGAAGACGGCCGGGCGGATCTCGAACCCCTCGACGTCCGGCAGAACCACGGCGTCGGCGGAAGGGAGGGACAGCTCGTTGACCGTGTCCCAAGTGCGGAAGCGCTCGAAGCCCAGCTCCTCCAGCAGCTTGGCGCGGACGGTGTCGCAGTCGAAGCAGTCGGTGAGCACGAACTCCTCGTCCTCGTCGGCCGCGTGCTCGGTCACGTACGCCGCGTGCCGCAGCATCGCCTCCTCGGCGGCGGTCCCGCGCAGCGCCGGGGCGGTGAACACGTCGAAGGCGCAGCCGAACCGGAGGTTGATCGTGACCCCCATGACGGCGCCGCGTTCCTCCCACACCTGGACCAGTTCGCCGATCGGCCGGCGGCCGCGCAGATTCTCGTAGATCCGATGGGGCAGTTCGCCGATGTGGTCGTACGCGCACCGCCCGGCGACCGCGATCCAGCCGGCGACGATGTCCTGCAGCACCGGGAGGTCCTCGTCGGCGTACGGGCGAGGTTGGAGATCACTCACCCCCTTTGTGTATCAAAGTCCGGACCGATCGGCCGTGCAATTAGCCCAGGCGCTCCGGAGTAGGGTGTGATCATGATCGAGATCACGTCCCCCGAGGAACTGCGCGATCTGCTCGGGGCACCGATGCCCCGGGCCGTGGCCAAGGAGCGCGCCGCTCTGCACCCGCGCGACCGCGATTGGCTCGCCGCCTCGCCGTTCGTCCTCGTGGCCACCTCTGACGCCGAGGGCAACTGCGACGTCTCCCCCAAGGGCGATCCGGCCGGCTTCACCCACGTCATCGACGACCACACGATCGCCATCCCGGAGCGCAAGGGCAACCGGCGGGCCGACGGCTTCCACAACATCCTGGCCAACCCGCACGTCGGGCTGATCTACCTCATCCCGGGCCGTACCGAGACGCTCCGGATCAACGGCCGCGCGCGACTGGTCCGCGAGGCGCCGTTCTTCGACGAGATGGTCGTCAAGGGCCACCGCCCGCAGCTCGCCGTCGTGGTCGACATCGACACGATCTTCTTCCACTGCGCCAAGGCGTTCCTGCGCTCGCAGCTGTGGCAGACCGACACCTGGAACCCCGACGTTCTGCCGTCGCACGCCTGCCTGGTCAAGGAGGTCCAGCCGACCAAGGAGAGCCTCGCCGAGCTGGAGGAGTACTACCGGCCGGAGAACTACACCAAGCAGCTCTACGCGGTGTGAATCCTGGCCAGCGCGTTCCGGAGGACGCGGTCGACGTCGGTCCCCCGCGGTGACGGCAGGTCGTCCACGGAGAACCAGCCCAGCGCCAGCGACTCGTCGCTGATGTGTTCGGCCGCGCCCGCCGGGGCGTACATCAGGAACATGACGTCGTGGTGCAGCAGCCGGCGACCGGCGCAGTTCGGCACCTCGTGCACGTCCACGTCGACCGGCACCGGGTCCACGACCAGGTCCGCGATGCCGCCCTCCTCGGTCGCCTCGCGCAGCGCGGCCCCGGCCAGCGTCTCGTCCGTGGCGTCGAGGTGCCCGCCGAGCTGCACCCAGATGCCGAACTTGCGGTGCAGGCTCAACAGGAACGCGTCCCGCTCGCGCGAGTAGACCAACGCGCTCGCGGTGACATGTCCGCCGTCCCGCTCCCGCCGCAACGCTTCCGGCCCGCTCTCCACCAATTCCCGAGTGGTACGCCAATCGGCCTGGCCGTCGTCGGCGGGTCGCATCGCCGCGAGCGCCTCGCGTGCGCTCTCGTAGAGGCTCACTTCCCGTCGACCAGCTTGAACAGCGCCGCGATCTCGCCCGCGTTGAGCCGGCGGTGCCGCCCCGCCCGCAGGTCGCCGAGCCGGATCGGCCCGATCGCCGTCCGTACCAGCCGCGACACCGGGAAGCCGAGCGCGTCGAACATGCGCCGGACGATCCGGTTGCGTCCCTCGTGCAGCACGACCTCGCAGAGGGCGGTGTTGCCGATCGCGTCGACGAGCCGGAACGAGTCCACCCGGGCCAGGCCGTCCTCCAGCTCGACGCCGGCCCGCAACGACCGGCCGACGCTGCGGGGCAGCGGCCCGGCGACCTCGGCGAGGTAGGTCTTCGGGACCTCGTACGACGGGTGCATCAGCTTGTGCGCGAGCGCCCCGTCGTTGGTCAGCAGCAGGAGGCCTTCGGACTCCTGGTCCAGCCGCCCGACGTGATAGACGCGGACGCCCAGGTCGCCGATGTAGTCCGCGATCGCCTCCCGGCCCTCCTCGTCGGACATCGTCGAGACGACCCCCCGCGGCTTGTTCATGGCCAGGTAGACGAGGCGGTTGTCGACCACGACCCGCTGACCGTCCACATAGATCTCGGCGGTGACGGGGTCGACCTTGTCGCCCAGCCGGGCCACCTTCCCGTCGACGACGACGCGCCCACGGTCGATCAGCTCCTCGGAGGCGCGGCGCGACCCCACCCCCGCCGAAGCCAGCACCTTCTGCAGGCGCTCCCGTCCGTCAGCGCTCGGCATCGGCGATCTCCTCGACGTTGTCGGGCAGGAAGGGGGCAAGCGGAGGCAGCTGGTCCAGCCCGTCGAGGCCCAGCTTCTCCAGGAACAGCGAGGTCGTGCGGTAGAGGTGCGCGCCGGAGTCGGGCTCGGCCCCGCACTCCTCGATCAGTCCCCGGCTGACGAGCGTACGCACCACGCCGTCGCAGTTGACACCCCGGATGGCCGAAATGCGGGACCGCGTCACAGGCTGCTTGTACGCGACGACGGCCAGCGTCTCCAGCGCGGCCTGGGTGAGCCGGACCGACTGCCCGTCCAGGACGAAACGCTCCACATAGGAGGCGTACGCGTCGCGGGTGTAGAAGCGCCAGCCCCCGGCGGCCCGCCGCAGCTCGAAGCCCCGATTCTCGGCCGTGTACGCCGCCGCCAGCGTCAGCAGGGCGTCGGCGACCACCTCGGTCGGCTGTTCGAGCACCTGGGCCAGCATGATCTCGCCCACCGGCTCGTCGACGACCATCAGAATGGCCTCCAACGCCGAGCGCAGCTCGCCTGGGTCGAGCGCGGCGAGCTGGGTCTCGTCTTCCGCCCGCTCCGCCACCGTCGCCGCGTACGCCCGGCTCGCCTGAGCGGGCACCGAAGGCGCACCGGCCGGCGGTGCGCTGGTCTGCGGTGCACTGGTCAGCGGCGCACTGAGCTGGGGCGACGGCAGGGTGTGACGCGGCTCGGCGAGGGGCTCGGCGTCGTACTTCGGCATTTCGACGAGCGCGGCGAGACGACCGGCGGCAGCGGCGAACGCGTCCGCCGCGTCGCCCTCGGCCTCGGTCGCACTCGCCTGGGCCTGACTCGCGTCGACTTCCCTCGCGGCGGCAGCCGCCTGGGTGTAGTCGCCCGGCTCGTCCTCCGGCGCCTCGGGCTCGACCGCGATGTCCGGCAACTCGACCGGCTCCGTGTGCTCGATCGGGGCCTCGACCTCGCCACCGTCCTCGGATCCGGCGTCCTCAGACCCCGCGTCCTCGGATTCGGCACCCTCGGATCCCGCGTCCTCAGATCCCGGGTGTTCGGACCCCGCGTCTTCAGATCCGGCGGCCTCAGATCCCGCGTCTCCGGACCCGGCGTCCTCGGATTCGGCGTCCTCAGTGACTTCGGCCGGCTCAGCCTCGGGCTCCGCGGCCGCCTCACCTGGCCCGGCGGGCAGCTCGACCACCTCGATCGCCGGTCCGGCGGCCCGCTCGGCGGCGGCCTCGTTCAACACCGCCGACGGCTCGGTGTAGTCGCCGGGCTCGTGCTCCGGCGCCTCGGGCTCGACCGCGATGTCCGGCAGCTCGACCGGCTCGGTGTGCTCGATCGGCGCCTCGACCTCGACCTCGACCTCGGCGTCGGCGTCGGCATCGGCGTCGGCGTCGGCGTCGGCGTCGGCGTCGGCGTCGGCGTCGGCGTCGGCGTCGGCGTCGGCGTCGGCGTCAGTATCGGCGTCTGTCTTCGGCTGGGGCTCGTCGGCGTCGTCCGCCGGGGCGGCGTCGGCTGGGGCGGCGTCGGCTGGGGCGGCGTCGGCTAGGGCGGCGTCGGCTAGGGCAGCGTCGGCTAGGGCAGCGTCGGCTAGGGCAGCCTCGGGCGCGGCGTCGGCGGGCGGGGCGGTGTCGGGCGCGTCAAGACGGTCACCCGGCCGCTGCCACGGCGGCACCCAGCTCGCGGCCTGGTCGGCGAGCGAATCGCTGGAAAAAGAACCGTCTTGTGTCACTTTTGCAGCCTATCAGTCGTTATCGTGGGCTCTTCGAGCGCTGAATCGCTCAGGCGGAGGGCTCGGCGTCGGCGGCGCTGCCGTCGGACGCCTCCTCGGGATTCCCGGCGTCGCCGGAGTCGCCGGAGTCGCCGGAGGGGGCGTCCGCAACCGACTCCGGCGGGGCGGGGCTTCCGGCGTACTCGTCGAAGTCGAGCTCGACCCGCGCGCCCTCGGCGGCGATCCAGCGGACCGTGAGTTCCCCGAGCGGTTGGATCTGCTCGAAGCCGACCAGGTTCTCGCGGTACAGCTCGAGAAGCGCGAGGAAGCGCGCGACGACCTCGAGGGTGCTCTGGCAGTCGGTGACCAGGACGCGGAACGTCGCGATGCCCGCCGCCTGGAGCCGATCCCGGAGGATCTCCGCGTGTTCGCGGACGCTGACCTTGACGTCGTGGACGTGGGCGATGGAGACCGTGGGCGGCGCGGGCTTCGGGCTGAACGCCTTGGCCGCGAGCTTGGCGAAGCGGTCGAGGCCGACGCCGAGCACGAGGTCCGGCAGCGCCTCGGCGTAGCGCTCCTCCAAGGCGACCGCACGCGGCCACCGGCGCTGGCCCAGCTCGGCCAGTTCGGCGAGGTGCGCTGCGGCCTGCTTGAACGCGCGGTACTGCAGCAGGCGGGCGAACAGCAGGTCCCGGGCCTCCAGCAGAGCGAGGTCCTCCTCGTCCTCGACCGCCGCCGCCGGCAGCAGCCGGGCCGCCTTGAGATCGAGCAGGGTCGCCGCGATCACGAGGAACTCACTGGCCTCGTCGAGGTCCCAGGCGTCGCCGGCGGCCCGGATGTGGGCGATGAAGTCGTCGGTGACCTGGTGCAGCGCGACCTCGGTGACGTCCAGCTTGTGCTTGCCGATCAGCTGGAGCAGCAGGTCGAACGGGCCCTCGAAGTTGACCAGCTTGACGTTGAACCGCCCGCTGGTGCTCTCCGCCACGGGCGGCGCGTCGGGCTCCGCCGGGTCCTCCGCCGCAGGAGCGGCGGCGAGTTCCTCATCGGCCCCGGCCGACAGCGGCGCGCCCTCGGCCGCGGGCAGGGCGGCGTCGGTGGCAGTCTCGGGCGCGTTCATACCAGCGGGACCGTACGCGCCCTCGGCCGCGGGCAGGGCGGCGTCGGTGGCAGTCTCGGGCGCGTTCATACAGCGAAAATAGCAGCGGGCAGTCGGGTCAGCGCGCGGCCTGTGCCGCGATCACTTCGCGGGCGAGCTGCCGGTAGTTGCGCGCCCCGGACGAGGCCGGGTCGAGCGTCGTGATCGGCGCCCCGGCCACGGTCGACTCGGGGAACTTCACCGTCTTCGTGATGACCGTCTGGTACACCTTGTCGCCGAACGCCTCCACCACCCGCTGCAGCACCTGGCGGCAGTGGGTCGTGCGGGAGTCGTACATGGTGGCGAGGATGCCTTCGAGTTCCAGGTCGAAGTTCAGCCGCTCGCGGACCTTGTCGATGGTGTCCAGCAGGAGCGCCACACCCCGGAGGCTGAAGAACTCGCACTCCAGCGGCACCAGGACGCCGTGGCTGACGGTCAGCGCGTTGATCGCGAGCAGACCCAGCGACGGCTGGCAGTCGATCAGGATGAAGTCGTATTCCTTGCGGACGTTGCGCAGCACCCGCGCCAGCGCCATCTCCCGGGCGACCTCGCTGACGAGCTGGATCTCCGCCGCGGACAGGTCGATGTTGGCGGGCAGCAGGTGCAGGTTGGCCACGTCGGTCTTGATGAGCACGTCCTCGGTCGCCACATCATCCTGCATGAGCAGGTTGTAGATGGACAGGTCGAGGTTGTGCGGATTGACCCCGAGTCCGACCGACAAGGCGCCCTGCGGGTCGAAGTCGACCAGCAGCACCTTGCGCCCGTATTCGGCCAGCGCCGCGCCCAGGTTGATGGTCGTCGTCGTCTTGCCGACGCCACCCTTCTGGTTCGCCATCGAGATGATGCGCGCCGGGCCGTGCTTGTCCGTCGGCATCGGCTCGGGGATGTCCTTGCGAGCCGTGTATGCCGAAGGGTCCGCTGGACCCAGATCCGCGCTGAGGTCCAAAGCGGACTGCTCGCCCCGCAACGTCGAGGACCAAGCCTCCGAACGCTCGCCGCCAGCCATATCCCGCCCTTCCCCTTACGACGCCTGCCGCCGTCAGAAGTCACGCGCCGTCGCTTGACTGTACGCCACCGCGGGCCGCCGCAGCGGGTCCCGTCCACGGCGTGTTGAAACGACACGCAAGTGGAGGCCACACGAACCGAACGAAGGATGCGGATCGTGCGGCCTCCACGGCGACGCTCGCTTACTTCAGCACGTCCTCCAGCGGCAGCACGGCGAGACCGTGCGCCTCCGCGACGGGACCGTAGACGACCTGGCCGTCGTAGGTGTTCAGGCCCAGCGCCAGCGCCTTGTCCCGGCGCAGCGCCTCTTTCCAGCCGTGGTTGGCCAGCTCGATGGCGTACGGGAGGGTCACGTTGGTCAGCGCGTGGGTGCTCGTGTGCGGCACCGCGCCGGGCATGTTCGCGACACAGTAGAAGATCGAGTCGTGCACCTGGTAGACCGGGTCCGCGTGGGTGGTCGCGTGCGAGTCCTCGAAGCAGCCGCCCTGGTCGATCGAGATGTCGACGAGCACGCTGCCCGGCTTCATCCGGCTGACCAGCTCGTTGGAGACCAGCATGGGCGCCTTCGCACCGGGCACCAGCACCGCGCCGACGACCAGGTCCGCGGCGAGCACCGCCTGCTCCAGCTCGTACGCGTTGGACATGACCGTCCGCACGCGCCCGTGGAACTGCTGATCCGCCGTACGCAGCCGGTTGATGTTCTTGTCGAGCAGGGTCACCTCGAAGCCGAGCCCGTCGGCGATGGTGGCGGCGTTCATGCCGGACACACCGGCGCCGATGACGACCGCCTTGGCGGGGCGTACGCCCGGGACGCCGCCGGGCAGCACGCCGCGCCCGCCCTGCGCCCGCAGCAGGTAGTGCGAGCCCACCTGCGGGGCCAGCCGGCCGGCGACCTCGCTCATGGGCGCGAGCAGCGGCAGCTGAGCGCCGGGCAGCTCGACCGTCTCGTACGCGATCCCGGTCACCTTCTGGGTGACGAGCGCGTCGGTGCACTCCTTCGAGGCGGCCAGGTGCAGATAGGTGAAGAGCACCTGACCAGCGCGCATGCGGTGGTACTCCGGCTCGATCGGCTCCTTGACCTTGAGGATCATGTCGGCGGCGGCCCACACCTCGTCAGCGGTGGACAGGATCTGCGCCCCGGCCGTGCGGTACTCCTCGTCGGTGATCGAGGAACCGACGCCCGCCTGGGTCTCGATGACCACTTCGTGGCCGTTCCGGACGAACTCGACGACACCGGCCGGGGTGATGGCCACCCGGTACTCGTGGTTCTTGACTTCGCGGGGGATTCCGACCTTCACCGTGATACCTCTCTGCGGGGCGCACGACACTGTGCGCAACACTGGCTGGCAGCAGCTCTCGTCGCCAGTGTATGGCCGCTCACCTGCACCGAGACCCGACGCGCTGTCATGCTCACGGCGGTCAGGTTTACAGGCTGTAGCGTCACGGTTCACATGTACCCGTGAATTGCGCCCGCCAATCTCACTCTCCGTGATCGCCCGGTGTTCTCCGCTGGATCAGGGTTCCGGGTCGAATCATGGCCCAAGATTCGACCGGGAACCCTGATCCAGCGCTGACGTGGGCGCACCGGACGTCAGGCGCGGGAGCGGAGGACGGCGTCGGCGGCGAGCAGACCGGCGACGGCCGGCCCGTTCGTGATCTCGCCCTCGAAGATCATCTTCAGGGCGTCGGCCAGCGGGACGCGGCGTACCTCGATCTCGGCTTCCTCGTCGCGGCGGTCGTGCCGCTCGGCGATCTCCCGCAGTTCGGTCGCCAGGAACAGCCGGATCAGCTCCGACGACGCGCCCGGCGTGGTGTGCAGGTCGACGAGGTGCTCGACGCGCCCGGCGGTCAGATCGGCCTCCTCGGCCAGCTCGCGCAACGCAGTAGCCTGCGCCTCCTCGCCCGCCACGTCGACCAGCCCGGCCGGCAGCTCCCAGAGGAACCGCCGGACCGGGTGCCGGTACTGCCGCACGAGCACGACGCGCTGCTCGTCGTCGAGCGCCACGATGCCGACCGCGCCCACGTGCTTGAGGTAGTCGCGCGGGGCGACCCCGCCGCCGGGCATCTCCACCAGGTCCGTCACGACGTCGAAGATCTTGCCGTGAAAGCGTTCGGTCGTCTCGACGACCCGGTATTCGTGCGTCACGAAGTCAGGCTACGCGTCGGCGTCCACCTCCGGGCCGTCCGACGTCCGCGCCTTCGCCGGTACGCCCACCGGCAGCCGGTCGCCGTCGGCGTACTCCAGGGCCGCCTTGACGAAGCCGGCGAACAGCGGGTGCGACCGGGTCGGCCGGCTCTTCAGCTCGGGGTGCGCCTGGGTGGCCACGAAGTACGGGTGGATCTCCCGGTCCAGCTCGACGAACTCGACGAGCTTGCCGTCCGGGGAGGTGCCGCTGATCCGCAGCCCGGCTTCCTCCAGCTTGCCCCGGTACGCGTTGTTCACCTCGTACCGATGGCGGTGCCGCTCGGAGACCGCGGTGTTGCCGTAGACCTCGGCGACGATCGAACCGGGCCGCAGCTCGGCCGGGTACGCGCCCAGCCGCATCGTGCCGCCCATGTCACCGAGTCCGGCGACGATGTCCTCCTGGTCGGCCATCGTGGAGATGATCGGCTCGGGGGCGGTCTCGTCGAACTCCAGCGAGTTGGCGTGGGCCAGCCCGGCCAGGTTCCGGGCGACCTCGATGGTCATGCACTGCAGGCCCAGGCACAGTCCCAGGGTCGGGATCCGGTTCTCCCGGGCGTGCCGGATCGCGCCGATCTTGCCTTCGATGCCGCGTACGCCGAACCCGCCGGGAATGACGACGCCGTCCACGCCGGACAGCGCCTTGGCGGCGCCCTCGAAGGTCTCGCAGTCGTCGCTGGTGACCCAGCGCAGCTTCACCTTGGCCCGGTGCGCGAACCCACCGGCGCGGATGGCCTCCGACACCGACAGGTACGCGTCCGGCAGGTCGATGTACTTGCCGACCAGCGCGATGGTCAGCTCCGCCTCCGGGTTGTGCACCCGGTCGAGCAGGTCGTCCCAGCGCGTCCAGTCGACGTCCCGGAACGGCAGGCCGAGCCGGCGGACGACGTAGACGTCCAGGCCTTCCCGGTGCAGCACCTTCGGGATGTCGTAGATGCTGGGCGCGTCGGCCGCGGAGATGACCGCCTCGGCGTCGACGTCGCAGTACAGGGCGAGCTTGCGCTTCATGCCGTCGGGGATCTCGCGGTCGGAGCGGCAGACGAGCGCGTCGGGCTGGATACCGATGTTGCGCAGGGCGGCGACCGAGTGCTGGGTCGGCTTGGTCTTCAGCTCACCCGACGGGGCGAGGTAGGGCACGAGCGAGACGTGCAGGTAGAACACGTTCTCCCGGCCGACGTCGTGCCGGATCTGCCGGATGGCCTCCAGGAACGGCAGGCTCTCGATGTCGCCGACGGTGCCGCCGACCTCGGTGATCACCACGTCCGGCGTACGCCCGTCCTCGTCCGGGTCGGCCATCGCCCGGATGCGGGACTTGATCTCGTTCGTGATGTGCGGGATGACCTGGACGGTGTCGCCGAGGTACTCGCCGCGGCGCTCCTTGGCGATGACGGCCGAGTAGATCTGGCCGGTCGTGACGTTCGCCTTGCCGGACAGGTCCCGGTCCAGGAAGCGCTCGTAGTGGCCGACGTCGAGGTCGGTCTCGGCGCCGTCGTCGGTCACGAAGACCTCACCGTGCTGGAACGGGTTCATCGTGCCGGGGTCGACGTTGAGGTAGGGATCCAGCTTCTGCATGACGACGTGGAGGCCACGTGCGGTCAGCAGATTGCCGAGGCTGGAGGCGGTGAGGCCCTTGCCCAGGGAGGAGGCGACACCCCCGGTGACGAAGATGTGCCGCGTCGGCTGGTTTGTCGACAGGTTCGTCCGTGCAGAAGGGCTCACTACCCGCTCCCGTGGTCGGTGTTGAAGTTAAGTCCGAACGTGCGGTGGGTGATCACTGCTGGAGATGAACGCAGCATGAAAAGACCGCATGATCCACGGGATTTCACCCTAACACCTCGGAGCCCACGCACGACCCAGGAGGACGCAGATCACACCCCGGGGTGTCGCGCCCGTGTCACGGGACCACCCCGGAGAAGGCCTCCTGCTCCTGCGCGATCGTCCGGTCGTCGGCGTGTTCGCGTACCCGCAGAGCCCCCAGGGCCACGAGCGGCACGACGGTGGCCGCGGCGGCCCCCGCCACGTTGAGCGCCGCCCCGCCGAACAGGCCCGCCAGCACCGTGGCGAGGGCAACCCCGGTCAAGGCCGCCCGGACGGCCGGATAGACGCCGAACAGCCGTTTGAGCCCGCCCCACGGCTGGAGCAGCGCGAACCAGACGAAGCCCGCCGAGCCCAGGGCGAGCAGGGTGAGCGGAGTGTTGGCGAACGCGGTGATGTTGGACTCGCTGAGCCGGTGCAGGGTGGGCCCGCCGGTGCCGTCGGCGATCTGGCTGAGCATCCGGCCGAGGCTGCCCCGGTCGGCGACCGGGCGGCGCAGGTCGATCAGCGCGAACAGCACCGTCACGGCGAGCCCGGCGGCGGTCGCCCAGACGACCCGGTTCAACGTCAGCCAGCCGCCGGTGCACACGGCGACGGCGAGGCAGACGCCCGCGGTGAGCGCGAGCGCGCCGCCCGCGTCCGCGCCCAGGAACGGGTCGCCGACGACCACGATCGCCAGCGCGCCCACGCCGCCGATCAGCCAGGGCCGCCGGCGCCGCGGGGTGATCTGGGCCAGACAACCGGTCGCGAGCAGCACCCCGGAGATGAACACACCGAGCCCGACCACGCCGAGCCCGGCGTACCGGCCGCCTTCCAGCGCCGAATAGCCGGCGACCCCGTTGAGCTGGAGCCGAGCGCCGGTGGCCAGGTCGAGGGCGACCACCGCGGCGGCGAGCCCGGCGACCACCCCCACCGGGCCGAGTGTTCGCCGGTACGCGGACAGGAAGACCACGACGAGGGTGACGACGACCATCCCGGCGACGGTCAGCGCCCAGAAGACGAGCCCGGCTTGCGAAGCGCGCCACCAGGGCACCATGCCGGCGGCGAAGGCGGCCGGGATGGCCGAGGCGGACGCGATCAGGGCGATCTCGGCCCACTTCGTCCAGAACGGCTCGGCCCGGCTGGATCGGCTCGGCGACCGGCGACGCATCCACTCCGGCAGCGGCAGCGCCTTCTGCGCCCGCCCGGCCCGGGTGTACGACCGGCGCATCGCCCAGGCCAGCAGCACGTACAGGGTGAGCTGAACGACGGCGAGGATCCCGAAGAACCAGCCCGCGATGCCCCGCTGCGCCTTGGCCTGCGCGTCCGCCTGCGCCGGTACGCCGATCGCGCTGGCCAGATCGGCGGGCCGCCCGTCGGCCGGGACGGCGGCCGACCCCCGGAACAGTTTCGCCGGCGCGGGCCGCCCGAGGACGTGCAGGATCGTCGGGGCGAGGTCGATGAGCTGGATGTAGCCGTTGCGCCCGGTGCCCGCCGAGGTGAGCCAGCCGGAGTCCCAGCCGGGTCCGTCGAAGACGGCGACGTGCAGACGCTGGTCGGTGCTGGTGTCGGAGATCCCGGCGACCATGACCGTGCTGCGGGCCGGCCGGGCGGCCAGCAGTTTCGCCAACTGCGCGTCGGCGGCCGCGGCCTGCGTCTTGCGGTCGGCGGTCTCCTTCGCGTCGACCGTGCCCAGGTCGGCGACGGTCAGCACGCACGAGGCCAGCAGCTCGGCCAGTTTCGCCGGATCGTCCGGGAGCCCGGGCTCGTACCGGTCGACCCGGTCGTAGGGGCGTACCGCGGCGATCGCGCCACCGAGGCCGATAGCGACGGTGCAGCGTACGGCGTTGGGCAGGGCGCTCGGCACCGCGCCCCACGGGTTCTTGCCGTTGTTGAAGATCACCAGCCGTTGCTCGTCCGGCGGCAGCGACGCGCTCTGCTTGTCCCGGCCCCGGATGACCTCCTGCTCCAGCTGCGGGCACTCGCCGGTCACCTTCGGCGGGTTCGCCGCCAGGCTCCGGTACGCGTAGTTCCCCGCGCTCAGCGTCGTCCAGCCGTCGGCCGGGCAGGTCGGGGTGACCGCGGAGCGTACTGACATCGAGCCGATCGACCCGTGCTCGGCGAGCCCCCACAGGGTCGGAGTGCTCACGGCGTCGAGGTCTTCCCAGCGCAATCCCGGTACGCCGGCGACGATGACGTAGTCCGCCCGGGTGTCAGGCTCGGCATCACCGTCGGCGTGCGCCGGCTGGGCCGGGCTTATCGGGGCGAAAAGGGCGGCGATCAGCGCGAGGAGCGCCACCAGCACGCTCCTCGTCCGGGCCGTCCGCATCAGGCGTGCTCCTCGGCCACCGGTGTGCGATCGGCGAGGTCGGCGTACAGGTCGAGCAGACGGCGCAGCATGTCCCCGGCGGCGGGCCAGCTCGCGGCGCGCGCACGGCCCTTCTCTGCCAGCTCGGCCCGCCGGGCCGGGTCACCGAGGAGGTCGACGATCGCCGCCCGGATCGCCTCGGCGCTCCCGGGCTCGATCAGGACGGCGGCGTCGCCGACGAGTTCCGGCAGTCCCCCGACGCCGGTGGCGATCAGCGGCAGCCCGCCCGCGAGCGCCTCCTGGGCGAACAGCTGCCGGGCCTCCCAGTCACTGCTGACGACGCCGACGTCGGCCGCCGCGATCAGGTCGGGGACGTCGTCGCGGTGGCCCAGCAGGCGTACGGGGGCGCGCTCGGCCGAGATCTGGGCGGCCAGGTCGAGATAGGAAGGACCGGTCCCGGCCACCACCACGGTGGCGGACGGCAGCTCCGCACGAAGCTGGGCGGCCGCCTTCACGAGCAGGTCATAGCGTTTCTGCGGATGCAACCGGCCGACCGACAGGATCAGCGGCACGTCGGCGGCCACGCCCAGCTCCGCGCGTACACCTGTGGGAGAGCGATGACCCGCGGCCCGGACCGGCGCGGCGACCTCCCAGAGTCGCGCGTCGGTCGCGCCCGCGGCCTTGGCCCGGTCGACGAGGTCGGTGGAGGCGCCGAGATTGACCGTCGCCGCGCGGGCGACGATCCGTTCCAGCATCGCGTGCACACCGCCGCGGACCCCTCCGCGCAGCGGCGCGTTGTGCCAGGTCACAACGGTCGGGAGGGCCGGGCGGGCGAGCGCCACCGCGAAGCCGGCCCGCAGGCCGTGGGCGTGCACGACGGCGGGCTGCACGGCCGCGAGGACGCGCCGCAGCGACCGGACCGCCCGGAGGTCGCCGGGGGTCGGATTGGCGGGAATCTCCACCGGGATGAACTGCGCGCCACGCTCGGTGAAGCCGAAGCGAGCCTCGGTCATCGCCGGGCCGATCACGGTCACCGCGCAGCCGGCCTGAGCCAGCTCCCCGGCGAGCGCCGCGACATGCTGCCCGATGCCGCCGGTGCTGGTCGCCAGCACCAGCGCGACCGCGCCGTGGAAGTGCTGTTGTGCCACCGTCCACCCTTCCCCTGTGCCCCGTCGTCGCGTGGCCGCCGGTCAGCGCCGGGCGAACCGGCGAACCAGTGCCCGCGCGTCGCCGCCGTCCAGCGGCAGCAGCACGGCCACGAAGACCACGACCACCGCCGCCCCGGCCGCCACTCCGAGACCGATGATCGCACCCACCCCCGACGGAAGCCCGCCGGCGAGCCAGCGCACGCCGTTGCCCGCGGCCGCGCCGAATGCCGCCGCGAGGAGCCCGGCGGCGGCGGCCCGGGTCAACCCGGGCATTGTCGCACCGGTGCGCCGCAGCACGATCACCAGGACCAGGCCCAGCACGGTCAGCCCGACCGAGGTGCCCAGGCCCAGCGCGGCGACCCGGGCGGACTCCGGCAGGACCGCGGCCAGGATCGGCATCGCGACGGCGGCGCTGCCCCAGCCCAGGCCGAAGGCGATCGCGGCGGCCCGCTGGCCGCTGCGGGCGTACAGCGCACGGCTGAGCAACGCCGCCAGGCCGTAGCCCAGCAGGCCCGGTGCGAATGCGGCGATGCCCCAGGCCAGCCCGCTCGGGTCGGCACCCGCCGAGAGGAACGCGGCCGCCGGCCCGGCCACTCCGGCCAGCAACGCGACACCCAGGCAGCTCAGCAAGGTCACGGCTCGCGCGGTGGTCGCCAAGGTCTGGTTGTACGCCGACAGCCGGCCGGTCGCCGCCGACTCCGCCAGCGCCGGGTAGGCCGCCGTCGCCGCCGGTACCGCGAGCACCGCCCAGGGCAGCAGGAACACGGTCTGGGCGACGGTGAAGACGAGCGCGGTGCCGTCCGCCCCCGTGCCGTTGGCCAGCCGTAGCGCCACGATCAGGGCCAGCTGCTGAAACGCCACCGTGAGCAGGCCGCTGACGGCAAGCCCTTTCACATCCGGATGGTCGATCTGCCACGACGGCCGCAGTCTCAGCCGCAGGCTGCGCAGCGGGATGAGCAGGCACCCGCTGAGCACCACCACGCCGAGCGTCGTGCCGACCGCCAGGATCAGCACACCCGTCCGGGTCGCCTGGGCGAGATCCGCCCGCGCTCCGTCGTGCGCCGCGAAGAGGGCGTACGCCGTGATCACGACGACGCTGGAGAGCAGGGGCGCGATGACCGGCCAGGCGAACTTCCGATGCGCCTGCAGTACGCCGATGAGCACCACCCCGATGCCGTAGAGCGGGATCTGGACGGCGAAGATCCGCAGCATGAGCGCCCCGGTCTCGTACTGCTCCGGCGTCCAGTCGCGCCCGGCGACGAGCCGGATGACCCAGTCGGCGCCGACGGCCACGAGCACGGCCAACGGGATCAGACCGGCCAGCACCCAGGTGAGCAGCGCCGACGCCGTACGCGACACCGCCCGGACGTCGCCGTTGGCGACCGCGCCGGCCAGCAACGGCACGACGAGCGCCGCCATCGCGCCCCCGGCGACGATCTCGAAGATGATGTTCGGGATGGCGTTGGCGCTGGCGTAGACGCTGCCGAGGTCGGTCTGGCCCACCGACAAGGTCAGCACCCAGGTCCGGGCGAACCCGACCACGCGGCTGACGACGGTGAGCACCGCTATGAGGGTGGCGGCGCGGGCTATTCGGCTCATCGTCGGCTAATCGTCGATCGGCAGCTTCTCGACCTGAATGTCTGGTTTATCGGCTTTCATCCGGCCGAACGCGTCGAGCTCCCGGAGACCGGGAGTCCTCTCGATGACCTTCGTGAAGCTGACCTTCTCGCTCGCCGCGGTCAGCCCGGCCAGCACCGCCAGCGCGGCGAACCGCCCCACCGGCCCGGTACGCGCCGCGTACGCCGTGCCGAGCACCGCGCCGAGGGCGTTGGCCCCACAGTCACCGAGCATCGTCTCCTCGGCCAGATCCGGCGGCAGACTGCCCGCCACCGCACCGAGCGGCCCGGCGACCAGGCCGCCCGTCGTGCCACCGGCCAACGGCGTACCGGCGAGCACGCCGGCCTTGAGCGCGCGGCCCGGACGTAGGTCGAGCAAATTGAACAGGTTGGCCGCACCCGCGATCACGCCTGCCCCGAGGGCGGTGTCGATCACCGTGGTCACCGCGCCCCGGCCACGCGAGCGCGTCAGCAGAGCGGAGGCCGCCAGCCCGGCCGCACCTACTCCGGCGATCTTCACGAAACCGCTGGTCACACGGCCCTCTCGCAGCGCACCCAGGTGCCCTCGGAAACCCTTGGCCTTGTGCTCCGGGCGTACGCCGACCACGTCGTCGTAGAACCCGACCGCACCCGACCCGAGCCCGGCGACCAGTGCCGCGGTCGCCGCCCGCCCGGTCGGCGCCCCGGCGGCGCTCGTCACGGCGGCGCTGACCGCCAGCGCCGGTCCGCCGGCGAGATTCACCGTGCTGCCCCGGAAGTTGGTCCGCTCGAGATCCTTCGACAGGCTCGAAGCTCGCAGCGCGCGCTGAATCCCCTGCGCCGCCACCGCACCCGCACCGGCCAGCGCCAGCCGGCCCAGAATCCGCCCGACCCCCATGATCAGGCGGGCATCTTCGGCATGAGCGAGGTCGCGCCGGAGCCGACGCCGTACTGCCCCGTCTTGCCGACCACCAATTGCTCCCAGGCCGCCAAGGCGGACACGACCTGACCCTGCGCGGTGTTGGCGTCGTCCACAGTCGACACCGACTTCACCAGCGCCGGATCCGCGCGTACGCCCGAGATGACGTTGCCGTCACCGCCGAGGACCCCGGCCACCACGACCGGTCCGGCCTTGTCGAACTGCACGACGGTGGTCTGCACATTGGCATTCTTGTCCGACGCCGACGTGTCGGTGTAGGGCATGCCCGAGATGATCACGGCCGCCTCGGCCGGCCCGGTGACCTTGCCGTCCACACTGAGGTATCCGGCCTTGTTGAACGCGGTCAGCACCGAGTTCATGTCGGCCGCCGCCACCGGAGGCGTCCGGTCCATCAGCACCGCGGAGAGCAGCGTGCTCGCCAGCTCCTGGGCGTCGCTGCTGGACGGTAGCGCGGTGGCCGGGACGCTCGGCGGCAACGCGTTCTCCGCCAGCTCCATCAGCTCGCTGTCGTTCGACGGGTCGGTGAACTTGTCGTTCAGCGCCACCGTGCCGGTGACCTTCGCGCCCGCGGCGGTCAGCTGCTTGGTGACGCCGTCCACGAACTCCCGCCCGGACGGCATGACGACGATGACGATCCGGCGCGAGGTCAGCTTGCCGGTCAGCAGATACGGAGCGGATTCCGCGACGTAGTCGTCCTTGCGGTTCTGCTCCACCGCCAGCCCGTCCAACTGGTCCCGCAGCTGGCTGTTGGACTTGCGCAGCGAGTTCACCGTCTCGTTCAGGGCGTCGGCCGCCGGCCCGTTGAGCGCCGCCGTCCCGACGACCAGGCCGATGGCCAGCGCGAGAAAGACCGCCGTGAGCGACACGACGTGGTACCTGAAGTTGATCACGATCCCGTATCCCTAGAACAGCCGCTGCACTTGGAACATGAGATTGTCCCACCACTCCGCGACCACAGCGAGATAAGCCTTGCCTACCGTGGAGACGGCCACCGCCGCCGCCATCGCCGCGATCGCCGAAAGCACCAGGAGCAGCAGTGACGAGCCGGAGATGCTCTGCCGGTAGAGCCGGCTGACGCCCTTGGCGTCGACGAGCTTGCCGCCGATGCGCAGTCGCGTCAGGAAGGTCGACGCCATGCCGCCCCGGCCCTTGTCGAGGAACTCGACGAGCGTCGCGTGCGTGCCGACCGCCACGATGAGCGAGGCACCCTTCTCGTCGGCCAGCAGCATCGCGATGTCCTCGCTGGTCGCCGCGGCCGGGAAGGTGATCGCCGGCACACCGAGCTGGTGCATCCGGGCCAGGCCCGGCGCCCGCCCGTCCGGGTACGCGTGGACGATCACCTCGGCGCCGCACCGCAGCACGTCGTCGGAGACCGAGTCCATGTCGCCGATGATCATGTCGGGCGTGTAGCCCGCCTCGACCAGCGCGTCCGCTCCGCCGTCCACCCCGATCAGCACCGGCTTGAACTCGCGGATGTACGGCCGCAGCACGTCCAGGTCCGCTTTGTAGTCGTAGCCCCGGACCACGATCAGGCAGTGACGCCCGGCGACCTGGGTGACGACCTCGGGCACGCCGACGCCGTCCAGGAGCAGATCCCGCTCCTGCTTCAGATACTCCATGGTGTTGGCGGCGAACGCCTCCAACTGCACGGACAGACCCTCCCGGGCGTCCACCATGGACTTCGCCACGGTCTCGGCGTCCTGCCGGATGCCGTGCGCGACCGGCTCGTCGCCGAGGAAGACGGTGTTCCCCTCGATCCGCAGCTCGTCGCCTTCGCGCACATTCTGGAAGATGCCCTCGCCCAGGTCGTCGAGGAGCAGAACACCAGCCTCGATCAGCACCTGCGGACCGAGGTTCGGATAGCGGCCGGAGATCGACGGCTTGGCGTTCAGCACCGCACCGACGCCCACCGCGACCAGAGCATCGGCCGCGACGCGGTCGATGTCGACATGATCGATGACCGCTAGATCGCCCGCGCGCAGCCGTCCGACGAGCCGTTTGGTCCGTCGATCGAGCCGTGCGGTGCCGATGATCGTGCCCGGTTCGGCGCCCCGGGACCGGCGCAAGGTGGGTAGACGCATCGGGGCCATCCTGGCATGCCAGCGCCTTGATCGCCTACTCGACATGCTGATCACGGTAGTGGCCAGGGTTTCTCCCGCGCGGGCAGACGGGCCGGAGTCACCCTGTCACAAGTCCGATTTGTCGGGTCGCTCGCACGCTTTACCCGACCCGCCGGGGCTCAATTCATGATCAGCGTCGATTCCGCGCCGCTATAACGCCACAAAACTTCCCCTGATCACGGAAGCCGCCGAAACTACGCGCGTTCCCGGGCGGCCACGGCGAGCAACTCCTCGGCGTGCGCGATGCCCAGATCGCTGTCCGGCAGCCCGGCGAGCATCCGGGCCAGTTCGCGGGACCGTTCGGTCTCCTCGACGACGCGTACGCCGCTCGTCGTGATCGCGCCACCGGTGTCCTTGGCCACCACCAGATGCCGGTCGGCGAACGCGGCCACCTGAGGCAGGTGCGTGACGACCAGCACCTGATGGCTGCGCGCGAGGCGAGCCAGGCGCTTGCCGATCTCGACCGCGGCGGTGCCGCCGACACCCGAGTCGACCTCGTCGAAGACCAGCGTCGGGGGTCCACCGACACCGGCGAACACCACCTCGATCGCCAGCATCACCCGGGAAAGCTCACCACCGGAGGCACCCCGCTGCAGCGGCAGCGCCGGCGCGCCCGGGTGGGCGATCAGGCGCAGCTCGACCTCGTCGGCGCCGTCGGCGGTCACCCCGGCCTCTGCCCCGTCGACGACCAGCGACGGCTCGCCCCGGCCCGGCGTACGCGCCGACACCACGAACTCCACCCGGGCGTGCGGCATGGCGAGCCCGGCGAGTTCCACCGTGACCTGTTCGGCGAAGGTCCCGGCGGCGGCGATACGGGCGGCGCGCACCTTGGCGGCGGCCACGGCGACCTCACCGGCCAGCCGCAGGCGCTCCCGATCCAGCTCCTCCAGCGCCTCGTCGGAGACGTCGAGGTCGGCCAGGCGCGTCCGGGCTCGGTCGGCCCAGGCGATGACCCCGTCGACGTCGTCGGCGTATTTGCGGGTCAGGCCCCGCAGTGCGGCCCGGCGCTCGTAGATGGCCTGCAGCCGGTCGGGATCAGCGTCGAGGCTGGCGAGATAGGTGGACAACTCGACCGAGACGTCGGCCAGCAGGGTGGCAGCCTCTTCCAGACGCGCGGCCAGCTCACCCAGCACCGGGTCGACCGTCGACTGCGCCTCCAGGCTGCGCCGGGCGGCGTTGAGGAGGCTGTTGGCGTCCTCCGCCTCATCCTCGCTGGAAATCGCGTGATGCGCCGTGCTGGCGGCCGTACGCAGCCCCTCCGCGTGCTCCAGGCGCTGGGCCTCGATCCGCAGCTCGTCGTCCTCGCCGGCCTGCGGGTCGACCCGGGTGATCTCGTCGAGCCCGAGACGCAGCAGATCGGCCTCCTGGCTGCGTTCGCGGGCGTTGCGGCGGCGGTCGGCGAGGTCGTCCTCAGCCCGGCGCCACGCCGTATGCAGCTCGCGGAACTCCGTCAGCAGCTTCTCGTGCTCGGGACCGGCGAACCGGTCGAGCGACGCGCGCTGCTCCGCCGGACGCAGCAGCCGCAGCTGATCGGACTGGCCGTGGACGGCGAGCACCTGCTCCCCGATCTCGCCGAGCAGGCTGACCGGCACCGAGCGCCCGCCGACATGCGCCCGCGATCGGCCCTCGACGGTCACCGTCCGGTTGAGCAGCCAGCTGCCGTCGTCGTCGGCCTCGGCGCCCGCGTCCGCGACGCGCGCGGCGACGGCGGCCGCGGTCTGGGTGGGCAGCCGCAGGCGGCCCTCCACGATGGCCCGCCCCGGTTCGGAGCGCACCCGCCCGGCGTCGGCCCGCCCGCCGAAGAGCAGGCCCAGGCCGGTCACGACCATAGTCTTGCCGGCACCGGTCTCACCGGTGATCACGTTCATGCCACGGGTCAGTGGCAGAGTCGTGTCCTCGATGACCCCGAGGCCGGTGATGCGCAACTCCTCCAGCACGACACAGAGATTAGTTCAGGCGTACGACGGTGTCACCCGCCGGGCGTTGCGGCCCGTGATAACACCAGGTGAACAGGGGTCAGGCCTGGCCGCGCCAGCCGACGACGGGCAGCTCGAACTTGGCCACCAGCCGGTCGGTGAACGGGCGCGGGCGCAGCCGGACGACGCGTACGGGCAGCTCTCCTCGACGGACGGTGACCCGCGCGCCCGGCGGCAGGTCGAACGTCCGGCGACCGTCGCAGCAAAGCAGCGCGCCCGTGGTGTAGGGCTCCACTGTGATCACGAACGTGGAGGTCGGCGCGGTCACCAGCGGGCGGCTGAACAGCGCGTGCGCGCTGATCGGGACCAGCAGCAGGGCTTCGACCTCGGGCCAGACGACCGGGCCGCCCGCCGAGAACGCGTACGCCGTGGACCCCGTCGGCGTCGCGCAGACCACCCCGTCGCAGCCGTACCGCGACAGCGGCCGGCCGTCGACGTCGACGAGCAGCTCCAGCATCCGCTCGCGGGCGTTCTTCTCGACGCTGACCTCGTTGAGCGCCCAGGAGCGGGCCAGCTCGATCTCGCCCAGCTCGGCGGTGACGTCCAGGGTCAACCGTTCGTCCACCGTGTACTCACGGGCGACGACATTCCGGACCGCCTGATCGAGGTCGTGGATCTCCGCCTCGGCGAGGAAGCCGACCCGGCCCAGATTGATCCCCAGCAGCGGAGCGCCGTAGGGACGGGCCAGCTCGGCCGCGCGCAGGAACGTGCCGTCGCCGCCGAGGGCGAAGACGATCTCGGTCCCGGCGGCCGCCTCGGGGCCGCACACGGGGGTCACGCCGGGCAGGTCGAGATCCTCGGCCTCCTCCTCCACGACGCGTACGCCGAAGCCGGCCGCGAGCAGGTCGGCCGCGACCGTCCGGGCGTGCTCGGTGGAATCCTTGCGCCCGGTATGCGTCACCAGCAGCGCGTCCCGCCGCTCAGCCATCAGCGCCGCCCTCCCCACCCGATTCCGACACCTCCGAATGTGACACACCGGCCACCCGGGCGACCTCCTCGGGGTCGACCGGTGGGGCGTCGGAGCGGAACCAGAGGAAGAACTCGATGTTGCCCGACGGGCCGGGCAGCGGCGAGGCGACCACACCGGCGACGCCCAGACCAAGATCCCACCCCGTACGCGCGACGTCCACCACGGCTTCGGCCCGCAGCGCCGGATCGCGGACCACACCGCCGGCGCCCACCCGCTCCTTGCCCACCTCGAACTGGGGCTTCACCATCAGGGCGAGGTCGCCGTCGGTGCACGCGGCCAGGGCCGGCAGCACGAGCCGCAACGAGATGAACGAGAGGTCGGCGACGGTCAGCCCGACCGGCCCGTCGATCACGTCCGGCGTCAGCGTACGCACGTTCGTCCGTTCGATGACGGTCACCCGGTCGTCCGTACGCAGCGACCACGCGATCTGCCCGTAGCCGACGTCCACCGCCGCGACGTGCGCCGCACCCCGGCGCAGCAGCACGTCGGTGAAGCCACCGGTGGACGCGCCCGCGTCCAGGCAGCGCCGCCCTTCGACGACCAGCCCCTTCGGCATGAACGCGTCCAGGGCGCCCGCCAGCTTGTGCCCGCCCCGGGAGACGTACTCGTCGGCGACGTCCGCCCCCGTCACGCGTACCGGATCAGCGGTGTCGACCATCGCCGCCACCTTGCGGGCGACCTGACCGCGGACCTCGACCCGCCCGGCCTCGACCAGCGCGGCGGCCTGCTCGCGGGACCGGGCGAGCCCACGGCGGACCAGTTCCGCGTCGAGGCGCAGTCGTCGTGCCATGGTGCTCCGCTCAGGCGTCGTCGATGGTGGACAGCGTCTCGCGCAGCGTGCGATGCGCCGCCTCGTACGCCGCGATCTGCTCCCCCACGGGCAGCTCGGCGGCGTTCTCCAGGGACTTCAGCGCCGCGTCGACGGCGCGGTGGCCGGTCGCGCCGGGCGCGTCGCCGGCGCGGCCGTAGTCCGGCTCGGCCTCGAAGTCCGGTTCCACCGAGGTCACTGAGCGGCCTTCTTGGCAGGCGCCTTCTTGGCCACCGTCTTCTTCGCCACGGTCTTCTTGGCTGCGGTCTGCTTGGCCGCGGTCTTCTTCGCGGGAGCCGGCGCGGACGCCGTCTTCTTCGCCGCAGCGGGCTCAGCCTTGGCCGGACCCAGCTTCTCCTCCTCGGCCAGCACCGTCTCCACCGGCGTGGCGGCCGCGGCGGTCTTCTTCGCCACGGTCTTCTTGGCCACCGTCTTCTTCGCGGGCGCGGAAGCCTTCACCGAAGCCGAAGCCGAACCTGAGGCGGACTCCGCGGCGGCGAGCTTCGCCTCCAGCTCGTCGACCCGCTGGCGAAGCTCGGTCACTTCCTCCGCCTTGACCAGCCCGACCCGGCCGAGCGCCTTGTCCAGCTCGGTCTGCACCAGCTTGGTGACCGCGGCCCGGTTGGCGTCGGCGCTGGCCATGAGGTCCTCGGCCATCGTCTGCAGCTCGCCGGCCTTGGCGTTGCCCTTGCCGACGATCTCGCGGACGGCCTTCTCCGCCTTCTTCCGCGACGTCTTGGTGAGCCCGTAGGCCATCTCGAGGTACGACCGCCATGCGTCGGCCATCGCCCGCTCCTTTCGTCCACGCGCCGCCGTTCTGCCCGGGACGGCCGGCGCGACAAGTCCATGGGTGGACGGCGGAAGCCGCCCAACAGGAACCAAACTACCGTTCGGCGCTGGACGTGACGGCGAAGAGGGCTGTGAGATCGTCGGCGATGTGCGTCGGGCGCAGCTCCGGCGCCGTCTGCTCGACGTCGGCGCGACTGCTCACGCCGGTCAGGACCAGCAGGCTGTCGACTCCCGCTCGGCGAGCGCCCGCGATGTCAGTGTCCAATCGGTCGCCCACCACGAGCGGCCGCTGGGCGCCGGTCAGCCGGGCGGCCGTCTCGAACAGGCCCGGCTCCGGCTTGCCGATCACCAGATCGGGCTTACGGTCCAGCGCGGTCGCGATGACCGACACGAGAGAACCGTTGCCCGGCAAAGGCCCACGCGGGCTCGGCAACGTCCGGTCGGTGTTCGTGGCGACCCACAGCGCCCCCGCCCGGATCGCCAGGGACGCCTCGGCCAGCTGCCGCCAGCCCACCTCCGGCCCGTAGCCCTGCACGACCGCCACCGGCTTGTCGTCCGCGCCCTCGACCAGACGCAGCCCGGCCTCGCGTACCTCGTCGCGCAACGCCTCCGCGCCGACCACGAGCACCGGCGAGTCCGCCGGGAACCGTCCGGCCAGGGTGGCGGCCGCGGCGCCCGCGGAGGTCAAGACCTCGGCGGCGCTCGCGGCCACGCCCATCCCCGACAACAGGTCCGCGACCTCGCCCGCACGGCGGGACGCGTTGTTGGTCGCGAACACCACGGGTACGCCGCCGGCCCGCAACCGGCCGACCGTTTCCACCGCACCGGGAATCGGCCGGTCGATGAGGAAGACGACGCCGTCCAGGTCCAGGATGACCAGGTCGTACGCGTCAACCAGCCGCCCGGCCGATGTCACGCTCACGCGCCGCGCCGATCAGGGACGCTGCTCGCCGGACTCGGAGCCGGCCGCCGGGCGATCCCCGGGCTGCTCCGCCGGACGGGCGTCGGCGTCGATCTCGTCGTCGTCCTCGTCGTCCACGGCGTCGTCGGCCCCACGGCTGGACTCGTCCTCGTCGTCCTCATCGGACTCGTCGTCCTCGTCCTCGTAGCCGTCGGAGTCCTCGTCGTCGTCTTCCTCGTCGTCGAAGTCGTCGTCGTCCTCGTAATCGTCGTCGTCTTCGTCGTCCCGGTCTTCGTCGTCGTCTTCGTCGTCCCGGTCTTCGTCGTCTTCGTCGTCTTCGCGGTCGTCGTCTTCGTCGTCGTAGTCCTCGTCCTCATCGGACTCGTCCTCATCGGACTCGTCGGCGTCCTCATCGGACTCGTCGCCCTCGTCCTCGTCGTCTTCCTGGTCGTCTTCCTGGTCGTCGTCCTCCAGGTTGACGCCGTCGAGTTCGAGCAGCCGCTCGGCCGCGTCGGTGTCGCCCTCCTCGTCGGCCTCGACCGCACGGGAGAACCACTCCCGGGCCTCCTCGGTCCGGCCCGCACCGAGCAGCGCGTCGGCGTACGCGTACCGCAGTCGCGCGGTCCACGGCTCGCCGCCGTCGGTGGTCAGCTCCCGAACCTGGAGCATGGCGACCGCCGCGTCCTTCTGGCCGAGGTCGCCCCGGGCACCGGCGGCGACGATGAGCAGCTCGATCGCCTCCGTCTGAGTCAGCTTGGCCCGGTCGGCCGCGCGGAACATGTCCACGGCCTTCTCCGGCCGGCCCAGCGCCCGCTCGCAGTCGGCGAGCACCGCCAGATGCGTCTGCCGACCCGTCAGGCGCTGATAAGTGCGCAGCTCCGAGATCGCGGTCTGCCACTCCCCGGCCCGGTACGCCGCCAGCCCGACCGCCTCGCGCACGGAGGCGATCCGGGAGGCCAGCCGCCGGGCGGCGATGGCGTGCTCAAGCGCCAGCGGCGCGTCCTCATCGATCAGGTAACCGGTGGCCACCAGGTGCCGGGCGACGCGCTCAGCGACCGGACGGGCAAGCGTCAGCAGCTCGGCGCGGATCTCGGTGTCCAGCTCGTCGGCCTGGATGTCCTCGGGGATCTCCGGACCCTGCTGGCGCTCCCGATCCCCGGCATACCCGGTCTCCGTACGCCCGCCTTCCGCGTACGCGGCCTCGGTGCCCTCGTCGGCCCCGACCGGGCGCTCCTCGCGGTCACGGAAACCACCCTCGCGGTCGCGGAAGCCGCCCTCACGACGGTCGCCGTAGCCACCCCGGTCGCCACGGTCCCGGTCACCCCGGAAGCCGCCGTCCCGATCGCCACCCCGGAAGCCACCCTCACGGCGGTCGCCGAAGTCTCGACGCGGGCCACGGTCGCCACCACGGAAACCACCGTCGCGGTCGCCGCCACGGAACCCACCATCGCGCTGGGGACGGTCACCACCACGGAAGCCACCATCACGGTCGCCGCCACGGAAGCCGCCGTCACGCTGCGGCCGATCGCCACCGCGGAACCCGCCCTCGCGGTCGTCACGCCGGTAGCCGCCATCCCGCTGGGGACGGTCACTGCGGAAGCCACCCTCACGGCGCTGTCCACCCTGGAACCCGCCGTCACGCTGGGGACGGTCGCCACCGCGGAAACCACCATCGCGCTGCGGCCGGTCACCACGGAACCCACCATCGCGCTGCGGCCGATCTCCGCCACGGAAGCCGCCATCGCGCTGGGGGCGGTCGCCACCACGGAACCCGCCCTCGCGGTCGTCACGCCGGTAGCCGCCATCCCGCTGGGGACGGTCACTGCGGAAGCCACCCTC
>NZ_JBFAHM010000025.1:0-77791 GCF_040654195.1 Hamadaea sp. NPDC050747
GTCGGCGGCCTGGGGTGTGCGGATCTTCGGCCGGGTCCAGCCCAGGGTCTGCTTGAGTAGCCGGAAGTGTGTTCGAGGTCGAATCTGCGCACGCGCGCGGGAAGCACGCACAAACCTGATCCGCTCCTGACGGGTCAGCGGACGTAGGCGCCGGTGAGGTTGGGGCGTCCGCTGGTCGGGCTGAGGAACACGCCGCCCAGCCCCGGCCCGTGCAGCAGGAAGGCGCTGGCGGACACGGTCGGGATGAGGGGGGCGTACCGGGACATGACGTCGTGATCGAGCTGGCCGTAGAGCGGCGCGGCGGCCGTCCGGTCGGTCATCGCGGACAGGTCGTCGAGCCGACGGTTGACGCACGGTTCGTCGAACTTCGCGAAGTTCACGCTCCACCCGGCGGCGAGGCTGCTTCCGTGCAGCAACGTTCCCAAGGTCGCGTTGCCGTCGGGGAAGTCGGCGACCCAGGCGCTGTACATCAGGTCGCACGTCGAGTCGGTCGCGCCGATGATGCCCCAGTAGTCACCCGCGTTCAGCGGCGTCGGAGTGATCCGGAAGCCGGCCCGCTGCAACCCCGTACGCACGACGGCCGCCCCCGTGGCGTCGTCGGGCGTATCCGGGTAGCAGTAGGTGAGCGTCGGCTTCCGCCCGCGGAGCAGTTGCTTGGCCTGAGTGACGTCACCGTGCCCGGCACTCGGGTACGCGTCGTAGTCGAGCCACCCCGGCATGGTCGGCGAGAGGACGGTGGTCAGCGGCGCGCCGACGGCTGTGCCACCTTGCGCCTGGATCAGGGCTCCTCGGTCGAACGCCCAGTTCAGCGCCTTGCGTACGGAGACGTCGGTGATCCGCCGGGTGTTGATGCTGATGTACTTCGCGAGCCCGGTCGGGCCGGCGAGCGTACGGGCGGTCAGGGTGGGGTCGCCTTGCACGGCAGAGATCTGATCGGCGGCGACGTTCGCGGTCATCACCGCCGCCGCGTCCGTCCCCGTCGCCGTCATGAGGCGCTGGGTCTGCGTCGCCCGGTCCACCGTCCATTCGATGTGGATGGTGTCGGCGTACTGGTGGCGCAGCGGGTCGGAGGCCGGATTCCAGGCCGGATTGCGACCCAGGGTCAGCGAGACCCCCGGTACCTCGGCGATCCGCCGGTACGGGCCGGTGGCCAGGAAGGTCCGGTCGTAGTCGGCCTGCGTATCGCGGGCCTGCGGCACCGGGGTGGTCGTGGGGAACGCCACCAGATAGGGCAGCTCCGGATGCGGCTGGGCGAAGGTGAAGACAAGCGTCTGATCGTCGGGCAGGCTGATCCCCGGCGGGACCGGCGATCCCGCGTACGGGCCGGGGTAGGCGCCGGACGGATCCAGCGCGGGCTGCAGGTAGTGCGGCCCGTACGCACCCTGCTCACTGAACGACCGCGCGATCCCGTACGCGATGTCGCGTGAGGTGATCGGGCTGCCGTCCTCGAACGTGCTGCCGGGCCGGAGGTGATAGGTCCAGACGCGGCCGCCGTCGCTCGATTCTCCGGCGTTGGTCGCGAGGTCGCCGACCAGCCGGGTCGGCCCGCCGGCCGGATCCTCCCGATAGCCGGTCAGCGTGCGGTGGAAGAGCTGGGTGGACAGCTCGACGACGTCGTAGATCTGTTGCGGGTCGAGGTGGGCCGGGGGAGCGTCCTGCAGCCAGGTCACCTGCCCACCGGTACGCGCGCCGGGAACCGCCGGAGCCGGAGTGGGGGCGGTCCCGGCGAAGTCGATGACGACCTCGGCGGTCGCCGCCGACGCGGGTGACCCTGGGCCGGCGATCAGCCCGCTCGCTACCAGCGCGAGGACAAGTATGCGTCTCATGCGCGGACCGTAGGGCGACCGGGCGCGTACCTCCGCGTCGCTTAAGCCAGGAGTGAAACGAGCGAACGGCCCCCGCGCGGCTGCGCGGGGGCCGTCAGTGGTGCTGTCGGCCGGACTTCGTCAGGGACGAGCCCAGTCCTCGGAGGGCAGATCGCTGAATCCGTTCTTCTGCGCCGGCGTCTCCAGGAGGTTCGGACCGGGCGTGGGCTCGGGCTCGGTCGGCGTCTCCGCCGCGAGACCGGCCTTGCGGGCCCGCTTGGCGGCCTTCCGCTCCTTGCGGCCCTCCACCATGGTGTAGAGCGTCGGTACGAGGATCAGCGTGAGCACGGTCGAGCTGATCAATCCACCGATCACGACGACGGCCAGCGGCTGCGAGATGAAGCCGCCCTCGCCGGTGATGCCGAGTGCCATCGGCAGTAGCGCGAAGATCGTCGCGACCGCCGTCATCAGGATCGGGCGCAGCCGTCGCCGGCCGCCCTCGACCACCGCGTCGACCACGCCGGCGCCTTGGGCCCGGTATTGGTTGACGAGGTCCAGCAGCACGATCGCGTTGGTCACCACGATGCCGATCAGCATCAGCATGCCGATCAACGCCGGTACGCCGAGCGCGGTGTCCGTCACGAGCAGGGCCAGGATCGCCCCGGTGGCCGCGAACGGCACCGAGACCAGCAGGATCAGCGGCTGCACCAGGCTCTTGAAGGTCGCGGCCATGATCAGGAAGACGATCGCGATCGCGGCGAGCAGCGCCAGGCCGAGGTTGCCGAAGGCGTCCGCCTGGTCGGCGCTGGCGCCGCCCACGGTGTAGGTCGCACCGGCGGGCAGCTGCAGCGCCTTGAGCTTGGTGTTCAGATCCTGCGTCGTCTTGCCCAGGTTGCTGCCCGTGGCGGTGCCGCTGACGGTGACGCTGCGGTCGCCGTCGATCCGCGTGATCTGGGTCGGGCCGTCCACGGTGGCCACCTCGGCGACCTGGTCCAGAGTCAGCGGTCCCGCGATCGGCAGCTTCTTGAGCTGGTCCAGCGAGGTCGGCGAGGCCGCCCCGAAGGTCAGCACGACCTGCTGCTGCCGTCCGTCCAGGGTGTACTGGCCGAGCGGAGCGCCCCGGAAGACCGCGCCGACCGCCTGCGCCACCTGGGCCTCGGTCAGCCCGACCGCGGCCGCCTTCTGGCGGTCCACCGTCACCTGGACCCGCGGCGCGCTCGTCGACAGGTCGCTGGCGACGTCGGTGACGTCCGGCACCTCGGACATCGCCTGCCGTACCTGGTCGCTGGCGGTCTTCAAGGCCGCGTCATCGTCGGCCTGCACGATGATCTGCAGCGTGCTCGCCGAGAAGCCGCCCCCGCCGTTGCCGGCGTCGACCTTGACCTCGCCGACGTCGGTCAGCTTGGCCAGCTCGTCGCGCAGCTTCGCCTGCACGTCGTACGCCTTGGCGTCCTTCTTCAGCGTGATGCTGACCGTCGAGGTGTTACTGCCCCCGGCGCCGAAGCCGAAGGTGCCTCCGGAGCCGACCGTGACCTGGTAGGTCTCGACGCCCTCGGTGTTCGCCACGACGGACTCGATCTTCTTCGCGGCCGCGTCGGTCACCGCCAGGCTGGTGCCCTTCGGCATCTCCTGCGAGACCGTCAGGGTCGTCTCGCCGGACTGGTCGAGGAAGTTCGTCTTCAGCAGGCTCGCCATCCCCATGGTGAGGAAGAAGACGAGGATCGCGGCGGTCACCGTGAGCCAGCGACGCCTGGTCGCGAACCGGATGATCGGCACGTACGCCCGCTGCAGGAAGCTCCGGCGTTCCTTCGCCTCGGCCGCCTCCCGGATGGCCTCGCCGTCCGCCGAACCGTTGGCCGGCTTGAGGAACCAGTACGCCAGCACCGGGATGATCGTCAGCGACACCGCCAGCGAGGCGAGCAGGGCCACCGTGACGGTGATGGCGAAGCTGGAGAACAGCTGCCCGACCAGTCCGCCGACCAGGGCGATCGGCGAGAACACGGCGACCGTCGTCAGGGTCGACGCCGTCACCGCGCCCGCGACCTCCTTGACCGCGCCGAGGACCGCGTGCTGCTTGTCCTCCCCGTACGCCAGGTGCCGCTTGATGTTCTCGAGGACCACGATCGAGTCGTCGACGACGCGGCCGATCGCGATGGTCAACGCGCCCAGCGTCAGGATGTTGAGCGAGTAGTCGCCCACCTTGAGCGCGATCAACGCGATGATCACCGACAGCGGGATCGACACCGCCGTGACGATCGTCGACCGGATCGACAGCAGGAAGACCAGGATCACGATGATCGCCATGACCAGGCCGAGCGCGCCTTCGGTGGTCAGCCCTTCGATCGACTTCTCCACGTACGGGGCCTGGTCGAAGACGGCGGTCAACTGAGCGTCCCCGCCCAGCTTCGTCTTCAGGTCGGGCAGCATGTCGGAGATCTCGTGCGAGATCCCCACGGCGTTGCCGTCCGGCGCGGCGAACACCATGATGCCGAGGCTCTCCTTGCCGTTCGTCCGGGTGATGGACGTGGCCGGGGCGAGCTGCTCGGTGATGGTCGCGACGTCGCCCAGCTTGACCGGGACGACGACGGTGCCCGGGGCGGCCGAACTCGGCCGCAGGTACAGGTTCTTGAGGTCGTCGATCTTGGTCAGCGGCGTACCGACCGAGACGGTCAGCGTCTTGTCGCCGGCGGGCAGGGTGCCGGCCGGCATCGCGATGCCGTTGACCTTCAGCACGCTCATCAGGTCGGCGACGGTCAGGCCCGCCCCGGCCAGCTTCGCCGGGTTCGGCGCGATGACCAGCTGCGCCTGGCGCTCACCGGTCAGCTGCGCCTCGCGTACGCCGTCGATGCCCTGGATGGCGGGCAGGACGTCCTTGGTGATCTTCTCGGCGAGCTGGCGTTCGTCGCCCCCGTTGCTCGCGCTGAGCAGGACCACCGGGAAGTTGTCCGTGCTGAAGGCGAAGACCTGGGGGTCTACGCCGTCGGGCAGGGTGGCCGAGAGGCGGTTCAGCGACGACTGCATCTTGGTCGTCGCGTCGTCGAGGTCGGTGCCGAACTCGAACTCGATCTGCACCGTCGAGACGCCCTCGGAGGAGGTGGAGGTGACCCGCTTGAGGCCCGGCGTCCCCTGCAGGGCGTTCTCGATCGGCTCGGTCACCTGGCCGGCGACCACCTCGGGGGCGGCGCCGGGGTAGGCCGCCGAGACGAAGGCGGCCGGAAAGTCGAGGGAGGGGAAGAGCTGTTGCTTCAGCTGGGGAATCACCATGAGGCCGAACGCGGTGACGATCACCGCGACCAGCGCGGTGAGCCCGCGGTTGGCGAGGCTGAGCCTCGAGAAGAAGGACATTGTCAACTCCGGGGGTCCGGTGGGCCCGACCCGGATAGTTTGCCTGACCCTAATATTTAGCGTTTCACCGGGTTCCTGTTACGCTGCTGGTGCGCGGGGGCCGACCAGCACAGGAGTAGCGGTGACCAGCAAAGACGCGGCGATCGCGCGGATCATGGCCGGTCAGCGGCGGTTCCAGCTGGCGATGGCGCGAGATCGATCCAATCCGTTCTTCGCCGTCAACCTGACGATGTCGCAGCTCAAGATCCTCTTCGCCCTGCGGCTGCACGGCGGCCAAGGTGGGCATGAGCTGGCCCAGAAGATGGGGGTCAGCCCGGCCACCATGACGGGCATTGTCGACCGTCTCGTCGCGGGGCGTTACGTCAGCCGCCGCGAGGATCCCCAGGACCGGCGCGTACGCCTCGTCGAGCTGACCCCGCACGGCACCGAGGTCGTCGAGGGGATCATGACCGTCGGCGAGGAGCACTCCCGTCGGCTGCTCGCCCGCCTGAGCGTCGACGAGCTGGACGTGGTGGCCGACGCGATGGACATCCTGGGCCGAGCCCTCGCGGCGGAAGCCGACGCCGAGGAGTCCGGCGCCGAAGCGGCCTCCGCCGACTGATCCGGCGCGGGAATAGATCGAAGAATCGGCCGAACGGAGGTCCCGGCCGTATTCCTTGGTGGCATATTCTGTGCCATATGCCCGCGACTCTGAGTGGGCTTACGCAACGCCGCTGACCTGCTGGTTCTCACCGACGGATCTCGTCGAGGCGGCAGCGGGACGCACCCGTGCGAGTGCTTCCGCAGACTATTCACGCCCATTTTCGGGCGGCAATCCACATGCGATTCGACGACATTCTGGAGGCATGATCATGCGCCGGTTCATCGTCATACTCGGGGCGATCGCGGCAGCCGTCGTCCTCGCGGCTCCACCCGCGTCGGCCGGCAGCCCGCACTTCGTCACCGTGTCGGCTTCGAGTTCGGGAAGTTCGCTCACGGTCAGCGGCAAGGAGGCCGGCTTGGGCAACGAGTCCCAGGTCCACATCGTGGTCAGCGCGACCGCGTTGTGCGTCAACAAGGGGGGCAACCATCCGAGCGCGGAGAACAAGGGGAGCTTCTCCGCCGACGGAACGTTCCCGGTCCAGAACGGCAAGGCGAACTTCTCGCTGACGATCTTCGCCACCATCTCGCCACCGTGCTCGCCGCCGATGACGCTCACCTGGACGAACATCACGGTCACGGACACCACCAACGGAATCTCCACCGGCGTGTGAGACTCCGGAATCCCGGCAGTGACGAAGGTCGGGGTGTGAGCATGATCCCGTGACCTCGTCAACGCTGTTCACGCTGCTGTTGATCACGGTCGCGGCGGTGGCGTCGCCGATCGTGGCGGACCGGCTGTCGCGGTGGATCGTGATCCCGACCATCGTCCTGGAGCTGATCCTCGGGGTTCTGGTCGGACCGTACGTGTTGCGGTGGGCGCAGGTCGACGACATCATCAGCGCCCTGTCCAGCCTCGGCCTGGCCGTGCTCATGTTCATGGCCGGGTACGAGATCGACTTCGGCCGGCTCCGGGGACGGCCGCTGACGTTGGCGGTCGTCGGCTGGCTCTGCTCGCTCGCACTAGGGCTCGGGCTCGTCGCGCTGCGTACCGGATTCACGGTGAAGACCATCGTGATCGGGCTCGCCCTGACCACCACCGCGCTCGGCACCTTGCTGCCGATCCTGCGCGATCGGGGAATGCTCGGTACGCCGCTGGGCAACCGGGTCATGGCGATCGGCGCGATCGGGGAGTTCGCGCCGATCGTCGCGATCTCGGTCGTGCTGACGACCGACAACCCGGTGCACTCGATGATCCTGCTCGCGGTGTTCGCCGTCATCGCGATCGTCGCCGCCCATCTGGCCCGGCGACCGCCGTCGCCACGGATGGCGCGGCTGGTGATCCGGACCCTGCACACCTCGGCCCAGCTGGCGATCCGGCTGGCCCTGCTGGTCCTGGTGACGATGGTCTGGTTGGCCTACCGGTTCGAGTTGGACACCCTGCTCGGCTCGTTCGCGGCCGGCATCGTGGTCCGCCTCGCGATGCGCTCCGCCTCCGAGCATCTGACGCATCAGGTGGAGTCGAAGCTGGACGCGATCGGCTTCGGGTTCCTCATCCCGATCTTCTTCGTCGTCAGCGGCATCAACCTGAACCTCGGCGCGCTCTCCTCCGTCGAGGGGCTGCTGGCGACGCTGCTCTTCGTGGTCGCGCTGGTGGTCGTCCGGGGTGGGCCGATCCTGCTGCTGCACCGGCGGGACCTGCCCGGCGTACGCGAACGGGTGGCGCTGGCGCTGTTCGGCGCATCGGCGTTGCCGTTGATCGTCGTCATCACCACGATCGGGACGGCGGACGGCGTACTGACGACTCCACTCGACGCGTCCCTGGTGGCGGCGGGAGCGTTGTCGATCCTGATCTTCCCGCAGGTCGCGATGCGCCTGCAGCGCAGCGGTACGCAAGAAACCGGCGCGTCCACGCGGGACACGCCGGTCACCCTGCCCGCCGAGCCGGAGGCTCTGTAGCCCGGCGGAAGCGCTCAGCTGGAGAGCTACTGGGTCAGGTCGTACACGGTGACGCCGCCGACCGTCTGAGCCGTGAAGTTCTGCGCCACCCAGCTCGCGATCTGCTGCGCGGAGGTGCTGCCGCCGTTCGACATGCCGCCGAACCCGCTGCCGCCGAGGAGGTAGTGGACCTTCTTCTGCTCGACGAGCTGCTGGAAGTCCGCCAGCGAGATCGACGGGTCGCTGCCGTTGAAGCCGCCCAGGCTCATCACCGGCTCGCCACTGCCCAGCTGGTAGCCCGCCGCATTCTGCGAGCCGACCGCCGCCCCGGCCCAGGTGTACTGGTCCGCGTCGGTCTGCAGCAGCTTGACCAGCGCACTGTTCGGCGTCGACGCGGTGAGCAGGCCGCCCGCGCCGCCCCCGCCCATCCGGCCACCGCCGTCGGAGCGCGTGCCGGTCCCCGGGAACCCGTTCTGGCCGTTGCCGGGCTGGGTCGCGCCGTTCTGCGTACCCATGTTCGGCGGAGCCTGCATGCCCCCGTTGCCGAAGCCGCCCCGCGGACCGCCACCGCCCATCCGGCCGCCGCCGAACCCGGAGCCTTGCACCGACGGGCCGGCCGTGGGAATCGAGCCGGTGTGCGCGGTCGCGGCCGTGTCCAGCGCGTAGGCCGCGGGTCCCGCCAGGCCGGCCGCGATGCCCGCGGCCGCGACCACCGTGGCCACCCGGCGCCAGCGCAACCAGGGCAACGCGAGGAGCGCAGCCGCCGCGAGCAGTCCCGCCACCACCACAGTGGTACGCAGCCAGGGCACGAAGTCGGCGCTGCGACCGAGGAGCACGCTCGACCAGACGGCGGTGACCGCGAGCGCGACCGCGAGCATCGAGCGCGCCACGATGTGGGCTCGGTGCTGCCAGAGCGAGACAGCGCCGATGCCGATCAGCGCGCCGATCGCGGGCGCCAGCGCCACCGTGTAGTACGCGTGGAAGATGCCGGCCATGAAGCTGAACGTCCCGGCGGTGACGAGCAGCCAGCCGCCCCAGAGGATCAGCCCGGCTCGCATCCGGGAGGTACGCGCGGCGCGAGCGCTCAGTGCCAGCCCGCCGATCAGGAAGATCAGCGCGGCGGGCAGCAGCCAGGCGACCTGGCCGCCGATCTCACCGTCGAACAGGCGGGTGAGCCCGGTCGAGCCCCACATGCCGCCGTTGCCGCCACCGCCGCCGACGCTGCCGACCTCCTCACCGGTCAGGCGGCCGAAGCCGTTGTAGCCGAGGGTCAGCTCCAGGATGCTGTTGGACTGCGATCCGCCGATGTACGGGCGCGACGAGGCGGGCCAGAGCGACACGATCGCGATCCACCAGCCGGCCCCGGCGATCATCGCGCCGAGCGCGGCCAGTAGCTGCCACACCCGCTTCCAGAAGCCGACCGGCGCCGCGATCAGGTAGACCAGGCCGAACGCCGGGACGACCAGCAGCGCCTGCAGCATCTTGGCGAGGAAGGCGAAGCCGACAAGCCCGCCGGCCAGCAACAGCCACTTCGTCTTGCCCTGCTCCACCGCCCGGGTGACGGCGTACGCCCCCGCGACGAGCAGCAGCACCAGCAGCGCGTCGGGGTTGTTGAACCGGAACATCAACACCGCGACCGGGGTCAGCGCCATGACGCCGCCCGCGAGGAGTCCCGCCGCCGGACCGAACCAGCGGCGTACGGCGGCGTAGAGCAGGCCGACCGCGGCGACGCCTTCGAGCGCCTGCGGAACGAGGATGCTCCACGAGTTGACCCCGAAGATCCGCGCCGAGATCGACATGACCCAGAGCGACGCCGGAGTCTTGTCGACGGTGATGAAGTTCGCCGAGTCGAACGAGCCGAAGAACATCGCCTTCCAGCTCTGCGAACCCGCTTGGACCGCGGCCGAGTAGTACGCGTTGGCCCAACCGGACTTGCCTAGCCCCCAGACGTAGAGAACGCCGGTCGCGATCAGGAGAGCCAGCAGCGCGGGCCGCTCCCATCTCCGGCGGCTCGGCCTCATGGCCGGCTTCTCGGCCGTCGCGGGTTCCAGGGTGGTTGCTGGCGTGTCCTGGACGCGGTCTTCTGCGATGGTCATGCCCCCAGGCTGAGCTGATCGCATGGGCGACTCGTCGGACCGCCCTGTGTGGCGCCTGTGAACCTCTGGGATTTATGGAAAAGAAACCTTACTGCCGCGAACGTGCCGTCGGGTCCCGCGCGTCCTGTCGGCATGCGTAAATCGATGCTGATCCTGTCGCTCGTCCTGACGCTGGCGGGTTGTGGGAAGACCGGTACGCCGACGGCACCGGACCCCAGCGCGGCGGCCCGGGAGATGCGGCTGCAGTCGGCCAACGCGGTCTGCGTCTCCGAGCAGAACCGCTCCCGGCTGGTCACCTACCCCGGCACCGACGGCGAACTGGGCGCCGGCTATCTGACCGGCACGGGCGACACCGCCGTCGTCCTGCTGCACCAGTCCGGCGGCGGACTGTGCCAATGGCTCGGCTACGCCGACGCGTACGCCGCCAAGGGGTGGCGCGGCTTCGCGATCGACATCCGGAACCAGACCCGCGTCGACGACGCCGTCGCGGCGGTCGCGTACCTGCGATCGTCGGGCGTGCGGAAGGTCATCCTCGTCGGCGCCTCGATGGGCGGGACGACCGCGTTGGCCGCCGCCGCGACGATCCAGCCACCGGTCGACGGCGTCGTCAGCCTGTCCGGCCCGGCGACCTTCTCCGGAGCCGACGCCGCCTCGGCCGTGCCGAAGCTGGCCATGCCGGTCGTCTTCGCCGCCGGGACCAACGACGGGAACTTCGCCACCGACGCCCAGTCCCTGTACGACGCGTGCGGCTCGAAGCAGAAGAAGCTGATCCTGCTGCCCGCCAGCGACCACGGCGTACTGCTCATGTCGCGAGGAATGGGCGAGTTCGTGCTGTCCTTCGTCGCCGACCCAGGCGCCGCCCTCTCCCTCACCGTCTGACGGCGCCCTCGCCGTCTGATGGTGATCATTGCGTCAGCCATGCTGCTTCGCGCGACGAAATGTCCGCTGAAACAGCATGGCTGACGCGACGATCATGCTTTGTTGAGGGCGCGGAGGAAGGATTCGGCGAGAGGGACGGCGGAGGAGGTCGAGTCGCCGCCGTTCTCGACGAAGACGGCGAACGCGATGTCACCCTGCCAGCCGACGAACCAGGCGTGCGTGTGCGCCGGGTTAGCGTCGTACTCGGCGGTGCCGGTCTTGCCGCTGACCGGGCCGCCGGGGACGTCCGCGAGCGCCTTTCCGGTGCCGGCGGTGACCACCTCGCGCAGCGCCGGGCGCAGCTGGTTCAGCGTGCTCGTCTTCAGCGTCGGGCCGTCTTCGGCGACCGCGGCCGGAGCCGGGTCGAGCAGCACGATCGGCTGCTTCCACTTGCCTCGGGCGACGGCCGCGATCGCGCCGACCATCGCGAGGGGGGAGACGATCGTGGTGCCCTGGCCGAACGCGGCGGCGGCCCGCTCGGCGGCGGAGCCGCCCGAGGAGACGGCGCCGGTGAAGCAGTCGACCCCCATGTCCCACTTGGTGCCGAGGCCGAGCGCGGTGCCCGCGGCGGCCAGCCCGTCCGGGCCGAGCTTGGGGGCCAGCGAAGCGAACGCCGTGTTACAGGACTTCGCGACGTCGGTGTGGAACGGCACGGCGCCGAGTTCGAAGTCGTGCGCGTTCTTGAAGACCCGCCCGTCGACGGTGAAGGTCTTGGGGCAGTTGACCACCGTGTTCGAGGTGACCGAGCCGTTGTCGAGCACCCCGTACGCCGTGACGACCTTGAACGTGGAGCCCGGTGGGACCTGGGCGACGAAGGCCAGGTTGTCCCCGCCGCCGTCCGGCCCGTTGGCCACCGCCACGACGTGCCCGTCGCTGATCCGCATCGCGACGATCGCCGTACGCCGGTCGGTCTTGGTCGCGAGGGCGGCGTCGGCCGCGTTCTGGGCCTTCGTCTCCAGCGTCACCTTCAGCGGCTGCCCGTTGACCGCGTCGGTGTCGTAGACCTGCTGTTCCCGGGTCGTGCCGGTGGACGTCTTGCTCGTGATGACGACCTGGAAGCCGTCGGCGCCGCGCAGCCGCTCGTCGTACTTCTTCTCCAGGCCGAACAGCCCGACCTGGTCGCCCACCTGGTACTTGCCCGGGTTGGCGTCCATGATCTCCTTCGTCACCTCGCCGACCGAGCCGAACAACGCACGGCCGAAGACGCGGGTCGGAGCCAGCTCGCGGGTCTCCTCGCGGAACACGGTGCCGTCCAGGTCCCGGATGTCCTTGCGGATCTGGTCGTACGCCTCCCGCCGGAGCGTCACGAGTTCGACGAAGGAGTCGGGCTTGGCCGCCTTGACCCGGTCGGCCAGGTCGCCGAGGTCCACCGCGACCTTGATCGACTTGAACGCGGCGTCGAGGAGAGCGGTCAACGCGGGCAGGTTGGTGATCTTCTGCGGCTCGACGCCGACCACGACCACGGGCCGTGCCGACATCAGCGTCTCGCCCTTGGCGTCGACGATGCCGCCCCGCTGGGCCTTGACCTGCTTCGTCGCCAGCGACGCTCCCGGCTGCAGGTCGGGGTGGACCACCTGGGGCTGCCACACCACGTTCCAGGCGTCCTCGCCGTTGACCTTGCCCTTGGTGAGCTTGACGTCCGTGGAGTACTCCCAGTGGGCGCCGTCCGGCAGCGTCCAGTCGAGGTGCAGCTTCCCGGCCGCGGAATCCTTGGTCACCGTGGGTTTGCCCGCGGACTTCGCCGTCGGCGGGGTCAGCGTCCCCGCGTACGCCTTGAGCTGCGCGGCGACGTCCGTGCTCGGAACCGGCTTGTTGTCCGGATCGACGAACGTGACCTTGCCGTCCCATCCGGTGCCCGGCCAGCCCGCGGCGAACGCGTCCAGCGCCGAGCCGGGCTCGGGTTCCTTGGTGCAGGCGGCGAGCGTGGTGGCCGCGAGCAGCGCGGCGAGGGTGGCGGTGAGCAGGCGGCGCGAGGGGGCGTACATGCCGACCATTCTGCGCGAAGAGCAGCATCTCGCGCAGCCGCCCCGAGCCCGGAACGCGGGTGTCGCCCTCGTTGTCCGGCTCCGCCCGACGCCCGGACGGTTGTATTCACTGCACTCCTGGCGGCCGGGCCTGGTGGCTCCCCGGCTAGGGTGGAAGGGACGGACGAGCCCACAGCGTGGTGGGTGAGGGGAGCGGTTGTGATGTCACCAGAAGGTGGCCTGCTGAGCGGCGAGAGCGTGGACGCTGACGCCGAGTCCATGGACGAGGGCGCGGACGACGCCGCCGACCTCGACGACGATCTGCCCAATGCCGAGCGCCTCGTGGCCACCGCGGTCGCGCTGGCCGGCGAGGATCTAGACACCGCCCAGCTGGTGAGCCGCTACTGGCGGTTCGCCCCGGACGAGGAGCTGGTGGGGCAGACGCCCACCGCGATGCTCACCGCGGTGCGCGCGCACCGCGAGCTGGCGGCCAGCCGCGTCGCCGGGGAACTCAAGCTGCGGATCGCGCTCACTCCCGACGGCCATCACACGGCCATCGAGATCGTCACGGACGACATGCCCTTCCTCGTGGACTCCATCACCGCGGCCCTGTCGGCCCGCAACCTCGACGTGCACATGCTGGTCCATCCACTTCTAGTGGTACGCCGAGCGGCGCTGGGCGAGTTGGTGGAGGTCTGCGCCGACGTCGAGCCCGACGACGCGATCGCCGGGGACCAGATCGAGAGCTGGATGCGGATCGAGACCGATCCGATCCGGGACGAGACGGAGAACGAGCAGGTCGGCGAGGAGCTGCGCCGGGTGCTGACCGACGTGCGCGAAGCCGTCGAGGACTGGCCCCGGATGCGCGCCCGCGCCCTGGAACTCGCCGACGACCTGGCCACCGCCGAGCTGCCGGTGCCGGACAAGGACATCACCGACTCGGTCGAGCTGCTGCGGTGGCTGGCCGACAATCACTTCACCTTCCTCGGCTTCCGTGAGTACAAGCTGGTCGAGGGGCATCTGCTGACCGCTGTTCCGGGCACCGGCCTGGGCATCCTGCGCAACGACCAGGCGCACCCGCGTGAGCTGGCCTCGATGACGCCGGAGGCGTACCGCAAGGCGCTGGAGAAGCGGCTGCTCATCATCACCAAGGCGAACTCGCGAGCGACCGTCCACCGGTCGGCGTACCTGGACTACATCGGGTTCAAGACGTTCAACGCCGAGGGCCAGGTCGACGGCGAGATCCGGTTCCTCGGCCTGTTCAGCTCGGCCGCCTACCGGGGCAGCGTCCGGGATCTGCCGGTGGTCCGCCGCAAGGTCGCGGAGGTGCTCGACCGGTCCGGGCTGAGCCCGCGCAGTCACTCCGGCAAGGATCTGCTGGAGATCCTGGAGAGCTACCCGCGCGACGAGCTCTTCCAGATCAGCACCGACGACCTCTACCAGGCGTCGGTCGGCGTACTGCGGATGGCCGGGCGGCGGCAGTTGCGCGCCTTCCTGCGGCGCGACGCGTACGGGCGCTTCATCTCGTGCCTGGTCTACCTGCCCCGCGACCGGTTCACCACCCAGCACCGGCTGGCCATGCAGGAGATCCTGCTCCAGGAGCTGCACGGCGTCGGGCTCGACTACACGACCAAGGTGACCGAAGGTCCGCTGGCCCGGGTGCACTTCATCGTCCGGGTCGACCCGACCGCCCCGCCCGGGGCCATCGACGCCGACGCGTTGGCGGAGAAGCTCGCCGAGGCCACCCGGGCCTGGGACGACGACTTCAAGCTCGTGCTCGCCCGCAAACTCGGCGACGAACAGGCCAAGTTCCTGTTCGGCCGGTACGCCGACGCGCTGCCGGAGACGTACAAGGACGGCTACAACGCGTACGAGGCGATGCAGGACCTCGCCAAGCTGGAGCTGCTGGAGGAATCCGGGCAGCTCGAACTGCACCTGTTCCGCCGCCGGAAGGACGACCGGGACGTCCGGTTCAAGATCTTCCGGTTCGGTGAGCCGATGGTCCTGTCCGCTGTGCTGCCGGTGCTGCACTCACTCGGCGTACGCGTGACCGACGAGCGACCCTACGAACTCCACCGGGAGGACGGCCGGGTCTTCGTCTACGACTTCGGCCTTCAGCTGCCGGAGAACTCCCGGGAGATGGCCGAGGTGCGGGCGCACGTCGAGAACGCCTTCGCCGCCGCCTGGCGCGGTGAGGCCGAGATCGACGGGTTCAACGAGCTGGTGCTGCGGGCCGGGCTCACCTGGCGGCAGGTCATCGTGCTCCGGGCGTACGCGAAGTATCTGCGGCAGACCGGGACGGTCTACACGCAGGAGTCGATGGAGCAGACCTTCATCGCGTACCCGCAGCTGGCCGCCGCGCTGGTCGCGTTGTTCGAGACGCGGTGCGACCCGCAGCTCAAGCTGGCCGACGAGGACCGGTCGACGCAGGCCAAGGAGCTGATCGCGTCGATCAACCGGCAGCTGGACGCGGTGACCAGCCTCGACTCCGACCGGATCCTGCGGCACTACCTGACGCTGATCCAGGCGACCCTGCGGACGTCGTTCTTCCAGAAGGGCGCCGACGGCCGGCCGAAGTCGTACGTGGCGTTCAAGCTGGACCCGCGCGCGATCCCGGAGCTGCCCGCGCCGCGGCCGAAGTACGAGATCTTCGTGTACTCGCCGCGGTTCGAGGGCGTGCACCTGCGGTTCGGCGCTGTCGCCCGCGGTGGCCTGCGCTGGTCCGACCGCCGCGACGACTTCCGGACCGAGATCCTCGGCCTGGTCAAGGCGCAGATGGTGAAGAACGCCGTCATCGTGCCGGTCGGCGCCAAGGGCGGCTTCGTGCTGAAGCAGGCGCCCGCGTCGAGCGACCGGGACGCGTTCATGGCCGAAGGCGTGGCCTGCTACCGGTTGTTCATCTCGGCCCTGCTGGACGTCACGGACAACCTCGACGCCGGCAAGGTCGTGCCCCCGGTCGACGTCGTACGCCACGACGGCGACGACACCTACCTCGTGGTCGCGGCGGACAAGGGCACGGCGACGTTCTCGGACATCGCCAACGAGATCTCGCTGAGCTACGGGTTCTGGCTCGGCGACGCCTTCGCCTCCGGCGGCTCGGCCGGCTACGACCACAAGAAGATGGGCATCACCGCCCGGGGCGCGTGGGAGTCGGTGAAACGGCACTTCCGCGATCTGGGCAAGGACATCCAGAACGAGGACTTCACCGTCGTCGGCGTCGGCGACATGTCCGGTGACGTGTTCGGCAACGGAATGCTGCTGTCCCAGCACATCCGCCTGGTCGGCGCGTTCGACCACCGGCACATCTTCCTCGACCCGAACCCGGACGCGGCCACCTCGTGGGCCGAACGCAGGCGGCTATTCGACCTGCCCCGGTCGTCCTGGGCCGACTACGACGCCTCGCTCATCTCCGAAGGCGGCGGCGTGTTCCCGCGTACGGCGAAGTCGATCGAGGTCTCGCCGCAGATCCGGGAGGTGCTCGGCCTGGCCGACACCGTCACCTCGATGAGCCCGACCGAACTGATGAAGGCGATCCTGCTCGCCCCGGTGGAACTGTTCTGGAACGGCGGCATCGGCACCTACGTCAAGGCGACCACCGAGTCGCACGGGGAGGTCGGCGACAAAGCCAACGACGCCATCCGCGTCAACGGCGGCCACCTGCGCGTGACCGTCGTCGGCGAGGGCGGCAACCTCGGCTGCACCCAGCGCGGCCGCATCGAGTTCGCCCAGACCGGCGGGCACGTCTACACCGACTTCATCGACAACTCGGCCGGAGTCGACTGCTCCGACCACGAGGTCAACATCAAGATCCTGCTGTCGGCCCAGCCGGAGCTGAGCCTGGAGGATCGCAACGCCCTGCTCGCCGAGATGACCGACGAGGTCGGCGAGCTGGTGCTGCGCGACAACTACCTGCAGGCGACCGCCCTCGGGACGGCCCGTTCGCAGGCCCACTCGCTGCTGCCCGTGCACCGTCGCCTGATCACGGCGTTGGAGCAGTCCGGCCGGCTCGACCGGGCCCTGGAAGGGCTGCCGGCCGACGAGGAGCTCGCCACCCGGTTCGCGGCCGGTCAAGGGCTGGCCACGCCGGAGTTCGCGGTGCTCATGGCGTACGTGAAGATCGCGATGGAGGAGGACATCCTCCACTCCGATCTGCCGGACGAGACGTGGACCCACCAGTTGCTGTCGGACTACTTCCCGACGCCGCTGCGGGACCGCTGCACCGACGCGATGGCGCAGCACCCGCTCAAGCGGGAGATCGTCACCACGGCGATCGTCAACGAGGTGGTCAACCGGGGTGGCATCTCCTTCGTCTTCCGGGCGATGGAGGAGACCGGCGCGCACGCCGCGGACGTGCTGCGGGCGTACGTGATCGTCCGGGACGTCTTCGACCTGCCCCGGCTGTGGGCGGCGGTGGAGGAGCAGGACAACCGCATCCCCACCGACGCGCAGACGATCATCTACCTCCAGGCCCGGCGACTGCTGGACCGGGCGGTGCGCTGGCTCGTGCAGTCCCGTCGTCAGCTGGACGTCCCGGCCGAGATCGAGCGGCTCCAGCCCGGCGTGGCGGCGCTCCTGCCGCAGCTCACCCACCTGTTCCTCGGGGTGGAACGAGACGCGCTGGCCAAGCACTCGCAGAAGCTGGAGGAGCTGGCGGTCCCGGTCGAGCTGGCCGAGTGGGGCACCCAGATCCTGCACAGCTTCGGGCTGCTCGACGTGGTCGAGGTCGCCAACCAGACCGGCCGGAGCCTGGCCGACGTGGCCGGGGTCTACTTCGTCCTGTCCGAACGCTTCCGGGTGGACGACCTGCTCACGAAGATCTCGATGCTGCCTCGCGAGGACCGGTGGCAGACGCTGGCCCGGATGGCGCTGCGCTACGACCTGTACGCCGCCCTCGCCGCCCTCACCGCCGAGGTGCTGGCCGCGTCGCCGGACGACGCGGACCTCACCCCGGAGGAGCGGGTCAACCAGTGGGAGCAGGTGAACGAGGCGTCCATCACGCGGGCGTTCAACGCCATCGGCGAGTTCGACTCCTCGCGGGCCGATCTCGCGGCGTTGTCGGTGCTGCTGCGACAGATCCGCACGCTCGTCATGCGATAGCTCCGTGATGCCCGGCTTGGCGCTTTTGCGTCAGGCCGGGCTCGCACCGACTGCGTTACATTGAGCGAATGGTGGCTCGATACCTCGCGATCGGCGCGATGGCGGCGACGTTCCTCGCCGGTTGCTCCTCGGGGACACCGTCCGCCTCCTCGTCGACGTCGTCCGCCGCGTCTCCGAGCAGCGCGGCCTCTCCTTCGACCGGAGTGGGCAGCCCGTCGCCCGGCGTGGGTTCGCCCACACCGAGCCGGCTGCTGCCGTCCACCAAGCAGCCCGCGTCACCGAAGGCGGGCACGGTGCTGACCGGGACCGTCGTCAAGTCCGAAGTCGAGGGCGGGTGCCTCGGGCTGAACAGCGACACCGGCAAGACTTACCAGCTCATCGGCACTGCCGACCTCGACGTGCTGACTCCGGGCGCCCGCGTACGCGTGACCGGCCGGGTGCGCGACGACATCGCGACGATCTGCCAGATCGGCACTCCGTTCGAGGTCGCGTCGGCAGAACGTCTCTGACCATCGTCCAGGTTGATCGGCTACCGTTCGCTGCATGACGATCGCTCTGGTCACCGACTCGACGGCGGGCCTGCCCGCGGAGTTCGCCGACCGGATCCGGGTCGTTCCGCTGGCCGTGGTGATCGACGGCGTCGCCCGCGCCGAAGGCGTGGAGGTCTCCTCAGCCGAGGTGGCCGCCGCCCTGCGTAATCCCAAGCTCAGCGTCACGACCTCCCGGCCGGCCCCGGCGGAGTTCGCCGCGGCGTACCAGGCTCTGCTGGACGGTGGGGCGTCCGGTGTGGTCTCCGTCCACCTGTCGGCCGCCCTCTCCGGTACGCACGAGTCCGCCGAACTGGCGGCGCGGCAGTTCGACGGCCGCGTACGCGTCGTCGACTCCCGGTCGACCGCGATGGGTCTGGGATTCCCCGTGTTGGCAGCCTTCCAGGCAGCCGAATCGGGTGGCTCCGTGGACGACGTGGCCGCCGCGACGACGACGGCGGTGACGCGTACCGAGACGTACTTCGTCGTGGACACCCTCGAACACCTGCGCCGGGGTGGCCGCATCGGAGCGGCGTCCGCCCTGTTCGGGACGGCGTTGGCGGTCAAGCCGATCCTGCACGTCGTCGACGGTTCGATCGTCTCCCGCGATCGCGTACGCACGACGTCCCGGGCGTTGGACCGCCTGGTCGAACTGGCGGTGGCCGCGGCCGGAGACGAAGCCGAGGTCGACGTCGCGGTGCAGCACCTCGACACCCCGGAACGCGCTGAGCAGATCGCCGCGACCGTCCGGGAACGGCTGGGCGACCGGCTGCGTGCCCTCTACACGACCGAGGTCAGCGCGGTGATCGGGGCGCATGTCGGGCCGGGCGTCGTCGGAGTGATCGTCCACCGCTGACCCCGCGCCGCGGCGCCGGATCCGCGTGATGATCTCCGGAGGCCCAGGTACCTGATCTTGGCGCGATAAGGTGCGCAGCCGTCCGGAGATCACGAAGCGCTCCGCCGGACGCGGCCGCGGCGCTACGCGTAGACGGCTGGACGCGGCCGCGGCGCTCCGCGCGGGACGAAGCCGCGGCGCTCCGCGCGGACGGGCGGGCCGCGGCCGCGGCGCTCCGCGCGGACGGGCGGGCCGCCGCGTAATCGGGCGGCTTGTCCACATCGCGCCGATGCCCACAGAAGAGGCGTTCATCGATGCGCCAGGCGGGCGCCGGAGCGCCTAGCGTCGCCGCGTGACCCAGCCCGACGAACCCGATGCCCGAGGCCGGCTGGCCGCCCTCGTTGGCAAACCGTTGACCCGCCCCGAGCCGAACAGCCGCCCCGAGCTGACGAGTCACTCAGCGGAGCCGGGCAGTCGCGCGGCGGAACCCAATCGCCGCGAGCCCAAGCCCAGTCTCACCGCCGCGTTCGACCCGGGCCGTCCAGGTCTGAAGGCGATCGCCGCGATCGCGGCGGTGGTCGTCCTCGCGGCGGCGGCGTACGCCTGGTTCTCCCGCCCGCATGCCGAACCGGTCGCCCCCGCCCCTTCGACTGCGGAAACCACGCAGGCGAAGGAGACGGGGATGGTCGTCGTGGCCGTGTCGGGGAAGGTGAAGTTCCCCGGACTCGTCCGGCTGCCGGCCGGGGCGCGGGTCGCGGACGCGATCGAAGCGGCGGGTGGCGTACTCCCCGGGACGGATCTGTCCACCGTGAATCTCGCCCGGAAGGTCACCGACGGCGAACTCATCACCGTCGGCGTACCGGCGAACACCGCCGGCCCCGGGACGGCCGCCGACGGCAAGGTGAACCTCAACACCGCGACCGCTGCCCAGCTCGACGCCCTGCCCGGGGTCGGTCCCGTCCTCGCTGAGCGGATCGTGGCGTACCGGGATCGCAAGGGCGGCTTCCGGAACGTCGGTGAGCTGAGGCAGGTCGAGGGCATCGGCGACGCCAAGTTCGAGCAGCTCAAGGATTTGGTGACGGTGTGACCGGCCGGGATCTGCGGTTGGCTCCGCTCGCCCTCGGATGCTGGCTGGCGGCGTACGCCGCGTTGCTCACCAGCCTGCGAGTCGCGCTCGTGCTCACGACCGGCGCCGCGATGGCAGCCGCGATTGCGCGGCGCAAAAGAGTCCTCTGCCTGGCGTTGATCGGGGTGGCGTTGGGCGCGGGCGCGACCGCCGCTCGACTGGCGATCCGCGACGATCCGACGGTCACGCGGCTCGTCAGTGACCGGGCGACGATCACGGCGGAGGTGGTCGTCCGCGACGATCCGCGAATGCTGCCGGGGCGTACGCCCTCCTTCTTGATCGACGCCGACCTCACCCGGGCGGACGACCTGGATCTCGACGTTCCGGTGCTGCTCATCGCCAGTGGCGACGGCGATTGGCGGGCACTCCTGCCGGGCCAGCGCCTGACGGTCACCGGCCGGCTCGGCCCGGCCCGGGGAGGCGACCTCAAAGCGGCGGTCCTGGCGGTGAATCGGCCGCTGAAGGTCATCGGCCGCGCACCCTGGGTCCAACGTGCGGCCGGGAGTCTGCGTACCGGACTTCAGCGGGCGTGCGAAGGACTGGAACCGCGCCGGGGCGGCCTGTTGCCCGGGTTGGTCGTCGGCGACACGTCACGGCTGCCACCAGAGGTCCAGGAGGACTTCAAAGCGGCGGGGATGACGCACCTGACAGCCGTCTCCGGCTCGAACGTCGCGATCGTGATCGGCTGCCTGCTACTCCTGTTCAAGGCGTGCCGGGCGAGCCCGGCGATCTGCGCGGCGGCCTGCGTACTGGGCGTGGCCGGGTTCGTCATCCTGGCCCGGCCGTCGCCGAGCGTCCTGCGGGCCGCAGTGATGGGCAGCCTCGCGCTGGCGGCCTTGGCCACCGGGCGCGGCCGGGCAGCGCTTCCCGCGTTGTCCGCGACCGTCGCGATCCTGGTGGTGGTGGATCCGGAATTGGCCGCCGACGCCGGATTCACGTTGAGCGTCTGCGCCACCGCCGGACTGCTGCTCCTCGCGCCCGGCTGGCGCGACGCGTTGCAGCGCCGGATGCCCCGGATCGCGGCCGAGGCGCTCGCGGTCCCGGCCGCCGCCCAGGTCGCCTGCGCACCGGTGATCGCGGCCCTGTCCGGCTCGGTCAGCCTCATCGCGATTCCCGCGAATCTGCTGGCCACGGCTGCGGTCGCACCGGCCACCGTGCTCGGCGTCCTGGCCGCCGGCCTGTCGCCGATCTGGCCGCCGGGCGCGCAGTTCGCCGCCTGGCTGGCGAGCTATCCGGCCGCGTGGCTGGTCACGGTCGCGCGGGTCGCCGCCGGCTTGCCGGGAGCCGCTCTGCCCTGGCCCAGTGGTACGCCGGGCGCACTGCTCCTGACCGGGTTGACCGTCCTGGCGCTGATCGGTTTCCGCAGCGCCAAGGTCCGGCGCGTCGTCCTGGTCGTGACCGTCGCGGCCGTGCTGGGCGCGACACCGGTACGCGTCCTTGCGCCGGGGTGGCCGCCGACGGGCTGGTTCCTCGTGGCCTGCGACGTCGGCCAGGGCGACGCGACGGTGCTGCGTACGCAGGAAGGCGAGGCGGTCGTCGTGGACGCCGGTCCGGAGCCGTCGGCGGTGGCGGGCTGCCTCGACCGGCTGGGCATCACGACGGTCCCGTTGCTGGTGATCAGCCATTTCCACGCCGACCACGTCGGCGGCGTCGCCGGGGTGTTCCAGGGTCGTCGCGTCTCCGCCGTCCTCACGCCCGCCTGGCCGGAACCGGCGGAGGGGCGCACGGGGGTGCTCGCGGCGGCGGCCGCCGCCGGCTCGCCGGTGGCGATGGCCGCCCCCGGCGAGGTACGCCGCATCGGCCCGCTGACGATGACGGTCGTCGGCCCGGTGACTCCCTTACACGGCACGAGGTCGGATCCGAACAACAACTCGGTTGTGCTGAGCGTCTCGTTCGGGGGAACGTCGGTGCTGCTCACGGGCGATGCCGAGGTCGAGGAGCAGCAGGAGCTCGTGACCGCCGGGGCCGGCCGGGCCGACGTCCTCAAAGTCGCGCACCATGGCTCGGCGTTCCAGGATCCGGCCTTCCTGACCGCCGTCGCACCGGCGATTGCGCTGGTCAGCGTGGGTGCCGGCAACGACTACGGGCATCCGAACCCGGCTGTCCTGGCGAGCCTGGCCCGTGGCGGCGCGCGTGTCGTGCGTACGGACCAGGCGGGCGACATCGCGATCGCCATCGACGCTGGTGAACTCACCGTGACACCGCGGTCGTGAATACGGATGTGCCGCCCACCCCGACGAGTGAGCGGATCATGGCCGTCGGCATGCGAGTATTGCGGTGTGAGTGCTCCCGCGCTGCTGTTGGTTCTCGGTGACGAAGAGTTGTTGGCCACCCGCGCCGTCAACCAAGTAGTGGAAGCGGTCAGACAGGACGATCCGGTCGCGTCGGTCAGCGAATTCCAGGGCAGCGATCTCCTTCCGGGTGAGCTGGCGGGCGCGTTGAGCCCGTCGCTGTTCGGCGGTCGCCCGGTGGTGATCGTCTACAACGGACAAGACGCGAAGAAGGATCTGACGGCGGCGCTGCTGGCGTACGCGGCCAACGCCGATCCGGGGGCGTCGCTGGTGATCTGCCACGCCGGGGGAGCCAAAGGCAAGGCCCTGGCCGACGGGCTGAAGCAGGCCGGGGCAGAGGTGGCGCTGGCGGCCAAGGTGACCCGGCACGCTGACAAGGTCGACTTCATCCGCTCCGAGATCCGCCGGCTCGGCGGCAAATGCAGCGGTGAGGCGGCCGAAGCGCTGCTCGACGCGGTCGGCAACGACCTCCGGGAACTGGCGGCCGCCTGCCATCAGCTGATGGCCGACACGAACGGCCGCATCGAACTCGACGTCGTGCAGCGGTACTACAAGGGCCGCGCCGAGGTCAGTGGATTCGCCGTGGCCGACGCCGCCGTCGCGGGCGACGTTCCGGCCGCACTGGAGGCGCTGCGCTGGGCGCTGGCCACGGGCGTGGACCCGGTCCCGATCGCCGACGCGCTGGCCGACGGCGTACGCACCGTCGCCCGGGTCGCCTCGGCCGGTCGCGGCGGAAACGCGTACCAGCTGGCGAGCAAGCTCGGCATGCCCGCCTGGAAGATCGAGAAGGCGCAGCGGATGGCCCGGGGCTGGACCCCGGAAGGTCTCGTCGACGCGATGGCCGCCGCCGCCGTGTGCAACGCCGAGGTCAAGGGCGGCTCCGACGATCGCGGGTACGCCCTGGAGCGGGCCATCATGGCGATGGCGGCGGCCCGGAGCGGACGATGATCGCCGACGTACGCGCGAAGGATCGTCCGTTCTATGCCCGGGTTCTGGGCCTGCAGTACATCCGGCCGAGCGGCCTGCTGTGTTTCTTCTTCTTCGAAGGCGCGATCGCGCTCGCCACCCTGCTCGCCCTCGCCGAGCTGGTGACGTGGTGGGCGGTCGTGGTGCTCCCGGCCGCGATCGCGATCATGGTGAAGATCAACGATCTGATCGCGGGATTCGGCGTACGCTCGGCGGCCCGCGCGCAGGCTCGGGCGGCGGTTCGCAGCGCCACCCGGCGGGCGGCCAAACGCGAGGCGAAAGCGGCCCGGCGGAAGGCGGCCGAGGATGCCGACATCGTTCCCGCGCAGCCGGTCGGCGAGGACTTCCCGGAGGAGCCGCCCGCCGTCGGCCGAGCGGCCGTGCCCCAGCCGTACGCCGGCCTGGCCGCCCCGGACGAGGTGCGCTCGAGCCAGGCGCGCCGTCGCCAGTCCGCCGCCCACCGCTACGACTGATCACGGGAGCCGGGTAAGCGAAAGCCCGCCGCCGAATCGGCAGCGGGCTTCGTCGCTGAAAGGGGCGTCAGGCCGCGGCGGCGGTGTTCAGCCGCTTGGCGATCGACGACTTGCGGTTCGCCGCCTGGTTCTTGTGGATCACGCCCTTGCTGACCGCCTTGTCGAGCTGACGGGAAGCGGCGACCATGAGCTCCGAGGCCTTGGCGGTGTCGCCGGCCTCGGTCGCCTCGTGGAACTTGCGGATCGCCGTCTTCAGCGAAGACTTGACCGCCTTGTTCCGCAGCCGCGCCTTCTCGTTCTGGCGGTTGCGCTTGATCTGCGACTTGATGTTGGCCACGTGTCAGCCTCTCCTAAATCGGGGCATCAACCCCGCTGAAGCGGGGACACAAAAGTTCGACGTGCCAGGTTAACAGGCGCGGCCTTGGTCAGCCAAAGCGGAGCACAGCTTGGGCGGACTAGGTCACCAGCGCCAGTCCCGGCGTCTCGCCAACCAGTCTATCGCCAGCCGGCCGCAGTGTCGCTGGTGGGTCCGCACGTAGGGGGAGGTCGGGATCTCCGGCCGCAGACCCTGCGTCAGGTAGTACCCGGCGAGGCCGGCCAGCGTCGCGTCGAGCGCGTCGGCCGGGGCGTCCGCCGCGGCGGGATGCGTCGCGAACAGCGTATCGACGTCGTGATCGGGCACGGCGGAGATCAACAGACTGACCAGGTCGAGCCAGGCCGGACCCCGGCACAGATGGTTCCAGTCGCAGATCCACGCCGCACCGGCGGTGTCCAGGATCACGTTGTCCGCCCGCAAATCGCAGTGCATGACACCCGGCATCGCGTCGCCGTAGTCCAGCAGCCGTCGCTCCAACCGGGCCAGCTCGGCGAGGTGCGGCTCCATCCCCGGGTCCGGTAGCTGCTCGGTGCCGGACAGGACGGCCGCCCAACGGCCCAGGGTGCCGTCCATGACGGCGCTGAAGGACTCCGGGGCGAACTCCGCCAGACTGGCGGGCATCGGGGACAACGACACCGCCGCTTGGGCGTACGCGGTCAGCGCGGCGGTCAGCTCGGCCGGCCGCCACGGCAGCGCCGGCATGCGAGCGCCGTCCACAGCGTCGAGGCAGATCACGAAGTACCCCGCCGGTTCCGCCGTCCAGCGCACCCGGGGCGCCGGTACGCCGACCGGCAACGCCTCGGTGATCCGCGCCTCTTTCGCGTACCACTCGGCCGGTGCGAGATCGAGGGGCGCGGCCTTGACGAAGGCGCGGATCCCGGCCACCGTGGTGAGGACCGCCGCGAAGCCTTGGGTGAAGCCGCTTCGGGCGACCCGCGCGGACGCGACCTCACCGCCGAGCCGATCCGCGATCGCGATACGCAGCGTCTCCGGCAGCTGTTCCCAGTCGGGCCGCTGAGCGGTCTCGGTGTACGGGATCATGCCCGGAATGGTCCCGCAGAGCCGCGACCGGGCGCGAGTCGTTAAACGAGGAGACCGAGGAGGCGACCGTGGAGCTGGACGAGTTCTGGGGCGTGATCGACGCCGCGCGATCCGATGTCGACGGCGAGATCGGCCAGGACGGCGAGGCGCTCGCGAAGGCGCTGACCGCGCGGCTCGGGAGCCTGCCGGCGGATGGGCGCACCGCGTTCGGGCAGATCTTCGCCCAGGTGAGCACGGCTGCGCTGCGCTGGGACCTGTACGCCGCCGCCTACCTGATCGGGGGCGGTTGTGATCTCGGCGGCTTCGAGGATTTCCGCTTCGGCCTGATCGCCACCGGCGAAGCCTGGTACGCCAAGGCGCTGGCCGATCCGGACGCGCTCGCCGGGCACCCCGTCGTGGCCGAGGCGGCCGACTGGGACGACGACAGCGCGATCTACGCCGAGCTGGTCGGGGACGCCGTGGCCGAGGCGTGCGGGGTCGAGCTGCGGAACCAGGGCGAGCCGGTCGGGGAGCGGCCCGAGGTCGACAACGACCTGATCATGCGCGCGCGACTGCCGCGGCTGGCCGCACTCTTCCTGGGCTGGCCGGCGAACGAGGGTTGCCGCTGCTGACCGCGCCGCACCGCGCCGCACCGCGCCGCACCGAACCGCGCCGCACCGCACCGCACCGCACCGCGCCCGCGCCGCACCGCGCCCGCACCGCACCGCGCCCGCACAGCACGCCGCCGCCGCCGGATCACGGTTCCGGGTCGAATCTTGGACCAAGATTCGACCGCGAACCCTGATCCAGCGGCAAAAACGGCGGCCCGTGGGAGACGACCCGGGAGCATGGGATCATAGAGGCGAGCTGCAGCCGCAGCCCCATCCCATCTGACGACGAAACGGACGATCCGTGCCTCCGACGCCCGGTGTGAACCAGCCCGGTACCACCGACCCCGGTGCCATCCGGAACTTCTGCATCATCGCACACATCGACCATGGCAAATCAACGCTGGCCGACCGGATGTTGCAGCTGACCGAGGTGGTCGACCCGCGCCAGATGCGGGCCCAGTACCTCGACCGCATGGACATCGAGCGGGAGCGCGGCATCACGATCAAGTCGCAGGCGGTCCGCATGCCGTGGACCGTGCGGGAGGGGGAGCGGACCGGCGAGACGGTCGTCCTCAACATGATCGACACCCCGGGGCACGTCGACTTCACCTACGAGGTCTCCCGCAGCCTGGCCGCCTGCGAGGGCGCGATCCTGCTGGTCGACGCCGCGCAGGGGATCGAGGCGCAGACGCTGGCCAACCTCTATCTGGCCATGGAGAACGACCTCACGATCATCCCGGTGCTGAACAAGATCGACCTGCCGGCGGCCCAGCCGGAGAAGTACGCCGAGGAGCTGGCGAACCTGGTCGGCTGCCTGCCCGACGAGGTCCTGAAGGTCTCGGGCAAGACCGGAGTCGGCGTACCGCATCTGCTGGACGAGATCGTGCGGCGGCTGCCGACGCCGATCGGCGACGCCGCCGCGCCCGCGCGGGCCATGATCTTCGACTCCGTCTACGACATCTACCGCGGTGTGGTGACCTACGTCCGGGTCGTCGACGGCCGCATCGAGGCGCGCGACCGGATCCGCATGATGTCCACCGGCGCGGTGCACGAGCTGCTGGAGCTGGGCGTCATCTCGCCGGAGCCGGTGAAGTCGGGTGCGCTCGGCGTGGGCGAGGTGGGTTACCTCATCACCGGCGTGAAGGACGTACGCCAGTCGCGAGTCGGTGACACGGTCACGATCAACGCCAAGCCGGCCAAGGAGTCGCTCGGCGGCTACAAAGACCCCAAGCCGATGGTGTACTCGGGGCTCTACCCGATCGACGGCTCGGACTACCCGGCGTTGCGTGAGGCGCTGGACAAGCTCAAGCTGAACGACGCCGCGCTGGTCTACGAGCCGGAGTCGTCGGCGGCGCTGGGCTTCGGCTTCCGCGTCGGCTTCCTCGGCCTGCTGCACCTGGAGATCATCCAGCAGCGGCTCGAGCGGGAGTTCGGCCTCGACCTCATCGCCACCGCACCCAACGTGGTCTACCGCGTGCTGCTGGAGGACGGCAAGGAGGTCGTCGTCACCAACCCCAGCGAGTACCCGGTGGGCAAGGTCGCCGAGGTCTTCGAGCCGGTCGCCCGGGTCACGGTCCTCGCGCCCAACGACTACGTCGGCGCGATCATGGAACTCTGCCAGGGTCGCCGCGGCACGCTGCAAGGCATGGACTACCTGTCCGCGGACCGCGTCGAGCTGCGCTACGTGCTGCCGCTCGGCGAGATCATCTTCGACTTCTTCGACCAGCTCAAGTCCAGGACCAAGGGGTACGCCAGCCTCGACTACGAGCCGTCCGGCGAGCAGTCGGCCGACCTGGTCAAGGTGGACATCCTGCTGCAGGGGGAGACGGTCGACGCCTTCTCCGCGATCGTCCACAAGGACAAGGCCTACACGTACGGCACGACCATCGCCGCGAAGCTGCGCGAACTGATTCCGCGGCAGCAGTTCGAGGTGCCGATCCAGGCGGCCATCGGCTCCCGGATCATCGCCCGCGAGACGATCCGCGCCATCCGCAAGGACGTGCTGGCCAAGTGCTACGGCGGTGACATCACCCGGAAGCGCAAGCTGCTGGAGAAGCAGAAGGAAGGCAAGAAGCGCATGAAGATGGTCGGCCGCGTCGAGGTGCCGCAGGAGGCCTTCATCGCCGCGCTGTCGACGTCGGACAGTGGTGACTCGTCCGGCAAGTCCGGGCGCAAGTGATGTTCTGCCCACGATGCGGGGCGGCCCTCCAAGCCGCCCCGCCGAGCACGTGTGGGCGTTGTGCGTACCAGCTGTATGTGAATGCGAGACCCACCGCGAGCCTGATCGTGCACGACGGCGCGGGGAGGTTCCTGGCCCTGAAACGGGCCCGCGACCCGCAGGCGGGGCTGTGGGAGACGCCCGGCGGGTTCTGCGACGGCTGGGAGGAGCCGGCGGAGGCCGCGATCCGCGAGGGCCGCGAGGAACTCGGTGTGGACGTCGTCCTGGGCGACTTCGTCGGGATGTACGTGGGGAGCTACCTGTTCCAGGACGAGCTGCTGCCGGTGCTGGACTGCTTCTGGCTGGCCCGGTTGCCCGGCGGCGAGATCACGCTGGACCCCGAGGAATCGTCGGAGCTGGCCTGGTTTTCGCTGGTGACACCACCTCCCATGGCGTTCGGCACGATGGACCGCGCGCTCACAGACGCCGTCCAGATCCTTTGTAGAAAAGATCAGTTCGCTGAGTAACGTCGGCGTCAACCCATCGTTACCCCAAGTGCAGTGTTTGCCGCTTTCGCCCGAATTGCCGGGGCTGAAGCGGACCTATGTGCACAAGGAGTGACAATGCAGATTAAGAAGGCCGGAGCTGTTGCCTTTGGCGCGCTCGCGACCGTCGCGGTGATCGGTGCTCCCGCCGCCGCTTCCGCCCACACCACCGAGGCCAAGGCGCAGTCGATGCGTGAGGTCGCCTCGCCCTTCCTCGGCGCTGCCCGTGACATGTGGCAGGCCCCGTGGGATGGCCCGCAGCAGTCCCTGGTCTCCGCCGGCACCGGTTCCGTCGCGAACGCCGCCGCGTGGCAGATCTGTGCGTCCAACGTCATGGCCGGCGTCGGCGGGGTCATCAACTCCAGCAGCCCGACCACCGTGCTCGACGGCTGCACCAACGCCAACATCTGGCTGAAGCAGGACACCGTTCCGCCGGTCATCGGCGCGCTGAACGACACGGCGATCGCCGCCGCGTCGTGGCAGTTCTGCGGCTCGAACGGCGTCGCGGGCGTCGGCGGCACGGTCGCGCTCCAGACCCCGGCGACCGTGCTGGGCGGCTGCGACAACTCGAACATCGTGATCAGCGGCCCCGACGGCAACTACACCGAGGCCGGCACGGTCGCCACCGCGCGTACCAAGCCGACCGCGCAGCAGAAGGCGGCCTTCAAGGCCGCCAAGCAGCAGGCCAAGCAGCAGCGCGTCGCGGCCAAGCGGCAGCAGCTCGCCGCCAAGCTGGCCGGTGTCGGCGGCGACCAGACCGACGTGGTCCGCGCCGCCTTCAGCGCCCGCAAGGACGCCCTGCTGAACAAGAAGATGCACGTCGTCCGGACGGCGGCGGCGTCGCCCAAGGCCGGCATGGGCTGGGGTGCGCCGTGGGACGTCGAGCCCCAGTCGCTGGCGACCGTCGGTGACGGCTCGGCGGTCCAGGCCGCCAGCTGGCAGGTCTGCGCCTCCAACGTCGTGGCCGGCGTCGGCGGCACCGTCGTCAGCAGCTCGCCCGACGCGGTCTTCGGCGACTGCCGCAACGCGACCGTGAAGATCACCCAGGACGACCCGACCTCGGTCATCTCCGTCCTGGACAACACCTCGATCAACGTGGCGCCGTGGCAGATCTGCGGCTCCAACTCGGTCGCGGGTGTCGGCGGCACCGTCGCCCTGCAGTCGAGCACCACGGTCTTCGGCGCCTGCCACAACGCCGACACGATCATCGACTGACGTCGGGTTCGGCGTACGCGGACAGTTCCCTGTGGGGCGGATCTTGAGGATCCGCCCCACTCCCATGTCCGGACTGGTACGCGGTAACGAGATCAGCTTCGGGTCGTTACCCAAAGTGCAGTGTTTGCAGCATTTAGAAGCATTTGTCCACTTTATTTGGACCAATCTCCAGTACGAGGAGTGACCATGCAGGTGAGAAAGGTGGGGGCGGTCGCCGTCGGCGCGCTCGCGACCGTGGCCGCGATCGGCGCACCCGCCGCCGCGGCGCCCGGCTTGGCGACGCAGCACGGCGACGCGTCCGTCACGACCGCCACCGCGACCACCGGTGCCGCGAAGGCGCTGGACAAGGTGGGCGAGCCGTTCTTCCAGCCGCTCATCACGATCGGCACGGGCTCCTCGATCAACGCGGCCGCGTGGCAGATCTGCGGCTCGAACGCGGTCGCCGGCCCCGGCGCGGTGGTCACCTCGGGTACGCCGCACACGCAGCTGGGCGACTGCACCAACGCCAACGTCCGGCTCAAGCAGGACACCGGGCCGGGCGTCATCTCCATTTTGGACGACACGTCGGTCAACGCCCTGCCGTGGCAGGTCTGCGGCTCCAACGTGGTGGCCGGCGTCGGCCTCCAGGCGGCGGTCAACTCCCCGGCGACCGTCGTAGGCGACTGCGACAACGCCAACACGCAGATCACCGACGGCAAGAACCTGGGCGGCCCGAACAGCCTCGTCTCCCTGCTGTCCGGCTCGGTCGTCAACGCGGCCGCCTGGCAGGTCTGCGGCTCCACCGCCGTCATGGGGCTGGGCGTCTCGGCCGGCTTCGACTCGCCGACCACCGTCACGGGCACCTGCCGCGACAGCAACAACAAGATCAGCGTACGCGAGCCGCAGGCGGACATTCCGCTGCTCAGCAACGTCGTGCTGGACGTCCTGCCGTTGCAGGTCTGCGAGCAGGACTCGCTGATCTCCCTCGTGGGCCTGTCGCCGGCGATCAACAGCCCGGCGAACGTGCTCGGCGGCTGCGTACCGCCGCACGCCATCTACGAGTAGGTCACCTAGACGCGAAACGGGGGCCCCGGCGGGGCCCCCGTTCTCATGTTCAGTTCGGTCAGCGCAGCCAGGGGATGGAGCGGTCGAGCAGCCCCCGCTCCTTCAGCTCCTTGCGCAGCGGGATCTCGTCGTCGATGTAACCGTCCCAGTTGATGCCCCAGTAGTTCGCCGAGTGCGGCGCCTCGCCGAGCAGCTGACGCTGCACGGGGGTGCGGTTGGCGTACCACTCGCCGTTGGGGTCGAAGTCGATCGCGTCCAGGTGGCGGATCCAGCGGTAGGTGTAGCCGACGAACAGCATCTTCCGCGTGATCGTGGAGAGGTTCGTCGACCGGGAGTGCCACTGGCGGCGGTCGAAGATGAACGCGTCACCGGGGTTCGCGGTGATCTCGACGGTGCCCTCGGGGTCGGGGTTGTGCACCGAGAGGTCGGCCGGGCGGGGCAGCGAGTTCACCAGGTGGCTGCCCGGGATCACCTTGGTCGCACCGCGCCCGGTCTCCGACAGGTCGGAGAGCACGTACGCGATCTTCAGCGAGAACATCGGCCGCGGCAGGTTGGGGTCCATCGTCTCCGGGTCGGAGTTCTGCCGGTAACCATCCTGGTGCCAGCCCCAGTAGGGCTTCTCCGGCTCCTTGGCCGGCGGGGTCACGTCGAGGTGGTTGTGGTGCGAGTAGATGTTCCAGCCGGCGAGGCCCCACATGTACGGAAGGACCTTGGGGTGCGTCAGCAGGTCGCCGAACAGCTCGTCCCGGTTGAGGAAGCCGAGCAGGTGAACGGTGCCGTCCTTGTGCCGGCCCGCCTCCAGCTCCTCGGCGTAGACCCGGTCGACCGCCGCTTCCAGGTCGGCCCGGTGCTCCTCGGTCAGCACGTTGCGCAGCAGCAGGAAGCCCTGCTCGTGGAACTCCTTGCGATCGACCTCGCTGATCGGCTCGTAGCCGGTGAGGCCATAGCCGTAGTCCTTCTTCGCCATGTCTCCCCTAGGGTGGTAAGCGGTCTGGGAGGGACCGGTCGGGACCGCTGCTCGGGCTCGGCCGGACACAAAGCGCGATGGTAACTCGCGTTCCTGGCGTTGTTCAGACCGAGATCGCCTCCTGCGCACAGTGCTTACGCTGCGCTAATTCGCCGTCACCGGCGGTTGATGAGGCTCGCGGTAAATGTCCGATGTGCTGGATTCGAGGCACGGCGGTGCCGTCTGCCGGGTTTCCCACGTGGTGGGACGCCGCACGGGCCGCTCAGAGCGCTGCGATCACGCGGGAGGCGTCGTTCACCGCGGCGGGCTTCCACTCGCCCGAGTCCGCGGTCCACACCCGGCCGGCGAAGGTCACGCTGGCCACGCGGTGATCGGCGGCTCGCGCCACCAGCCAGTGCGCGTATGCCCAGCCCTTGGTGGCGTCGGCCGCGCTGACGAGCACCGCCTTCGCCCCGTCGTCGGCGGTGGCCGAGATCGTGCCGTAATCGAGCTTCATCGCCTCGGCCAGCGACCCGATCGCGGCGGTGTCGGTCGCCTCGCCGTCGCCGTCGGGCAGCGTGCAGCGTACGGCGGCGGACACCTTCCCCAGGAGGGCGTTCGCGATCACCTCGGCCTCGTCGGCCCACTTCTGATATGCCTCCGGGTACGCCGACCGCTGCACCTTCTGGGCGGCCTCGGTGACCCGCATCTTCTGCCAGCCCTTGACCTTCAACAGGGCGGTGTAGAACTTCTTCGCGGCGTATCTCGGGTCGGCGATCTGGTCGGGCGTGCCCCAGCCCTGGCTGGGCCGCTGCTGGAAGAGGCCGATCGAGTCGCGGTCGCCGCCGTCGAGGTTCTCCAGCTTCGATTCCTGCAACGCGGTGGCCAGCGCGACGACGACCGCCCGATCGGGCACCTTCCGCCCGATGCCGACCGCGGTGATGGTCGCGGCGTTGCTCATCTGGGTCAGGTCCAGCCGGACCTCGGTCTCCGCGTCGGACACCTTGCAGCCGGCCGACTGCGGCAGACGGAAGGACGGCGAGCCGCCCTTGGCGACGAAGTAGAGCGCGAGCGCGCCCAGCACGGCGACGATCACCAGCCCCACCAGTGTCCCGCGTGCCGCCCTCGTCACGCCGACCACTCTAACCCCGAAACACCTCCCGCCAGCCTCCCTCTGGAGCGCTGGACTCAGTTGCGCTGGATCAGGGATACCGGTCGAATCTTGGCCCAAGATTCGACCCAGATCCCTGATCCAGCGCCCAGGGGAGCGCGCCGAAGGCGGGCATCGGGCGTCAGCGGAGCCAGGACGGGTCGCGCTTCTCCCGTGCGGCGGCCACGCCTTCGCGCCCCTCGGCGGAGCTGAAGTGCTTGACCGACAACGCGGTCAGCTGAGCCATTCCGATCGGGTGTTCCCGTAGCAGCCGCTTGGTCGCCCGCAGCGCGTCCGGGCCGCCCCGCAGCAGAGACTCGCGGAACGCCGCCGCCGCCGGTTCGAGGGCGTCGGCGGGCACGCTACGACTGACCAGGCCGATCTGCTCCGCGCGCGGGCCGTCGAAGACGTCACCGGTGAGGAACAGTTCCGACGCCGCCCGGGAGGTCAGCCGGGGCAGGACGACCGCCGAGATCACCGACGGGACCACGCCGAGGCGTACCTCGGTGAAGGCGAAGTGCGCGGTGTCGGCGCAGACCGTGACGTCAGCCGCCGCCATCAGGCCCAGCCCGCCCGCACGGGCCGGACCGGCGACCACCGCCAGCACCGGTTTCGGATGCCCGGCCAGCGCCTCCAGCACCTCGCCGAGGCGGGCGACCGGCAAACCGTCGCCGTCGCCGGCCTGGGTCTCCTTGAGATCGGCCCCCGAGCAGAACACCGGACCGGTGTGACGCAGCTCGACGAGGCGTACGCCGTCGTCGGCGGCGGCCGCGTCCAGGGCCGTCGTCATCTCCGCCAGCAGGGCGAGGGACAGCGCGTTGCGGTTGGCCGGGCTGTCGAGCGTGATGGTGGCCACCCCGCCGGAGTGCACCGCCTGAATCAGAGCCATGCCCGTCAGGTTAACGGTCGTTCAAGTCCAGCGCTGGGGCAGACTGGTACTCATGCCAGCCACGCTGCCCGACGGTGAGCCCGTCCCGACCTCCGGCGAGCTGCCCGCGACGGCGCTCGACGGCGTACGCGAGCGTGACTTCGGCGTCTACCTCCACGTCCCGTTCTGCGCTAGCCGCTGTGGTTACTGCGACTTCAACACGTACACCCCGACCGAGAGCGGGCTGGCGCAGGGCGACTACGTCAGCGCGGCGCTGGCCGAGATCGAGCTGGCGCGACGCGTACTGCCGGAGGCGGGGCCGGTTCGGACGGTCTTCGTCGGCGGCGGCACTCCGACGCTGCTTCCTCCAGACGACCTGGCCCGGCTCCTCGACGCCGTCGACCGGACCTGGGGCCTCGCGCCCGGAGCCGAAGTCACCACGGAGGCGAACCCCGAGTCCGTCGACCCGGCCTCATTGGCTCGGCTGCGGAAGGCCGGCTTCACCCGGATCTCCCTGGGCATGCAGTCGGCCGCCGCGCACGTGCTGCGGGTGCTGGATCGTCGCCACACGCCGGGCCGGGCCACCGCCGCGGCCACCGAGGCGCGCGAGGCGGGCTTCGAGCACGTCAACCTCGACCTCATCTACGGGACGCCCGGCGAGACCGCGGACGACTTCGAGGCTTCGCTGCAGGCCGCCGTCGCCGCCGGGGTCGACCACGTGAGCGCGTACTCCTTGATCGTGGAGGACGGGACGCGGCTGGCCGCACGGATCCGCCGGGGCGAGGTGCCGATGCCCAGTGACGACGTGGCCGCAGACCGCTACCTGGCCGCGGAGAACGCGTTGAGCGGAGCCGGCCTGGGCTGGTACGAGGTCTCGAACTGGGCGGCCTCGGCGGCGGCCCGCTGCGCGCACAACCTGCTCTACTGGACCGGCGGCGACTGGTGGGGGGTCGGGCCGGGCGCGCACTCACACGTCGGCGGAGTCCGGTGGTGGAACGTCAAACGCCCGGCGCACTACGCCAAGCTGCTCGCGGACGGTCAATCGCCCGGGGCCGGCCGGGAGCTGCTGAGCGACGCCGACAAGTACGTCGAGGACGTGATGCTGCGGCTTCGACTGCGCGACGGCTATCCGCTCGCCGAGCTGAGAGACGACGGTCCGGCGGCAGCCGAGCGCGCGCGGGCCGATGGTCTGCTCGACGATGTCGAATATGCCGACGGCCGCGCGATGTTGACCCTGCGCGGCCGTCTCCTGGCGGATGCGGTCATCCGCGAGCTGCTTACTTGATCAGCTCGATGGTGGCCGGGTACTTGTACAGCTGGCCCTCGTTCGCCTTGAGCCCGGCGATGATCGCGATCACAAACGGGAAGACCGGGACGAGGAACAGCACCAGCGGCAGGATCAGCCAGCCGAGGCACGTCGCGATGATGTACGACACGAAGCTGATGATGTTCCAGAGGATCTGGAAGTTCAGCGCCGCGACCGAGTGCGCGCGTACGGTCGGCGACTCGTTGCCCTTGACCAGGAACACGACCAGCGGCGCGATGAAGCCCGTGATGGCGCCACCGAAATGGGCGACGAGCGCCCACGTCTTTTCGTCGGAGTTCGCATAGCCGACCGGCGCGACCTGACCGGCGACCGGCGGAGGCGGCGTGGAGCCCGTCACCGGGGGAGGCGGCGGCGCGTCGTATTGAGGGGCAGCCGGCGGCTCGGGGTCCGGCGTCCCCGGAGGGGTGGGGGTTTCACTCATGCGCGACACGGTAAGCCCACAGATCAATATCCGCCAGAGCTCGCATTCGACTGGTTGGCGACACTAAGGCGGCCAAATGTCCAGTGAATCGTCGCCGGTAGACGGGCGGCCGGGCGATTTCGGCGGCTTCGTCACCCATGACGACCAAGGGGCGATACCGCAGCCCGCCGAGCGAGACGAACGCCCGGTAAACTGGCACTCGCGGCGTACGAGTGCCAGAATCGAGCCGCGGCCCGACCCTCTCCAGGGCCGGGGGCCCGACCGCGAAGGGCAGGGAGGTGCGCCGGTGGGACTCGACGATCGCAAGCTCGACGTACTGCGCGCCATCATCGAGGACTACGTGTCGACCCAGGAACCGGTCGGCAGCAAGTCTTTGGTGGAACGGCACTCGCTAGGCGTCTCCCCGGCGACCGTCCGCAACGACATGGCCGTCCTCGAGGAGGAGGGCTACATCCGGCAGCCGCACACCAGCGCCGGTCGTGTCCCGACCGACGCCGGCTATCGCCTCTTCGTCGACCGGCTGTCGAAGATCAAGCCGCTCTCGCCGGCCGAGCGCCGGGCGATCGAGCGCTTTCTGCTGGGCGCGGTGGACCTCGACGACGTCGTGCACCGCACCGTACGCCTCCTGGCGCAGCTGACCCGGCAGGTCGCCGTGGTGCAGTATCCGTCGCTGTCCCGGTCCAAGGTCCGGCACCTGGAGCTGGTCCCGTTGTCGACCACCCGGATGATGTTGGTGATGATCACCGACACCGGCCGGGTCGAGCAGCGCCAAGTCGACATCCCGGGCACGCTGCCGGCCGAGGACGTGCTGGAGCTGCGCCGGATCATCAATGCCAAGCTCGGCGGTCAGCCGCTGACCCAGACACCGCCCCTGGTCCAGACGCTGGTCGAGGAGGTCTCCGACGACCTGCGCCCGGCCATGACCACGCTGGCCAGCATCCTGCTGGAGACCCTGGTCGAGCGGCACGAGGAGCGGATCGCGCTGGCCGGCACGGCCAACTTGACCCGCGCGAGCATGCTGGACTTCGCCGGTTCGATCCGGCCGGTGCTCGAGGCGCTGGAGGAGGAGGTCATCCTCCTCAAGCTGATCGGCGAGCAGTCCGGGTCGACCCGGGTCAGCATCGGTGACGAGAACGAATACGCCGATCTGCGCGCGACCTCCATCGTGAGCACCGGATACGGACCGGGCGGGCAGATCGTCGGCGGGATGGGCGTGCTCGGCCCGACCCGGATGGACTACCCCGGCACGATCGCCACCGTCCGGGCCGTGGCCCGGTATGTGGGCGACCTACTCGCACAGAACTGAAGAGGATCACGTGGCCAAGGACTACTACGGCATCCTGGGTGTGCACAAGGACGCCACCGCGGACGACATCAAGCGGGCTTATCGCAAGCTGGCGCGGCAATACCACCCTGATGTCAACCCGGACCCCGAGGCGCAGGACCGCTTCAAGGAGATCAACGCCGCGTACGAGGTCCTGTCCGACGACCACAAGCGACAGATCGTCGACCTCGGCGGCGACCCGCTCGCGCCCGGTGGCGGCGGCATGGGCGGCGGTCCCGGCGCCGGCGGCCCGTTCGTCGGGTTCCAGGACATCATGGACGCGTTCTTCGGCGGCGCGAGCGCGCGTGGGCCGCGGCCACGCGTACGGCCGGGGGCGGACGCCATCATCCGGCTCGACCTCGAACTGCAGGAGACCGCCTTCGGCGTCGAGGCTCCGCTGACCGTCGACACCGCGGTGCTCTGCTCGACCTGTTCGGGCGCCGGCACGGCGGCCGGCACCCATCCCGTGACGTGCGACATCTGTCACGGCAAGGGCGAGGTCCAGTCGGTTCAGCGCACCTTCCTCGGCCAGGTCGTCTCGACCCGCCCGTGCGCGGCCTGCCAGGGCTTCGGCACGACCATCCCGCACCCGTGCGCCACCTGCGGCGGCGAGGGCCGGGTGCGTACGCGGCGGACGCTGACCGTGAAGATCCCGGCCGGGGTCGAGGACGGCATGCGCATCCGGCTGGCCCAGCAGGGCGAGGTCGGCCCCGGCGGCGGCCAGCCCGGCGACCTCTACGTCGAGATCCACGAGCGCCCGCACGACGTCTTCGCCCGCAAGGGCAACGACCTGCACTGCAAGGTGACGGTGCCGATGACGGCGGCGGCCTTGGGGACCCGGCTCACCATAAAGACGCTGGACACCGAGGAGCAGGTCGACGTCAAGGCCGGCACCCAGGCCGGGGCCACGGTCCGGATCAAGGGCCGGGGCGTGCCGCACCTGCGGGGCAGCGCTCGCGGTGACCTGTTCGTGCACTTGGACGTGCGTACTCCGACGAAGATCACGCCCGAGCAGGAGCGCATGCTCCGGGAGTTCGCCAAGTCCCGCGGCGAGGAGATGGCGGAGCTGGCGAAGCAGACCGGCGGGTTCTTCAGCTCGCTGCGCAACGCGTTCAACGGTCACTGACCGCCGTGAGCAGGCCGCTGTTCCTGGTCGACGCGCTGCCCGCGATCGGGCAGTTCGTCCTGGAAGGTGCGGAAGGACGGCACGCCGCCGATGTGCAGCGGCTCCGGCCGGGGGAGGAGTTGCTGCTCGGCGACGGGCTGGGCGGCCTCGCCCCGGCTACGGTGGTCTCGGCCGCCAAGGGCTCCCTGCTGCTCGACGTGGGTCAGGCCGCGCTCACCGATGCGCCACAACCGCGTCTGATCGTCGCGCAGGGCCTGGCCAAGGGCGATCGGGGCGAACTGGCCGTGCAGGCGATGACCGAGGTCGGCGTGGACGAGATCCTGCCCTGGGCGGCCGCACGCAGCGTCACCCAGTGGCGCGGCGATCGTGGCGCCAAGTCCCGCGACAAGTGGGCGGCCACCGCCCGCGAAGCGGCCAAACAGGCCCGCCGCGCGTGGGTCCCGGCCGTGGGCGGCGCACCCGACGTTTCCACCAAGCAACTCGCCGCGCGGATCAGCAGACTGCACTCCTGGCGGCTCACGCAAGCGTTCCCCGGCTCCGGGTCCGCGTTCGTCCTGCACGAGGAGGCAGGTGTACGCCTGGCGGCCGTCGACCTGCCGGACAATGGTGACCTGATCCTGGTCGTCGGGCCGGAAGGCGGCGTGGCCCCGGACGAATTGGCCACGTTCACGGAGGCCGGTGCGGTGCCGGTGCGGTTGGGCGACAACGTGCTGCGTACGTCGACGGCCGGGGTGGCGGCGATCAGCCTGCTGAACACCCGGCTCGGCCGGTGGTGAGACTGCAACTGCAAACGGTTGCAAACCTCGACGACCTAGTCGGATAAGTCGGCTTGACAGGCCACTTCGGCGGCGATCAAGCTATTCGATACATCTGCATGTGCAGAATTATTGGTGGGTCCGGTCGGCTTTCGTAACGTGCTCGGCATGCGTACGACACGTCTGGTGCTCGCCGTCTCGCTCGTCGCCCTCGGGCTGACCGCCGGGCCGGCCCCCGCCACCGCCCAGGGTCCCCAGGCCGGCCCCGGCCGTGACGCCTTGCCCGCCGACGACGGATGGGCGTCGGCGACGACGGGGACGACCGGTGGGGGAGCGGCCGACGCCGCGCACACCTTCGTCGTACGCGACCGAGCCGGGCTGATCGCCGCGCTCGGCGACGGCACCGACACCGCGCCCCGGATGGTCTACGTGGCAGGCAAGGTCGACGGCGACGCCGCCCCGGACAACTGCGCGAAGTACGCCGACCCCGGCTACACACGGGAGGCGTACCTCGCGGCGTACGACCCGGCGGTGTGGGGCCGGACGACGAAGCCGAGTGGCCCGCTCGAGACCGCTCGCGCGGCCTCCCAGGCGAGGCAGTCCGCCGACACGAAGATCCGGGTCTACGGCAACACCACGATCTACGGCCTCGGTGGCGGCGCTCGCCTGTCCGGGATGAACCTGATGCTCAGCGCGGCCGACAACGTGGTGATCCGCAACCTCGACATCGAGGCCCCCGTCGACTGCTTCCCGAGCTGGGACCCGACCGACGGCGCCGAGGGCAACTGGAACTCCGAGTACGACGCGATCACGCTGACCTACGCGTCGACGCACGTCTGGATCGACCACAACACCTTCAGCGACGGCCGCTATCCCGACTCCACCCAGCCGCTCTACTTCGGACGGCCCTATCAATGGCACGACGGCCTCGTCGACCTGATCCGGGGCAGCGACTTCGTGACGATGTCGTGGAACGTCTTCGCCGACCACGACAAGACCCACCTCATCGGCAACACCGACAAGACCACCAACGGCGACGAGGGCAAGCTGCACGTCACCATTCACCACAACATCTATCGCAACTCCGGCCAGCGGGTGCCACGCGTACGCTTCGGCCAGGTCGACGTCTACGACAACCTGTATCAGGTCACCGATCCCGACGCGTACTCCTACAGCTGGGGCGTCGGCGTCAACTCGGCCATCGTCGCCCAGCACAACGCCTTCGAACTGGCCGACGGCGTCGACCCCGCGAAGATCATCAAGTACTGGAAGGGCACCGCGATAACGGCGTCGGACAACCTCGTGAACGGCGCTGTCGTGGATCTGCTTTCGGCGTACAACTCGGCGAATGTAGAGCAGCTCGGCGCCGACGCCGGCTGGACCCCGACCCTGCGCGCCACCGTGCACGCGCCCGCCCAGCTGGCGCGAGTGTTGCGCGACCTGGCGGGGGCGGGTCGCGCGGGCCGTGAGGAGACCATCACGGTCGACCCGGCCGGCGAGTTCCCGACCGTGCAGTCCGCGGTGGACGCCGCACCCACCGGCAGCCCTGCTCGCGTCACCATCCGGGTCCGTCCCGGCGTGTATCGCGGCACCGTCACGGTGCCCACGGACAAGCCGAACCTCGCGATCGTCGGCACGACCGGCCGGGCCGCCGACGTGGTGATCGTCGAGAACCACTGCAACGGCTGCCTCAAGCCGGACGGCACGACCTACGGCACCACCGGAAGCGCGACGGTCACCTTGAAGGGCAGCGACTTCATCGCGCGGGACGTCACGTTCGCCAACGACTTCGACGAGGCCGGGCATCCGGAGATCAGCGGCAAGCAGGCGGTCGCGGTGAAGACGACCGGCGACCGGATCCTGTTCGACAACGTGCGGTTCCTCGGCAACCAGGACACGCTCTACGTCGACACCGCCGTCGTCACCGCGACCGCCCGGGTCTACGTTCGCAACTCCTACGTGGAGGGCGACGTCGACTTCATCTTCGGCCGCGCCACCGCCGTCTTCGACCACGTACGCATCCATGGCCTCGACCGCGGGCTGAACCCGGCCGGCTACTTCACCGCGGCGAGCACACAGCTCTTCAACCCGCACGGCTTCCTGATCATCCACTCGACGCTGACCAGCGACGCCCCGGCGCAGAGCTACTACCTCGGCCGCCCCTGGCACCCGAGCAACGACCCGAACGCCCAGGCCCAGGTCGTCATCCGCGACAGCAGCCTGCCCGCCGCGATCAAGAGCGCACCGTGGACCGACATGTCCGGATTCTCCTGGCGCGACGCCCGGTTCGGCGAATACGCCAACACCGGACCCGGCGCGCTGCCGCCCGGGTCCCCGGACGCCGACCGGCCGCAGGTGACCGACCCGGCGTCGTTCACCATCCCCGCCTACCTGGCCGACTGGACCCCCTCCCCCTGCTGACCCACCCCGACTCCCTCCCTTCCCGCGCGATCATGAACTAACGGGCGTGATCGACCGGCCTGTCGTGTCCGTAGCTGCCTGATCGATTCCCTGAGCAGGTGATCGACTCGTGGGTCGTATATTGCTGAACGTGACCGATTGCCTGTTCTGCCGGATCGTGGCGGGCGAGATCCCCGCGACCGTGGTGTACGAGACCGACGCCGTGCTCGCCTTCCGCGACATCCGGCCGAAGGCCCCCGTCCACGTCCTGGTGATCACGAAGCAGCACTTCGACGACGTCCTGGCGCTGGCGTCCGATCCCGCCGCCGCGAGCGCGCTGCTCGCCGCGGTCGCGGAGGTGGCGCGGGCGGAGGGTGTCGTCGAGCCCGGTTTCCGGACGATCTTCAACACCGGGCCGGACAGCGGCATGGAGGTGCCGCACGTGCACGCCCACGTGCTGGCCGGGCGTCCGCTGGGTGCGCTCGCGGGCTGATCCACCCCGCTCGAACGGGCGTACGGGGAATGTGGCGGCGGCCGGCGACGTTTTCCTCCAGATCAGGGCGGGAATTCCGGTGGCGACGCCCGGTACCATGGAGTCCACCGGACGCCGGAGTGCCCGGGAAGTGCGCCGGGAGCCGGCAGGGAGCAGGGAGAGCAGGTGCGAGAAGGCCGTAGCGCCAGCCCATGACAGAGACCATTTCGAGCAACCAGCAGACCCCCGAGCGGGTGCAGACGAAGTTGACCGTGACTGACCCGCACGCGATGGTCAAGCTCTTGGGCGCGGGCGACGGCATCCTCCGGCTTCTGGAGAAGTCCCTCGTCAGTGACGTCCTCGTGCGCGGAAACGAGATCACCATCTCCGGCCCGGCGGCCGAGAACGCGTTGGCCGAGCGGGTGTTCACCGAACTCCTGGAACTGATCGAGAAGGGCGAGACGCTGACCGAAGACGTGGTCCGTCGCAGCATCGGCATGCTCACCTCCGGTGAGGCCGAGCGTCCGGCGGAGGTGCTGACGCTCAACATCCTGTCCCGGCGCGGCCGGACGATCCGGCCGAAGACCGTCGGTCAGAAGCGCTACGTCGACGCCATCGACGAGCACACCATCGTGTTCGGCATCGGCCCGGCGGGTACCGGCAAGACCTACCTGGCCATGGCCAAGGCGGTCCAGGCGCTCCAGGCCAAGGAGATCACCCGGATCATCCTGACCCGGCCGGCGGTCGAGGCGGGTGAGCGACTGGGCTTCCTGCCCGGCACGCTCAACGAGAAGATCGACCCCTACCTGCGGCCGCTCTACGACGCGCTGCACGACATGATCGACCCCGAGTCCATCCCGCGGCTGATGACCCAGGGCACGATCGAGGTCGCGCCGCTGGCGTACATGCGGGGCCGGACGCTCAACGACGCCTTCATCATCCTCGACGAGGCCCAGAACACCACGCCCGAGCAGATGAAGATGTTCCTGACCCGGCTCGGCTTCGGCTCGAAGGTCGTCGTCACCGGTGACGTCACGCAGGTCGACCTGCCCGGCGGCACGAGCAGCGGCCTGCGGGTCGTCCAGGACATCCTGGAAGGCCTCGACGACGTCCACTTCTCCAAGCTGACCAGCGCCGACGTCGTCCGCCACCGGCTGGTGGGCGAGATCGTCGACGCGTACGCCAAGTGGGACGCCGAGCAGAACGCCACCCAGATGCCGCACAACCTGCAGCCGCGGCGGGCCGGCCGCCGGCGCTGAACCTGCCCCGGTGGTCCGGCGAAAGCCGGGCCGCCGGGAACGAGGTCGGCCCGATGAAGGAAAATGACGCCATGTCCATCGAGATCGCCAACGAGTCCGGCTTCGAGGTCGACGCCGACGAGATCGTCGCCGTCGCCCGGCACGCCCTCGACGAGATGGGCGTGAACCCGCTCGCCGAGCTGTCCGTGCTGCTGGTCGACGTCGACTACATGACCGAGCTGAACCACCGCTGGATGGGCGGCGACGGCCCGACCGACGTCCTGGCGTTCCCGATGGACGAGGAGACGATCGACCACGGTCCGGCCGAGGGACGGGCCGAGCCCGCGCTGCTCGGCGACATCGTGCTCTGCCCCGAGGTGGCCAGCCGTCAGGCGGCCCAGTTCGGCTCCGACGACCCGCGGATGCGCCAGCCCGACGCGCCCGCCCCGACGCCGTCGCCCGACTACACCATGGCCAACGAGCTGCAGATGTTGACCGTCCACGGCGTACTGCACCTGCTCGGCTTCGACCACGCCGAGCCTGAGGAGGAGCGCGAGATGTTCGGCCTGCAGGCCAAGCTGCTCAACAGTTGGCGGGGGCGCGGCCGCTGATGTCCGACGGTCCGTTGATCTGGACGGCGGCAGCGCTCGTTGTCGTCGCCGGGTTGGTGGCCATGACGGAGGCCGCGCTCGGCGTGGTGTCTCCGGCCCGCGCCGGTGAGATGGCCAAGGAGGGTCAGCGGGGCGCCGCGACTCTCCAAGTCATCGCCGGCGACGTGGTACGCCACCTCAACCTGTTGCTGCTTCTGCGGATGGCGTGCGAACTCGTCGCCACCGTCATGGTCACCCTCGTCGCCGTGGACGCCTTCGGCACGGCTTGGGGCGCCACCTTCACCGCCGCCGTGATGACGGTGATCCTGTTCGTCGTCATCGGCGTCGCGCCGCGCACGATCGGCCGCCAGCACGCGTACCGGGTCGGGCGGTATGCCGCGCCCATCGTGTTCTGGCTCAGCCGGGTCCTCGGCCCGCTGACCCGCCTGCTGATCGTCCTGGGCAACGTGCTCACGCCCGGCAAGGGCTTCCGCGAGGGACCCTTCGCCACCCAGGTCGAGCTGCGGGAACTCGTCGACCTCGCGGAGCAGCGGGGCGTCGTCGAGCACGGCGAACGTCAGATGATCCACTCCGTCTTCGCCCTCGGCGAGACCATCGCCCGCGAGGTCATGGTGCCCCGGACCGAGATGGTCTGGATCGAGAGCGGCAAGACCCTGCGCCAGGCGCTGCAGCTCGCGCTGCGTTCCGGCTTCTCGCGTATCCCGGTCGTCGGCGAGTCCATCGACGACGTGCTCGGCGTCGTCTACCTCAAGGACCTGGCCCGCGCCCTGACCGGCGGATACGACGAAGGCACCACGGTCGGCCGGGTCATGCGGGAGGCGGTCTTCACGCCCGAGTCCAAGCCGATCGACGACCTGCTCGCCGAGATGCAGGCCGCCCGGACGCACATGGCCGTCGTCATCGACGAATACGGCGGCACCGCCGGCCTCATCGCGATCGAGGACATCCTGGAGGAGATCGTCGGCGAGATCACCGACGAGTACGACGTGGAGCGTCCGCCGATCGAACACCTCCCCGACGGCGCGGTCCGCGTATCGGCGCGGCTGCCGGTCGAGGACCTCGGCGAGATCTTCGACGTGGAACTTCCGGCCAACGAGGTGGAGACGGTCGCCGGCCTGCTGGCCCAGGCCCTCGGCCGAGTGCCGATCCCCGGCGCGAGCGCCGAGGTCGGCGGCCTCACCCTCACCGCGGAGGGCGCGACCGGCCGGCGCAACCGCATCGACACCGTGCTGGTCACGCCGCAGAAGGAGCTGCAGGATGCCTGACACCCCCGCCCTCGCGCCCGCGCCCGCCGAACTCACGGCCGAGGACGCGAAGCTGGTCACCCTCGCCCGGTCGGCGCGGGCTCGCGTCGCCGCTCTGGAAGGGGCGGCGGTACGCGATCAGGACGGCCGGACCTACACCGGAGTGACGGTCGCCCTGCCCTCGTTCGGCCTGGGCGCCCTGCAACTGGCCGTGGCCGCCGCCGTGGCCGCGGGAGCCGCCACGCTGGAGGCGGCGGCCCTGGTGACCGAGGCGAGCACGCTCGACGCGCAGAACGCGGCCGCCGTACGCGACCTGTCGGGCTCCGCCCCCGTCTACCTCGCCGACGCGACCGGCAAGGCGTTCGCCGTCCTGTCGGAGTGAGTGGTCGGTGCCCGGCCCGAGTCGGTGGGCCGGGCGGTCAGGCGCCGGCTCGGCATCGTTCGGCGAAGAGGGCACGGTTGCGCTCGTCCACGTGTACGAGTTCGTCCGCCATCCGCTGCTGCGTGGCCGGATCCAAGGCTCGAAGATAGACGTGGCCTTCCTCGAAAAGGCAGCCGCGCTGGACTTTGGCCCAGTGCGATCCCTTGCCGAAGTGCACCCGTTCGCAGCCGGCGGCCGCGGCCCGCCGCACCGATTCGACGTAAACGAGATTGCCGTAGAGCCGGGTCCACTCCTCGACCTGGGGATCCCGCCCGTAGCGCAGCATGTGCATGACGCCGTGCCCGAGGACGGCCGCCGCGAAGCCGACGATCGAGTCGTTCCGGCGGGCCAGCATCATCCGCTGCGGACCGACCAGGCGGCGGAACGCCTGGAAGGACTCCGGGGTGAACTCCGGCTCACCGCGTCGGTACTTCGTCATCAGGTGAGCGTGCAGTTCGGCGAGGCGCTCGGCGTACTCGTCGTAGTCGGCCACGTCCTCGATCTGGATGCCACTGCGGGCGAGCCGGTTGGCGTCTTTGCGGAAATGCTTGCGTGGTCCGGGGGGAAGGCTCGCGAGGAACTCCTCCATGGTGGACCCGGCGATGGGAAGGAAGAAGTCGCCCTCGTAGAAGGCGGACGCGAAGCCGGACTCGATCAGTGCGTCGCGGGTGGGCCGATCAGACCCGAGCACGAAGGAATACACCACCGCGGTCAGGCCCTCGGCTCGCGCCCAGTCCACGATCTGCTCGCTCATCCGGGCGCGGGACTCGGCGTCGCGCCCGAAGATCCGCGAACGCAGCCGCAGCGGAACGTTGACCACCAGGTGCGGGCCGACGGGGGATGCCGTCGGCCCGAGGAATTCGTCCAGACGGAAGGTGAGGGGGATGGGTGACTGGTAGACGTAACCGACCGTGAAGGCGGACAGTCCGTCGGCGTCTCGTTCGTAGAAGTACACGGTGCGTGCGCGTGCGCCGTGCGAAGCTTCGACGAAGGTGAGGAAACCCGCGCTGTAGAGACAATCGCCCAGGCTCTCCAACTCCTCCTGGGAGAAGTCTCGGACCGTCTCAGTGACCTTCACTCCGCCTCCCTCACTCGAGCGCGCTTCTCGCAGGTAGGCGGGACAGGAGTAGTTCTCCAGCCCGGTGGACCTCCTCGGCTGACCATGAGGTGGCGTCGGCTCCGACCGAGACCTCCGCCATGCTCACACCGCCGGGCGGCTGTTCGGTCCAGCCGCCGATGAAGCGCAGCCCGTCCTGCTCGACCATCGTGAGGAAGGCTTCCTCCAGGTCGCCGGCCACGTGTGGCAGCCAGAGCTGGAACTGCTGAGTGTGGGGCGGATCGGGAAAGACGCGGGCTCCCGGAAGTCCGGCGAGGACCGTCGCCACCGTCCGGGCGTGCGCGGCGTACTCGCGCAGGCGCGGGAGTTCCTGGTCCAGTCCGATGAGCGCGCTCAGGATGTGCGGCCACTGGATGAGAATCTGCCCGCCGTAGCGGTGCCGCCACGCCTTCGCCTCGGCGACGAACTCCGCCGAGCCGGCCAGCGCGGCACCTCCGAATGCGGCCAGGGACTTGTAGAACGAGACGTAGACGCTGTCGGCCAGGTCGGCGACGACGGGCAGATCCCGGTCGAACCAGGTCGTGCAGTCCCAGAGCCGAGCACCGTCGAAATGCACCGAGAAACCGCGGTCGCGGGCGGCCGCACACAACTCGGTGAGCTCCTCGAAGGTCGGCAGCAGGAATCCGGCTCGCCGCAAGGGCAGTTCGACGACGAGGGACGAGATCGGTTCGGCGAGCTCGCGTATCTCCTGCGCGGTCGGAGATCGGCGTGCCGTCGTGGGCCAGATAGACCGCAGCCCGGACACCGCCGCATACGCCTTGCGCTCCTCCGCCTCGATGTGACCGAGCGGGTGGAGGCCGACGGCCGGATTGCCCGTGCGTTCGGCCCACACCCGCAGCGCGATCTGCTGGGCCATCGTGCCGGTCGGGAAGTAGGCCGCCGCGGGCTTGCCGAGCAGAGCGGCCACCCGATCTTCGAGTTCGCGGACTATTCCGTCGCCATAGGCGTCCTGGGGCCGATCGAGATACGCGTCGCCCCTGCCGAGTTCGGCGAGCATCTCGCCGACGGTGAGCGGGCGGCGACCCATGAAGAGTCGCACGTCCTTTCTGGACGCGTCGAAAAGCCGACGCTCGTTATCCGCCGAAGCCATTTCTCGTCCCCCGTTTGGACGTAGCGATCGGCGTCACCCTACCGCAGTCGAGCGACTTGCGCATCGCGTCGGAATTCTCGGGAAGCGGAGTTGTCGACACAGTGTGACGCCGGCCGGCACGCGCCGGGCGAACCCCGTTGCCCGGAAGCGTTTCCATGGAGATCGTCGATGACTCATCGGCTACGAGGGCATCGTCCGTTGGTACATCGATGCAGGTCAACAAATAGGTCTTGCGAACCGGTCCTGCGGTCCGGCACAATACCGGCGTCTCACGACATCGACGGGGGACGACGGCCTCGCGGCCGGCTTCGCCGTGCGTCGAGGACTGTCCGCGATGCCGGCCGACACGAACGCCAAACGGGGAGGCGATGTGTTTTCGGTGTGTTTGGCCGACGGCCGACATTCCATTGATGTATTTACTGACATCAAGGACGTTCCGCTATCGCATTGGCCTTCAACCACAATTCCCTCCAGTGTTTATCCCACCGGTGAATGGCTGGATTCACAGCAAGGCTGGAATACGCCGACGCCGGTCTACGCGGTTCTGCGGCGGACATCGGACGACTCCGTGGCCGCAGCCGTCTCCTGCTTCCTGGCCGAGCAGCCGGATCAGGTGCGGTTCGACAACGTTCCCCGGATGCTGCTGAACGTCGACCATCCCCGTGACTTGGCCGGCTCACTCGATGAGGCCGAGGCGTCGGTGCTGCGCGAGCGGGCGGCGTCGCTGCGGGACTCGGACGCGCTGCCGTACCCGGCGCTCGTCGTCACGGCGGCCAACGCGGCGATGTTCGGCTACGCCACCACGGAGGCGGAGTCGCCGCTGCCGGACGCGGAGACCTTGGCGGCGCTGGCGGACGGGATCGACGTGATCGCCGAACGCCTCGGCGCACCTACCCGGGCCTTCTGGTACGTCCGCCCGGCCGACTTTCCGGACTTCGGCGACGAACTGGTGAAGAAGGGCTACGCGCGAACTCTGATCAACGCAGATTCCCGGCTGGACATCGCCTGGAATTCACTGGACGAATACGTCGCTTGGTTGCCGCGGAGCCGCCGCTACGACGTCAAACGGGAGATTCGGGCCTTCCGCGAGGCCGGCTATCGGGTCACGGTGGACGGTGGCGACGCCATCGACGAGCGCCTGTCCGAACTGTACGCAGGCCTGCAGCGGCGCTTCGGTTTCCCCGCCGAGCCGGGCGCCGTCCTGGCCGGTTTCCAGCGGGTGCGGGAACGGCTGGACGCCAAGATGCGGGTCTTCGTGGCCAGAGACGGCGACGAGCCACTGGGCTTCGTCCTCGCGCTCGAGCACGAAGGCGTGCTTTACACGCGGCAGGCCGGGTTCACCCGCGGAACGGGCTCGTCCTCGAACTTCATCTACTTCAACACGCTGTTCTACGAGATGATCGCGTACGCGATCGACCGGGGCCTGCGCGGCATCGAGTACGGCACCGAGTCCTTCGGCGCGAAGCTCCAGCGTGGCTGCCGGCTGCGGGCGATCGAGTCGTATGTGCGGTCGACTTCCGCCGCTCCTGAGGAACTCTCCGACTACTTCCAGCTCTACGAGCGCGCCATCGGCGCCTACATGGTTCAGCACGGGGTGGATCCGGCCAAGCTCGCCTCCTGAGCGGCGCCGCCGGCTTCTCTTCTCACATCCGCTTCATCAGTCCCCCGAGTATGCCCGAGGGAGCAGTCAGTCATGCCCAAGAACGCCTCTGTCCAGGAAATCCAGTCGTTCTACGACGAGGAGGCCAGCCGCTACTACTCGACCCGCTACATCGGCGACTCGGCGGACAGCGTCGTCTGGCGCTCCCGCGCCGACGTCGTCCTCGAGCTGACCGGAGACGTCGGCGGCGTCGTCGTGGACCTCGGTTGTGGACCGGGCGTGCTCGCTCCACGGCTGGTACGCCAGGCGGGCCGGGTCATCTCGGCCGATCTCTCCTGGGAAATGCTGAGAGTCGGCCGGGACAACCTCGGCCTGGGTCAGGATGCGCACTGGATCAACTGCGACCTCAGCCATCTGCCCTTCGCGACGGGCAGCGTCGAGGCCCTGCTGGTGATCGGGGTCTACGGACTCGTCGAGGACCGGGCCGGCGTACTGCACGAGTTCGCACGAGTGGTACAGCCCGGCGGCCGCCTCATCATCCAGACCCCCAACGCGTGGAGCCCTCGCAAGCTCGTCGAGAAGGGCACCCGGCGACTGCGGCTGTCCCGCCGTGAGGCGTATGAGAATCGGCTCGCGACCCACGGCATCGATCCGCGGCCGCTGCGTTCCGCGGAGTTCGCTCAGATGCTGCGGACCGCCGGGTTCGTCCCCAGGCGCCGTCGCTACTACGACTTCCGGCTGCCCTTCCTCAGCCGCCTCGGGGCTCGAACCGACGCGCGTACGGCGGCCGTGCTGCATCGCCTCCTGCACCGGCGACCGGTCCTCGGCCAGCTGGGCGAAGGCCTCGTTCTCGAGGCGGAGCGCCGCTAGGCGCTCGGCGCCGAGCGACCACCTTCACACGGGAGGACCTCTTCATGACCGGGCCGATCACCGAACGCCGCAGTGCAGCCGCCGCATTTCTGGCACGGACCCGCGCGGGCACCCACGCCCTGCGGGGCCGGGCGTTCCGTAGGTTCTGGCTGTCCCAGACCCTGTCCGGGACGGGTGAGTCGCTGGTGCAGCTCGCGTTGCCGTTCGTGGTGCTGGCCGCCGGAGGAACGCCACTCTCACTGGGACTCGTGCTGACCGCGTACGGGGTGGCGCGGGTGGTGGCCCTGCCGTTGGCCGGAGTGATCGCCGACATCGCCTCGCGGCGGTTGATCATGCTCTTGGCCGAGGCGGTCAAGATGATCGTCCATATCGTACTGTCGGCCGCGTTGTTCACTGGGCACGCGCACATCTGGCACCTGGTGCTCGGGTCGATCGCCTACGGTCTGGCGTACGGCACAGGCATGCCCGCGGCCACCGGGGTCGTGCCGCAACTGGTCGGGAGAGAGCTGCTCCAAGAGGCCAACGCGTTGGTCAGCCTCTCGCGCAACGCGGCACAGATCGCCGGCTTCGCCGTGTCCGGCGTCCTCATCGCCGCCTTCGACCCCGAAATTGTGTATGTGCTGGGCGGGGCGTTCTTCGGCGCCAGCGCGCTCGCCCTGGCCGGTATGCCGAACGGCACCATCATCCGGTCGCAGTCCCGTTCGCTGCTGCGCGATCTGGTGCAAGGGTGGTCCGAGCTGGCCGTTCGCCGGTGGTACTGGATCAACCTGATCACGCATTGGCTCTGGAATCTGGCGTACGCGGCCTTCTTCGTCATCGGGCCGATCATCGCGGTCCGCAGTTTCGGCGGATCCACGACGTGGAGCCTGATGTCGATCGCGGTCGCGATCGGCGGGCTGACCGGTGCGGCGGTGGCGCTCTACGTGGCGACCGACCGGCCGCTCCTGCACGGCAATCTCGCCATGGCGCTGGCGGCCCTGCCGTTCCTCGCGTTGGCGACACACTCGGGCGTCGGAGTCCTCGTCGTGGCCACCGGCGTCGCCTTCGCCGGTCCCGCGTTCCTCAACGTCGTCTGGGCCGCCACTCTCCAGGACCGGATACCCGATCACCTGCTCGCCCGGCTGAGCTCCTACGACTGGGCGTTCTCGCTGGCGGCGCTCCCGATCGGGTCGGCGATGGCGGGCTGGTCCGTCGACTCGCTCGGCGTGCCGATGACGTTGGCCTGGGCGCTGGTCTGTTGCCTGGTGCCCGGAGCAGTGGCCTTGGTGGACGGCGAACTCCGGACGTTTCGGCGCATGGGCGCCGGCGACGTGATGGAGCCAGTCGCCGCGGTGTCGGGATCGCGGGGCCGATGATGGAGCTCCAACGGATCACGCTGGCCGACGTGCCCGGGGCCGAGACCGTCATCGTCGGATTCGGCCGCTGCGGTCGCGACCTTCACCTCGGCGCCCTGCGGGAGATGGCCGCGCACCTGCGGCCGCGCCGGGTCATCGCGGTCGACCCCCGCCCGGTCCGCGACAGCGGTCCAGTCGTCGTCCATCCGTCGATGGAGCCGGCCTGGCAGTCGCTGGCCGATCCACGAAGAGCGATCTTCCACGTCGCCACCCCGCCGCAGCTGCATCAACCGGTCGTGGCGGACCTCGTCAACCGTGGCGCCCGGCGCATCATCGTGGAGAAGCCGATCGCGCCGACCGCCGCCGCGGCCGCGCTGCTGCTCCGGCACGCCGCAGCCGGCGGCGCGACGGTGATCCCGGTCGCGGTCTGGCCGCACAGCACGCTCGTTCGTGAGGCTCGACGGCACCTGATCGGCTTGACCGTCAAGTCGATGCATATCACCCAGAGCAAGATGCGGATCGAGCGGACCGTCACCGACCGCGGGCACCTCTCCGCCCTGCACGTCGAGGTCCCGCACCAGGTCATGCTGGCCATCGCCCTGGCCGGCAGCATCGCCGCGGTTCAGTCGGTCCGCACCTGGGACGCCCGGATCGACGGCCGGATCTACCCGGATCTCGGTGGCGCCCGGCTTGAGCTGCTGCACACCGGCGGCGTGCGTACCGAGATCTTCAGCGATCTCTGCGCTCCCGGTCGTCAGCGCCGCCTTCGTGTGGTCGGCGACGGCGTCGAGGTCAACGTCGACCTGCCGTTGTCTGCTGATAGTCACAGCGGCCGTATCCAGGTGTCCGGCTATACGCGGGCGGCCGATCGCTACGACCGTCCGCTCACCAGCTTCATGAACCACGCGTACGAGCTGTTCAAGGGAGGAGCCGAAGTGCCCGCGGTGGAACTCGGTCTGCACATGCAGGTCCTGAGGGTCCTGGAGGAAGCCGCCGTCCGTGCGGGCGAGGCGGCTCTGGACAAGGAGCGTGAACTGTGAAGATCCCCTTCTTCAGCGTGGCGCGAACGGTGGAGCGGTATCGGGCGGAACTGGACACTGCGCTGGCCAAGCTCGATTCGTCCGCTCTGGTCGACGGCCCGTTGACCGACGTGTTGGAACGGCGTCTGGAGCAGTACACCGGTGCGGCGTGCTGCGTCGCCGTCGGCAGCGCCACCGACGCGTTGGCGCTCGTGTTGCGCGCGACCGGCGTGGGACCGGGCGACGAGGTCATCGTTCCCGCGTACACCTTCTTCGCCACGGCCTCCACCGTGGTGCACGTCGGCGCGACGCCGGTGATAGTCGACGTCGACCCGGACTCGTACGCCATCGACCCTCGGCAGGTGGAGGCGGCGATCACACCGCGGACCCGGGCGATCATGCCGGCCCACATGTTCTCGCAGATGGCCCGGATGCAGGAGTTGTGTGAGATCGCAGACCGGCACCGGCTGATGATGATCGAGGACAGCGCCGAGGCGATCGGTATGCGGTTCGGCGGCCGGCACGCCGGATTGTGGGGCCGCGTCGGCGTGCTCTCGTTCTTTCCGACCAAGACGCTGGGCGCCTTCGGCGACGCGGGAGCGGTGATCACCGACGACGCTGAGCTCGCCGATCGCGTCCGGCGGCTCGCCCGTGACGACGGCAGCGGCTGGGCCAGCAGCTGCGACGATCTGGCCGCCGCGGTGTTGGGCTTCCGGCTCGGTCATCTCGACGAGGAGATCACCGTCCGGGCCGCCCTGGCGGAGCGGTACTCGACGATGCTGGCCGGCCTGTCACCGGTGCGAACGCCCAGGCCGCCGACGGATCACGACCCGGTCTGGTACGTCTACCTAATTGAGTGCGATCAACGCGATGACTTGGTCCGTCACCTCGCTGAGCGAGGCGTGGAGACCGAGGTCTACTACCCCCGGCCGCTCACCGAGCAGCCGTGCTTCGACGCCACGAACTCCGTCCGGCATCCCGTCCCGGTCAGCGCGCGAGCCAGCGGCCGGGCCCTGGCCCTGCCCCTCCATGCAGACCTGACCGAGCCCGAGGTCGACCTGGTCTGCGCCCACATCCGCGAGTTCTACGGAGGCCGTGATGCCTGAGACGTTTCGACGTGACCTGCTCGCCGCCACCGTCGCCGAGATCGCCGACTCGGGCGAGTTCATACTGCGGGCGTACTGCGCCGAACTCGAGTCGGCGCTTGGCGAGCGCACGGTCCTCACCGCCTCGGTACCTGCCGGTCTACTGCTCGTTCTGACCGCCGCCGGGGTCGGACCGGCATACCCGGTCCACCTCGCCAACGGCGTACGTCCGGCTGTGGCGGGGGTGTTGCGGCGGCTGAACGTCGCGCTGGTCTCGGTCGAGGAGGCCGACTGTCACATCGCGGACCATCCGGACGATCCCGATCAGCTGCTGGTCACCCGGGCTGGGCGGCCTGACGTCGTCGTCATCGACCTCGGACCGTCGTCGCGGTGGGCGGGAGTCACCGTGGCCGCCGCCGTCCGCACCTCCGACGCCGACCTTGCCGAGCGGGTCCGCTGGCTGCGCAATCACGGGCAGGACGGGCGTACCCGATTCCTCCACCAGCTCGTCGGATTCAACGCCCGCATGGACGAGATCGCCGCGGCGTATCTGCTCCGCGTGCACTTCTCAGGTGAGGACGGCCGTTGATGACGCTTTCCATGGACCGGGTGTGCGGCATCGGCGACGAGGCCGCCATAGACCTTCCCGAGCAGGTGTCGATCTTCACCGCGCTGGGATTGCGCGGGTTGGAGCTGCGTTCGGTCGCCGGGCGGTTGTCCCACGAACTGGACGATGACGCCGTTCGCCGGTTGGCCGCCACGATCGAGGACGCCCGCCTGACCGTCCCCGTCGTGGACACGCCGATCGGCGGGTGGGCCACCACACTGGCCACTCCGCTGTCCGACGAGGTCGATCTGCTGCGGGCATACGCGGCGGTCGCCCGGCGAGTGGGGTGTTCCCGGCTGCGCATCATGTCCTATCCCTCGGATGGGCGGCCCGAACCGGAGTGGGGTCGGGAGTCCATCCGGCGGGTGGGCGTACTGGTCCGCGAGGCCGTGTCGCTGGGCGTGACGCTGCTCCACGAGAACTGCCACGGATGGGCGTCCCGGGACGCCGAGTCGACGCTCGCGCTGCTGCGCGCTGTCGAAGACGAGCGACTGCGGTTGATCTTCGACGCCGGAAACGGCATGGCCTACGGATACGAGGGCTTCGAGTTCCTCCAGGCCGTCCTGCCCTGGGTGGAGCACGTGCACATCAAGGATGCCGTCCTGGTCAACGAGCAACCGGTCTGGGTGACCCCCGGACAGGGCACAGCCCGGCTGACCGAAATGCTCGAGACGCTCGCCGCCGCGGGATACGACGGGTGGCTCAGCCTCGAGCCGCATGTCGCGCTGATCCCGCACACGGGGGTCGAGGCGGCCGATGACGTCCGGGGCCGGACCTTCGCCGCCTGCGTACGCGGCCTGCGGACCTTGATCGACGGGCTGGGCTCGTGATCGGCGGGCGCCCCATTCCGTTCACCGACGACGATCGGCGGCTGCTCACCGACTTCGTTGCCGTGCCGTCGGTGAGTCCGTTGGAGGGCGGTGATCCGGCCGAATGTGAGCGGGCGCAGGACCTCTTTCAGTCCGCGGCCAGCAAGCGGGGTTTCCAGGTGGTGCTGCACGCGGCCGCGCCGGCCGCCGCGCTCCAGGCCTACGGGGTGCCGGCTCAGGTCCTGGCGGCAGCGGAAGCGGATCCAGAGTTTCTCCGGCGACAGCCGAGCGTCGTCATCGGCTTGGGTGACCCGGCGACTGTCGATCGAACCTTGATCTTCAACTTCCACGCGGACACCGTCGGTCCCCACATTCCTCCGAAGTGGATCCAGGACCGCCTGCACGCGCGTGGGGCGGCTGACGACAAGGGGCCCGGCGTGGCGGCGCTCATCGGAGTGGCGGCCGCGTACGCAGATCGGCCGGAGATCGCCCGGACGACCCGGGTCTTGATCGCCTCGGTGCCAGGAGAAGAGGGCGGCGCTATGGGCGTCTTCGGCACCCGATGGCTGGTCGACAGCGGATTCGTCGGACGGCTCATGGTCTTCGCCGAACCGACCGGCATGCGGAGCCTCGACGCCTGCTCGGCGACGATGACGGCGGCGATCCGGGTGGCGGGAGTCGACGCGACCGATGACCACCCAACGGACGGGCATAACGCCACCGTCGTCCTGGGCTGGATGGCGTCGTGGCTGGCCCGGAGGCTGGGGCCAATCGTGTCCGCGCAGGGCGCCAAGCTCACGATCGCCGGTCTGCACACCGGTCATCAGCACAACCGGGTCTACGGCACCGGCGAGCTCAAGGTCAATATCGCCTACTACACCGCGGCGGCCGCTCCCGTCCTCGAAGACGCCCTGGTCTGCCTGATCAGTCAGGCCCGGGAAGCATTCCGCGACGACCACGGCGATCTGGCGATCGTCCGGCGCGTCCTCGAGGACTGGGACCAGATCGTCGGACTCGTCTGGCTGAAGCGGGGCATCCCGCCCCTGGCGAACGAGGACGCGGCGGGCCGCGAGGTGCTGGCGATCGCCGGTCTGCCCTGGGCCGACGGGATCGCCGACGGTTCGGCGTTCACCTGCGACGCGGTCTGGGCCGGTGGCTCCGGCAGGTACGTCGTGGCCTGCGGGCCCGGGCGGCTCGACGACAACGGCGCGCACACCCCCGACGAGTGGATCGACCTGCGCGACCTCGAGGCGTACGCCGGCCGCGTGCGCGATCTCGTCCATGCGTTCGCCGACTGGACCTCCGTGAAAGGACCGATGTGATGACCTTCCGCGTTCCGGTGGCCGACCTGCACGCCTTCGCCGCCGGCTGTCTTCGGGCGGCCGGCCTCGACGAGTGGCAGGCGAATCGGGCCGCCGACGTACTCACCTACTCCGATGTGCGAGGGTGCACGACGCACGGCACTTTCACACTGTCGAGCATCTACCTGCCGCGACTGCGCGACGGCCGGATCCGCCCGGACGGCGTCACGTCGGTCGTTCGGGACACCGGTCCTTGCGTGCTCGTCGACGCCGGACGGCGGCTTGGTCTGGTCGCCGGAACCGAAGCCGTTGACCTCGCCGTCGCGCGGGCCCGCCGATTTGGCATCGGCGCGGTCGGGGTGCGTGACAGTACGCATTTCGGCAGCGCGGGCTTCTATACGACACGAGCCGCCCAAGCCGGCCTGCTGGGGGTGGCGACGACGAATTGCGGCGCGCAGGCGATCGCCCCGCCGATCGGGGGCAGCCGCCGTCTGCTCGGCACGAATCCGGTGAGCGCGGCTGTCCCCACCGCCGGTGAGGCGCCCTTCGTGCTCGACATGAGCACGACCACCGTCGCCACGGGCAAGCTACGAGCAGCCCAGCTGAGTGGAAAGGACATCCCGGCTGGGTGGCTTCAGGATTCCGGCGGCGGCGATTGTCTCGATCCCGGTGCCTACTACCGCGGCGAGGCCGATCTCACCTGGCTCGGCGGGCGGCTCGAAACCGGCGCGGCGAAGGGCTTCGGCCTCGGCATTCTCGTCGAGATGCTCGCCGGGGCCTTGACGGGCGGTTCCGTGGGGCCGAGCGCGGGCGACAGTGACGACGACATCGGCCACTTCTTCCTGGTGATCGACCCGCAAGCGTTCGTAGGCTCCAAGGAGTTCACGAGCGCCGCCGACGCACTGCTGGAGACGATCGCCGATTCGCCGGCTCAGCCGGGCTGGGGTCCGGTGCAATATCCGGGACTGCCGGAGGCGCGGGCGTACGCCGAATCCGCCGCGGGGGGAGTGGCTTTGCCGGATCATGTCCTGACGGCGTTGGACCAGGCCGCGACCGATCTTGGCCAGCCACCGCTGAGCGAGTGGGGCGTACGCGCATGACTCGTGCTGTCGGCGTCATCGGCCTCGGCGCCATCTCACCGTATTTCTGCGCCGCGATCCGGGACAACCCTCGATGGCGGCTGGCGGCCGTGTGCGATCGCGACCCCGAACGGTGCGCACCCTTCGTCGCGCAGGGCGTTCCCGCTTTCGGCGCGTACCAGGATCTGCTGGAGTCCGAGCTCGTGGAGGCCGTGGTCGTGACGCTCCCCAACGACTTGCACCCCGAGGTGGTCCGCGCCGCGCTCGACCGTGGACTGGACGTATGCTGCGAGAAGCCGCTGGCTACCGACGCGGATGAAGCGCGCCGGCTGGCGGAGGCAGCCGTCCGGCGGGGACGCACGCTGCTGACCGCGTCGCACCGGAGGTATAACCGGCACCTCGTCGAGCTGGCGAACTCGTTGCCGCCGCGGGCTGAGATCACCCGGGTGGTGAGCCGGTACTACGAGGACATCACGGAGCACACCGGCGGCGAAACCTGGTACTTCGACTCGCGGCGGTGCGGAGGCGGTTGCCTGATGGACAACGGACCCAACGCGGTGGACGTGGTCCGGCGGCTACTCGGCGAGTTGACGGTCACCGGCGGAACGATCGCGGCCGAACGCGACGGAGTCGAATATCGGGCTTTGATCGAGTTGGCGACCGCGGACGGCATCCCGGTCGAGGTCGATCTGGACTGGGCGTACCGGGGCCAGGTTAAGGACGTGACCGTGGAGACGGCGGACGGTCGTCGCCTGGTCGCCGACATGCTGGCCGGCTTCGACGGTCTCAAGGGCTCGCTGGCCCACGAGTACGCGGCGATCATGGCGGACTTCGCCGACCGGGCCGACCAGGTCGCCGTCCCGGACGACGGCCCGGCAGTCGTCTCGCTGATCGAAGACGCGTATCGGCTGGCCGGGCGGAGCGAGCGGTGAACGCGGACCGACGCGGACTCGCATGCAGACCGCTCGGGCGTACCGGCATCAAGGTCACCGAACTGGGTCTGGGCGGGGCTCCGCTGAGCGGGCGGTTCGGTGATGTTCCCGTGGAGCGGGTGTACGAGGTACTTGACACCGCGCTCGAAACGGGAATCGGCCTGGTCGACACGGCGGCGCGATACGCCGGGGGCCGGGCAGAATCGGATATCGGCGGCTATTTCGCCAAGTCCGGCTGGGGGAGCGTCGTCATCAGCACCAAAGTCGTGCCGCACACCGCCGGCCCAGGAGCGGTTCGGGCCGGCGTCGAGGCGTCGATGTCCCGGCTGGGCCGCACGCACCTGGAGATCGTGCTGCTTCACGACCCCTACGGCCTGCCGACCCCGGAGCTCGCGGCCAACATCCAGGCGCTGCAAGACCTGCAGGCGGAGGGTCTGATTGGCGCGGTCGGCGTAGGCATCGGAGACGTGCCGACGCTCGAACACGCCGTGGCCGACCTCGGGGTGGACTGCGTACTGCTCTCGGCTCGATACACGCTGTTGGATCAGACCGCGGCCGGGGGCCTGCTGCCACTGTGCCGGGAACGAGGTACCGGCGTGATCCTGGGCAGTGTCTTCAACAGCGGAATCCTGGCGACTGGCGACCGGCCGGGGGCGCGTTTTCACTATGACCAGCACGTCCCGGCAGACGTGCTGGACCGTGTACGCCGCGCGCAGCGGTCATGCGACCGGCACGGGGTCGTTCTGGCCGCGGCCGCGCTCCAGTTCGCGCTCGCGCATCCGGCGGTCTCCAGTGTCCTGATCGGCACGACCGAACCACGGCACCTCGCCCGGAACGTGGCGGTCGCGACGACGCCGATCCCGGCCGCCTTCTGGGCGGACCTGGTGGCCGACGGCGTACTGCCTGGCGATGCGATCATTCCCGGCGACGCCGGGTGACCCCTGACGGAGAGGAAACGAGGTCATGTCCCGACTCGACGACGGCATCATCGGCATCCTGGCCTGCCCGGCCGACCACGCGTCCTTGGACTACGACGGCGTCGCCGAGGAGCTCGTCTGCACCAGGTGCGCCACAGTCTACGAAGTGCGGGACGGCATTCCCGTGCTCCTGCCGGACCCATCCGCCGGACCGTGTTGACATGGGCGCCGCCCCGGACGACATCGTCGTCGTCACCGATCTGGACGAGCGTCGCATACCGCAACTGGCGGCGCTCTACGCCGAGACCTGGTGGGCCGGTGACCGTACCGAGACGGAGATCGCCGGGCTCGTCCGGGGATCGGATCTTGTCGTAGGTCTCGTCCGTCGGGCCGACGATCGCCTTGTCGGATTCTGCCGCGTCCTGACCGACTGGGCCTACGTGGCGCTGATCTTCGACGTGGTCGTCGCCGGGGACGTCCGGGGACAGGGGCTCGGCGATCGGCTGCTGGGCGAGGTCGTCGCCCGCCCCGAGCTGTCGGCCGTTCGCAGTCTCGAACTCGTCTGCCGGCCGGACCTCGTCGGCTTCTATCGCCGGTGGGGTTTCACCGACGAGGTCGGCGGATCGCGGCTGATGCGGCGTACGACGGATCCTCGGCTCGGGGCCGTGGGCGATCGCGCCCACGACCCCGTTGTGACCTGAGGCTCGTCACCTCACCTGGTACGCCCGAATGAGCGTCTCGTCGACGGTGTGACCGCCGGTGTCGATGCCGCGTACCTTCAGGGAGATGAAGGTGCCCGCCTTCTGCGGCAGGAAGGCGTACCACCCGTGCGCTGTGCGTACGACATGGACTGTCGTCCACCGCGCGCCGTCGTCGGTCGAGACCTGCACGTCGAGCCGGGTGAGTGGAGCCGTGACGATGCCCGGCTGCGTGCCGACGACGATCGGGACCATGGCGATCGGCGCCGGAGCGGCGTAGTTGTCCTCGCTGAGGTCCGGAGCGAAGCCGACGCTCGTTACCGGCACGCGGACGAAGCCGTAGTCCGGCCCGTCGGGATCGGTGTGCCCGGACCGGAACGTCCAGGTGCCCGCGACGGCCGTGCCGAGCCGCGCGTCGCGGGTCGTCCGGACCTCCAGCCGGTACTCGGCGGCATCCGCCGGCACCGCCACGCGGAGCGAGGTGTCCGGCTGCTCCGCGATGAGCCGGCCGTCGCGGTAGAGCCGGATCGACGCGGAGCTGTACATGCCGTAGCCGGCGTGCCCGGCGGCGTCGCTGACGACCGGGACGTCGATGAACAGTTCGTCACCGCGCCGGCTGACGGGGCCGACGAGGCTGGGCGGATTCGCGAACGACGGGCCGTAGGGCGCGCCGTTCCACGTCGTTGCCGGTGCCTGCCCGGCGGGGTAGTGCTTCACCGCCCCGATCAGGCTCGCGTCGAAGGTGAGTCCGCCTTGGGCCTCGACCACTTCGTCGAGGCCGGACTGGTAGTACGCGGCGGTGTCGTAGTAGACGGTGCGGTGCAGGGGAAGATGCGACGGCACGCCCGAGGCCCACGCGCCGTCGTCTTTTGTGGGCAGCGCGAACGTGTACGCGTACCCGATGGCGTCCGGCATGTGCCGCCGGTAGACGACCTTCTCCGTCGCCAGGCCGGCTGACCCGATCTGCCGGGTCAAGCCCGTCGGGAAACCGCCGTCGACTCGCCAGGCGCCGTGGTGCAGGGCGGGCGCGTCGGCGACGTCGCCCTCCGGCCCGTTCCGCCAGAGCAGAGCGCTGACGTTGGTGTAAACGTCGGTCACCGGCGTATCGGTCACCTGGCCGGTGTAATAGCCGGACGAAAGATAACCGCCGGCCGCGAACGAGTACCCGAAGTTCCCCGATGGTAAGAAGGAGACGTTCGTCGTGAGCTCGCCGTCGTCGACGGTGCCGCCCGCCGAGGTGATCTTGATCGGCTGGCCGATCCGGGCGTCCAGCGTCTCCGTCTTGTCCCGATCGAGCACGAGCTTGGCGTCGACCAGGGTGGTCGTAGCGCCGTCCTCGGCCCAGATGGTGCTCGTCACGAAATAGCGTCCGGCCGGCACACGGAGCGAGGTGACGTCGGAGCCGACGGTGAAGTGCGCGCCGTTCTCGCTCACGAGGTCGGTGACGTGCTGTCCACTCGGTACGCCGTCACGGCCGATGGTGTCGAGGGTGAGGGTGTAGCTCTCGGCCTCCCGCTCGACGCCGAACGGGACGCTGACGGAGACGCCGTCAGCGGTGCCGACGAGCTGGCCGGAGTACCGGCCGTCGGGCACGTCCGCCCGAGTGTCGGCCGTGAACGTCACCGTCGCTGTACCGCCCGCGGGGACGGTCACACTGGTCGCGCTCAGCGAGAACATCGCCAGACCGGTTCCCCGGACGGCGAGCTGGAGCGTGACATCGGCTGCCCCGCTGTTGTGGTAGCCGACCGTCTTGGTGATCGGGGTGTCGTCGCCGTGGGGCCATACCGCGGTGCCGAAGCTGACCGACGGTTCCGTGACGGTGATCGTCTGCCCGATCGCCCGAGCCAGGTCGACCCGGCCCGCGCCCTGCCCGTACGCGCCGACGCCGTCGAGCGGCTTCGCCGAGGCCATCAGGGTCGCCTTCAGCTGCGCCGGTGTCCATTGCGGATGCTGTTGCACCAGCAGAGCCGCGGCTCCGGCCGTGTGCGGCGTCGCCATCGAGGTGCCCGACAGCGTCGCGTACGGGTCGCCGGGTGTGCAGAGGAGGCCCACCGAGCTGCAGGCGGCCACGATGTCGACGCCGGGCGCGGAGATCTCGGGCTTCACCGCCCCATCGCCGACCCGGGGTCCCCGGCTGGAGAAGGGCGCCAGCTCGTCGGTCTTCGACGTGGCGGCGACGGCGAGCGCGGCGTCCGCACTGGCCGGCGAGCCCACCGTCCGGTCGCCGAACTCGCCCTCGTTGCCGGCCGCGATGACGAACAGCGTCCCGTACTGTGCGGTCAGGTCGTTGACCGCCTGCTCCAGGGGGTCGACGTCCGGCGTGTCGGTGCCGCCGAGGCTCAGGTTCACGACGTCCGCGCCCTGCTCGGCCGCCCACTGCATCCCGGCCAGGATCCACGACTCGGCACAGCCGAACTTGACGCACACCTTGCCGTTGAGCAGCTTCGCGTCGGGAGCCACGCCTTTGTACCGCCCGCCCGACGCCGCGCCGCTGCCCGCGATCGTGGAGGCGACGTGGGTGCCGTGGCCGACGTGGTCACGGTCGTCCTCGTCCGGGTACTCCGCCGCGAAGTTCACCGACGAGACGACCTTGCCCGCCAGATCCGGGTGGGTCAAATCGATCCCGGTGTCCAGCACGGCCACCGTGACTCCCTGACCGGTCCAGCCCGACTGCCAGGCCGTCGGCGCGCCGATCAGCGGCACGCTGACATCGAGGGTCGGGCGGCGTACGCCGTCCAGCCAGACCTTAGCCCCGGCGAGCGGCCTGGCCGCCGTACGCCGGTCGTGCCCCGTCAGACCCTGCCACAACACGCCCAGCTGCTTCTTGTCGGCCTTCGCCGCCCGGCCCTTGATCGACGTGAGCGGTTTGCCGAGCTTCAGTCCGGCGTCGGCGGGCGGAGTGCCCGGCCCCGTCATGATCAACGGCAGATCAGGACGCCGTTGGTCGTAGCCGAAGTCGATCAACGACGTCACGTCGAACAGCCGGGCGTCCAACCGGCCCGCCTGAAGCAGCGGTCGCGCGTCGGACGGAATCACGGTGACGTGGTCGCCGTGCCGCGACATCGTGAAGGTGACGCGTTCCCGGCCGGCGCCCCGGAGGACGGCCACGTTCGTGCCGGTGATCTGGACGACGTCCCCGGTGATCAAGGTGACCAGTCGTGTGGTCGCGTCCCGGCCGGGCTGGGTCGCGGTGTGCGAAACGGTGCTGCTCGCGAAGCCGGGCTGGGCGACGACGCTGCCGCCGCCCAGCACCAGCACAGCCAAAGCGGCCGCCGCCAGGCGACCGCCTCCCCGTTGGATGCGTAGCATGACCTCCCCTAACTGTGGACGAGACATCCTTGAATGAGTGGATGCCTCCTCCACATAAGACGACCGAGCACCCCTGGACGGGTGCACCGATCGCGGGGAGGATTTTCCGGCGGCTCGGACGGGGCTAGAAGCCGAGGCGGCGCAACAGCTTCGGGTCGCGCTGCCACTCCTTGGCGACGCGTACGTGCAAGTCGAGGTAGACCTTCGTGCCGAGCAGGTCCTCGATCTCGGCCCGGGCGGTCGCGCCGATGTTCTTCAACCGGGAGCCGCCCGCGCCGATGACGATCGCCTTCTGGCTGGGCCGCTCCACGTAGACGTCGGCGAAGACCCGGGTCAGCCGCTCCTCCGGCAGGATCTCCTCGACCAGCACCGCGATCGAGTGCGGCAGCTCGTCGCGTACGCCTTCCAGCGCCGCCTCCCGGATCATCTCGGCGATGAGCACGTGCTCCGGCTCGTCGGTGAGCATGTCGTCCGGGTAGAGCCGGGGCGACTTCGGCAGGTGCCCGACCATGACGTCGACGAGGACGTCGAGCTGGTCGCCGGCGACCGCGCTGACCGGGACGACGTCGGCGAAGTCGCCGAGCTGGCTGACCGCGAGCAGCTGCTCGGCCAGGGCCTGCTTGCTCACCAGGTCGGTCTTGGTGACGACGGCGACGACCTTGGCCTTCAGCTCGGCGATCTCGGTGGCGATGAACTTGTCGCCCTTGCCGACCGGCTCGTCGGCCGGGATGCAGAGGCCGATCACGTCCACCTCCGACCAGGTCGTCCGGACCAGGTCGTTGAGGCGCTCGCCGAGCAGCGTCCGCGGCCGGTGCAGCCCGGGGGTGTCGACCAGCACGAGCTGGGCGTCCGGCCGGTGCAGCACGGCCCGGATGACATGCCGGGTGGTCTGTGGCTTGTTCGACGTGATCGCGATCTTCTGCCCGATGATCGCGTTGGTCAGGGTCGACTTGCCGGCGTTCGGTCGCCCGACGAAACAGGCGAAACCGGCACGGAACTGATCATCAGCCACACGACTACGCTACCGGTCGGGCCGGATCGCCCATGAGGCGGGCGGAAACCCGGTCGCGGGGCGCGGGGGTCGGCCGACTACCCTGGTCGGGTAGTTTGCCGCGTTTCGTAGCCCGCCGATGTCACTTATCGAGGAGCCCTGCCATGACCACGGTTGCGCCGCCCGCGTACGACGAAGTGACCGCGACGTTCGAGCCGGTCATCGGGCTGGAGACGCACGTCGAGCTGGGCACCCGGACCAAGATGTTCTGCGGCTGCCCGACCGCCTTCGGCGCCGCGCCCAACACCCAGGTCTGCCCCGTCTGCCTGGGCCTGCCCGGCAGCCTGCCGGTGGCGAACAAGGCCGCGATCGAGGCGACGATCCGGATCGGACTGGCGCTCAACTGCTCGATCGCCGAGTGGTGCCGGTTCGCGCGCAAGAACTACTTCTACCCGGACATGCCGAAGAACTACCAGATCAGCCAGTACGACGAGCCGCTGTGCACCGACGGCTGGCTCGACGTCGAGGTCGACGGCGAGATGGTGCGGATCGGCATCGAGCGGGTGCACCTCGAGGAGGACACCGGCAAGACGCTGCACGTCGGCGGGGCGACCGGCCGGATTCACGGCGCGTCGGAGTCGCTGGTGGACTACAACCGGGCCGGCATCCCGCTGGTGGAGATCGTGACGAAGCCGGTCCCGGGCATCGGAGCCAAGGCGCCGATCGTCGCGCGGGCGTACGTCAGCGAACTCCGGGACGTCATCCGTTCGCTCGGCGTCTCCGACGTACGCATGGAGCAGGGTTCGCTCCGCTGCGACGTGAACACCTCCCTCAACCGGCCGGGCGAGGAGTGGGGCACGCGTACCGAGACGAAGAACGTGAACAGCCTGCGCAGCGTGGAGCGCGCGGTGCGGTCGGAGATGATCCGCCAGGCGGCCGTGCTCAGCACGGGCGGCAAGATCACCCAGGAGACCCGCCACTTCCACGAGGACACCGGCGAGACCACCTCGGGCCGCTCCAAGGAGGAGGCGACCGACTACCGGTACTTCCCGGAGCCGGACCTCGTGCCGCTCGCGCCGGACACGGCCTGGGTACGCGAGTTGCAGGCGGCCCTGCCGGAGCTGCCCCGAGTGCACCGCCAGCGGCTCCAGAGCGAGTGGGGCCTGTCCGACCTGGACATGCAGTCGGTCGTGAACGCCGGCGCGGTCGAGCTGATCGAGGCCACCATCGCGGCGGGCACCACGGCCGAGGCCGCCCGTAAGTGGTGGCTCGGCGAGCTGTCGCGCAAGGCGAACGAGACCGGCGTCGAGCTGGCCGCCATCGGCGCCACCCCGCAGCAGGTCGCCCAGCTGCAGAAGCTCGTCGACGACGGCAAGCTGACCGACAAGCTGGCCCGTCAGGTGCTCGAAGGCGTCGTCGCCGGCGAGGGCGACCCGGAGCAGATCATGCAGGCCCGGGGCATCGAGGTCGTCTCCGACTCGGGTGCGCTGACCCTCGCCGTCGACGAGGCGATCGCGGCCAACCCCGAGGTCGCGGACAAGATCCGTGGCGGCAACGTCGCGGCGGCCGGTGTGCTCATCGGCGCGGTGATGAAGGCGACCAGGGGGCAGGCGGACGCGAAGACCGTCCGCGAGCTGGTCCTCAGCCGCCTCAGCTGAGCTTCGCGCGAAGCGCGCTGGCTGGCGGACGCGCTGTCGCTGGATCACGGATCCGGGTGGAATCTTGGGCCAAGATTCCACCACGAACCCTGATCCAGCGTCGAAAGGTACGGCTCAGCCGGTCGGGGTCGGCGTCGGGGCGACCGAATCGAAAGGTGCGACCTTTCGGGTCAGGGAGACCTGCGCCAACCCTGTTCCGCCCACATGGATGTCGTCGTACGCCTGAAGCTCCACGCCGCCGTTGCCGTCCGGTGCGGAGAAGTACAGCACGGACATGGCCAGCGGCAACGGCGTACCGGATTCGAGTCCGCGGAGGCCCGCGCCGCCGGTGGAGCCCTGGATCATGAGCAGGCTGGAGTCGGCCGTGGCGCCGGAGCCCGGCTCGGCGGGCATGGTCGAGACCGAGCGGGCGTGGGTGTGCCCGGCGAGGATGATCGGGCAGTGCCCCGCGATGGGGCCCGCCGCGACCGGATCGTGGATCAGCGCCACGTCGACCTTGCCGTCCTGCGCGTCGATGGTGCGGGCGAGCTTGGTCCCGGTCGAGCGGACCAGTTCCACGGTCTTGTCGGTGCGCAGCGAGTCGTCGGGGCGGTTCTCCTTGTCCGGGGTGAACCGGGGATCGCCGATGCCGGCGAAGGTGAGGCCCTTGACGGTGGTGATCCCGTTCTCCAGGACGATCGCGTTCGGCTGCTGGGCGACCTCCGCCGAGGTCCGCGCCGAGTCGTGGTTGCCCCGGATGTAGATGTAGGGCACCTTGAGCAGTGCGATCGAGTCGGCGTACGAGCCTTCCATCTCGCTGCCCCAGTCGTTGATGTCGCCGGTGTCGACCACGACGTCGATCTTGAACTGCTCCACGACGGATCGGACGACGGTCCACGCCGCCGGGTTCAGGTGCATGTCCGAGATGTGCAGTACGCGGACCGTCCCGGGCGCGGGATCGTAGGTGGGCAGCGACGACAGTGTGCTGTAGAGCGTCGAGACGTTGTTGACCAGTTTCTGCAGCTGATCGGCGTACGCGGTGTAGTTCTGCGCGATCTTCCGCGCGTCGCCCACGACGGCCGGAGCGTTGGCGAGCAACCCGTCATAGCGCGGCTCGGACAGGGCGTCGGCCCGGAAGGTGGCCAGCGCGAACCCCAGAGATCCCCCGGTGATCACCAAGGCCAGCCCACCGCACAACGCCACCCGGCTCATCCGCCGGAAGACCAGCGCGGCGAGCGCCATGGAGGCGAGGACCGAGACCGACAGCGTACGCAGCACGAGCCGGACGAGACCGCTGAGCACGTCGTCCACGGCGTGCTCACTGGCCCGGGTGATCGCGGTGCGATCCGTGATGAGCTGCTCGGTCCGCCCGCGGTCCAGCGACTCCATCTTGACCGAGACGTGAGCCGGCCCGTCGTGGGTGTCGAAGCTGAGCGATCCGAGCGGAGGGATGTCGACCTCGCTGTCCCCGTACAACGTGGGCTCGATCGACAACGTGGCCTGGAACGGGCCCACCGGGGTGGCGGTGTGCGCCCCGAGGGCGACGCCCAGCCAGACGCCGGCGACGGTGACGATGAGGACACCCAGGACGCGCACGGCAGCGCGCAGCCCCTTGGCGTCGATGATCGTCCTAACCCGTCGTGGCCCCATCAACCAAGACTTACCCGAAGAATCCGGTCATCGCTACTCTCGGGCTGGCCGCGTCCGTCCCTATTGCTGGTCAGAACCCAGATAGATCCGTCCGGGGCGGCCGCGGCGTGACGCAACCGGCCGTACTGGTCCAGCAGCGCCGCGACCGGCGGCCCGGCCAGCGTCCCGGCCGAACCGTTCACCGGCAGCACCCACAAGCGCCGTCCCCGCAGGCACGCCGCGATCAGCCGATCCTGGCTGATCGTCGCGCCGGAACAGGACGCCTCGTCCGGCTCCCAGGCGACGACCGGGTCGACGAATCGCGCGTCGTGGGCGGCGCCCTCGACCTCCGGCCAGCCGTAGTTCTTGCCCGGCTCGATGCGGTTGATCTCGTCCCAGTCGTTCTGGCCGAACTCGGTCGCCCACATGTGCCCGCCCGAGTCCCAGGCGAAGCCCTGCACGTTGCGGTGTCCGTAGGACCAGACCAGCGAGTCGCCGAAGGGATTGCCGGGCGCGGGCTTGCCGTCGGTGGTCATCCGGAGGATCTTGCCGCCGAGGCTCTTGAGATCCTGGGAGTTGCCCCGATGCGAGGCGTCGCCGGTGCCGGCGTACAGGAAACCGTCGGGCCCGAAGGCGAGCCGCCCGCCGTTGTGGATGCCCGAGATCGGGATGCCGGTGACGATCGGCTGGGGCTGGCCGCCGATCTTCCAGCGGACGATCCGATTGTCCTGCTTGGTCGTGTAGTAGAGGAACAACGTCTGGTCCTGGGCGTACTGCGGCGACGCCGCGATGCCCATCAGGCCGCCCTCGCCGTTCGAGTCCGCGTCCGCGATCTTGCCGACCTCCCGCTGCGCGCCGTCGGCCGTGACGGCGAGCACCCGACCGCTGTCGCGTTCGGTGACGAGCGCGGAGCCGTCCGGCAGGAACGCCACGCCCCACGGCACCTCCAGCTTCTCCGCCAGCACGCTCGTGCCCACCACGCTCGGCGGCCGCGTGCTCTCAGGGCTGCCCGGCATCGTCGGCGCGGACGCCGCCACGGAGTCCGGGCTGCGGTCATCGGAGCAGCCGGCCAGGCCGGCTCCCACGGTCACGGTCGCGATCGCCAAAGCGAGGGCACGGCGCATGGCACCAACCCTACGCACGCGCGTGCTGGGTGTCGTCATGAAGACGACGACACCGGCCACCGCCGAACGGTTCCAGCTCTTCCCCCTGTACGCGCACCGCAGCGGCCCGAGCGGTCAGTCCGGTCGGCCGCTCACCCCGACCGCAGGGGGAAACGGGTTGCGCCCGGCCGGTCGGCGGGCATGATTCGCCTCATGCCGACCATTCGCAACGTGTCGTTCGACTGCGCCGACCCGCACGCCTTGTCCCAGTTCTGGGCCCAGGTGATGCACGCCGAACTCGATCCGGACCAGAAGCCGGCGGACGAGGAGACGGCGATCCAGCCGCCGGACGGGCCGGCGCTCTACTTTCAGCGCGTACCGGAGGCCAAGGTCGTCAAGAATCGGGTGCACATCTGCCTCACCCCGGAGATTCCCCGGGACGAGGAGGTCGAGCGGGTTCTCGGACTGGGCGCCACCCTCGTCGCCGACCACCGGCGGCCCGACGGGCTCGGCTGGGCCGTGCTGGCCGACCCCGAGGGCAACGAGTTCTGCGTATTGCGCAGCGAAGCCGAGCGCGCCGCGGCATAGGCTGGACGGGTGAAGATCTGGATCTCCCACCCCGACGCCGTCGAGTTCATGGGGCAGCTGCCGGCCGAGGCGGACCTCGCGTTCCTGCCTACGCCCAGCTCACCGTTGCCAGGCGACCCCGCCGAGGTGGAGTTCTGGGTGCCGCCCTTCCTGTCCGGTGGCAGCACGACCGTGCTGCTGCCGCAGATGACCTCCCTGCGCGTGGTGCAACTCCTCTCGGCGGGGGCCGACGCCTGGGCGTCCAAGGTCCCGCCGGGCGTCACGCTCTGCGACGCCCGCGGCGTACACGACTCCAGCACGTCGGAATGGGTGGTCACGGCCATCCTCAGCTCCTTGCGGCGGTTCGACTACTTCGCCCGCGCGCAGGCCGAGCCGCGATGGGCGTACGCGGACGTGACGCCGACCGATGAGCTGGCCGGTAAGCGCGTCCTCATCGTGGGGGCCGGATCCATCGGATCAGCCGTCGCCCGGCGGCTGGAGCCGTTCGAGGTGTCGCTGACCTTCGTGGCACGCACCGCTCGCCCGGCCGACGGCGTACGCGGCGTGGACGAACTGCCGCAGCTGCTGCCGTCCGCCGACATCGTGGTTCTGCTGATCCCGTTGACCCCGGCCACCACCGGGCTGGTCGACAAGGCGTTCCTGGCCGCGATGCCGGACGGGGCGCTGCTGGTCAACGCCGCCCGGGGGCCGGTCGCGGTGACCGACGCACTCGTCGCCGAACTGGGGACGGGCCGGTTGTGGGCGGCGCTCGACGTCACCGATCCCGAGCCGCTGCCCCTCGACAATCCGTTGTGGACGATGACGAACGTCCTGATCACGCCGCATGTGGCAGGGTCGGTCCGGGGCGTACTGCGGCGGGGCTACCAGCTCGCCGGAGCCCAGGTGCGCCGGTACGCCGCCGGTCAGGAACTCGTCAACGTCGTCCGCGACGGCTACTGAGCCTGCTCGACTTCCTTGCCGCTGGCCGCCACGAGCCGGGGGAGGTCCTCCGGGGTCACGGCGGTCAGCGTGATGCGGCTGCCGTCGGCGAGGACCGCCTGCGCCTTCCGGCGATCCGCGGGCACGAAGGCTTCGATCCGGGACCATTCGATCTTCCGGCTACCGAGGAGCGCTCGTACGCGTACCCCGTCCGGGTCGGCGTCGGTGCCCGAGCGCCAGGCCCAGACGGCGAAGACGAAGATCGCCAGCGGCACGAAGAAGAACCACCCCGAAGCCCGGAGCAGGGGCAACGCGCCGATGGCGGCGATGAGGCCGGCGACCGCCACGGCGGTCGGCTGACGGAAGCTGGTCACCTGCGGATTCTCGCATGTCGTGGTAAGTGTCGGACATCACGGCAATACTGTCGGGGTTGGTGAGGCAGCGTCGCTGGAGCCAATGGGAGGTTGCGATGTCCGTACTGCTCATGATCGGGACCGGTAAGGGCCTCTTCCTGGCCCGGCGCGACGAGGTGGGCCGGCCGTGGCAGGTCGGGGTTCCGCACTTCCCGATGACCGCGATCTACGCGGTCGGCATCGACCCGCGGCCGGAGCGGCCTCGGCTGCTCGCCGCGATCGACAGCTCCCATTTCGGGCCGAGTGTGGCGGTCAGTGACGACTTGGGCGTCTCCTGGCGGGAGCCGGAGGAGGCCCCGATCGCCTTCCCGGCCGGGACCGACACCTCGCTGCGCCGGGTGTGGGCCTTCGCGCCGGGGTCGGCGGCGGGCGACCCGTCCGTCGTGTGGGCCGGGACCGAGCCGTCGGCGCTGTTCAAGTCGGTCGACGGCGGGGTGACCTACGAGCTGGTGCAAAGCCTGTGGGACCACCCGCATCGGCCGCAGTGGGGCGAGGGATTCGGCGGTCAGGCGATCCACACGATCACGCCGCATCCGCTCGACCCGGAGCGCGTCCTCGTCGCGATGTCGACCGGCGGGGTCTACCGCACGACCGACGGCGGGCAGACCTGGACGGCCAGCAACAGCGGGATCAAGGCGTACTTCCTGCCCGACCAGTTCCCGGAGTTCGGCCAGTGCGTGCACAAGGTCGCCCGCGACCAGGTCAACCCGGACCGGCTCTACCTTCAGAACCACCACGGCGTCTACCGTTCCGACGACGACGGCGTCACCTGGACGTCGATCGCCGACGGCCTGCCGAGTGACTTCGGCTTCCCGGTCGTGGCCCACCCCAGCCGGGGCGACACGCTGTGGAACTTCCCGCTCACCGCGGACGGCAGCCGGTTCGCGCCGGACTTCAAGTGCCAGGTCTTCCGCAGCACGGACGCCGGCAAGTCCTGGCAGGCACAGTCGTCCGGACTGCCGATCGAGCCGTTCTACTCGACCGTGCTCCGCGACGCGATGTGCACGGACACCGCCGACCCGGCCGGGGTGTACTTCGGCGGGCGCAGCGGCGAGGTCTACGCCAGCGCCGACGAGGGGGAGAGCTGGGAACGCGTCGTCAGCCAGCTGCCGGGGATCCTCTGCCTCCGGGCGGTCGCCCTGTGAGCGTCACGGTGCTGGTGCCCTCGGCTCTGCGTACCGAGGTGGCCGGGGCGAAGTCGGTCGCCGTCGACACGGCGGGCGACCTCGGCGCGGTCCTGGCCGAGGTGGAGCGCCGCTGGCCGCGCCTGGGCCGCCGGCTTCGCGACGAACAAGGCCAGCTCCGGCGCTTCGTCAACGTCTACGTCGACGGCGAAGACTGCCGCGGCCTGGCCGGGCTGGCCACGCCCGTCGCAGACGGCGCGGAGATCCAGGTGCTCCCGTCGGTGGCCGGTGGATCCGAGTTCAGCGCGGCCGACGGCGACAAGGTCCTCGCCGCCAACTTCGCCGACTGGGTCCGCGACCTCGGCCTCACCGTGGAGGAGGTCGGCGCCGACTACGCCACCCTCCGGCTGCCCTGGTCAGGACGCCTGGCGCGGGAGGGCGGCGCGCTGTCGGGCCAGGCGCTCATGGCAGCGGCCGACACCGCCACCGTCATCGCGATCAGCTCCGCCAAGGGTGGCTTCGGTCCGATGACGACGGTGCAGCTCAACGCGACCTTCCAGCGTCCGGTCGTCGGAGTGGACGTGCTGGTGACCGCTCGCCTGACCAAGCTGGGCCGTTCGATGGCGTTCGCCCAGGTCGACATGGTGGCCGGCGGGGTTCTCGCCGCGCAGGCCACCACCGTGTACGCCCTGCTCTGAGCCGCTCGTTCGCCGCCCGGTCGCTTCGCGCCGGGCGGCTTCCGCGCGCCCCGGCTCCCCTCGGCTCGGGTCCCAGACAGAAATCGATCATGCCGTCACGGAGTCGATCAGGGTCAGAGGAGGTCGGACCAGAAGGGGACGCGTTTGAGTGTCGTCCGCGGCGAAGCGTCTCCGACGCCGAACTCCTGGTGCAGGTAGTCGGCCAAGGTGTCCCCGTACGCGACGACGTCGGTCTGCAGGACGGACAGGACCGGCAGGTCAGCGGTGTCGAGGGCGGGGGCGTACCGGTGGCCGTAGACGGGCACGAGCACCGGTGCCTGTGCCAGCGCCCGGCGGGCCACGCCGATCGCCTTGTCCGGGGTGGCGGGTTTGATGCCCCAGCTGGTGAGCCAGAAGTCGTTCTCCTCGACGTCGAAGAGCACGCCTTCGATGGGGGCCGACAGGATTTCGCCGAGCAGGGCGGGGGAGCCGCGCCAGTCCGGCCAGCGCCGGTCGCCGCCCGGTACGCCGGCCGTCAGGAGGGTGCGGTGGTCGGGGTTGAACCGGAAGCCGAACCGGGTCTCGAGGGCACGCAGTTCGTCCCCGGTCAGGCCGGGCCCGACCGGGGACGGTAGTGCGCGCAGCAGCTGGTGGGCCACTGCCTGGGTCAACGGCATGCCGCCAGGATATGCGGATCAGGTCCGGCGCCGGGCCGACACCAGGGCGGAGGCGACGGCGAGCAGCAGGCAGGCCCCGGTGACCCAGCCGACGGTGGCCCAGTGCAGGTGGAGGCTCACCGCGGTCTGCGTCTCCTCGGTCAGCCCGTGCGCCATCCCGGCCAGCGCGGGGACGACCACACCCAGGCCGAGCAGGGCGCCGACGCCGACGACGAAGGTCGTCTCGGTGATCACGGTACGCCGGATCTGGCCTTGGCCGGCGCCGCTCCGGGCGAGGACCAGCCGGTCCGCTCGGCGGGCTTGGGCCGACATCGCCATCGTCGTCGCGACGGCGATCCCGGTGTAGCCGACTGACAGTCCGATGAGGACGAGGGCGAACAGCCACAACAGGCGCATATCTTCGGCGTACTCGCCCTCGGCGTAGGTCTGGGCGTCGACCACCTTCGACCCGGAACGAGCCAGGGAGGAAGCTGACGAGGCCGAGGCGCCCATCGCGTACTCCGTCAGGGCGGACGGGTCGTGCGCCCGGACGACGTCCCGCGGAAGGACTAGGTCTGTCCCGGACTGAGCGACCGGCACCGTCTGGGAGACACCGTCCGCGAAGGTCACGAGGCGAGACCCGGTCGCCTTGAACGAAGCCCGGCCGACCGCGTCGAAGACGGACGAGTCGGCGAACACCCGCGTGGTGAGGTCGCCGGTGCCGCCGCTGGCGCGTACGGCCGCGTCGGTCAGGCCGGGGGTCTCGTCCGGCAGCGCGACGGAGATCCCGTTCAGCTCGCGAGCCTTGCCCTGCGGATACGCCTCCCGCATCGTCGCCACCATGCTGCTCAGCAGGACGGCGAGTCCGACGGTCGCGATGATCGGCGCGGCGGTGGCCGCCGTACGCCGGGTCGCGGTCTGGATCTCACCCCGCACGAGCATCCCCGTCGCGCCCTGGAGGCGCAGCAGAGGCCAGGTGACCAGGCGGGCCAGCGGCCCGAGGATCACCGGTGCCCAGGCGGTCGCGGCTACGATCGCGGCCATCGCCGTGAACAGGGCGTTGTCGACTCGGTGGGACGCGTCGGCGGAGGCGGTCAGAACCGCCATAACGCCGGTCAGCACCGTGGCCGCGCCAGCGCTGATCCAGCGCAGCGGGGTCATCGCCCGGCTCTCGACGGCCGCGTCGAGCAGGGCTTCCATCGGGCGTACCCGGGCCGAGCGGCGGGCCGCCGACCAGGACCCGGCCAGCCCCACGACCACTCCGACGACGACGGCCACGAGAATCGGCCCCGCCGTTGGGCGTACCACTAGATCTGGATTCTCCAGCCCCGAACGGACCAGGAACCGGCCCAGCAGCGGCGCGGCGACCGTGCTGAGCAGCGCCCCTGTGGCCGCCGCCGTCACGCCGATCAGCAGCGCCTCGCCCGCGATCAGCCGCCGGATCTGCCCGGGCGTGGCCCCGACGAGCCGCAACAGGGCCAGTTCCCGGCGGCGATGCGCGGCCTGAAGGGCGAAGGTGCCGGCGACCACGAAGACGGTCACGAATCCGCCCAGGGTGGCCATCGCGACGAGCAGCTGCGTGCCGAGCCAGCGGATGCGCGCGTCGTGCTCGGGTTCGAGGACCTTCCGCGCGTCCCCGGTGACCACGGCGCCGCGCTCGCCGACGACCCGCTCGATGTCCACAGTCGACGAACCCCACACGCCGAGCGCGACGACTCCCGGTGCGAGCCGCGTCGCCTGCTCGTCGCTCACGTAATAGCCCGGCCCGCTCACGGTGCCGACCACGGTCATCTCGACCGGCCCGCGGCCGGTCAGCACCGGCACGCGGGTGCCCGGCCGCAGCCCCAGCTCGGCGTCCACGGCCAGTTCGCCGTCCGCGTCGGGCGCGCTTCCGTCGATCAGCTGGTACGCACCCAGCAGCGCACTGGACCAGTTGTGCCCGTCCGTGGCCGCCAGCGGCCGGCCGTCGACCACCGCCTGGGCGTAGAAGCCGCGGTCGACGACGACCTGGGTGACCCCGGGCTGCGCCGCGAGGTCGGCGCGGAGCTTGTCGGTCTCGGCGACCGACCAGGGGCGCATCGCCTTGACGACGCCGTCGTCGTTCCCGGCGATGGGCGCGTGGACGACCATCGGCGCGGCCGCGAACCGTTCGGGCGTTCGGGGCGCGGCTGAGGCGTACACGAGCAGCGAGGTGGCCAGCAGCGTCACGCCGAGCGCCAAGGCGGCGAAGGTTCCGGCGAACCCGCTGATCCGGCCCCGGACAGTGGACCACGCGATCATCGGACACCCGCCTCGAGCCGAGCCATCCGGGTCGCGATCTGCTCGGCGTCGGCGCCGCCGAGTTCGCCGACTATGCGGCCGTCGGCCAGGAACACCACGCGGTCGGCGTACGCGGCCGCGACGGGATCGTGCGTGACCATGATGATCGTCTGCCCGTACGCGTCGACCGAGCGCCGCAGCAGCCCGAGCACCTCGCGGGAGGTGGTCGTGTCGAGAGCGCCGGTCGGTTCGTCGGCGAACAGCACGTCCGGCCGGGTGATCAGGGCGCGAGCGATCGCGACCCGCTGCTGCTGACCGCCGGAGAGTTCGGCCGGGCGGTGCTGGGCGCGGTCGGACAGGCCGACCTCGGTGAGGACGGCGAGGACGCGGTCGGCCTTGGGCCGGCGGCCCGCCAGGCGCAGCGGCAGCTCGACGTTCTGGGCCGCCGTCAACGACGCGACCAGATTGAACGCCTGGAACACGAAGCCGACCCGCTCCCGGCGCAGCAGCGTACGCCGGTGCTCGGAGAGCCCGGCCAGCTCCACTCCGGCCAGGCTTACCGAGCCCGCTGTGGGCTCGTCTAGCCCGGCGGCGCACTGCAACAGCGTGGACTTGCCCGAGCCGGACGGCCCCATGATCGCGGTGAAGGTGCCCCGGTGGAAGTCCAGGTCGACGCCGTCCAGCGCGGTGACCTGGTGATAGGTCTTCTGGAGGTTCTGCAGGCGAACTGTGATCGACATGCCTTCGATTCCAGCCGGGAACGGCGGCGAGATCATTGCCACAGGTGCGACTTCGGCGGTAGTGCCAGCACTACCGCCGTCAGGGAGTGGATCTAGTTATCGTCGAGGGCGTGCAGACCCGGACCGCCTGGCAGGCCATCGCGCAGCGGCCGCTGCGGTTCCTGACCTCGTCCTGGCCGTGGCGCTCATTGGCGTACCTGGTGACCGGGGTCGCCGTCGGCGTGGTCACCGGGCTGCTGATGATCGGGCTGGCCGCGGCGGGTGTCCTGCTGCTGATCGTCATCGTCGGGATCGGTGTCCTCGTGGTGACCGCGCTGGCCGGGATCTACGTCGCCCGGTTCGAGCGGTGGCGGCTGCGGCTGGTCGATCTCGACCGCGCGCCCGACCCACACCGGCGGCCGTCGGCACCCGGCCTGCGGGCCTGGCTGACGACCCGGCTACGGGAACAGGCGACCTGGCGGGAGTTCAGCTTCGTCGTCATCTGGCTCGGCGGGCTCTGGTTCGTCGACCTGGGTGTGCTGGCCCTGACGTTGTGGCTGCCCTTCTACTTCATGAGCGTGCCGATCGCGGATCCGAACACCTGGCCCTGGATGATCATCGGGATCGCCATGCTGCTTCCGGCGCCCTACACGATCACGGCCTGGGCCGGCGCCCGAGCCGCCCTGACCCGGGCGCTCCTCGCTCCCCGGGACGACGAACTCGGCGTACGCCTCGAAGAGGTGACCCGTTCGCGGGCGCGGTTGGTCGACGCGTTCGAGTCGGAGCGCCGCCGGATCGAGCGGGATCTGCACGACGGGGCGCAGCAGCGCCTGGTGTCGCTCAGCATGCATCTCGGGCTGGCCCGGCTTGACGCGGCGGCGAACTCACCGGTGGAGGCGCAGTTGGCGGCCGCCCAGGAGCAGGTTTCGCTGGTGCTGAGCGAACTCCGCGACCTCGTGCGCGGCGTGCATCCCCAGGTGCTCGACGATCACGGGCTGGCGGCCGCGATCGAGGAGATCGCCGACCGCTCACCGATTCCGGTCACGGTCGACATCCGGCTGCCCGGGCGGCTGGCCGGGGCGGTCGAGCTGACGGCGTACTTCGTGATCGCGGAGGCGCTCGTCAACGTCGCCAAACACTCCGGGGCCACCCGGGCGGCCGTCCGCGCCCGGCTCGAGCCCGACCTCCTGGTCGTCGAGGTACGCGACGACGGCGTGGGCGGGGCCGACCCGTCCGGCGGGACCGGCCTGACCGGGCTGGCCGATCGGGTCGCCGTCGTCGACGGCCGCGTACGCCTGTCCAGCCCACCTGGCGGTCCGACCCTGCTGCATGTGGAGATCCCATGCCACTCCGTGTAGTGCTCGCCGAGGATTCGCTGCTGTTGCGCGAGGGCCTGATCGGGCTGCTCAGCCGGTTCGGGCACATCGTGGCCGACGCGGTCGGGGAGGCGGGTGCGATCGCGGCCGCCGTCCGCGGCGCCCAGCCGGACCTCCTGATCACCGACGTACGCATGCCGCCCGGCAACGCCGACGACGGGTTGAAGGCGGCCGTCGAGCTCCGGCAGGAGCGCCCTGACCTGCCCGTGCTCGTGTTGAGCCAGTATGTCGAGCAGTCCTACGCGGTGCGGCTGCTCGACTCAGGCGGCGGTCTGGCCGTCGGTTACCTGCTCAAGGATCGCGTCGGGGCGATCACCGACTTCGTGCAAGCCATCGAACGGGTGGCCGCGGGCGGCACCGTCGTCGACCCCGAGGTCGTACGCCAATTGCTGCGCCGCCGCCGGGACCCGCTCGAACGGCTCAGCGCCCGCGAACGTGAGGTGCTGGCGTTGATGGCGGAGGGCCGGTCGAACGCGGCCGTCGCCAAGCAGCTGTTCGTCACCGAGGCGGCCGTGAACAAACACGTCCGCAGCATCTTCGCCAAGCTGGATCTGCCGCAGGACACCGACGATCATCGGCGGGTGCTCGCCGTCCTCGCCTACCTCCGCGCCTAATGAGTTCTGCCGGGTTGTGACGCAGACTCGGTTCCGTAGCCGCCGGCAGGTGAGCACTCGCACCGCCTGGACACCCCACGGGTAGTCC
>NZ_JBFAHM010000026.1:0-54948 GCF_040654195.1 Hamadaea sp. NPDC050747
GACCAGCACGCCCTACGACGAAGCCACCGCCTGGACCAGCAACCAGCAAGACCAACAACTCGCCGCTTGACAGTCCAGCCGCATGGGATGTCTAAGCCTGATCATTGCGTCAGCCATGCTGGTTGAACGGACATTTCGCCGCCCGAAACAGCGTGGCTGACGCAATGATCACGAAACGCGGACGCCCGCGGCGGAGAGGTCGGCCAGCGCGGAATCGCGCGAGGAAGGAGCGACGGCAGCGGTGAGCCCGAGCAGCACGGTCGTGTCGAACCCCTCCCGGACGGCGTCCAACGCGGTCGCGCGTACGCAGTAGTCGGTGGCGATGCCGACGACGTCCACGGAGGTCACGTCGCGCATCCGCAGCCAGGCGGCGAGCCCGATGCCGGTGGCGACCCCTTCGAAGCCCGAGTACGCCGCCGCCTGCTGTCCCTTCAGGAAGACCGCCTCGATCTTCTCCGTCTCCAGCTCGGGGTGGAACTCGGCGCCGAACGTCCCGGCGACGCAGTGCACGGGCCACTCCTGGAAGTGCGAGCCCGGGTCGACGTGGTAGTCCTTCGTCGCGACGACGTGGTCGTAGTCGTTCGGCCCGGCCAGGGTCGCCGAGATGTCCCGGGCGACCTGCTCGCCGCCGGTGACGGCCAGCGACCCGCCTTCACAGAAGTCGTTCTGCACGTCCACGATGATCAGCGCACGGCTCATCACCCAATGATCGCACTGTCAGTCGCGCTGCAGCGGACGCGTCAGGCAGGTCGGCCCGCCGTCGCCCTTGGCCAGCTCGCTCGCGTCGATCTCGTGCACCTCGACGCCTTTGGCCCGCAGGGCCGCGGTGACCCGTGGATTACCGGCGAAGATCACCACGACGCCCGGCCGGACGGCGAGGATGTTGCAGCCCAGCGTCTCGTACTCCGCCTCGTCGACCTCGACGGTGGCGACGCCTCGCTCGGCCAGCAGTTGCAGCAGCGGCACCGGCATGATCGGCGGATACACCACGGCCAGGTCGTCGGCGATCGGTGAGATGCCCGACATCAGGTGCAGCACGTGCGCCGGGCCGCGGTCGTGCGGCAGGTCCACGGTCACCAGCTGCTGCCCTTCGGCCGCCAGCCACGCGCGCAGCTGATCGTGGGCCGCCTGGTTCGTGCGATAGCCGCGGGCCGCGACGACCAGGTCGCGGGCGATCCAGCACACGTCGCCGCCGTCCATCACGGAGTCTTCGGCCAGCTTTCCCACGACTGGTACGCCCAACGCGGCGACCAGTTCCGCGCCCTCACGCCGGCGCGCCGGTTTGGCTGAGCGGAACTCGATGACGCCGGAGCCGATGACGAACGCGGGATCGTAGGCGAACACCGCGTCGACCTGCTCCTCCGCCGCGGGCAGGAGATCCACCCGCACCCCGAGGTCGGTCAGGAGCTGCGCGAACGCGTCGTGCTGGCGTACGAGGAGATCCGGGTCGGGAATCCGCCAGCCCGCCCCGGCGAAGTCGCCGGTCGTGGCGGGCCGTCGCAGCGCCGCCCGGCGCAGGTCGGACACGGAGGAGCGTACGCCGAAGTCAGCCATGGACCGGATGGTATTCGGCTTGCGGTCTTGTCACACTCCCCGGGCATGATAGGAGCGCTATGAGTCTCGCACCTTACCGCCACGTCCTCGCCCTGCCCGGCGTACGCCCGATCCTGCTGCTCGGGCTGATCGCGCGCATCCCCATGACGGCGATCGGCATCTCGTTCACCCTGCACACCGTGCTGACGCTGCACCACAGCTACGCCGAGGCCGGTCTGGTGACGACGGTCTACACGATCGCCGCCGCCGTCTCCTCGCCGCTCATGGGCCGGATGCTCGACCGCGGCGGCGTACGCCCCGTGATGGCGATCACCGGTGGTGCGCAGCTCGTGGTCTGGGCGTTCGCCCCCAGCCTCGGCTACGCCGGGCTCCTGGGCGCGGCGGCCTTCGCCGGGCTCTTCGCGATCCCGATCTTCGGCCTGGTCCGCCAGTCGATCTCCGCGCTCGTCCCCGACGAGCAGCGGCGACCCGCGTTCGCCCTCGACTCGATGGGCGTGGAACTGTCCTTCATGGTCGGCCCGGCGGTGGCGGTGGCCGGGGCGACCGCGCTGTCCTCCACGCTCACCATGTACGTCCTCGGCGCCGCGATGGTTCTGGCGGCCGTCGGGGTCTACTGGCTCAACCCGCCTATGCGGTCCGACGCCGAAGAAGCGGCCGCGGAGCAGGTCCGGATCCCGCGCCGGCAGTGGCTGCGGGGGCCGGTGCTCGCCGTGCTCGCCACCGCGGCCGGCATGACGGTCATCCTCAGCGGCACCGACATGGCCGTCGTCGGCATCCTCCGCGAGGCGGGCGCGACCTCGTCGACCGGGCTCGTCATCGCCCTGTGGTGTGCGTACTCGCTGCTCGGCGCGCTGATCTACGGTGCGCTGCACCGGCCGTTCTCGCCGCTGACGCTGGTGGCCGTCATGGGGCTGCTCACCATCCCGATCGGGCTCTCGCCGAACTGGCTGTGGCTGTGCGTCCTGCTCATCCCGGCCGGGCTGCTCTGCGCCCCGTCGATCACGGCGGGCAACGAGGCGATCACCCGCCTGGTGCCGGCGACCTCCCGAGGCGAGGCCATGGGCCTCCAGAGTTCGGCGATGACCGCCGGAGTGAGCCTGGGCGCGCCGTTCGCGGGCTTCGTCGTGGACACGGCCGGACCGGGCTGGGCCTTCGCCGCCGTGGGCGCGGCCGGGATTGTCGTCGTGCTGGCGAGCCTGCCGCTCTACCGGCGGCCGCAGCCGGTGCTGGAGCCCGCCGAGGAGCCCCTCGCCGAGCCCGTCCACGCGTAGTGACGAGCCGGCTAGCCCGTCCACGCGTAGTGACGAGCCGGCTAGCCCGTAGCTCCCGGGCAAGCCGTGTTTAGTGCCTGACCGTGGCGGGTAGTGCGCTGCGGGGGCACAACAAGCGCCGCGCATTCTCCCGAGTGCGCGGCGCTTTGCCGCCCCGCCCGCTGGATCAGGGTTCTCGGTCGACACTCGGCGCACGATCCGACCGGGAGCCCTGATCCAGCGCAGATGCGGCGCATGAAGAAGACCCCGCGCGATGCGCGGGGTCTTCTTGTGGGTGAAGCAGGTCACTCCTCGGGCTGCAGCGCCTTCGGTGTCGTGACCGTCGTGTTGAGCGCCAGGTGCGGGTACCTCGCGTCGAACGCCGGACGCTCCGAGCGGATGCGCGGCATCGTGTCGAAGTTCCGCAGCGGCGGCGGGGACGAGGTCGCCCACTCCAGCGAGTTGCCGTGACCCCACGGGTCGTTCTCGGTCACCACCTCGCCGGCCCGGTAGGACTTCCACACGTTGTAGAGGAACGGCAGCGTGGAGAAGCCCAGGATGTAGGAGCCGATGGTGGAGAACGTGTTCAGCCCGGTGAACCCGTCCGAGGCCAGGTAGTCGGCGTACCGGCGGGGGAAGCCCTCCGCACCCAGCCAGTGCTGGACGAGGAAGGTCCAGTTGAAGCCGATGAAGGTCAGCCAGAAGTGCACCTTGCCGAGCCGCTCGTCGAGCATCCGGCCGAACATCTTCGGGAACCAGAAGTAGACCCCGGAGTACACCGCGAAGACGATGGTGCCGAAGAGCACGTAGTGGAAGTGCGCGACCACGAAGTAGGTGTCGGACACCTGGAAGTCGATCGGCGGGCTGGCCAGCAGAACACCCGACAGACCGCCGAACAGGAAGATCACGAGGAAGCCGATGGCGAATAGCATCGGTGACTCGAAGGTGACCTGGCCTCGCCACATCGTCCCGATCCAGTTGAAGAACTTCATGCCGGTGGGCACCGCGATCATGAAGCTCAGGAACGAGAAGAACGGCAGCAGGACCTGGCCGGTGACGAACATGTGGTGCGCCCACACGCTCATCGACAGCGCGGCGATCGACAGCGTCGCCAGCACCATGCCCTTGTAGCCGAACAGCGGCTTACGGCTGAAGACCGGGATGACCTCGCTGATGATGCCGAAGAACGGCAGCGCGACGATGTACACCTCGGGGTGGCCGAAGAACCAGAACAGGTGCTGCCAGAGCATCGGCCCGTTGGTGGAGGCGTCGAAGACGTGCGCCCCGAGCCGGCGGTCGGCCAGCAGGGCGAACAGCGCGGCGGCCAGCAGCGGGAAGACCATGAGGACCAGCAGCGAGGTCACCAGGATGTTCCAGGTGAAGATCGAGAGCCGGAACATCGTCATACCGGGGGCGCGCAGCGTCAGGATCGTGGTGACCATGTTCACGGCGCCGAGGATGGTGCCGAGACCGGAGATCGCCAGACCGACGATCCACATGTCACCGCCAGGCCCGGGCGAGTTGATCGCGTCGTTCAGCGGGGCGTACGCGAACCAGCCGAAGTCGGCGGCGCCGCCCGGCGTGATGAAGCCCGCCACGGCCAGCGTTCCGCCGAACAGATACAGCCAGTACGCGAACGCGTTCAGCCGCGGGAAGCTGACGTCCGGCGCGCCGATCTGGATCGGGACGATGAAGTTCGCGAACGCGAACACGATCGGCGTCGCGAAGAACAGCAGCATGATCGTGCCGTGCATGGTGAACAGCTGGTTGAACTGCTCCGGCGAGAGGAACTGCAGCCCCGGCCGGGCCAGCTCGGTCCGCATGAGCAGGGCCATCAGGCCACCGATCATGAAGAACGCGAACGCGGTGATCAGGTACATGATCCCGATCTGCTTCGCGTCGGTGGTTCGGATGATCCGCGCGATCGCCGAGCCCTTGATGTTCGGTCGGACCGGCCACTGCCTGGTCTCGATCGGCTTCGGTGCGACGGTTGTCACGAGCGGCCTCCTGTGCTGTTCACCAGCTGGTGTTGTTCGGGCGTCCCGCCATCCGCCAGGGTGTGCGGATCATCGGCGAGGCGTACCACGGACGCAGAATAGTCCCCCACGCGTCACCAGGACGCGTGGGGTGCCCGGACGCGCCGGGCCCGCACCCGCGGGCGGGTGCGCTGACGAGGTCAGCGAATAACGTTCGTGTTGAATGTGCCCAGCTCGAACGCCACTCCGAACCTGATGGCGCCGGCCGCCAGGGCGCCGAGGAAGAGCAGGACCAGACCCCAGGCGATGAGGTGGTCGGCGTCCGGCATCGAGCGGACGGCCTTGAAGACCCGGCGGACGAAGCCGAGGCCCGCCGCCTCGGGCGCGGCGGCCGAGGTGACCGTCGGTTCGGCGCCGAACGAGGTGGCCGGCCGCACCTGACCCCGGGCGTGCAGGAAGATCAGCGTCGCGCCGGCGAGCACCAGGACCGCGCCGAGCAAGGCCATGGTGAAACCGATCCAGTCCGCCATCGTGTTCATCGAGACTTCTCCCTCCCCAAAAGAAACCCCCGCAAATGAAGCACAGGGTAAAGGAAGCGGGCGCGGCCGACCCTCCCGTCGTACCGCGCCCGCCGCTCACCACCCGGGAGTCAGAGTTCGAACCCCGCCGGGAACGGGTCGGTCGGGTCCAGGAGGTACTGGGCGGTGCCGGTGATCCAGGCCCGGCCGGTCACCGTCGGCACGACCGCGGTCCGGTCACCGACGGTGGTCTGCTCCACGAGCCGTCCGGTGAACCGGGTGCCGAGCGGCGACTCGTTCACGAACGGTTGACCCAGCGCCAGGTCGCCGCGGGCGTACAGCTGCGCCATGCGCGCGCTCGTCCCGGTCCCGCACGGCGACCGGTCCACCCACCCGGGGTGGATGAGGGTCGCGGCTCGTGCGTCGGCGCCGTCTTCCCCCAGCTGGTACGCGATGACGTGGCGACAGTCGTCGATAGCGGGGTCGACGGGGTGCGTGGGAGGCGCCTGTTCCATGACGGCGTCCATGATCTTCAGCCCCTTGCCGAGCAGCGCCGGGATGTTCTCCCGGGTCACCGGCAGACCCAGCCGTTCGGCGGGCAACAACGCGTAGAAGTTGCCGCCGAAGGCGATGTCGACGACCACCTCCCCGAGGCCCGGCACCTCTAGGCGTACATCTCGGGAATGCAGGAAGGAGGGGACGTTGCGGATGGTGACCCCGGCAGCGCGACCGTCGCGGACCTCGACCTGGGCCACGACCAGGCCGGCGGGCGTGTCGAGCCGGATGGTGGTGACCGGCTCGACCACCTCGACCATCCCCGTCTCCACCAGGACCGTCGCGACGCCGATCGTGCCGTGGCCGCACATCGGCAGCCAACCCGACACCTCGATGTAGAGGACGCCCCAGTCGGCGTCGGGCCTGGTCGGCGGCTGGAGGATCGCGCCGGACATCGCGGAGTGCCCACGCGGCTCGCACATGAGCAGCTTCCGCAGATCGTCGCGCTCTTTGATGCCGAACAGACGGCGTTCGGCCATGGTCGCGCCGGGGAAGACACCGACGCCGCCGGTGATGACGCGGGTCGGCATGCCCTCGGTGTGCGAGTCGACCGCGTGAAAGACCTTCTTACTGAACATCTGGCTCTCCCAGGGCCTTCTTCATATCGGCTGTCACCTGGGCGTGCAGCTCCGGCGCGAGCGGCAGGCGCGGCGGGCGGCACGGGCCGCCGTAGCGCCCGGCCAGCTCCATGCCGAGCTTGATCGCCTGGACGAACAACGGTCGGGAGTCCCACCGGTACGCCGCGTGCACCTGCCGGTACAACGGGAGCGCCTCGGCGAGGTTGCCTTCGACGCACAGGTTGTAGAGGCGGACGGACTGTTCTGGCAGCGCGTTCGGGAACCCGGCGATCCAGCCGACCGCGCCCTGCGACACGAGTTCCAGGAGAACGTCGTCCGCCCCGGCGAGCACGTCCAGCCCCGGTGCCAGCTCGTGGATGCGGTGGACTCGGCGGACGTCGCCGGAGAACTCCTTGACCGCCTGGATCAGCCCCTGGCCGTGCAGCTCGGCGAGCAGCTCCGGGGTCAAATCGACCTTGGTGTCGAACGGGTTGTTGTACGCCACCACCGGGAGCCCGGCCGCTGCGACGTGCTCATAGTGCGCGACCACCTCGGCCGGGGACGCGGCGTACGCGTTGGGCGGCAGCGACATGACCGCGTCGGCGCCCACCTCGGCGGCCTGCTCGGCCCACCGCCGCGCCTGATGACCCCCGTACGCCCCGACGCCCGGCACCACGCTGACGTCGTCCGGAACGGCCTCGACGACGGCGGTGACGACGCGCGCCCGCTCCTCGTCGGTGAGCGTCTGGTACTCCCCCAGCGACCCGTTCGGCACGATGCCGTGGCACCCGTTCGCGCCCAGCCAGGCGACGTGTTCCTGCAGCCGGTCGTAGTCGATCGACAGGTCCTCCCGGAAGGGTGTGGCGATCGCCACCAGCACCCCGTTCCACGGCTTATTCATGCACTTCCTCCATCTGGTCTTGCGAACCGAGGTCTTCCGCCATCAGCAGGCGCAACGGGACCGGTGTCGCGATCGGGCGATGCGCGTACGCGAGCGGGGCGCAGCCGAGCACGTCGGCGCTGGACAGCCCGCAGAGACGACCCTGGCAGCGGCCCATGCCGGCGCGGGTCAGCAGCTTGACGGCGCGTGGATCGTCGGCGCCGAGCGCCTGGACGGCTCGCACTTCGCCGAAGGTGACGCCCTCACAGCGGCACAAGACGGTGTCGTCGGCGACCCGTGTGCTCCAGCCGGGGGCGAAGCCGTGCACCTCGTGGAGGGCGTCGGCGAAACGGCGTGCGGCGGCGGCCCGCCGACGCCAGGGTTTCGAGGCCACCTGGTACGCCGTTTCGTCGAGGCGCCCCAGGTGGCGTGCGGCGGCGAGCCCCGCCAAAGCGCCGGTGGCGTACGCGGCGTCCGCGCCGCCCACCCCGGTTAGCTCACCCGCCGCGAAGACGCCCGCCCGCGAGGTCCGCAGGTCGGCGTCCACCTGCGCGACCGGGCTGCCATCCCTCGGGTCGACGAGGAGTGCGCAGCCCAGCGCGCTTGCCAGCTCCACCTGTGGGGTGAAGCCGTGGCCGACGGCGATCGCGTCGACGATCTCCGTACGTTCCTTTGTGCCACATCCGAGTTTCGCGATCATGACATCCCGGTCGGAAGTGATCTCTCGCACTTCCCAGCCCGACCACACCGGCACTCGGTGACGCCACAACCGCCCCCGGTACGCGGCCGCCTGCCAGAGCTTGCGCGGTGCGCGTACCACTGTGGAGAAATGACGCAACCAGGCGCGGGGCCGGACCGGATCGGCGACAGCGACCACGTCGACGCCCGCCTCGGCGAGCGAGAGGGCGAGCGAGAGCAGCAGCGGGCCGGTGCCCGTCACCAGCACCCGCCGCCCGACCGTGATCCCCAGTCCCTTGAGTTGGGCTTGTGCTCCGCCGACGGTGACCACGCCGGGCGACTCCCAGCCGGGGAACGGCACGACCCGGTCGTACGCCCCGGTCGCCAGGACGATCGCGCCCGGCAGCAGACTTCTGGTGGTTCGGCCGTCGACGTCGGCGACCTCCAGAGACTGACCGCACTCCTGGCGGCTCAGCCGAGAGCTTCCCCGGCTCGGCGTCGCCCGCCAGATCTCGTGCCGCAGCAGGAAGCGGATGTTCTCGTGCCGCTCGGCCCGCTGAATCAGCTCCGGCGGGGTGTTCTCGCGCACTGTGGACTGACGGAGGTACTGCCCACCCGGCTTCCCGCCCCGATCAACCACCAGCACGTTCACCCCGTGCTCGGCCGCCGCCAGGGCGGCGCTCAGGCCGGCCGGCCCCGCCCCCACCACGACAAGCTCTTCCCGCGTTGGCGCCTCCGCTAACGCCTCCGTTGGCGCCTCCGTTGGCGCCTCCGTTGGCGCCTCCGTTGGCGCTGGATCAGGGATCTCGGTCGAATCTTGGGCCAAGATTCGACCGAGATCCGTGATCTGCTGCGGATCTTGCGAAGAACCGGGCGAGGTCGCGAGGCAGGGGCGTGTCCCGTCCGGTGCCACGCACGCCTGGCACACCCCGATGCCGCAGAACACGCTCATGCGCCCACCCCGTTCGCGACGACGAAGCGCGCGGGCGAGAAAGGCGCGGGATCGAGCGCCGGCGTAGCTCCGGTGAGCAGGTCGGCGATGAGGTCGCCGGTGGCCGGGGCGAGCCCGATGCCGGCCCCTTCGTGCCCGTGCGCGTGCCACAGCCGGTCGGTCGCCGGGTCGGGTCCGATGATCGGCAGGTGATCGGCGGAGTACGGCCGGAACCCGTGATAGCTCCGCATGATTCGGACGTCGGCCAGGAAGGGGAACAGCGCGGCCGCTCCAGCCGCCAGTTTGCGCAACGCCTCCCGGCTGGGAGTGCTGTCGAAGCCGACGCGTTCCCGGGTCGCCCCGATCAGCACCGGGCCGCCGGGGGTGCCCTCGACGACGGTCGAGGTCTGCAGGCCGGCATCGCCACTGGCCACGTTCTCCAGGTACTCGGCCGAGTAGACCTTGTGCCGGATCAGCACCGGTAACGGCTCGGTGACCAGGATGAACCCTCGCCGCGGTTCGACCGGCAGGGCGATGCCGAACTGGGCCGCCCAGGCCCCGGTCGCGTTGATCACGGCGTCGGCGTCCGCGGGCAGGTCGCGTACCTCCGTGCGCAACCGGAGCGTCGCGCCCAGCTCGCGCGCCCCGGCGAGCATGGCCGCCGCCGCCCGCGCGGGCTGGACCTGCATGTCCTGCCGGAAGAACGCGCCGCCCAGGATGTCCGCGGCCAGGAGCGGCTCCAGGTCCCGGACCGCCCGCTCGTCGACCAGCTCGCCCGCCGTCTCGGCCAGGGCCCGCATGCCCCGGCTGGTACGCGTGACGATGAGCCCGCCTTTGCGTTCGAGCTGGATGCCGCCGTCGATGTGGCGGTCGAGGTCGGCTTCCCACTCCCGCCAGAGGGTGTTGGAGCGCAGCGCGAGGTCCAGCTCTGGGCCGGGTTCCTTGTCGGAGACGAGGATGTTGCCCTCGCCGGAGCCGGTGGTGCCCGCGACGAGGCCACCGCGATCGACGACGGTGACGTGCAGCCCCCGCTGGGCGCAGGCGTACGCGCAGGCGGCGCCCACGATGCCGGCCCCGATCACCGTCACTCTCACGCCTTCGACCCTATGCTCGGCCGCTCGCCGGGTCTTCCATCACACGTCGAACAACTGCCACACCTGTTCCTACACTTGTCGTATGCGCGACGAACTGCAGCTGCTCGTGGACCGGATCGCCGACCGGATGGGCCGCCCAGTCCTGGTCGAGGATCGGCGCCAACGGGTGGTCTGCTACTCCGCGCAGGCCGAGCCGCTCGACGACGTACGCCGGAACTCCATCCTGCGCCGGAGCACCACCTCGGAGGTGATCGGGTTCTTCGCGCGCTTCGAGATCACGCGCGCCCGTCACCCCGTACGCACTCCGGCCGAGCCCACGCTGGGGCTGCTGCCCCGGGTGTGCGTACCGGTGTGGCACAGCGACCTGCTGCTGGGCTTCGTCTGGTTCGTCGACTCCCCGGCGCTGTCGGCCGCCGACGTAAGCCGGGCGGTCGGGCTCGCCGAGGATCTGGCGCTCGCGTTGTACCGGGTGAACCTGCTCGGCGAGCTGACCGCTCGGCGCGAGGCCGACGCCGTACGCGGGCTGCTGGCCGACGATCCCGCGGTCCGGGCCGACGCCGCAACCAAGATCGTCGGCGCCGACATGCTGGAGTCGGACGGGCCGTGCACCGCTCTGGTCGTCTCCGTCGACCCCACCGCGGAGTCGGCGGCCGCCGTGGAGCAGGCGCTCGTCGCCACCCGTCGCTACTGCGGCCACCGATACGCCGTCCACCTGGTACGCCCGACCCAGGGTCTGTTGTTGCTGCGGTCGGGCTCGATCTCCCCCGCCGACGCCGCGGCCCATCTCGCCGAGCAGGCCGGCTCGGTCGTCGGCGTCGGCGACTCCGTGGCCCGGCTGGCCGACGTGCACCAGTCCGTCACGCAGGCCGCCGACGCCCGGCAGATCACGGTTACGCAGGCTTCCGGCGGCCCGGATCGGCTGCGTACCCGTGATCCCCAGCATTCGCGGGTGGCGATGTGGTCGCAGCTCGGCGTCTATCGCGTCCTGGCCGCCGCCGGTCTTACCGCGTCGGCGCTGCATCCCGGCGTCGACCGACTGCCGGCCGACCTGGCCGCCACGCTGGAGGCGTACCTGGATCTGGCCGGGGACGCCGCCGCGACCGCGGCGCAGCTGCGCATTCACCGCACGACGTTGTACTACCGGCTGTCCCGGGCGGCCGAACTCTGCGGCGCCGACCTGCGCGACGGGCTGCAGCGCCTCCAGCTCCACCTCGCACTGAAGGCGACGCGTCTCCGAAACTGACTGACGCGTCAGTCAGGGTAGGCTGGCCGGATGTCTGGTCTCGCCGTGGTCACCGCCGCGCGGCGATACCGTGCGCTCTTCGGCGTACCGGGCGTCACCCGGGTCACGATTCCGTCCCTCGTGGGCCGCCTGCCCTATGGGATGTCGACGCTGGTGTTCGTGCTCGCCGTGCACCACGGCACCGGGTCGTACGCCGTCGCCGGCCTGGCGACCGCGGTCAACTCGGCGGCGACCGCGCTGACCGCGCCGTGGCTCGGCCGGCTGGCCGACCGTGGGTACGCCCCGACCGTGCTGGCCGCCGCCGGGATCACCAACGCGCTCCTGCTCGGGGCGTTGATCACGGTGCTGGCCGGAGACGCTCCGGTCGGCGTGATCCTCGCCGTCGCGGCCGCCGCCGGGGCGGCGAACCCACCGGTGTCCGCCGTCACCCGAGTGGTGCTGCCCCGGCTCGCCCCGAACCACGCGAGCACGGCGTACGCCCTCGACGCGGTCTGTTCGGAGCTGACCTACGTCCTCGGACCGGCCCTGATCGCCGTCGTCAGCACGATCGCCGGGCCGTACGCCGCCGTCGCGACGACGGCCACGATGTCGGCCGCCGGTGCCGTCGGCCTCGCCGGGGCGCCTGCCGCCCGATATCGCGTCGACGTGTCCGACGCTGAATCGCGAGTCAGCGAACGACCACGCCTGCTGACGATCGCGCTCACCATCCTGCTCGCCGTGGCGGCCTTGGAGGCGGCGGCCTACGGCCTCATGGAGGTCGCGATCCCCGCGTACGCCGCCGCCCAGGGCAGCCCGGCCGGGGCGGGCGCGGTGATCGCCGCTTGGAGCGCCGGGTCGATTCTGGGCGGCCTCTGGTTCGCCGGGGCGAACCCGACGATGTCCCGCTGGCGTCTGCTCTTGCTGCTCGCCGCCCTGAACACGACGGGATTCGCACTGATCTGCCTCAGCACCGGCCTGCCGAGCCTCGGCGCGATCCTGGCACTGGGCGGATTGGTGATCGCGCCCATGACCGCGGTGGAGATGGGGCTGGTGACGTCGCTCGCTCCGCCCGCCCGGCGTACCGAGGCGTTCACCTGGACGGGGACGGCTGTGTTCGTCGGCTATTCCGCCGGGGCCGGCCTCGCCGGTCTGGTCGCCGCCCGCGGCGGCGGGCTGATCGCCGCCGCCGTCACGGCGACCTCGCTCGTGGCGACCGCGACGGTGCTGGCTGCGACGATGATGCGGCGAACGCGGTGACCCCCACGTCCACTCCGGATGCCATACCGTAGGCACCGTGACACGCCGTTCCGCCGAACTCCGGCTTGACGCCCTGCTGCGCATCGCGGCAGACGTCATCGTGGAACGCGGCTTCGCCCGCACGCGTACGGCTGATGTCGCGGCGGCCGCCGGCGTCAGCCCGTCGCTGGTCTACTACCACTTCCCGAGCAAGGACGCGATGCTCACCCAGGCCTTCGCGTACGTCGCCGAGCAGGATCTGGCCCGGATGCAGGCGGTGATCGAATCCAAGGCCAGCCCGCCGGAGAAGCTCGCCAAACTGCTGCGCCACCTCGCGCCGACCGGCCGCTCGAAGTCCTGGGCGATCTGGATCGACGGCTGGTCCGAGGCGATGCGCGTACCGGAGTTGGAGAAGGTCTCCCGGCGCATGGATCTGCGCTGGAAGGAGGCGTTGACCGCGGTCATCGCGGCGGGCGCCGAAGACGGCTCGTTCACCTGCGACGACCCGGCCGGGGCGGCCTGGCGGATCAACGCCATGGTGGACGGGCTGGCGGTGCAGCTCACCGTCCACGACAAGGTCTTGTCCCGCAAGCAGGCGACCGACTGGGTCCGGATGGCGACTGCGAAAGAGGTGGGCATCGACCCAGCGGTGCTCGGCTGACAAGCCCGAAAACCCCGCAAATTCGGGCATTTCTGGCAGCTTATGCCTCTTGTGGACAGACTGTCAGAAGGTTGACAGAACACTTACGTTTACCTATATAGGGCGTCACGATCAGGTCCGAGTGCCTGTTTCCCGGACATGGTGGAATCGACTTCGCGTCTCCGCCGCGCCATGGGCGCGGCCCTGGCCACGTTCGCCCTGACGGCTCTCGTCAGCGGCATCGCGACCCTCGCCGCCGGCACCGCCGGCGCGGTACCGGCCGTTCAAACCGGCTACACCGGCAGCGGTTACGGGGATCACTCCCATTCGCCGTCGCCGACCCGCAGTAAATCCAAGTCGCCGTCGGCGACTCCGTCCGCCTCGACGTATTCACCTTCGCCGCGGCCTTCGCACAGCAAGTCCGAGTCACCCTCGGCGTCGCCTTCTTCACCGTCGGCCTCGCCGTCGGCGACGTCGGCCTCGCCGACCGCGGCGTCGCCCAGCGCCTCGGCCCTGCCCACCACGGGTACGCGTACCGGCAGCATCATGCTGATCGGGGCGCTCCTGCTCGCCGTCGGGGTGGCGTTGCTCGCCGGCGCACGCGTCCTGCGCCGGGCGACCATTCGCTGAGCGCGCGCCGTCCCGCCGTTTCGTCCCAGCGTGCGTCATGGCACGCTGGGACGATGCGGGCAGTGGTACAGACGGTCTCCCGGGCGAGCGTGACGGTCGAGGGCGAAGTCGTCGGCAAGATCTCCGACGGCCTCCTCGTCCTGCTCGGCGTGACCCACGCCGACACCGGCACGACCGCCGCCACGATGGCGCGCAAGGTGCATGAGCTGCGCATCCTGCCCGACGAGAAGTCCGCCGCCGACCTGGGCGCGCCGCTGCTGGTGGTCAGTCAGTTCACCCTGTACGCCGACACGAGCCGCGGCCGGCGACCGGGCTGGAGCGCGGCCGCGCCCGCCGCCGTCGCCGAGCCGCTGTTCACGGCGTTCGTCGAGGCGCTGCGGGCGCGGGGCGCGACTGTCGAGACTGGACGGTTCCGGACTCACATGCTCGTGGAGAGCGTGAACGTCGGGCCGAACACGGTCATCATCGACCTCTAGGCGGGGACGGGCTCCGAGGCGGGCACCTCGTGCGCCACTGAGTCTTCGGCGGCCGGGATGCGCAGGACGAGCGCGAGGATCACCGTCACCGCCATGCAGCCGGCCGCCACCAGGAAGACGCGGTCCATGCTCGCCACGAAGGCGTCCACGGCGGCGGTGCGTACGGATCCGGTCAGCGTGCCGATCTCCGACGTGGACATCCCCGGCATCCGGGCGGTGAAGCCGCGGCTGAGCAGCGTACCGAACAGCGCCGCGCCCAGCGCTCCACCGAGGTTCTGGAAGAACCGGATCGCGGTCGTGGCCACGCCCAGCTGCGTACGCGGAGCGGCCTGCTGCACGACCCCGATGAGCAGCCCGAGCAGCTGTCCGAAGCCGATGCCGAGGACGAACAGGGCGCCTCGGATGAACCACAGGCTGGTGTCGGCGCCGACGGTGGCGAGCGCCCCGATGGCGAGCGTGCCGAACGCCGTACCCGAGACGCACAGCAGTTTGCTGGAGAACCCCGCCTCGGTCAGTTTGCCGGTCACGATGCCGACGGCGGTGAGCCCCAACGCCATCGGCACGAGATACATGCCGGCCTGGGCGGCCGGAACGCCCCGCACGATCTGCAGGTAGACCATCACGTAGACCATCGAGCCCATCATGGCCAGCCCGATGACGCCCTGGATGGCGAAGCCGACCCGGATCGTGGCGTTGCGGAACAGGCTCAGCGGCAGAATCGGCTCGGCCGCCTTGGCCTGCCGCCACAGGAACGCGGCGAACAACGCGATGGTTCCACCGACGAGACCGAGGATCTGCGGCGAACGCCACGCGTACTCCTTGCCGCCCCACTCGCTGATGAGCAGCAGCCCGACCGCGAACACGGCGGCCAGGCCGGCGCCCAGGAAGTCGATGCGGTGCGGGCGGCCCTTCGGCAGCCGCAGGAGCAGCGCCGACGTGACCAGGACCAGCAGACCGATCGGGATGTTGAGGTAGAAGATCCACCGCCACTGGCCGTGGTCGGCCAGGACGCCGCCGAGGAACGGGCCGGCCGCCATGCCGGCTCCCGCCACGATGCCGCCGAAGTTGCCCACCCGGCCCCGGGCGGACCCCGGACCGCCGGCGAGCTGCACGAGCACCACCATGGTCACGCTCATCAGCCCACCCGCGCCCGCACCCTGGAGCGCCCGGAACGCGATCAGCTGCCCCATGCTCTGGGCCGCTCCGCAGAGCGCCGACCCGGCCAGGAAGGTGAACACCGCGCCGAGGTAGACGATCTTGGCGCCGAACACGTCGCAGAGCTTTCCGTAGAGGGGCAGCATCGCCGTCGCGGCGAGGGCGAACGCGCTGATCAGCCAGGGCAGCCGGTCGACGCCGTGCACCGGGTCGAGTTCGCGCACGATCGGGACGACCGCCGCCGAGACGATGTTGTTGTCGATCACCGCCATGACGATCGTCAGGAGGCCCAGCAGCATCCCGATCTTCTTCTGCTTCTCCGTCATCACCTTCTGCATGGGGTCAGCATGCCCAAGAAACTTTGACCGAGTCAATACTTTTTCTGAGTACATTTTTATATCTGGTACAGTCCAGCCTTGTGGCGGAGATGAGCCTGCGGGAGCGCAAGAAGAAGGAGACCGGCATACGCCTCTGGGTGGCGGCGGTGAAGCTCTTCGCGGAACGCGGCTTCGACGCCGTGTCCACCGCCGAGATCGCAGCCGCGGCCGACGTCTCGAAGATGACCCTCTACAACTACTTCCCCACCAAGGAAGACCTCGTCCTCATGCCGATCGAGGACCACATCGACGAGCCCGCACGCGTCGTCAAGGCCCGCCCGGCCGGGCAGACGCCGGTCGCGGCCCTGCGGGCGCAGTTCCTCGAAGCGCTGGCCGACCGGGATCCGGCCACCGGCCTGAACGACAGCGCTTCCTTCGTCCAGATCCAACGGCTCATCCGGGGGACGCCGTCGCTGCTCGCGCGAGCACTGCACTACGAGATGACCAGGGTGGACACTCTGGCGGAAGCCTTGGCCGAGGCCGGTCCACCGGCCCCGCTCGACCGCGTACGCGCCCGGCAGATCATGGGTGTGATCGGCGGTCTCGTCGAGCACAACGTGGGGCGCGTCCTCGACGGGGAGAAGGCGGACGCCGTCTATCCGGACGCGGTCGAGTTGGCCGAGCGAGGCTTCGATCTCCTCAAATGAGTACGCTCCGTGAGGATTTCTCGTCCGAGGAGTCAGGTACGTAAAGATTTAACAACACGGCACCCCGAAACGATTGACTCTCCCCTCCGGCCGGTCCAGATTGGCCCGAAGAGGATCACTCCATCTTCCGCCGGAGGCACGATGCAACCCCCACAGCGCCGTTTCCGGCTGCTGGCCTCGTTGAGCGCACTCACCCTCGTCGCGAGCGGACTCGCCGCGACCCCGGGTGCGGCCGCCGAGACCACGGCCTCCACCAGACAACAGGTCTACACCGACGCCGCCGCCGAATACGGCGTACCGGCGGACATCCTGCTCGCCGTCTCCTATCTGGAGTCCCGCTGGGACGTCAACGGCGGCCTGCCGAGCACCAGCGCCGGGTTCGGCCCGATGCACCTGACCGACGCCGCGTACGTGACGTCGCTCCCCCGAGAGGTCGAGGCGACCGACGCTCCCGCCGAGGACTCGCGCGGTGACGACTCGCGGACGACGGTCAAGGCCCCGATCGAGCAGCCGGCCGAGGCCGGTGCCGACCCCGCCGCCCTGCAGACCCTGGACGCGGCCGCTGCGGCGACCGGCCTGTCCAAGGAGGAGCTGCGGACCGACGTCGCGGCCAACATCCGTGGCGGCGCCGCCCTGCTCTCGGCGTACCAGCGGGCGTTGAACGCCCCGACCGGCGCGGACAGCGACGTGGCCGAATGGTACGGCGCGGTGGCCCGCTACAGCGGCGCGACCGACGACACCGCCGCGGCTGCCTTCGCGGACGAGGTGTACGCGACCCTGGCCGAGGGCGCGGCCCGGACCACCGACGACGGCCAGGCGCTGGCCATGTCGGCCCGCGCGACCACGCCGAACCGGCAGTGGCTGAACGGCCTGGGCCTGCGGCACCTGGCGCGGCCCGACGGCCTGGAGTGCCCGGTCGGCCTGGACTGCGAGTGGATCCCGGCGCCTTACCAGGAGTTGCCAGGCAACGACTACGGCAACCACGACCTGGGCAACCGCCCGGCCCAGCAGAAGATCGAGTACATCGTCATCCACGACACCGAGGGTTACTACCCGGGCGTCATCAACATGGTGCAGGACCCGACCTACGTGAGCTGGAACTACACGCTCCGCTCGGTCGACGGCCACATCGCGCAGCACGTCAAGGCCAAGGACGTGGCGTGGCACGCCGGTAACTGGTACGTCAACGCGAAGTCGATCGGCCTCGAGCACGAGGGCTTCGCCGCGAACGGCGCCTGGTACACCGAGGCGATGTACCGCACCTCGTCGAAGCTGGTCCGGTACCTGGCCCTGCGCCTGGGCATCCCGCTGGACCGCCAGCACATCATCGGCCACGACAACGTCCCCGGCATCACCCCGGCCAACGTCGGCGGCATGCACTGGGACCCGGGCCCCTACTGGGACTGGGCGCGCTACATGGAGCTGCTCAAGGCTCCGATCCGCGGCATCGCCACCCCGGTCGGCGGCATGGTGACCATCAACCCGAACTACGCCACCAACCAGCCCGCGTTCACCGGCTGCGTGAAGAAGGGCGTGCCCTGCGCGCCGCACGGCTCGGGCTCGGTCGTCCTGCGTACGGCGCCGGACGCCGCCGCCCCGCTGCTGACCGACTTCTACCTGAACGGCACCAAGCCCGCCACGATGCACATCTCCGACCACGGAGCGCGCGTCGAGACCGGCCAGCAGTACGCCATCGCCGACCGGCAGGGCGACTGGGTGGCGATCTGGTACCTCGGCCAGAAGGGCTGGTTCTACAACCCGACGTCGAACCCGGCCGCCGTCTGGTCGACCGGTTTCGTCGTCACCCCGAAGGCGGGCAAGGCCACCATCCCGGTCTACGGCCGGGCGTACCCGGAGGCGGCGGCCTACCCGGCCGGCGTACCGGTGCAGGCCATCGCGCCGCTCACCGGATACACCCTGGCCGCCGGGCAGAAGTACGTCGTGGGCAACATCCTGCCCAGCGAGTACTACCGCGCGGTGACCTTCGACGGGTCCAGCCCCGGTGACTGGACGGTGATCCGTGGCGAGACCATGTACGTCCAGATCCAGTTCGGCCACCGGATCATGTTCGTGAACCTGGCCGACGTGGACATCCGCCCCGCGGTGCTCTAGGTCCCCACCGCTCACAGCGAACGCGGCCCCCGACAACGACGTCGGGGGCCGCGTTCTTCTGCACGGCGCTAGCCGCGCGGGCCGCCGGCGACGTAGATGACCTGGCCGGTGACGAAGCCGGCCCCCTCGCTGACGAGGAAGGAGATCGCGTGCGCGATGTCGGCCGGGTAGCCGACGCGGCGTACCGGGGTCTCGGCGGCCCGGGCCGCCTGGAACTGCTCGAAGTCCACCCCGACCCGGGCGGCGGTGGCCGCCGTCATCTCCGTGACGATGAAGCCCGGCGCGACGGCGTTCGCGGTGACGCCGAACGGGCCGAGTTCGATCGCCAGCGTCTTGGTGAAGCCCTGGAGGCCGGCCTTCGCGGCGGCATAGTTCGCCTGACCGCGATTGCCCAGCGCCGAGGTGCTCGACAGGTTCACGATCCGGCCGTATTTGGCCTGGGTCATGTGCGCCTGCACCGCCCGGGTCATCAGGAACGCGCCCCGCAGGTGGACGGAGATGACGCTGTCCCAGTCGGAGTCGGTCATCTTGAACAGCAGGTTGTCCCGGATGACCCCGGCATTGTTGACCAGCACCGTCGGCGCGCCCAGCTGCTCGGCCACCCGGTCGACCGCCGCCGCCACCGCGTCGGTGTCGCTGACGTCGGCGCCGACGGCAACCGCTTCACCACCGTTCTTCTGAATCTCGCCGACGGTCGTCTGACACGAATCCTCGTCCAGGTCCACGACCGCGACCTTCATCCCGTCGGCGGCCAGCCGCTGAGCCGTCGCCGCACCGATCCCCCGGGCCGCCCCGGTGACGATCGCTACTCGCATGTCTGCCTCCCTCGTCGCAAGCAAAGCTGCCCGCGACATTACCGGCCGGTAGCCCCACTTAACTACCGGCGGTAGTTTAACTATCGGCAGGAGTCAGTACGCACCGCGCGACCGGACGACGGCGCCGACCGTCTTCCACAGGATCGACAGGTCGGAGGTCAGCGACCAGTTCTCGACGTAGTACAGGTCGAGCCGGATCCCGTCCTCCCACGAGAGGTCGGACCGCCCACTGACCTGCCAGAGCCCGGTGATGCCCGGCTTGACCAACAGCCGTCGCGCCACGTCCCCGTCGTACTGGGCGACCTCCCGGGGCAGCGGCGGCCGCGGCCCGACCAGGCTCATGTCGCCCCGGACGACGTTGACCAGCTGCGGCAACTCGTCCAGCGAGTACTTGCGGAGGATCCGGCCGACCCGGGTGACCCGTGGATCGTGACGCATCTTGAAGAGCAGGCCGTTGGTCTCGTTGAGGCCCGACATCTTCTCCACCAGCTGGTCGGCGTCGACGACCATCGTGCGGAACTTGAAGACGTCGAACTCGATGCCGTGCTGGCCGACCCGGCGCTGCCGGAACAGCACCGGCCCTCTGGTGTCGAGCTTGATGGCGATCGCCACGATGACGAGGACCGGAAGGGCGGCCAGCAATCCGCCGATGGCGAGAATGCGCTCCACCACGTTCTTCACGATCTTGGTGCCGCCGGCGAAGTCGGGCTGCTCCACGTGGATCAACGGCAGGCCGGCCACCGGGCGGGTGTGAATCCGCGGCCCGGCCACGTCGACCAGCGCCGGCGCCACCACGAGTTCCATCCCGGAACCCTCCAGCTGCCAGCCCAGGCGGCGCAGCCGGGAGGCGGTCAGCTCGTTCGACCCGGTGATCGCGATGGTGTCGGCCCGGGCCCCGGTCGCCGCCTCCACGATGTTGCGGAAGGAGCCGACCACGGGCACGTCGCCGAGGTGCTGCTGCGGCGCTCCAGCCGCCCGCGGAACGACCAGACCGTCCGGGATGCACGCGCCGACCACCCGGTAGCCCGTATAGGGCTCACGCCGCAATTGGCGTACCAGCTCCAGAACGTGGGCCGCGTCGCCCACCACCAAGACCCGGTGCGACCAGCCGGCGCCGCGGGACCGCGCGCGGTGCAGCCGCTTGCGGGCCACCCAGCGGGCGGTGATCAGCCCGACCGTGCCCATCAGGAACGCGATGGCCAGGAAGCTGCGCGAGACCCCGATGTTGACGATGTAGCCGAGGATGGCCACGGTCCCCGCGAGCCGCGCGCTCGCGCCCGCGACCCGGCGGTACTCGTCGGTGCCGTAGCCGAGGACCCGCTCGTCGTAGCACCGCACCGCCCGCAGCCAGATCAGCCAGGCGGCGCCCAGCGCCACGCCGATCAGTCCATACGGGACGTCGATGCGCGGCGGGCTCGCGGTGGAGAACCGCGCCAGGTAGCCGCCGAAGATCGCGGCCGCGATCACCACGGCGTCGCAGGCGACAAGGGTACGCACATAGATGCGCCGCCGCTCGGCGAGCCGGCGCACCTCGTCCGCGGCTGTCGACGCGGACGCGTCGCGCAATGCGGCGGATACGGAAGCCGTGGTCATCGCACCCCCTCGATGCCTGTCCCCGGTGTGGGGATCATCGTCACCTGCCGCCCACTCGTTACGGCCGATGAGACGGGAACCTGTCAGTTGCCGCCGGACGCCTGATCCCGGTGTGCCCGATCGGACCGTTGCTTATCGGGCGGTACTTCGCATGCGGTGCGCCACCTGCGTTCGCGTACGCTCTGTGCGTCCTATGAGGACGGAGAAGGCGACGGCGGAAGCGGTCCCGTCGTCCGGTTCCGCACCCGCCGTCGCCTTTACAGCAAACAGATTTCACCCGGTGAGCCGATCCACCGCCGCCCGGATGGGCGGGCCGGGAAGCGCTCGAGCTGAGCCGCCAGGAGCGCGGTCAGCCGGCTCCCCGGGCCTCAGCCGGTGAACCCGGCCGTGATGCCGGTGAACGCCCAATCGGACTGCGCGATGCCGGAGCAGGACTCCTGCACGCCGCCGCCGGCACAGCCGCGGTCCCGGTTGACCGACCAGAACGCCAGCCGCGCGATGTGGTTGGTGTTGGCCCAGTTCCGGATGTTGGTCCAGATCGCGGTGGTGGTGATCTCGGACTGGTCGGAGTAGCCGTTCATGCCGGAGATGCCGATGTGCGCGTACGCCTGGGCGTCGGTCCAGCCGAACGCCGTCTTGAGCGCGTTCTTCAGACCGTTGGCCGCGTTGACGGTGTTGTTGTACATGTCGGCCCCGCCGCCGAAGTCGAACGGCATGATGGTGAAGACGTCGATGTTCGCGCCCAGCGCGGCCGCCTGGTTGATCAGCCGCGTGCCGTAGTAGGTCGGGCCGGTCGTCGACGTACCGAAGGTGACGATCGTCTTGATGCCCGGGTTGTTCTGCTTGACGATCTTCAGCGCGCCGAGGATCCGGTCCTGCACCGCCTCGTTCTCGAACTCGTCGCTGTTCTCGATGTCGATGTCGATGTACTTCAGGTTGTACGCCGAGATGACCTGCTGGTACGCCGCCGCCAGGGCGGTCGCGCTGGAGCAGTTCGGGCCGAGCTTGTTGCCCGACCAGCCGCCGAAGGAGATCTCGACGTCGCCGCCGGCCGCGCGGACCGCGTTGATGGTCTGCTGGTCGACGCCGCCGGTCAGCGGGCGGGAGCTGTCCCAGGCCGGGGTGCAGCCGCCACCGGAGAGCATGAACGCCATGGTGAACTGCTTGATCCCGGTCGCCGACATGACGGTGGTGATCGACGGCGGGTTGCCCCAGCCGTTGTAGTAGTACGGGGCGGCCATCGCACCCGTGCTCGTGCAGCCGGTGGTGCTGCCGGTGGTCGAACCCGACTTCGCCGACTCGCCGGAGTTGTTGTACGCCGCCACGGTGTACGTGTGGCTGGCGCACGAGCCGAGGCCGGAGACGGTGGCGGAGGTGCCGGTCACCGTCGCGCGGACCGTGGTGCCCTCGTAGACCCGGTACCCGGTGACGGTGCCGGACGAGGCGTTCCAGGCCAGCGAGATGCTCGACGCGGTCGAGCCGGTCACGTGCAGGTTCCCCGGAGTCCCCGGTACGCCGGGCGGGGCCGACGTCGTCGGGCTCGGCGACGGGTTGCCGCCGGGGCCGTCGAGCGAGAAGTCGTCGGCGTAGTAGCTGCCGGTGCCGTACCAGCCCTGCACGTAGATCTGCAGGGAGGTCTGCGAGGCGCCGGTGGTGTACGCGACGGACAGCTGGACCCAGTTGCTTGCGGCGGAGGGGTTCCAGACCTGGTTACCGCCGGTGACGCCGAGGTAGACGTAGCCGCCGCCGCCGCGCACCCACGCGGTCAGCGTGTACGCGGTGTTGGCCTGGACGGCCACCGTCTGGGTGCACTTGGCGTTGTCCGAGGCGGACGCCGCGCCCTGCAGGGCCCGGCTACCACTGTGGACGGGCGTGGTGACGACCGAGCCGAGATTCCCCGAGCACGACCACGGGCTCAGGGATCCGCTCTCCAGACCGGGGTTGGGCAGGATGTTCGCGGCCGAGGCGGAGGTGGACGCGACTAGCACGGCGGCGCCGGCCAGCAGCGCGGCCCCGGCAACCGCCAGGATGCGTCGGTACATGTGACTCTCCTAGATCAGTTCCGCGCGCCGTTTCCCCCGGCAATGGCCCGCAGAGATCGATGGAACTACGAACGCAGATGAACCTTAAAGGAAAAAGTCCTAACAGTAAATATGGTTAACAGTGCCGAGTCTGCTGCGCGGCGCGTCGGCAGATCTTGGTCACCGACTAGTCGTTGAACGGGTATGCCGGAGACGCCGCCGCCTCACCAGACCCGACCGCTGGCCGCGGCGGCGACAGGTCATCCGTTCAAGATCGGTCTCTGGATAGGACTCGCGCTGCTGCTGGTGGTGGTCGCGGCGAACCTGGTCCAGGCGGCCGGAACCGTGCTCACCATCGTGGCCGCGGCCGGCTTCTTCGCCATCGGCTTCAACCCCGTCGTGAAATGGATGATGCGCCGGGGGATGTCCCGGGGACTCGCCGTGTTCCTGCTGTTCATCGGGTTCGTGCTGCTCGGCTGCGGCTTCCTCGCCCTGCTCATCCCGGTCGCGGTCAGCCAGCTCGGCTCGGTCATCGACGCCGTGCCGGGCTGGATCCAGCAAGTCCTGAACGATCCACGGGTCGAGGAGCTGACCCAGAACGAAGACCTCATCGCGAAGGCCGAACAGCTGATCACCCCGTCGAACATCAGCCTGCTGCTGGGCGGGCTGCTCGGCGGGGCCACCACCATCGCGGCCGGGGTCTTCAACTTCGTGACGGCCTTCATCCTGATGTTCTTCATCCTGGCCGGGTTCGACCGGCTCCGGGACGGCGCGTACCAGCTGATCCCGCTGAGCCGGCGGGACCGCGTCGCGGGCATCGCCGACCAGATCCTCGACAAGGTCGGCGGCTACCTCGTCGGATCGTTGAGCATCGCCTTCGTCGCCGGCACCACGGCACTGATCTACCTGTGGATCGTCAGCGTCCCGTACGCCCTCCTGCTGGCCCTGGTCGTGGCGGTCTGCGACCTCATCCCGCAGATCGGGGCCACCCTGGGCGCGACGGTCGTCACCCTGGTCGCGTTCGGGTCCCGGGGCCTCGGCATCGCGGTCGCCACGATCATCTTCTTCGTCGTCTACCAGCAGCTCGAGAACTGGCTGATCTATCCCCGGGTCATGCGGCAGGCGGTGCAGATCTCCAACCTCGCGGCGATCGTCTCGGTCCTCATCGGGTTCGCGATGTTCGGCGTCATGGGCGTGTTCATCTCCGTCCCCGGGTACGCCGCCATCCAGCTGATCATCCGGCAGGTCGTACACCCCCGGCAGGACTCGCTCTAAGGTTTACGAATCGCCGCGTCCAGTGCGAAGTGCGCAACGTTGTTGCGCCGTACGCAACCTTCGCGCCTGGTTTGCGCTGCTCACCCGGCCTACCTTGGTTCGCATGCCGACACGCCGTTATCTGATGTGCCGACCGACCCACTTCGCGGTCACCTACCGGATCAATCCCTGGATGGACCCGGCGGCCCCCTATGACACCGCCCTGGCGATCTCGCAGTGGACCGAGCTGAAGCGGGTCTACGAGAGCCTCGGCCACCAGATCGAGGAGATCGACCCGCTGCCCGGACTGCCCGACATGGTGTTCGCGGCCAACGGCGGCACCGTCGTCGACGGCAAGGCGCTGGCCGTGCAGTTCCGTGACGCCGAGCGCGCCGACGAGGGCCCGGCGTACGCCGACTGGTTCCGGGGCGCGGGCTTCGAGGTCACCGAGGCGAAGGCGATCAACGAGGGCGAAGGCGACATCCTGCTCGCCGGCGACTACATCCTGGCCGGGACCGGGTTCCGCACCTCGCACGCCGCCCACGCGGAGGTGCAGGAGCTGTTCGGCCGTCCCGTCATCACGCTGCAGCTCGTCGACGCGCGGTTCTACCACCTCGACACCGCTCTCGCGGTGCTGTCGCACGGAGATGACGGCAAGCCGGTGAACGTGGCGTACCTGCCCGAGGCGTTCTCGCCGGGCAGCCAGGCCGTGCTCCGTCAGCTGTTCCCGAACGCCGTCATCGCGACCGTCGCCGATGCCGAGGTGCTCGGCCTCAACGCGGTCAGCGACGGCGAAACCGTCGTCCTCCCGGTGCAGGCGGTGGCACTTACCGCCGCTCTGCAGCAGGCTGGATACAAGACCATCGGTGTCGACGTCAGCGAGCTGCGGCTCGCCGGCGGCGGCCCCAAGTGCTGCACCCTGGAGCTGCGTTCATGAGCAAGACCCCGGAAGCCGTCGCCGCGGCCGAGCGCTGGACCGCGCACAACTACCACCCGCTGCCCGTCGTGATCGCCGACGCCGAGGGCGCCTGGGTGACCGACGTCGACGGCAAGCGCTACCTCGACTGCCTGGCGGGCTACTCCGCGCTGAACTTCGGCCACCGGCATCCGTCGCTGATCGCCGCCGCGCACGCCCAGCTCGACCGCGTCACGCTGACGAGCCGGGCGTTCATCCACGACCAGTTCGCCGAGTTCTGCCAGAAACTGACCGACCTCACCGGCAAGGACCTGATCCTGCCGATGAACACCGGCGCGGAGGCGGTGGAGACCGCGATCAAGGTCGCCCGCAAGTGGGGTTACCTGGCCAAGGGCGTACGCCCGGGGCAGGCGAAGATCATCGCGATGGAGGGCAACTTCCACGGGCGCACCACGACGATCGTGTCGTTCTCGACCGACCCCGACGCCCGCGACGACTTCGGCCCCTACACGCCCGGCTTCCAGCTCGTCCCGTACGGCGACCTCGCGGCGCTGGAGGCGGCGATCGACGAGAACACCGTCGGCGTCCTCGTCGAGCCGATCCAGGGCGAGGCCGGGGTCCTCGTGCCCCCGGCCGGCTTCCTGCCGGGCGTCCGGGAGCTGTGCTCGCGGCACAACGTCCTGATGCTCGCCGACGAGATCCAGAGCGGCCTCGGGCGTACCGGGGACACCTTCGCCTGCGACGCCGAAGCCGTCGTGCCCGACATGTACGTCATGGGCAAGGCGCTGGGCGGCGGCATCGTCCCGGTCAGCGCGGTCGCGGCGAACCAGGACATCCTCGGCGTCCTCAAGCCGGGCGAGCACGGATCCACCTTCGGCGGAAACCCGCTGGCCTGTGCGGTCGGCATCGCCGTGATCGACCTGCTGCGTACCGGGGAGTTCCAGGAGCGCAGCCGCGAGCTGGGCGAGCGGTTGCACACCGGGCTCGCCAAGCTCATCGGCGACGGAGTCACCGAAGTACGCGGCCGCGGTCTGTGGGCCGGCGTCGACATCGATCCCGCGCTGATGACCGGGCGGCAGGCTTCGGTGCAGCTGATGGAGCGCGGCGTCCTCGCCAAGGACACGCACGGCTCGACGATCCGGCTCGCGCCGCCGCTGACCATCACGGCCGACGAGGTCGACTGGGCGCTGGAGCAGTTCCACTCCGTCGTCGCCCCGTCATGATCGTGTAGACGAAATGTAGGGAGCCTGGATACGGGCTCCCTACATTTCGCTGTGCACCCGGGGCATCAGCTGGTGGCCGGACCGGGCCAGGCGGCGCGGGGAGGACGGGGTCAGGACGGGGGGAGGCGGAAGGACATCGTCGGGGCGTCGACCAGGACGGAGCCGACGGCGCCGTTGCTGCCGGCCAGGCTGCCCGGCCGCCCGATCTCCACGCCCGGGTACAGCTCGATGTATTCGGCCGGCCCCAGCGGCCGGGGCTGCCGTGGCGCGATCTTGTCGCCGCCCGGGTAGACCCAGGCCCCGTTCATGCTGACGTCCTTGACCGACAGCCCCGAGTGGTCGAACGCCACCACGAGGTGGTTGCGGCTGACCGCCTTGACGCCGCCTTCGTCCAGCCACGGGCCGAGGACGATCGACCGGCTGTCGCTGTCCCAGTTGCCCTCGGGGGCGCGCCCGACCGTCACCGGTCCGGCCCCGGTCACCAGGAAACGTTGCTTGATCACGCCGTTCACGCGTACCGCCAGGACGTCCTGAGCCGGCGCGGGCCCGGTGTCGGCCAGCGGCAGGTCGTGGCGCGGGCAGAGAGGGTTGCCCCGGAGCTTGGGCAGCGGCTGGCCCACGGCCACGCGCATGCCCGCGAACAGCGCGCACTCGGGGTCGGGGCAGCGCCAACGCCGGGACATCAGGCGGCGGCCCAGGTCGGACGGGGCGGTCGGGACCGGGCCGCGAACCGTGATGACGGCGCCGCCGGCCCCGGGCAGCGCGGCGAATCCGGGCAGGTTGCGGGAGATGATCGGCAGACCCGCGACCTCGTTGAGCTCACGGACCCGCATCTGCGCGCCTTGCACGACCTCCACGTGCCCGTCGTCGGCCCAGCGCCGGATGACCATCCGCTCGCTCGAGGGCTGATCGAGGTCGGAGAGCATCTGCTTGTCGACCACGCAGTAGACCTGGACGCCTTCCTCGGCGAGGTGACGGGTCAGCGCGTCGACCACCATGCCCAGCCGGAGCAGGGTCGCCGGGCGGCCGCCGTCGAGATCCACGTAGCGGACGATTTCCGCCAGGTCCAGCACGCCTCGGGCGAGCGCCGGCTCGGTGGTGAGGCGGCGCTCGATCGCGTCCAGGACGTGGCTTACCTCAAACCGCATGCTGGAACCCTACTGGCCAGCGCGAGCAGCGGCCAGATGCGGTACTTGTCAAGAAGAGGCCGACTGGTGCTGCCCTTGGTATTTCGGGTCGTGCGCCAGCACACGGGTCTTCTCGGCGGCGAACTCCTCGTCGTTCAGTTTGCCCCGGTCGTGCAGGTCCGACAGCAGGGCGAGCTGCTGGGTCGAGTCGGTCGGGGCGTACTTCTCGACGAAGTCCCGGCTCGCCTGGTCCATCGCCCGGCGCTCGTCGGGCGTCGCGCCGGGCGGGCGGAAGATCAGGTAGATCAGGGTGCCGAAGAACGGCGCGATGACCACCACGACCACCCACAGTGCCTTCAGCCAGCCCGCCAGGTCGTCGCGCCGGAAGATGTCCACCAGCGCGAAGCCCCAGACCAGCAGGAGCGGGATGAAGATCAGCAAAAGCCAAAACGTATCCCAGAAGTCCATGACATTCATTTTGCAGACTTTTCATCGGAATGATGCCAGCTTCAGGCGAAGCGCCCGAAGATCCCGGAGCCGCCGTTCGTAGGTGATCGCCAGCGTCAGCAAGATGGCGCCGCCCACCCCGATCGGCAACCAGAGCGGCAGCCGAGTCCAGTACAGGGTCAGCTCGTGCAAGGCGAGGACGACCAGCACGCCGCCGCCGACCACGACCGGCGCCTGCCGCCGCCGGATCGCCCCCACGAGCACCACGACCAGCCCGGCCACGCCGAGCGCCAGCCGCCGCACCGGGTCGCCCTCCCCCGGCAACACCGCCAGCAGGCTGGGCCCGAACCCGGCCGCCAGCGCCGGGCCGTACCCGAGCCAGCTCGACAGACTCGGGTCACGGCGCGTCGCTAGCAGGCCCACAGCCACCGCGACCAGCGCGAGTGGCAGCGAATAGGCCTCCACCGCCTTGATGTCGTACGCCCAGAGCAGCGACCAGAGCGCGAGAAGTTCGAGCGCAGCGGCCGCCGCCCCACGCCATCGATCGCGCCGGACGGCGGCGGTCACCCCGACGACGAGCCCCCACCCGAGGTAGACCTTCGCGACGTGGATCGCCGGACTCGGCAGGGTGTACGCCGACAGCAGCAGGAAAGCGGCGACCGTGTGGGCCAGCGGTTCCAGCGCCCGGGCTTCCCGACTGCCCGGCAGGTAGCTGGCCGCGACCAGCACAGCGGCCGCGGCCAGAACCACCAACCCGGTCGGGCGCGGCGGCAGATGCGCCGCGTTCGCACTGACGGCGGCAAGCCCGGTCCAGGCGATCCCGGCGAGCGGCCAGGCGACCCAGCGGACCCCGGACACGCCGCCGCGTACGCCGATCGCGCCGAAGGCGGCCGTCACCAGGGACAGGCCGAGAATCGACGACCAGCTCGCGGCGGACAACCCGGCCAGCCCCGAACCCGCGATGACCGCGGCGTACGCACCGATGAGGCCGTCGACCGGGCGCAGGCGTCTCGCCAGTCCGGTCCACACGAGCCGGGCCAAACCGGCGAGCAGCATGATCAGCGGTACGCCCGGCCAGCGTACGTCGAGCCAGACGAGCGCGAGGACGGCCGGGATCGGGGCGGCCGACACCGCCGCCCGGAACCCGAGCTGCAGCCCGAGCGCGAACGCGAGCACCGCGAAGGCGAGCACGTCGCCGCCCGTGACGACGGTCCCGCCAGCGGGGGCGAGACCGGAGCCGGTGGGCGTCGACGCCCAACCCTCCCCGAGCCAGCCATACGACTCGACGAGTACGCCCAACGGCGGCCGGGCCAGGAGCAACGCCAACGCCAGCACCGCCCAGCCGGCGATGCGCTCGACGGTGACTCCCCGTGTCGCTCCCCACACCGCTCCGCGCGCCTGCGCCTCCGTAGGCGCTGGATCAGGGATCTCGGTCGAATCTTGGACCATGATTCGACCGAGATCCCTGATCTGGTGGGAATCATCGGCGGCCGGAGCGGGAGCAGCGGGAGCGGGAGCGGCGGCGGAGACACGGGGCAGCAGCGCGAGCGCCAGCAAACCGAAGGAGACGTACAGCGACTTGCTCCACCCGTCGTCGGAGACGGCGACCACCGCACCGAGGACGGTCGCCAGGACCGTCCCGAAGACGGCCCACGACAGCACGATCGCGTACGCGTCGACGCGGCGCAGCAGCCAGACGAAGCCGGGCAGGACGAGGGCGGCGAGCGCGGCGGCGTGGAGCACGGTGGCGTCGGTGGCGCCGGACGCGTTCGCGACCGCGGCGGCGAGGAGGACGAGCAGCGGCGGAGCCGTCGCGAGGGCCACCGCTCCCGGGGGACGGTCACCGGGCCGGGCCACGATCGCGGCGGCGAGCGCCAGCACGAGCACGGCGCCCAAGGTCCACGCCGTCTGCGCCGGTTGCCCCAGCGAACTGAGCACCGCATGTGCCGACAGTCCGAAGGCGCCGACAGCGGCGACGATCCGGGTCGCGAGGTGACGCCGAGCGAGGATGAGCGCGAGCAGCACCGCGACGGCCGTGAGGTCGACGACGGGCGGCAGCCAGTCGGTGACCGGCGGGCGGCCTGGGGCGGCGAGCGCCAGCGGCACCACGCCGGCCGCTGCGATCGCGGTGGCGATGGAGAACCGCGGCAGAATCGCAACGACCGCCGCCGCTGTGAGCAGCGCGACCGTCACCGGCAGCGCCCAGTCGTACGCGCCCGGCCGAGCCTCGACGCCGAGCGACACCAGCCCGGTCCACGCCGCGAAGGTGACGGCGAACAGGGCGGCCACGCCCCCGCCGGTCGCAGCGCCGATGACCACCCCCAACGCCGCCGCCCGGGACACCAACCGGACCAGGTGAGCGGCCGCCGCCAGCACCAGCACGCACACCGAAGTCCACAGCAGAATCCGGCCGGAGTCGACGACGGCGACGACGCGAGCCTGAGCGATCAGGGCGAGCACGACGAACCAGGCGACCCCGGCGACGGTCAGCGGGCGCAGGCGCGCCACCGGTCCGGCGGCCACCGCGACGGCCCCGACGAGGAGCAGCAACGCCGCTCCGGCGAGGACAGAACCGATCGGGGAGTCGACGGCGAGCCGGACGAACGCGAAGGCGTGCGCCAGCAACAGGCTGACGGCGTACCCGATCCAGGCGAGGACCTGGAGGACCACGGCGAGCGAGCGACCCGCGAACCGCCGCAGACTGCCCACGGCCAGCAGGTTGCCCACCGCGACCGTCGCGAAGACCAGCGCGAATCCCCCCGTACGCCCAGCGGCCACGTCGACGAAGAGCAACGGAAGCGCGGGCTGGGCCAAGATGAGGCCGCCGACGGCCGGACCGGCGAGCCGGGTGATCCCGGCGTAGCCGAGCGAGATCGAGGCGGTCGCCGCGGCGACCAGCCCGGTGTAGGTCCAGCCGGAGAAGTAGTCGTGGACGTCGAGGAGGTTGACGTTCCAGACCGAGTAGCCGTCGAGGACGACCAGTAGCAACCCGATCGCGGCGAAGGTCTCGGCGGTGCCCCGCAGGCCCCGGCGCTGGGCGAGCAGCGGGACGGCCAGCGCGACGCCGGTGAAGACGGCGAGGATGGCCGCCTTGCCCGCCATGCCGAAGGTGCCCCAGGCGAACGCGGTGAACACGATCGCCGCGATGCCGATCAGGATCCCGCCCAGGACGAAAAGGATGTTCTTGACCGTCTGGGTCGACGTCTCCGGCGCGATCCCGGAAGGCACACCCGAAGGCCCGACGCCCGAAGGCCCGATACCCGAAGGCCCCACACCCGAAGGCCCCACACCGGAAGGCACAGCCACCGGCCCGGCCGGTCGCGCCGGGACCGGGGCGGGCCGGGCCGAGGCCCAGACCTGGGCCGCGAGCCGAGCCCGCCGCTGCCGGGCCACCTGAAGCTGGGTCGACACGTCGGCGTACGCCAGCCGGGCGCGCTCGGCCTGGCCGGTCAGCTCCACGATCTGCGCGTCGAGCTGGATGACCTCGGCCGCCACCGGGTCCGGCGGTCGGCCGCAGCCGGGGCAGCCGGACTCCAGCGAGGCTTCGGTCAGGCAGGCCGGGCACGGATAGGACGTCATGCCAGCGATGGTCGCAACATCGGCGTACTCGGGTCTTGAGCGAAACAGCTCATTCGCGATGCGCGTTCAGCTTTTCCCGAGGTACTCAGCAGGCGCAGGAAACGCCGGTCACGGGCGCGGTGAGCGGGTCGATGCCGTTGGTCTGCCGGCCGAGGAGCGACTCGGTGTCGAACCCCTCCCGCACCCAGTACTCGTACCCGCCGATCATCTCCTTGACCCGGTAGCCGAGCCGGGCGAAGGCGAGCGCGGCCCGGGTGGCGCCGTTGCAGCCCGGTCCCCAGCAGTAGGTCACGACGACCTTGTCCCGGTCGATCAGGCCCTCCGCCTGCGTCGCGATGGACGCGGTCGGCAGGTGCACCGCGCCCGGGATGTGCCCCTGCTCCCAGGCGTCGATCGAGCGCGAGTCCACCAGCACGAACGTGCCCAGCGTCAGGTCGGCGTGGACGTCGGAGACGTCGGCCTCGAAGGTCAGGCGGGCGGCGAAGTGGGCGGCGGCGACGTCGGGGGCGGCGGGCGGGGTGTTCAGCACTGCACTCATGCCGAGAATCCTGCCGATGATCTTCGCGGACCAGAAGTGGCGGTATCGCCGCTGTCCGCTAACATTCCGCCATGAGCATCCGGAGGGTGATCGCATGCTGATCGAGGTGGCCCCGCCCGACGACCGCCCCCGGCACCAGGTGGCCGTCCTGGCCTTCGCCGGCATGGCTCCGTTCGAGTTGAGCTGCGTGGTCGAGGTCTTCGGCCTGCCGCGCCCCGAACTCGACATCGACTGGTACGAGCTGTCCGTCTGCGCCGAGCACGCGGCTCCGCTCCCGGTCGTGGGGGGTTTCAGCATCGTGGCCGCGCATGGTCTCGCCACGCTGGCGGCTGCCGACACCGTGATCATTCCGGGTGTTCCAGATGTACGCGCAGAGCCGTCTCCCGCGCTGACCAGTGCCCTGCGGGCGGCGTACGCACGGGGCGCCCGGCTGGTGTCGATCTGCTCGGGTGCGTTCGCCCTGGCCGGGGCCGGTCTGCTGGACGGACGGCAGGCCACCACCCATTGGCGGTACGCCGGGCTCCTGGCGGAGCGGTATCCGGAGGTCGACGTGACGCCGGACGTGCTCTATGTGGACAACGGACCGGTGCTGACCAGCGCAGGCAGCGCCGCCGGACTGGATCTGCTGCTGCACATCGTCCGGCGCGATCATGGGGCGGCCGTCGCCAACACGGTCGCCCGGCGACTGGTGCTCCCGCCGCACCGCGACGGCGGCCAGGCCCAGTTCATCGAGGTCGGCGTACGCGACGTGACCGACGACGACGGGATCGCCCGCGCGATGACCTGGACGCTGGACCACCTGGCCGAGCCGATCACGGTCGGCACGATGGCGCAGCAGGCCCACATGTCTGAGCGCAGCTTCCTGCGCAACTTCGCCCGTCAGACCGGCACCAGCCCGATCCGGTGGCTGATCGACCGGCGGGTGCAGGCCAGCCTGCCCCTGCTGGAGGCCGGCGACGCCCCGATCGAGCAGGTCTCGGTGGCGGTCGGTTTCGACAGTCTGGTGACCTTCCGGCACCACTTCGCCCGGTCGATGCGGACATCGCCGTCGGCGTACCGGCGGGCTTTCACGCGCCGCTGACGAGACGGCCGGCGGCCGAGGCGGGCAACCGTTCGGCCAGCACGACGCGGCCGCCCGCTTCGCGCAGCGCGGTACGCGTACCGACCCGCCAGGAGTGGGCGAGCAACAGCAGCGCGGCGCTCGTGCCCGGCACCACATCGGCGACCACGTCATCCACGTCGACATCGCGGATCAGTTCGGCGCCGGGCTCTTCCAGCAGGGTGACCTCCCCGGTGATCGCCTTCGCCACGACGAGCACGTCCACGACCCGGAATCCCTGCTCGGCCGCGATCCGGCGCAGCCGGGCGGTGAAGTCCCCGCCGGGCTGGGGATCGGCGAACTCCAGAACGACGAACTCGACCGACTCCATCCCGGAATCGTAAATACCGCAGAATGTCCACTTAGCGGGAATTCAGCGATATATCTTCGCCTTATGAACGAGCGCAGCGCGATCCTGTCCACCTGGCGGCAGATGAGCCTGATCGGCGGCGTGGTCGCCATCCTGCTCGGCATCGTGTTGCTCATCTGGCCCGACCGGACCCTGCTGGTCCTGGCCGCCCTGCTGGGCATCTGGCTCGTGATCCTGGGCATCGTGCGGCTCGCCGACGCGCTCACCGGCCGGGAGCTCGGCGGAGCCAGTCGCGGGTTCAGCGCCCTCGCCGGGGCGATCTACGTCATCGCCGGCATCGTCGTGCTGGCCAACCTGCACGCTTCACTGAAGTTCATCGCGCTGCTGATCGGCCTCATCTGGATCTTCAGCGGCGTCTCGGAGATCATCTCCGGGTTCACCCGCGTCCGCGGTCGGGGCGCCAAGATCGGCGCGATCCTGCTCGGCCTGATCAACGTGGCGCTCGGTGTCGTCGTGCTGTTCTGGCCCGGCATCACCCTGATCGTCCTGGTCTGGATCACCGCGATCTGGCTGATCATCATCGGGCTGGTGCAGCTCTACATCGCCTGGCAGGCCGGGAAGGCGGCCAAGGCGGCCGACGACGACCCGGCGTACCACGTCATCGAGGAGGGTTTCTGACCCCGTCCCGCTGCGCGGCGAGGTAGTCCCGGCTCGCCGCATACGCGGCACTGACCCGTCGGCGCAGGCCCGCCGCGTCCCGGTACGCCCACGGGTTGTCGTCCCGGTCGTTGCCCTCCCCCACCGGCAGGACGTGCACCGAGACCCCTTCCGGCAACGACGCCAGATCCCGCGCCAGCCGGGCCCGCCGGCCGATCTCCATTGCGGTCTGCGCGACCTCCCACGGCCGCTGTGGCGGCGAGAGCGGCTTGTCCAACCGGCCCACGTGCAGGGCGTAGATGTCCTGCGCGCCCAGCTCGACCGCCCGCGCGATCGGCAGCGAGTTCACGATGCCGCCGTCGACGTAGTGCTCCCCGTCGAGATCCACCGGCGGCAGCAGCCCAGGGACGGCGGCCGCCGCCATCACCGCCGGCAGCAGCGGGCCGGTCGAGAACCAGGACTCGGCGGCTCGCTCGACGCACACCGAGCCCAGATGCAGCGGTATGCCCAGATCCTCGAACTTGCCCGGCAACGCCTTCTCCAACAGCCGCCGCAACGGCAGCGGCGAGTGCAGGTGCGTACGCGTGGCGAACCGGCGCAGTTGCCGCGGGATGGACTCCCCGTAGACCTCCCCCATCTCGGGCGCCGCCCAGAGGCGTACCAGCTGGTCGGTGACGGCCGGGGTGGGATCGGCGGCGACCATCGCGCCGTTGATGGCCCCGATGGAGGTGGCGACGATCAGATCGGGCGTGATGTCGGCGCGGGCCAGGGCACGCAGCATGCCGACCTCCACCGCGCCCAGCACACCACCACCGCCCAGGACGAACGCCGTGCACGCCATAAAGATCACCGTACACGCAGGTAAGCGGCGCAAAGGTGAGCCCGGTAGAGTCGCCCGACGTGACCGACTTCCGCATCGGCGAGGCGGCCGAACTGCTCGGCGTGAGCGCCGACACGGTCCGCCGCTGGGTCGACGCCGGTCGCCTCCCGGCGACCCGCGATCCGCAGGGCCACCGGATGATCCCCGGCCGGAGCCTGGCGGAGTTCGCCCGGTCGCTCGGCGGCGACCCGGACGAGCGCGCCGGGCAGTCGTCGGCCCGCAACCGTCTGCGGGGCATCGTGACGTCGATCGTGAAGGACGCGGTGATGGCTCAAGTCGACATCCAGGCCGGCCCGTTCCGGGTGGTCTCCCTGATGAGCCGGGAGGCCGTCGACGAGCTGGGCCTCGAGATCGGCTCCCTGGCGGTCGCGGTGGTCAAGTCCACCACGGTCGTGGTGGAGCGCGCGTGAAGCGGGCTGTCGCGGTCGTCGCCGCCCTGCTGACCGCGGCGAGCCTCGTGACGGGCTGCGGCAAACCCGCCACCCCCGACCGGGACAACGGCGGCAAGATCACTGTCGTCGCCGATCCCGCGTTGGCGCCGATCCTCCAGGCCCTGGAGACGACCTTCGAGCAGGCTCATCCCGGCACCGACGTGGTGATCGGGTACGCCGCCGGCAAGCGCGCGACGTCGCAGCTGACCTCCGTCGACGTGCTCGTCGCACCCGCCGTCACGGTCGCCACGGTCGCGAAGGCGAGCCCGCGGTCGTTGGGGCGTACGCCGCTCGTGGTGGCCGTCGGCCCGGCCAATCCGCTGAAGATCGCCAAGCTGGCCGATCTGGCGACGGTGAAGGTGGCCGTCTGCCAGGCGGCGGTACCCTGCGGCGCGGCGACGCAGCAGGTGCTCACCCAGGCCGGCGTCACCCTGGCCAAGCCGGTCGAGGTGGCCGACATCAAGGAAGCCCTCGACAAGCTGACCCTCGGCGACGTAGACGCGGCCGTCGTCTACCGCACCGACGCGCTGGCCGCGATCGGCCAGGTCGACTCGGTGGACTTCCCGGAAGCCGCCGCAGCGGCCCAGGAATTCCAGGTCACGGCGCTGCCCGGCAGCCCGAACCCGGCCGGCGCCACCGCCTTCGTCGACCTGCTCACCAGCGCAGACGGGCGTACGCAGTTCACCGACCTCGGCTTCACCCAGCCCTGACTCAGGCCTGGGCCTCGGCCCGGATCCGGCCGCCACCGCGGTCGAAGAGGAAGACGCGGTCGAGGTCCACCTCGACGGCGAACGCCTCGCCCACCTGCGGCCGGGTGCCCGCCGGGGCACGGACGACCAGTTCGCCGAAGGGCTCTTCGAGATCGTCCAGCGGCGTTCTCTGGTGCGGCACGATCCGGCCGCCCGACCGCTGCGCGTCCGGCGAGGCGTACGCGGCCGGCACGCCGACCAAGCCGGTCGCGACGTGGACGAGCAGCTCCGCGCCGAGATCCTCGACGAAGGACACCGTGCCCCGCAGCACCGGGCCCTCGGCGTCCACCGGCACCGGCCGTAACGCGTCGGTTCGCAGGGCGACGGTCACCCGGTCGGTGTGGTGCCCGGGCAGCACCCGGCCCGAGTCCAGCGCCTGCTCACCGAGGTCCAGCACGGAGGTCCCGCGGCGATCGGTGTAGACCGCGCCCTGGACCAAGGTCGTCCGCGCCGCTCCGACGAACCCGGCCACGAAGACGTCGGCGGGATCGGAGCTGATCTCGTGAGGCGTGCCGATCTGGCGTACGCGACCGCTCTCCAGCACGACGATCCGGTCGGCGAGGGCGAGCGCCTCCTGCTGGTCGTGCGTGACGTAGAGGGTGGTGACCCGCAACCGGCGCGCCAGCCGGGCGATCTCCCGCCGCAGTTGCAGCCGCAAATGGGCGTCCACCTGCGACAAGGGCTCGTCGAGCAGGAAGGCGCGGGGATCCCGGACGATGGCGCGAGCCACCGCGACCCGCTGCCGTTGGCCACCCGACAGCTGCCCCGGCTTGCGATCGAGCAGGTCGGCCACGCCGAAGTAGCCGGCGACCTGCTCCACCCGGCGCATGTCGTCGGCCAGCGACCGGGACCCGCTGTGCGCGATCCGCAGCGGCATCGCGATGTTCTCGCGGGCGGTCAGATGCGGGTAGAGCGCGAAGTCCTGGAAGACCATGGCCACCCCGCGATCCCGGGCGGACAGGTCGTTGGCGACCCGATTGTCGAGGATGACCTGACCGCTGGTGGGATCCTCCAACCCGGCGATCATCCGCAGGATGGTCGACTTGCCGCAGCCGGACGGTCCTAACACGACCATGAACTCACCGGGGCCGACCGCCATCGACACCGCGTCCACGACCACGCGGCGCCCGTAGGCCTTCGTCAGCTCCCGAGTCTCGATCACAGCCAGCTCACCGTCTGATTGCCGGACTATTAACGCAGCAACATCGTGAACCCGCCGACGGCCCGGGTGCAAGGGGACTTGGCACCCGGGCCGAGAACTATTTGTCTGTCCTCACTAGACGGCCTGCCAGAGGGCCGGAACGTTGGGCGGTTCCCAGCCGACGAGCGCGGTGTGCGTCTGCCGGCATTGATAGACCTTGCCGCCGTAGGTCACACGGACCCCCGCGGTGTAGAGGGTTCCCGCCGTCCACGCCGGGTAGCTGCCGGTCGCCGTCGGCGAGACGCTCGCGCTCGGCGAGGTCGACGGCGACGTGCTCGGCGAGGTGGACGGCGACCGGGACGGTGAGGCCGAGGGCGACACCGACGGCGACGCGGACGTCGACGGACCGCCCGAGCAGGCCCCGTTGTCGGTCCACGGCTTGCCGTCCCCGGTGTTCAGGTCCGGCTGGTTGCCCTGCGTCCACCACTTGGCGGTGTACTGGTGGCCGTTGTAGGAGACCACCGCGCCCCCGTTGTACGCCTGCGTCGCGACCCACGCCGCCGCCGTGCACGTGCCGGTCGACGTCGACGGGCTCGCACTCGTGCTCGCCGACGGGCTGACCGAGGTGCTCACGGAGGTGCTGGCCGTAGGTGAGGCCGGTGTGCCGCCCCGGGCCCGGTCAACGCTCAGGGCGTACGTGGTGGTGCCGATCGTCAGCTTGTAGTTGGACGGCGACGCGATCGGCAGGACGTAGTTCAAGGTGAACTCGGCCGACGCGCCCGGTGCGATCGAGAGGTAACTCGGGATCGTGACGGTGGCGTGGTGGAAGTCGCCCTTCAGCCCGCCGATGTTGCTGCCGGTGTGCCCGGCCGTCACCGACATGCTCCAGCCGGACTGCTGCGACATGTTGCCCGGCGCGGAGGTGCCGTAGTCGAACTCCAGCTTCGACCCGCCCGCGATGGTCACCGTCGAGTTGTTCTTGATGACCACCTCGGGGTTGATCGGGTAGTTCGCGTCGCCGAGGGCGAAGCCGGTCAGCGACACGTCGACGGCCAGCGTGGTCGTCGGCATCGCGGAGTTGGCCCGGGACGCCCCGTACGCCGAAGCCGACTTGAACTTGTCGTAGGCCAGGTTGGTCAGGGTGTTGCCCATGAAGTACTCGCCCTTGGCCGAGTCGTACGCGTAGTCCCCGGCGAGTTCCCAGATCATCATCCCGCCGATGCCCTTGTTCACGATGTAGTCCGCCTTGGTGCCGATGGACTGCTCGTCCTCGGTCGACAGGAAGACCTTCTTCGTGTTGTTCCACAGCCAGGGCGCGACCAGGGCCGACGAGTAGTTGCGCGCGTAGGTGCCGGTGATGGTGTCGTCGGGGTCGGTCGCCGGGGTCAGCCCGTACGCCGTGAGGTAGTCCCCGGTGATCCCGTTCTCCAAGTTCTTCGCGTGCCACATCGGATTCGAGCCGGCCGGTTCCTCGTTGCCACTGGTGTCGAGATCGTGCCAGAGGTTGTCGATGCCGACCGCGCCGTCGCCGCAGGGGCTCTGCGTACCCGCCGGGCAGTTGGCCGTCTTCGCCGCCGTGCCCCACAGACCGTTGGTGCCGCCGGTCACGTTACGGAAGCCCCGTGTGTAATACGGGACGCCGATGTTGATCCGTCCGGATTGGACCGCGCCGCGGAAGTAGTGGTACGCCCAGTCGGTGTTGAGGTACCCGATGTTCTGGTACGCCCCGTAGACCCCGGCCGCCGCCAGCTCGCCGTCGTCGCCGTTGTCGTACAGCGCCGCGTTCGGGCCGACGAACTTGTTCCACGCGCCGTGCAGGTCGTAGGACATGATGTTGATGTAGTCCAGGTACTGCGTGGTCTGGTACGCCTCCTCGCCGCGCAGCAGCCAGCCGGAGGCGGGCGCCGCGACGGTGAGCATGTAGTACTTGCCGTCGGCCGCCGCGGCGGCGTCGAGCTTCTCGCGCAGCGTCTTCATCAGCGTCTGGTAGGACCGGTTGAGTCCGGCCCGCCGCGCGTTGGCCTGCGTGAAGTCGAGCGGGTTACCCGCGTCGTTGTTGGACGTCGGGTACTCGTAGTCGATGTCGACGCCGTTGAAGCCGTAGGTCCGCAGGAAGGTCACGACCGAGTCGGCGAAGGTGGTGATGCCGGCGGTGTTGATCGACCCGTCCGCGTTGGTGGTCATCCGGTAGAAGCCGCCGGAGTCGACGCGGTTGCCGTTGTCGTCGAAGTAGCCGCCGGTCTCGGCCCAGCCGCCGACGCTGATCAGCGTCTTGACGTTCGGGTTGGCCTTCTTGTACTTGTTCAGCAGGTTGAAGTGACCGGTGTAGGAGTAGGCGGAGTCCATCTCGGCTCCGGCGACGCCCGGCCAGGTCATGTTGGTGGCGGCGTTGTTGGCCGCGGTCGGCGTGCCGACGGAGATCTTGTTCGTGCCGTCGACGTGCGCGAACGCGTAGTTGATGTGGGTGATCTTCGTCCACGGGATCTGGTTCACCAGATACGCGGGCGTCCCGTCCTTGCCCGTACGCCAGCCGGTGAAGTAGCCGATGATGCGGCGCGGGTGGTCGGTGCCCATCGTCTCGCGCCCGTTGATGTCGTACGCCGCGCAGTACGGCACCGCCACCCCGGGCGTGGTGTAGAGGCCGTCCGGACGACAGGCGGCGTGGTCGGTGGCGGAGTGCGCGGTGCCCACGGCCGCGAGGGCGAGGCCGGTCGCGGCCACCCCCGTGGCGAGCGCCGTGATCAGGTGGAACAGGGGTCTTCTACGCATGAGGAGGCCTCCTGGGGGAGCCAGCAGCGGTTAACTGTTAGCAAACTTTGCTAAGAGTAGACACGCTGTGGCACCGGTCACGCAAGAGACGTTCTCAGATATGGAAAAGAGAGAGCGGCGGGTGACGGCGGGCCAACCCCCTCGGCCTCACCGTCACCCGCCGCCACATGGGGAGGAGGAGTAACGCGCTGTGCGAACCGCGCTCGTGACGCGGCGCTTGATGTTAAGACGTCGAACCCAGCGTCACGGTTGTCGTCTTGGTGGCTCCATCCCGGAGGTACGTCACGGTGATCTGCTCGCCCGGGTTGTGCGAGCCGACCGCGTTCACCAGGTCGTCGGCGTCGTTGACCACCGACTCGCCGAACCTGGTGACCACGTCGCCCGCCTTCAGCCCGGCCTTCTCGGCCGCGCCGCCCGAGACGACCTCGGTCAGCTTGGCGCCGCCCGTCTCGTTGTCGGAGGCCTTCACGCCCAGGTACGGATGGTCGACCTTCTGGCCCTTGATGAGCTGGTTGGCGACGGCCGACACGCGGTCGCTCGAGATGGCGAACCCGATGCCGATGTTGCCTTCGCTGGATCCGTCGGTCGCGATCGACGAGTTGATCCCGACGACCTCGCCGTTGGTGTTGACCAGCGCACCGCCGGAGTTGCCGGGGTTGATCGGGGCGTCGGTCTGCAGCAGACCGGACATGGTCGAGTTCTGTACCGTGATGGTGCGGTCCTTGGCGCTGATGATGCCCTCGGTGACCGAGCCCTCCAGGCCCAGCGGACTGCCGATGGCCAGCACGGTGTCGCCGACGCGGACGTCGGTGGACTTGCCGAACTTCGCCGCGGTCAGGCCGGTCTTGTCGACCTTCACGACGGCCAGGTCGTACCGGGCGTCGGTGCCGACGATGGTGCCGGTGGTCTTGGTGCCGTCGGAGAAACTGACCGTCACGGTCTTGCCGGACGCGGTCGCGACGACGTGATTGTTCGTCACGATGTAGCCGTCGGCGGTGAACACCACGCCGGAGCCCTCACCGGAGCCGGTCTTGATGGAGACCACGCTCGGCGTCACGTTCGCCGCGATGTCGGCCAGCGACGACCGGTCGATCGCCGGAGCGGCGTTGACCGTGGTGGTGCTGACCGGGTTCTTGTCGACGACGGCTGCGCCGACGACGCCACCGGCCACCGCCGAGCAGAGCGCGATCACACCGGCCGCAGCGACACCCGCCACGACCTTCAGGAACGGACGCGACTTCGACGGCGTCGGAGCGGGACTGAACGGCGAGCCGGGCGGCAGGTTCGAGCCGGGCGGCATCCACACCGGCCCGCTCGCCGGCGCGCCCTCCCGCCGCAGCGGGTCGGGGCCGTACGAGCCGACCGGGGCGCCCGACGACGCCGGTACGCCGGACACCGCCGGCTGCGGCGCGGTCGGGTAGTTCGACTGGTAGCTGTAGGTAGGTGGCGCGTAAGCCGGTTGCCCTGCGGGCGCGGCGGCCGGCGAGGCCGTCGCGGCCTGTTCCGCAGAGGGCTGCTCAGGCGTCGCCGGGCGCTCGGCCGACGCATCGGCGGCGAACGGATTCGGGATCTGCCGGTCAGCCGGCTCGGGGTTGCTCTGCGGGTCGCTCATGTCAATGATTCTTCCGGATATTTCTTACCTCTAACTTGGCCGAACCTGAAACTCAACTGTGAACCTGTCTGACGGGTTTACGAGTCTTCTTCGGGTTCGTCCTCTTCGTGACCGGTGTCGTCCGTCTCCACCAGCGGCAGGCGTACGCGGAACGTCGCCCCGACACCCGGCTGGGACTCCACCTCCACCACACCCTCGTGCGCGGCGACCAGGGCGGCGACGATGGCCAGCCCCAGCCCGGTGCTGACCGTCCCGTCCGCCCGCCGCGTCCGGGCCGGATCGGCTCGGTAGAACCGTTCGAACACCCGCTCCTGCTGCTCGGACGTCAACCCCGGACCCCGGTCGTGGATCTCCACGATCGCGGTCCCGGTCGGCCCGTCGTCCAAGTCGGCGGCCAGCCGCACGATGACCGGCGTACCCGCCGGGGTGTGGGTCAAAGCGTTGCTCAGCAGGTTGCCGATCACCTGCCGCAGCCGCGCGTCGTCCCCGCGTACCACTAGATGCCCGGAATCGGGCGCCGTGACCAGCGTGACCTGCCGCTCCGGCGCGACCACCCGCGCGGCCTCGACCGCCTCGGCGGCGAGCACGCGCAGCTCGACCGGGGTGAGCTTGAGCGGCCGCTCGCGATCGAGCCGCGCTAGCAGCAGCAGGTCCTCCACCAGCAGACCCATCCGCGCGGCCTCGTTCTCGATCCGCTGCACCACCTCGGCGGTCTGCTCGCGGGTGCTCACCGCACCCTGGCGGTACAGCTCCGCGAACCCACGGATCGTGGTCAGCGGCGTGCGCAGCTCGTGCGAGGCGTCCGCGACGAACCGCCGCATCCGCTCCTCGGAATGCCGCGCGCTCTGCTCGGCCGCCCGCGCCGCCGCCTCGGAGGCGGCCTGCGCGGTGAACGCGGCCTCGATCTGCGCGAGCATCGTGTTCAACGACCGCGCCAACGACCCCACCTCGGTCACCGGCCGCGGATTCTCCGGCTCCGGATCCGGTACGCGTTGCGACAGATCCCCGGCGGCGATGGCGCTGGCCGTCTTCTCGATCTGCGACAGCGGCCGCATACTCCGCCGGATCAGCTCCGCCCCGATCGTGGCGGCGAACAGCAGGACGGAGATCCCGCCGAAAAGGTTGATCGTGATCAGCCGCTGCACCGCGTGATCCGCCTCGTACTGCGAGGCGGCCACCAGCCCGTACTGACCGGTGGGCAGCTTGGTGATCAGCACCCGCCACCGCTTGGGCTCGGCGCGCGAGCCGACCGTGTACGGGTCGTCCGCCAGCCCGGCCGCCTCCTCCACCGAGGGCAAGGTCGGCAGCTGGCCGTCGGCGAAGATGTCGGACACCCCGGTCGCCGGCACCCACTGACCGCTCTGGTCGGTGGTGGCACCGTAGTAGTAAGGCGGCAGCGTGTACTGCGGGCGGCCGTTCTTGAAGCTCTCGACGGCCTGGCGCGACGTTTCCGCCAGGCTCGTGTCGAGGTCGGACAGCAGATAGCGGCGCAGTGCCGTCACGCTGGCCACCGCGATCAGCGACATCGCGGCGACGAGCAAGGCGAGCACCGTCGCCATGAGCTTGACGCGCAACGGCTTGGTGCGGATGGGGTGGCGCAGCCCAGCGGCGAGTTTCATGAAACGGTCACGGACCCGATCACATGGCCGGTTTACGCAGCACGTAGCCGACGCCCCGCAGGGTCTGGATCAGCCGCGGCTGCACAGTGTCGATCTTGCGCCGCAGGTAGGAGATGTAGGACTCGACGATGTTGTCGTCGCCCCGGAAGTCGTAGTTCCAGACGTGATCGAGGATCTGCGCCTTGGACAGCACCCGGTTGGGGTTGAGCATCAGGTAGCGCAGCAGCTTGAACTCGGTCGGCGAAAGCTGGACGAGCTTGCCCGCCCGGTAGACCTCGTGCGTCTCCTCGTCGAGGGTGAGGTCGGCGAAGGTCAGCTTCGGCGACGCGGGCTCGCCCGCCGTACGCCGGAGCACCGCCCGGATGCGCGCGGTCAGCTCCTCCAGGCTGAAGGGCTTGGTCACGTAGTCGTCGCCGCCCAGCGTCAGACCGCGTACCTTGTCCTCGGTCGCGTCCCGGGCGGTCAGGAACACCACCGGCGTACGCACGCCGTCCGAGCGCATCTGCCGGATCACCTCGAAGCCGTCGAGGTCGGGCAGCATGACGTCGAGCACCACGAGGTCCGGGCGCGACTCCTTGAACGCCGCGACACCGGCGCTCCCGCTGGTCGCCGTACGCACCTCGAACCCGGCGAACCGCAGGCTCGCGCTGAGCAGTTCCACGATGTTGGGGTCGTCCTCGACGACGAGCAGCTTGGCCTCGACCTGGGCGGAGTTCATGACCCCATTCAACCCAGGGACGCTGCGCAGTGCCTGCGCTTTGGCTGAGAGAAATCTGTAAGAATCTGAGAACCCGCTGTGCGGCGTCAGCGCAGCAGCTCGCGGAGGGTGCGAAGGGTCGCGTCGAGGGTGGCCGACACCGCCTTCGCCTGGGCCGTCCCCGGCTGCGCCCGGGTGATGAGCGTACGCGCCTCGGCGGTGAACCCCTCCAGCTTGCGCAGCAGCGCCTCGTTCTCCGGGGCCGGCTCCTTCTTCGGCGTCACGCGTACGCCCGACTTCATCTGCCGGGTCTGCTCCTGCAACTGCCGGCGGATGTCCTTCAGGCCGCCGCTGATCTGCGCCTGAATCTGATCGGCCAGCCCGGACAGGTCCTCCACCGAGGACTCGATCTCCCGATCGATCGCGGCGATCTCGCCGGCCCGCTGGTCCAGCTCGGCCCGGCCGCTCCCCGTCAGGGTGTACGCCATCCGATTGCCCTCGGCGACCCGGCTGACGAGACCCTCCTCCTCCAGCTTGGCCAGCCGGGGATAGATCGACCCGGCGCTGGGCGCGTACAGGCCCTGGAACCGCTCCTGGAGCAGCCGCATCAGCTCGTAGCCGTGCTTCGGCCCGTCATCGAGCAGTTTGAGCAGGTAGAGCCGCAACCGGCCGTGCGAGAAGATCGGCGGCATTCCTCACTCCCCCGCCAGCAGAGCGATGCTGCCGCTCGTCGTCGTCGCACTCAGTCTTCCACTGCCGCTGCCGAGCGTTCCCCGGGCACTGCCGGCCCAGTGCTTGCCCTGGCGATCCAAGGGGAAGACGGTGGTGATCGAGCCCGCCGTCGTGTCGAGGCGGACGTCGAGGTCGGCCTCGGCCGGAATGCGAATCGTGATCGAGCCCGAGGTCGTGGTCAGCCGGACATCGGCAGGCGTGGTGGAGTCGAGGTCACAGGTGATCGATCCCGAGACCGTCGTCGCCTGTACGCGATCGGCGCCCGACTGGGCGAGCGTGAGCGAGCCCGACACCGCCTCCATCACCAGGTCACCGGCGACCCCGAGCGCCTCCACCGGACCGGAGACGAGCTTGGCCTTCGTCCGGCCGGCCAGCCCGAGCAGGCTCACCCGGCCCGAGGTGACATCGACATCCGTGCTGGTCAGCAGACCCGCCACCGACACCTTGCCGGAGGCCACCGTCACCGACGCGATCGCCTCAGGCGGCACGGCGACGGTGATCTCGCAGTTGTACTGGCGATGGAACAGCCACCAGTAGACCGACCAGCGCCGGCGCCACTCGTGCCGGATCTTGAGCCGACCGGCGTCGTGCTCGACATACACCGGCTTCTTGCCGGCGACCTTGATCTCCATGCGAGCGGCGCCCGGTACGCCGACGACGCTGACCTTGCCCACGACGAGGCTGACGTCGATGCGGTCGACCTCGCCGTCCAACTGGATCCGCTGTGGATCCTGCACCGTCCACTGCGCCACCGCGGCCCCCTTCGCCCGTAACCCACCGCCACCCTAGCCGAACTCGCGATATATCGCGACTCCTTTCGCTCGCGCCCATCCCCCCGGCCCCCCGCCCTTTCCGCGCGATCACGGACTATCAGTCGTGATCGACCGGCGTGTCGCGTCCCCGGCGTTCTGATCAATCCCCTAACTCGATGATCAACTTGGCTGCAGGATGGGCCCCACAAGACCCCCGACCCGCATGCCCGAGCTTGATCAAGTGCCGTACGTCAGCGATTTACCGGCCGATTCGATGATCATGTTCCCGTGGTCAGCGCTGGAGGGGCCGAAATCGCATATCACCGGCACTTGATCGCGGAGAGGACCCGTCGATCGCTGACGAAGGGCACTTGATCATGGATTGGCAACAGCCCGACGTACAGCCCCCGCTCCCCCCGCGATCGATCATGGAGGTTCGCCCACGACACGCCGGGTCGATCACGACCGATAGTTCATGATCGGCGGGCAGGGCCTGGGGCCGGGACGAGACCGGCGGAGCAAGGGCGGGACCGGCGGAGCAAGGGCGGGACCGGCGGAGCAAGGGGCGGCACCAGCGGAGCAAGGCAGGGGCAGGACGGGGCAAGGCAGGGGCAGGGCGGGGCAGGGCGGGACCGGCGGGGCAGGGCGGGACCGGCGGGGCAGGGCGGACGTGGGAAAGGGCGGAAGCGGGATAGGCCGGAAGAGGGGTCAGCGGGAGACGGGCACCGGGGTGACGGCAGCTGGTGGGACCGTTACCGGGCGGGGAGAAGGGGTCGTCCGGGAAGACGGGGTGGTCCGGGGAGACGGGGTCGTTCGCGGCAGGCGGGTGAGGATCGGGGTCGCGGCGATCGTCGCGGCAGCGGCCCGGGCCAGCGCCCGGCGGTCCGCGCCCGGTTCCGGGAACAGCGGTGCGGCTGCCGTGGCCGTGAGCGTCAGGCCCTTCGCGCGGGCGAGACGGCGTACTGAGGCGAGCAGGGTGTCGTCGCCGACGAAGGCCGCCGCCGCGCTGCGCTCCCCCGCGACGGAGAAGGTCAGCGTCACCGGGGTCACCGGAGCACCCGCGTCGATCGCCGCCTGGAAGAACGCCGACCGCATCGGCACCCGGCAGCCACCGCAGGTGGTGGTCGCCTCGGGGAACACCGCCACGGTCGCGCCTTCGCGCAGCCCGGCCGCCGCCTCGGCGACGGTCGCGGGCAGCCGCCGGGGCTGCGACCGGTCCACGAAGACGGCCCGCTGCCGCCGGGCGAGCCGCCCGATGACCGGCCAGCCGCCGACCTCCTTCTTGGCGACCAGACGCGTCTTACCGTCCAGCGCCAGCAGGACGACGATGTCCACCCAGGACACATGGTTGGCCACCAGCAGACCCGGGCGGTGCTTTCCGCGTACGAGCAGATCGAGACCGAGCACCTTGAGCAGTGCCCGGGCCACCGCCTGGACCACCGCGGGCCGGGCCGGGGCGACCGCGGCGAAGAGCAGTACGCCCGCCGCGCCGACCATCCGGGCGGCGTAGCGGAGGGGACCTACGCGAGGGGTGCCCGACGGCAGGCAGTGCGGCCCGCAGCCGGCCTCGGGACGCCAGAAGTTCATGCCGCACCACCCGAATCGGCCGAACCGCCGAGGAAGTGCTTGAGGTACCGCGGGTCGACGCGGTCGAGGCTGAGCAGCACGTAGAAGTCGGCGACCTCGAAGTCCGGGTCGTACGCGGGCTCGCCGCAGACCCAGGCGCCCAGCCGGAGGTAGCCCCGGAGCAGCGGAGGGATGTTCGCGCGGCCCACCGGAACCTCGTCCGCCGGGATCGGCACCCGCGGGTCGACCCGCAGCTGCGGTGGCGACAGGTGCTTCTGCACGGCCTCGCGGACGGCCGGGGCGTCGGCGATCGGGACCGAGGCGCAGCCGCCGAGCCAGGTGTACTTGTTGGCGGCGAGGTAGCGGGCGATCCCCGCCCACATCAGATTGATCACCGCGCCGGTGCGGTGCTCGGGGTCGACACACGACCGGCCCGCCTCGACCAGCCGATCCCGAAGGACGATCAGCCGGCTCAGATCGAACTCGGTCTCGCTGTAGCGGCGGCCCAGCCAGACCGCGCGCTGCGGCGGGAGCAGCCGGTAGGTGCCGACGACCTCGCCGCTGCGGTCGTGCCGCACCACGAGGTGATCGCAGTACGCGTCGAACTCGTCGACGTCGAGGCCGGGCGTCGTGGAGTGGAGGGTCGCACCGCACTCCTCGGCGAACACCCGGTACCGCAACCGCTGCGCGGCCTCGACGGTGGCGGCGTCCGTCGCGATCAGCGCCGAGTATCCCGTCGGCGCAACGGTGAGGATCTGTGTCATGCGCTCTGTGTAAGTGCCCGGAACTGCGCAGACGTGTCGATGTGACCCCGGCGGCGTGACATCCGGATGAACGCTGGACGCGTCCTGTACGCGGCGGCACTGCCCGCGTTCGCCGGCCGCGTAAGCGGCGGATCACGGATGCGGGTCGAATCTTGGCCCATTGATTCGACTTGGATCCGTGATCCAGCGCTAACCCACGCGGCGTGTATGCGGGTGTGGCAGGCTCAGGCGGTGATCGTCGCAGCTCGCTTCAACGGCCCGCCCACCTCCGGCAACGGCGGGTACACCGCCGGAATGCTTGCCGCCGGGCTGGGGATCAGCAGACCGGTGACGGTGACCTTGCGGCAGCCGCCGCCGCTGGAGACGCCGCTCACGGTGACCTCCGACGGGCAGCTGCTGGACGGCGACCGCCTGATCGCCACCGCGACGCCGGGTACGCCGCCGACCGGACCGGACTGGGGCGATCCGGCCGAAGCCGCCGCGTACGCCGGATTCGCGGATCATCCGTTCCCGACCTGCTACGTCTGCGGACCTCTGCGCGAGGACGGGTTGCGGATCTTCCCCGGGCGGCTGCCCGACGGGCGTACGGCGGCATCCTGGACCGTGCCGGATTCCGTCGGGATTCCGACGATCTGGGCGGCCCTGGACTGCCCCGGTGGCTGGGCGATCATCGCTCCCGGTCGTCCGTACGTGCTGGGCCGGATCACTGTCGAGATCGGGACGATCCCGGCCGAGGGTGAAGACTGTGTGATCGTCGGCGAGTGCACCGGAACGGATGGCCGCAAGGGATTCGTCCGTACCGGACTGTTCGGGCCGGACCGGCGACTGCTGGCCGCGGCCGAGGCGACCTGGCTCACCGTGTGAACCGCGACACCCCTTGACCTCCGGGTGAACGCCCGCTAGGGCAGCGCGTAGCCTTGTAAGCCGACTTGAGGATTTCCCTACCAACCCGCGTGGAAGAGGGCGAGAGCGACCGTGTCGACGCAACACAGCTCGCAGGAAAACCCACTGGCAGACTTCGGTCCCAACGAGTGGATCGTCGAGGACATGTACCAGCGGTATCTGACCGATCCGGCGAGCGTGGATCCCGCCTGGCACGACTTCTTCGCGGACTACAAGCCGGGCGCGCCTGCCGCGACCGCGGCCGCTGAGAAGAAGGCCGCTCCGGCTCAGGCCGCGGCATCGGCTCCCGCCAAGGCCACGGCCGCACCGGCCGCCACTTCCGCCGCGCCGAAGGCGGCCGCCCCCGCCGCGCCGGCGAAGCCGGCTGCCGCCGCTGAGCGCTCGCGTGAAGCGCCAGGAGTGCAGTCAGCTCCGGTGAAGGCGGCCGGCGTACCGGAGAAGAAGGAAGCCACAGTCGTTCCGCTGCGTGGCGTGGCCGCGAAGATCGTCCAGAACATGGACCAGTCGCTGACCGTGCCCACCGCGACCAGCGTGCGGGCGGTGCCGGCCAAGCTCCTCGCGGACAACCGGATCGTCATCAACAACGCCCTCGCGCGCGGGCGCGGCGGCAAGGTCTCGTTCACGCACCTCATCGGGTACGCGTTGGTCAAGGCCCTCGCCGCGCACCCCGAGATGAACAACTCGTACGCGGAGACCAACGGCAAGCCGACGATGGTCGTGCCGCCGCAGGTGAACCTGGGCATCGCCATCGACCTGCAGAAGCCGGACGGCTCGCGGAACCTGGTCGTGCCGAGCATCAAGGGTTGCGAGCGGCTGGACTTCCGGCAGTTCTGGCAGGCCTACGAGGACATCGTCCGCCGGGCCCGCCGCAACGAGCTGACCATGGAGGACTACGCCGGCACCACGATCTCGCTGACCAACCCGGGCGGCATCGGCACCGTCCACTCGCAGCCGCGGCTGATGGCCGGGCAGGGCACCATCATCGGCGTCGGCGCGATGGAGTACCCGGCGCCGTTCTCCGGGATGAGCGACGCCCAGCTGGCCGACCTGGCGGTCAGCAAGATCATCACGCTGACCAGCACCTACGACCACCGGATCATCCAGGGCGCGCAGTCCGGCGAGTTCCTGAAGGTCATGCACGAGCTGCTGATCGGCGACGAGTTCTACGACGAGATCTTCACCTCGCTGCGCATCCCGTACGAGCCGGTGCGGTGGGTCCGCGACATCGCGCACACCTCCGAAGGCCAGATCGACAAGGCCGCCCGGGTCATCGAGCTGATCCGCGAATACCGCGTACGCGGGCACCTGATGGCCGACACCAACCCGCTGGAGTACGAGATCCGCCGTCACCCGGACCTCGACATCCGCGAGCACGGCCTGACCCTCTGGGATCTGGACCGGACGTTCGCCGTCGGTGGCTTCGCCGGCAAGGACAAGATGAAGCTGCGCGACGTGCTGGGCGTGCTGCGCGACTCCTACTGCCGGCGGACCGGCGTGGAGTACATGCACATCCAGAGCCCGGAGGAGCGCAACTGGATCGCCTCCCGGGTGGAGCGCAAGTACGCCAAGCCCACCAAGGAAGAGCAGGCGCACGTCCTCAACCGGCTCAACGCCGCCGAGGCCTTCGAGACCTTCCTGGCCACCAAGTACGTCGGCCAGAAGCGGTTCTCGCTGGAGGGCGGCGAGTCGCTGATCCCGCTGCTGGACGAGGTCCTGCAGGCGTCCTCCGAGGACGGCCTGGACGAGGTCGTCATCGGCATGGCCCACCGCGGCCGGCTGAACGTGCTCGCCAACATCGTCGGCAAGCCGTACGAGAAGATCTTCAACGAGTTCGAGGGCTTCATCGACCCGAAGACCACGCAGGGCTCCGGCGACGTGAAGTACCACCTGGGCATGACCGGGAAGTTCACCTCGCCCGACGGCCAGCACGGCATCACGGTGTCGGTGACCGCCAACCCGTCGCACCTGGAGACGGTCGACCCGGTCCTGGAGGGCATCGTCCGGGCCAAGCAGGACCGCCTCGACCTGGGCAACGAGGGCTTCACCGTGCTGCCGGTCCTGGTGCACGGCGACGCCGCGTTCGCCGGTCAGGGCGTGGTGGCCGAGACGCTGAACCTGTCGCAGCTGCGGGGCTACCGGACCGGCGGCACCGTCCACATCGTCGTCAACAACCAGGTCGGCTTCACCACCGCCCCCGAGTACAGCCGGTCCTCGCTCTACAGCACCGACGTCGCCCGGATGATCCAGGCGCCGATCTTCCACGTGAACGGCGACGACCCCGAGGCCGTCGTACGCGTCGCCCGGCTCGCCTTCGAGTACCGCCAGGCGTTCCGCAAGGACGTCGTCATCGACCTCGTCTGCTACCGCCGTCGCGGGCACAACGAGGGCGACGACCCGTCGATGACCAACCCGCTGATGTACCAGATCATCGACGCCAAGCGCTCGGTCCGGAAGCTGTACACGGAGGAGCTCATCGGCCGGGGCGACATCACGGTCGAGGAGGCCGAGGAGGCGCTCCGGGACTACCAGAACCAGCTGGAGACGGTCTTCAAGGCCACCCGGGACGCGCAGACCACCTCGTCGGCCCGGCCGACCCGGGTCCGCGAGCCGGAGCCGGAGCCGCTGGTCACCACCGCGATCAGCACCGAGGTCGTCGCCGCGATCGGCGAGGCGCACACGACCCTGCCCGAGGGACTGGTCCCGCACAAGCGGGTGCAGCAGTTGCTGGAGCGGCGGGCGAAGATGTCGGTCGCCGGCGACATCGACTGGGCGTTCGGCGAGATCCTGGCCTTCGGCTCGCTCCTGAACGAGGGCGTCACCGTACGCCTGGCCGGGCAGGACTCGCGCCGCGGCACCTTCGTCCAGCGGCACGCCGCGGTGGTCGACTCCCACGGCGGCGAGGACTATCTGCCGATCACCCGGGTCGCCAAGGACAACGCGAAGCTCTACGTGCACGACTCCCTGCTCTCGGAGTACGCGGCCATGGGCTTCGAGTACGGCTACTCGGTGGAGAACCCGGACGCGCTGGTCATGTGGGAGGCGCAGTTCGGCGACTTCGTCAACGGCGCCCAGTCGGTGATCGACGAGTTCGTGTCCTCGGGCGAGGCCAAGTGGGGCCAGAAGTCCTCCGTCGCGCTGCTGCTGCCGCACGGCCACGAGGGCCAGGGGCCGGACCACACGTCGGGCCGGCCGGAGCGGTTCCTCCAGCTGTGCGCCGAGGACAACATGCGGGTGGTCATCGCCTCGACCCCGGCGAACTACTTCCACGCGCTGCGGCGGCAGGCGCTGTCGCCGAAGCGGAAGCCGCTGGTGGCCTTCACCCCGAAGTCGCTGCTACGCAACAAGCTCTGCATCTCGCAGATCGCCGACTTCACCACCGGGACGTTCCAGCCGGTCATCGGTGAGACGGGCGACCTGCGGCCGGAGACCGTACGCCGGGTGCTGTTCTGCTCGGGCAAGGTCTACTACGACCTGGTCCAGGCTCGGGCCGAGCGCGGCGTCACGGACACCGCGATCGTCCGGCTGGAGCAGCTCTACCCGCTGCCCGTCGACGAAGTCAAGGCGGAGCTGGCCAAGTACCCGAACGCCGTCGACTTCGCCTGGGTCCAGGAGGAGCCGGCCAACCAGGGTGCCTGGTCGTTCGTCGCGCTGAACCTGCTGGAGCACCTCGACGGGGTCAGCCTGCGGCGGATCTCCCGTCCGGCGGCGGCCGCCCCGGCGGTGGGCTCCACCAAGATGCACGACGTGGAGCAGGCCGCGCTGCTGGAAGCGGCGCTGCCGAAGGCGGCCTGATGTACTTCACCGATCGCGGCATCGAAGAACTGGTCGAACGCCGGGGCGACGAGCAGGTGGCCGTCGAATGGCTCGCCGAGCGGCTGCGGGACTTCGTCGACGCCAACCCGGAGTTCGAGACCGCCGTCGAACGGCTAGCCACGTATCTAGCCCGCTACGACGAGGACGACGACCTCTAGCGCTAGGGCCCGGCCTTCCGCCGGGCCCTTCGCTTTCCTGCAGATACGGCGAACGCCCCGGGAGAATTCCCGGGGCGTCGTCAGTTCGCGGTTTCGGCGGGTGCTCCGCTCAGAGGGCGCTGGCGCGTACGCGCAGCCCACCGCGGCGCTTCAGAGCGCGCCGCTCCTCTTCGCTCATCCCGCCCCAGACGCCGGCGTCCTGGCCCGAATCCATTGCCCACGACAGGCACTGGTCGGTCACGGGACACCGCCGGCAGACCGCCTTCGCCTGCTCGACTTGAAGCAGCGCCGGGCCAGACGTCCCGATCGGGAAGAACAGCTCCGGGTCCTCATCGCGGCAGATCGCATGGTGGCGCCAGTCCATGGCGGCAACACTCCTTGTTCCTGAAGTGGGTGTGGGTATCCCTGTATGCGTCCCGCGTACACGGCAGGTTAAACATGACCGTCAGTGACGGTCAGTTACCGAATCCGTGAGCGGTGAGCAGGCAGCGAGCGCTTGACTCGATACGCTTGTGAATACTTTCACGAACTCCCGCCATGTCAAGGGGGGTGAAGCGAAAAAAACCGGTCGGGTGAGCAAGCTCACGACCCATTTGTCCGGATCACCAGGAGTTACCCTGACCCCCGCGCACGACAGTCATCTGTGAATGTAGTACTCTCCACGCCTCATTACTAGTATTTCCGACTCGTGTCATATGTGTGGACTGCCACGGATGGGCGTTTGAGCCGTAGTGTCCGGTCAGCAGATCACGCGGAGTGCTTCCGGCACCGCGGCGAACCGAACTTGCTCGCGTTCTCCGAGGTAGTCCCCGTCAAGTTGAAACGCCTGTGGCGTATCGGAAGTGACGGTGAACGCTGCAAGGTCGTGATAACGGACGACCTGACGGCCGCGCGGTTCGCCGTCGGTCGCGAGAATCTGAGCCACGGTACGCATCGTCGACGGCACCCGCAGCACCCGCAGTGCCATGACGTCCAGGCCGAGATCGAACGAGGCGTCGGGGTTCGGGTGGACCGGCCGGTCGCCCAGGAACGTCCAGGGTGCGGTGTTCTGCACGATGATCGAGGCGAGCCGTTCCTCGTCCGCGTCGTCCGGCAGCTCCAGCGTCAGGTCCGCCGGATGCCGTTCGAGGAAGTACTCGCCCAGGGTCGAGCGGAGGTAGAGCCCCGGGGTGGCGCGGCGGCCCTTGCGACGCGCCCGTTCCACCCGGCGGGTGACGGCCGCATCGAGCCCCAGACCGGCGCAGAAGGTGAAGTACCGGTCGTCGGCCAGACCGAGCCCGATCGTCCGGCTGCGGCCCTCTCGGAGCGCCTGCAGCAGTACGCCAGTCGCCTCGGACCATTCCTTCGGCAGTCCCAGCGCCCGGACGAAGACGTTGGTCGACCCACCCGGCACGACCGCGAGCGCGGGCCGGGTCTCGGCGGGTCCGGCCATCAAGCCGTTGACCACCTCGTTCACCGTACCGTCTCCGCCGAGCGCCACGACCAGCTCGACGCCGGCCTCGGCAGCCTGACGTGCCAGGTGCCCGGCGTGCCCGCGCCGCCGGGTGTAGCCCAGCTCCAGATCCAGCGCGCTGCGCAGCGCGCCGGCCAGCACGTCGCGGCTCCGCGCGCTGGTGGTCGTCGCCTTCGGGTTCACGATGAGGAGGGCCCGCATGGGGCGCAATCTACCGGGCCTACCCTTGAGGCCATGACCACACCGGCCGTCACAGACACGGGTACGCCCACCGCGACGCCGCCGACCGTGCGGGCCGCGGTCGCGCTGCTGTCGGCACAAGCGGTCGCCGCCGCCGCGATCACGATCTTCCTCGTCTACGAGGACCTCACCGTCGGCGGGGCGAACCAGCGCCTGGCGTGGGCCGTCACCGGCGTGGCGGTGCTGATCGGCGCCCTGCTCGCGCTGCTGGCCCGGTCCGTCGGCAAGCACCGCCGCTGGGCTCGGGACATCGCCGTCGCGCTGGACCTGACCTTCCTGGCCCCGGCGTACTACATGATCGTCGGCGAGCTGGCCTGGCTCGGCGTGATCGTCGGGCTCATCTGCCTCGCGACGATCGCGACCCTGGTGGCGCCGCCGACCAACCGCGCCGTCGGCGAAGCCGGCCTGTCGCTCTGACCCCCACCCGTCCGCTCCGGGCTCACCGCGCGCTCCCCCAAGGCGCTCTCCCAAGGCACTCTCCCAAGGCGCTCTCCCGAGGCGCTGGATCAGGGATCTCGGTCGAATCTTGGGCCAAGATTCGACCGAGATCCCTGATCCGGAGGTGGTGGAGGGAAGACGTGGAGGGGAGTGGTTGGGAACCC
>NZ_JBFAHM010000027.1:0-23210 GCF_040654195.1 Hamadaea sp. NPDC050747
GTGGGATCCCGCCCGCCCCGCCGGGCGGCCGGGCGCCCCCACCCCCCATCCGGCCGTTGGGCCCGCCCAACGGCCCACCCGGGGCGCGCCCACCCCCCCCGGGGCGGCCCCCGCCCGCCGGGCGGGGCCGCCGGGGGGGGCGCCCCGGCCGAGGGCCGGGCGGGAGCAAGCACGAGCAAGGGAGACCCACGTGATCCTGCAGATGCGGGACATCACCAAGACGTTCCCCGGTGTCACCGCGCTGTCCGACGTCAACCTGACGGTACGCCGGGGCGAGATCCACGCGATCTGCGGTGAGAACGGCGCCGGCAAGTCGACGCTGATGAAAGTGCTGTCCGGGGTGTACCCGCACGGCTCCTACTCGGGCGACATCGTCTTCGACGGAGAGCCGTGCCGGTTCTCCGACATCCGGGGCAGCGAGCGACGCGGGATCGTCATCATCCACCAGGAGCTGGCGTTGTGCCCGAACCTCTCGATCGAGGAGAACATCTTCCTCGGCAACGAGCGGGCCAGGAACGGCGTCATCGACTGGATGCGTACGCACGCCGAGGCGGCCGCGCTGCTCGAACGGGTCGGCCTGACCGAGCATCCGGCGACGCTCGCCATGGATCTCGGGGTCGGCAAGCAGCAGTTGGTCGAGATCGCCAAGGCCCTGTCCAAAGAGGTCCGCCTGCTGATCCTCGACGAGCCGACCGCCGCGCTGAACGACGAGGACTCCGCGCATCTGCTGGATCTGCTGCGGGGTCTGCGCGACGAGGGCATCACCTGCGTGATCATCTCGCACAAGCTCAACGAGATCGAGGCGATCGCCGACTCCGTGACGATTCTCCGGGACGGCCGCACGATCGAGACGCTCGACATGAAGCGCGACAACGTCACCGAGGACCGCATCATCTCGGGCATGGTCGGCCGCGACCTGGAGCACCGGTTCCCCGAGCACGAGCCCAACATCGGCGACGAGGTGCTGCGGATCGAGGACTGGACCGTGCACAGCCCGACGCAGCACGGCCGGGTGGTCGTCGAGGGCGCGAACCTCAGCCTGCGGCGCGGCGAGATCGTCGGGCTGGCCGGGCTGATGGGGGCCGGCCGGACCGAGCTGGCGATGAGCGTGTTCGGGCGCAGTTACGGCATCGGCATCTCCGGCCGCGTCTACAAGGACGGCCGCGAGATCCACCTGCGGACGGTGCGGGAGGCGATCCGCCACGGCATCGCGTACGCGACGGAAGACCGCAAGCGGTATGGCCTCAACCTGATCGAGGACATCAAGCGCAACGTGTCGGCGGCCGCGCTGACGAAGCTGGCCACCCGGGGCTGGATCCACGAGAACGAGGAGTACCGGGTCGCCACCGAGTTCCAGGCGAGCATGAACATCAAGGCACCCACCGTCTCGGCGATCACCGGCAAGCTCAGCGGCGGCAACCAGCAGAAGGTCGTGCTGTCGAAGTGGCTGTTCACCGACGCCGACGTGCTGATCCTCGACGAGCCCACCCGGGGCATCGACGTCGGGGCCAAATACGAGATCTATTCGATCATCAACCAGATGGCCGACCAGGGCAAAGCGGTGTTGGTGATCTCCTCCGAGCTGCCCGAGCTGCTCGGCATCTGTGATCGCGTCTACGCGATGTCGGCCGGCCGGATCACCGGCGAGGTCACCCGCGCCGAGGCGACTCCGGAGCGGCTCATGCAGTACATGACCAAGGTGAAGGAGCAATAGTCACCATGACCAGCGTCGGCCCTACGACCGGCCCGAGCACCGCCGTCGCGGTGGTGCCGGAACTTCAGGCCGCGGCACCGGACCGATTCGGTGGCCGGCTTTTCACGGCGAACCTTCGCCAGAACGGCATCTACATCGCATTCGCGCTGATCATCGCGCTCTTCGAGATCCTCACGCACGGCGATCTGCTGACTCCGCAGAACGTGTCCAACCTGGTGGTGCAGAACTCCTACATCCTGATCCTGGCGATCGGGATGATTCTGATCATCATCTCCGGGCACATCGACCTGTCCGCCGGTTCGGTGGTCGCCGTGACCGGCGCGATCTCCGCGGTGCTCATGGTCAACAACAACGTGCCCTGGCCGTTGGCGCTGCTGATCACGTTGCTCGCCGGGGCCGCCATCGGCGCCTGGCAGGGCTACTGGGTGGCGTACTTCGGGATCCCGGCGTTCATCGTGACGCTGGCGGGCATGCTCGTCTTCCGGGCGTTGACCCTGTCGGTCCTCGGCAACCAGGGCATCGGCCCGTTCCCGGACGAGGTGCGGACCATCGCGAACGGCTTCATGCCGACCTACCTGGGCAACATCGGGCTCGGCCCGCTCGACGGCGCCGACCTGTTCACCCTCCTCATCGGCATCGCGTTGGTCGCCGGGTTCATCGCGACGCAGTGGCGCAGCCGGGTCGGCCGCGCCCGCTACGGGCAGTCCGTCGAGCCGATCGCGCTGTTCATCGCGAAGATCGTCATCGCCACCGTCGTGGTCATGTTCGTCATCGTCCAGCTCGCCCGGTTCAAGAACCTGCCGTGGGTGCTGGTGCTGCTGGCGGTGCTGGTGCTGGCGTACTCGCTGCTGACGAACCGGGCCGTGTTCGGCCGCCACATCTACGCCATCGGCGGCAACCTCAACGCAGCCACGCTCTCCGGCATCAAGGTCAAGTCGGTCACCTTCTGGCTGTTCGTCAACATGGGTGTCCTGGCCGCGGTGGCCGGCATCGTCTTCGCCGGCCGGCTCAACCAGGCCGGGCCCACCGCCGGCAACGGCTTCGAACTGGACGCGATCGCGGCCGCGTTCATCGGCGGCGCGGCGGTCCAGGGCGGCGTGGGCAAGGTGGTCGGGGCGATCACCGGCGGCCTCATCATGGGTGTCATCAACAACGGCATGTCGCTCATCGGCGCGCCCAGCGAGCAGGTGATGCTCTTCAAGGGGCTGGTGCTGCTGGCGGCGGTCGCCTTCGACGTCTTCACCAAGCGCCGGGCCGGAGCCGCGCGCTGACCACGGCGTACGCCAGAGCCACGTAAGATCACGACGGGTGAGGTTCGGGGGAGGGCGAGAGACGATGGCAGAGCCGCAGCCGCCGGTCATGGCTGACGTCGCCAAGCTGGCCGGGGTCTCCCACCAGACCGTCTCCCGAGTCCTCAACGACCATCGCAACGTGCGGCCGGAGACGCGGTCGCGGGTGCTCGCGGCGATCGAGGAGCTGGGCTACCGGCCCAACTCCGCCGCGCGCACGCTGGTCACCCGCAAATCGCAGACGCTCGGGGTGGTCAGCTTCGACACCACCCTCTACGGGCCGGCCTCGATGTTGTACGGGATCGAGCAGGCGGCCCGATCGGCGAACTACTTCGTCAGCATCGCCAGCCTCCGCTCGATCGATCGCGGGTCGCTTCTGGACGCCGTCGGGCGGCTGCGCGATCAGGCCGTCGAGGGGATCGTGGTGATCGCCCCGCAGACCCCCGTGGCCGGTGCGTTGGCGGTCGCTGCGTCCGGCGTACCACTTGTCGGAGTGGCTTGCGGCGCCTCGGAGAACGTGCCGACCGTCGGCATCGACCAGCGCGGCGGCGGCGAGCTGGTCACGCGGCACCTGCTGGAGCGCGGGCATCGCACGGTGCACCACGTGGCCGGGCCGCTCGACTGGCTGGACGCGGTGGGCCGGTTGGAAGGCTGGCGCGCGGAGCTGAAGCGCGCCGGCGCGCCGGTGCCCGAGCCGGAGCAGGGCGACTGGAGTGCCGAATCCGGGTACGCCGCAGGCCGGCGGCTGGCCGCGGACCCCGAGGTGACCGCGGTCTTCTGCGCCAACGACCACATGGCCCTGGGACTGTTGCGCGCGTTCCACGAGGCCGGCCGGTCGGTGCCGGGGGACGTGAGCGTGGCCGGCTTCGACGACATCCCCGAGACCACGTTCTTCCAGCCGCCGCTGACGACGGTACGCCAAGACTTCGGCGAGCTGGGCCGGTTGTCGCTGGGCCTGCTGGTGGACCGGCTGGCCGACGGCGGATCCGGCCCGCCGCAGCATGTCGAGCTGCCGCCGACGCTGATCATCCGCGAGAGCACCCGCTAAGAGCCCCCGACCCCTCCAGAGGACTGCCATGAATGTTAACGCTCACAGTTATGATGATCGCTTCGTCGTCGGCGTGGACTTCGGAACGCTGTCCGGCCGGGCCGTCGTCGTCCGGGTGTCCGACGGCGCCGAGCTGGGCACCGGCGTCCACGAGTACGCCCACGGCGTGATCGAGCGCGAGCTGCCCGGCACCGGTCAGAAGCTGCCGCCGGACTGGGCGTTGCAGAGCCCGCAGGACTGGCTCGACGTGCTGCGGATCGCCGTTCCGGCGGCGCTGGCCGACAGTGGAGTCGATCCGCAGCGGGTGATCGGCATTTCGACCGACTTCACCGCGTGCACCGTACTGCCGACCACTGTGGACGGTACGCCGCTCTGTGAGCTGCCGGAGCTGGCCGGCCGCCCGCATGCCTGGCCGAAACTCTGGAAGCATCACGCCGCCCAGAAGCAGGCCGACCGGATCAACCGGCTGGCGCACGAGCGGGGCGAGCCGTGGATCGCGCGCTACGGCGGCAAGATCTCCTCGGAATGGCAGTACGCCAAGGCGCTCCAGGTCCTCGAAGAGGATCCGTTCGTGTATGAGCGGGCCGAGCGGTGGATCGAGGCGGCGGACTGGATCGTCTGGCAGCTGACCGGGATCGAAAGCCGCAACGCCTGCACCGCCGGGTACAAGGGCATCTTCCAGGACGGCGGCTATCCGTCGCGCGAGTACCTCGGGGCGCTGCATCCGTCCTTCGCCGACTTCACCACGAAATTGGGTGACGTGCTGAGCCCGCTCGGCGGCCGGGTCGGTGGGCTCGTCGACATCGGGACCGGCCTGCCGACCGGGATCGCGGTCGCGACCGGCAACGTCGACGCCCACGTCACCGCACCGGCGGCGCAGGCGGTCGAGAACGGCCGGCTCCTCGCCATCATGGGCACCTCCACCTGCCACGTCCTCAACGGCTCGACCCTGGTCGACGTGCCCGGCATCTGCGGCGTCGTCGACGGCGGGATCACCGCCGGCTCCTACGGCTACGAGGCCGGGCAGAGCGCGGTCGGCGACATCTTCGCCTGGTGGCTGCGGACCGGGGTGCCGGTCGCGTACCACCAGGAGGCGGCCGACCGTGGTGAATCGCTGCACGACCTGCTCGGCCGCAAGTCCGCCGAGCAGCCCGTCGGCGCGCACGGCCTCGTCGCGCTGGACTGGATGGGCGGCAACCGCTCCATCCTGGTCGACCACGACCTCTCCGGCATCATCGCCGGGCTCACCCTCGCCACCCGGCCCGAAGAGGTCTACCGGGCGCTGCTGGAGGCGACGGCGTTCGGGACGCGGGTGATCGTCGAGAACTTCGAACGGCACGGAGTCCCGGTCACCGAGTTCATCGTCGCGGGCGGGCTCAAGCAGAACGCGCTGCTCCTGCAGATCTACGCCGACGTGCTGCGCCGCCCGGTCTCGGTCGCCCGCTCCGACCAGGGCCCCGCCCTCGGATCGGCCATCCACGCGGCGGTCGCGGCCGGGGCGTACCCGGACGTGCCGACCGCCGCCCAGGCGATGGGCGGCGTCGAGACCGCGGCGTACCAGCCGAATCCGGCCAACGCCGACGTCTACGACCAGCTCTTCGCCGAATACCGCCTGCTCCACGACACCTTCGCGGGTCAAGGCCTGCTCCACCGGCTGCGGGAGATCCGCAACACCGCCCTCACCCCGATCTCGGCCCTCACAGCCGCGGAAGGAACGCTCCGATGAGTCTTCACCTGGTACGCCGAGAGGTGTGTGAGCTGCACGCCGAACTCGTCCGCTACGGACTCGTCGTGTGGACCGCAGGGAACGTGTCCGCCCGCGTACCGGGCGCCGACCTGATGGTGATCAAGCCGTCCGGCGTCGGGTACGAGGAGTTGACGCCGCAGAACATGGTGGTCTGCGACCTGGACGGGAACCTGGTCGAGGGCGACTTCGCGCCGTCCAGCGACACGGCCGCTCACGCGTACGTCTATCGGCATCGGCCGGACGTCGGCGGGGTCGTGCACACCCACTCCACGTACGCCAGTGCCTGGGCCGCCCGCGGCGAGCCGGTGCCCTGCGTCCTGACGGCGATGGCCGACGAGTTCGGTGGCGAGATCCCGGTCGGTCCGTTCGCCCTGATCGGCGGGGACGACATCGGGCGCGGCATCGTCGAGACCCTCGACGGCCACCGCTCCCCAGCCGTGCTGATGCGCAACCACGGCGTGTTCACCATCGGGCGTACCGCGAAGGCCGCCGTCAAGGCGGCGGTGATGACGGAGGACGTCGCCCGCACGGTCCACCTCGCCCGCGCGTACGGCGAACCCGTTCCCATCGACGGCAAGGACGTCGATGCCTTGTACGACCGGTACCAGAACGTCTACGGCCAGCGATCCACAACGGACGGAGCGATTGTGAGATGACGACACCCGACTACCGCATCTGGTTCCTGACCGGCAGCCAGGGCCTCTACGGTCCAGAGACCCTGCAGCAGGTGGCCGAGCAGTCCCAGCAGATCGCCCGCGCGCTGGCCGAGCGGTTGCCCGCCACACTGGAGTGGCGGCCGGTGCTCACCGACGCCGCCGACATCCGCCGCGTGATGCTGGAGGCCAACGCCGACGACTCCTGCGTCGGGGTGATCGCCTGGATGCACACCTTCTCCCCGGCGAAGATGTGGATCGCCGGCCTGGACGCCCTGGCCAAGCCGCTGCTGCATCTGCATACGCAGGCCAACCAGGACCTGCCGTGGGCGACCATCGACATGGACTTCATGAACCTGAACCAGGCGGCGCATGGCGACCGCGAGTTCGGCTACATCCAGTCCCGGCTGGGGGTGGCCCGCAAGACGGTCGCCGGTCACGTCGACGACCCGTCGGTGGCCGAGCGGATCAGCACCTGGGCCCGGGCCGCCACCGGCGCCTTCGAGATGAAGACCCTGAAGCTGGCCCGGTTCGGCGACAACATGCGCGACGTGGCGGTGACCGAGGGGGACAAGGTCGAGGCCCAACGCCGCTTCGGCGTCTCGGTGAACACGTACGGCGTCAACGATCTCGTCGCCGTCGTCGACGCGGTCGAGGACTTCCGGATCAGCGAGCTGGTCAAGGAGTACGAGGCCACCTATCGGGTGGCCGAAGCCCTCCGGGTCGGGGGAGAGCGCCACGACTCGCTCCGGTACGCCGCCCGCATCGAGCTGGGTCTGCGCGATTTCCTCACGGCCGGCGGCTTCCGGGCGTTCACGACGAACTTCGAGGACCTCGGCGGGCTGCGGCAACTGCCGGGCCTCGCCGTCCAGCGCCTGATGGCCGACGGGTACGGCTTCGGCGGCGAAGGCGACTGGAAGACCTCGGTCCTCGTCCGCACCCTCAAGACGGCGGCGGCCGGGCTGCCGGGCGGCACGTCCTTCATGGAGGACTACACGTACCACCTGGCACCCGGGCAGGAGCTGGTCCTCGGCGCGCACATGCTGGAGATCTGTCCCTCGATCGCCGGCACCATGCCGACCTGCGAGATCCATCCGCTGTCCATCGGCGGGCGCGAAGACCCGGTCCGGCTCGTCTTCGACGCCCAGCCCGGTCCGGCCGTCGTCGCCGGGCTGGCTGACATGGGCGATCGGTTCCGCCTGGTGGCCAACGAGATCGACGTCGTGCCGCCGCCCCAGCCGTTGCCCAAGCTGCCCGTCGCGCGCGCGGTGTGGCGACCTCGGCCCGATCTGCGTACGTCGGCCGAGGCGTGGCTGACGGCAGGCGCACCGCACCACACGGTCTTCTCCGCGGCGGTCGGCGTCGACCTGCTCGCCGACCTCGCCGAGATGACCGGGGTCGAGCTGCTCGTCATCGACGCCGACACCACCATGCGGCAGTTCACCAAGGAACTGCGCTGGAACCAGGCCTACTACCGCCTAGCCGCGGGCCTCTAGCGTGATCATTGCGCCAGCCACGCTGCTTCGCGGAGCGATTTGTCCGCTCAAACAGCATGGCTGGCGCAATGATCATCGTAGGGAGAGGGCTAGGGCGGCGAGGATGGCCAGGCCGTAGGCGGCGGAGGCGGCGGCGACCACGCGTACGCGGGTCTGCTCAGGCCACGGCAACCGCGCCGCCAGCCAGGCGATCGCGGGCAACACCAGCACGCCGTGCAGGCTCACGCCGTGGAGCGGCTTCAAAAATCCACCCAGCTGGTACGCGGACTGCTGCTCGCCGGAGTTCACCAGCGTCACGCCACGGGCGATCATCGCCGCGCCGGAGGCGAGGCCGACGATCATCGTGGCGAACCCCGTACGCAGGGCCAACCGCAGGCTGGGCGACTGGGCGGGGTCGCCGCGGAAGGCGTACCAGGCCATGGCGAGCAGGACCGCCACGAGGATGAAGCCGCCCGCGGCCAGCATCATCGCGATGGCCCGATCGACCGGGGTCTCCATGTTGAAGTGCGAGGGTACGCCGCGCCAGGCTTGGACGGTGATGCCCGCGACCTCGACGACGCAGTCGGCCGCGAACACCGCGAGCAGCCAGCGTGGGGCACGAAGGTAGCCGCTGAGCCAGGTGACGGTGAGCAGTGTGAGCCCGAAGGACAGCCCGAACGTCGCCGGCTTGCGCCACGAGACCGGCCCTTCCCACGGCCCGCCGTCGACTGCGAACACGAGCAGGTGGAAGAGGCCGCTGACGATCAGCGCGAGACCGACGGTGTAGCTGAGGCGGCGGAGGGTCATGCCCACGATCCTGGTGGACGAGGCGCGGCGTCGCGTCCTGCCGCGGGCGGCATCGCCGTCTACTCCCGAGGGAGTACACCAGTAACGTCAACGTAGTCGTTCATGGAGCAGGCCTCACCGTGAACCCGGTGGGTGACCGGCGTGTGCCGGTGAGCAAAGCTGATCATGCTGGGTCTCATGAATCCTTTGAAGACAGCCGCGCTGGCGGTCGCGGCTGCGCTGGCGCTGGTGGCTTCGTCCCCCGCACCGGCACAAGCGCAAACCTGGCGCGGCACGGTCGTTTCGCGTACTCCGGTCTTCACCATGGATCCGGGGCAGGTCAAGGACTTCCTCACACCGATCGGCGTCTGGGTGCCCGAAGCCCGGCACGGCGTGGACGCCTACCGGGTCGTGTATCGCACGGTCGACGTGCGCGGGCGCAGCACGACCGCCAGCACTCTCGTGGTGCTGCCGCGCGACGGTGCACGTCGGCTGAAGCCGGCGGTTTGGCTGCACGGTACGCAATCCGACCGGCACGACGCGCCCTCGGTGAGTCCCTGCTGCGATCGCGCGGCCGGTGTGCTGTTCGCCTCGTTGGGCTATGCCGCGACAGCGCCGGACTACCTCGGCCTGGGCGAGGGCCCAGGCACCCATCCCTATTTCCACGCCCCGACGATGGTGAGCGCATCCATCGACGCTCTGCGCGCGACGAGAGCGGTTGCGGCGCGATCCGGGCGGCTGGTGGCCGGAGCGACCTCGGTCGCCGGATTCTCCCAAGGCGCCAATGCCGCCTTCCTCCTGGCCCAAGCCTTGCAAGACGGAGCTGACCGGAGGTTCTCCCTGGGTGCGTTGGCACCGATCAGCGGCGCCTACCGGCTGTTCGACGTCGAATGGCCGGCCGCGTTGGGCGGCGACGTCGACCCCGCCGCGGCCGCGTACTACCTGGCCTACCTCACAGTCGCGTGGGACCGCGTCTACAACCTCTACGACGACGAGTCGGAGGTCTTCCAAGCCCCGTACGGCGGCCACGTCGCGGAGTTGTTCGACGGGCGACACACGTTGGACGAAACACTCGACGCCCTGCCCGCCATGCCAGGCGACCTGCTGCAGAAGGCGTATGCCGACCGGTTGATCCGCCCGACCGGCGTCCTGGCGAAAGCCGCCGAAGTCAACGACGTCGCCTGCCGCGACTTCACCCCCACAGCCCCGGTACGCATGTACGCGGCGCACGGGGATCCGGAGGCGGTCTTCGCCAACAGCCTCGCCTGTCAGGAGTCCCTGCGCGGTGCTGACGTGAGCCTGACGGACGTAGGCGACGTCAACCACATCACGTCTCTGGTGCTGTCGGTTCCGCAGGTCGCGCGCTGGTTCGCGACGCTGGTCTGACCGGGCCCGCCTCGTCGGCGGCCGAACTCCGGTGCGGCAGCCGACGAGGCTCTCAGAGCCCGATCGGGTTCGAGCAGAAGAGGTGCTGGACCGAGGTCGTCGAGCTGAGGTGCGGCAACGTCTCGTCGGCGGCGAGTCCCTTCGCCTCGGACGCCCGGACGACCCCGAGGCAGAACACAACCTGCTCGATCGGGTCGGGCAGGGTGATCGTGCCGTCGCCGTAGTCGTCGCCGTACGGATGACGGCGGCTCAACGGCAGCGAGACGGTCAGCTGCTCACCGACCGACTCGCCCGGCGGGACCTTGGTGACGCCGACCCGCGCCGCCTGCGCCCAGCTCACCTTGTCGGTGTCGGGCATCGCGAAGGCCCGCTTGCCGATCTCGACGACGTGGGTGCCGCTGCGGCCCACCACGTAGACGGCGTCCGCCGCCCCCGGTACGCGATTGAGCACGAGTAACTCGTCCGGCGACTGGTTGGTCAGCCGGTACGTGACGTGCAGCGACTGACCCTCGACGACGACCTCGGCGGTGAAGCCCACCGCTGGGGGCGCGCCGGACGCGGGCGGGTCAGCGGGTTCGGCCGGAGCGGCGGAACAGCCGCCCAGCAGCGCCGCGAGCCCACCCGCGAACAACCGCTTAGTACGCGTCACGGTGCGGTGCCCCCATCTCCTCGCGGAGCCCGTTCTCCGTCAGCTCGAAGCGGTGCTTCGAGTAGATGTTCGTCGGCGTGTTCGGGTCGCCGTCCTCATCGATCGGCAGGCCGGCCGCTTCGCGCTCCCGGTTGGGCACACCGGGATTGTCCGGGCCGGAGTAGTCGCCGGGGGCGAGCGAGTCGTTCATGTAGTCGTAGACGTGCGCCATCTCGTGATAGAGCACGGCGACCGGCGGGCCCTGGACGGTCTGCCCGTTGCCCATGGTCAGCTCGTCGAGGTGCACGTTGAGGTTGATGGTGTTGTCACCGCCGGAGTGGCTGGCGGTGCTGTTGTTCGGGTCGGCCGGGTTGTTGTACTCCTTGATCGTCAGGGAGTCGCCGTCGTGGTGCCAGAGCCACCAGCCGCCCTCGGTCTTGTCGTGCCCGGCCTGCAACTCGGTCAGCATCTGCTGGCCGCGCGGCGACGACGCCAGCATGTCCAGGTCGGCCTCGATCCGCGCCTTGAACTCGGGCGAGCCCTCGACGTTGATGAAGGTCTGGAAGTCCTTGATCTCGACGGTCACGTTCTGCTCGGCCCCGACCGAGGTGTCGTTCTTCTCGCCGAACACCTTGTCCTGGCCGGTCCCGCCGTACGTCGTGTCGTTGTCGCGTCCGGCGTAGACCACGTCGTCGCCGCCCCCGGCGCGGAGCGTGTCGTTGCCCCGGCCGCCGGAGATGATGTCGTTGCCGGCGCCGCCGTAGATCGAGTCGTCGCCCTTGCCACCCTCGAGGTAGTCCTGGCCTTCGCCGCCACTGATCTGGTCGCGGCCGTCGAGCCCGTAGACGGTGTCGTCGCCCAGGCCGCCGGACAGGATGTTGTCGCCGTAGCCGCCGTCCACATAGTCCCGATCAGCGCCGGCCGAGACCCGGTCGTTGCCGGCGCCGGCGGTGATCCGGTCCCGGCCGTCCAAGCCCAGGATCGTCTCGTCGCCGTCACCGCCGGAAATGATGTCGTCGCCCTCGCCGCCGAGCAGCGTCACGTGGACGTTGGTGCCCTTCGCGACGCTGATCGTGTCGTTGCCGTCGCCGCCGCGCACCACGATGTCGGCGCCCGCCGGGAAGTAGTACTTCTGGCCGTTGATCGTCACGATCTGCTGGCCCGTCTTCGGGTCGACGCTGATCTGGACGTCGTCGTCGCCGGTGCCGGTGTTCACGATGACCTTGTTGCCGTCGTAGATCACGCCGGTCTCGTTCACCTCGGGCGGCATGGTGAACGGATCGGTGGAGCCGTCGGCCACATTCAGCCAGGTCGCCGCGACCTGCTTGAACTTCGCCCGCGCCTTGGAGAAGTCGCTGACGCAGTCCTGCAGCACGTCGTCGAGGTCGCCGCGAATCTGCGCGCAGCGGGTCATCGAATCGTGGACGACCTTCGCCTCGGCGTCGTCCTCCGGGCTGAACGTCAGGTGATAGGTCCCGTCGTAGGTGAACTGGACCGAGACGACCTTGCCCCACTCCTCGGTCAGGTGCGACTGGCTCGACCGCAGCGCCCCCGCCGCCTTGTCGAGGGCCGCGGCGGCCGCGGTCGAGGCCTCCTCGGCGGCGTCCAGATCGGCGATGAGCTTCTTCCGGTGATTGTCGAACGAGTCGGCGGCCGGACCCTCCCACACACCGTTGACCAGAGCCTTCGCAGCCCGGTCGACGTCGTCGGCGGCCGTCTTGACCGCAGTGGTCACGGCCCGCCATTGCGTCGCGCCGCTGTCCAGCTGATCAGGACGTGCGTGCAGATCCCAGACATCCATCGTGGAAATCTGCGCGGGTTTCGTCGTCGTCGGGCCGTCGGGCTCGGGCCTCACCATGCGTACACCTGCCTCCGGGCCGGTCCGTGCTCGGTCAGATCGGGATGTTGCGGTGGTTGCGCTGCTGCTGCCGGGCCTTGGCCGCGGCGTCGTCATCAGCCTTCTTGTACGCGAACGCGATGCGGTAGAGCCGATCCATGTCGCCCTCCAAGACGGCGACGAGCCGTCCGAGGGTGACCTCGGCGTCGTCCACCGTCTGATCCTGGGCCTGGGCGACGGCGGCCGCCCCGATGCTGTCGCCGAAGGCGGTCGCGGGCACGGCCAGCGGACCCTGTGCGGCCCGCCAGGCGTCGTCGATCTGCTGCGACGAACGCAGCATCTGGTCGGCCACCCGGGTCAGCTCGACGGGGTCGGCGCGGACTTCGTTGGACACGCCTGGAGCGTATCGACGGGCACGCTCGGGGTCGACCCGTCCGGTCGAGCCTGTGGATAAGTCACAGTGGACAGTCGCGCTCGCTGGTTTTCCTCTTCCGCGGCGCTGGCGTTTCCGCTGGCTTTCCGCGGCGCTGGCGTTTCCGCTGGCTTTCCGCGGCGCTGGCGTTCCGCTGGATCAGGGATATCGGTCGAATCTTGGCCGGTTTAGGGCCCACATCCGTGATCTCGCGGTGATCTCGCGCCTTCGCGACCGGATGTCAGCCGACGCCGCGCAGCCAGTTCCAAGCCTCGACGAGCCAGCTGATCCGGGTGAGGTAGGTGACCCCGGCGGCGGCCCAGAACAGGCCGGCCACGGCGTGCGACACCCAAGCGGAGCGGCGTACGCGGCCGAACGTGCGCTCGAGCACGACCAGCCCCAGCAGCCGGCTGAGGCCGAAGAGGAACGCGCCGACGACGAGGATCACGATCAGGGCGAGGGCGGCGCCGGCCTGATCACCGGAGCTCGCCGAGATGGCGAACAGACCCCAGCAGGCGACCAGCACCGCGGCGCCGATCAAGCTCCAGCGGCCGCCGCGCCGCAACTGGCGCAGCCGCTGGCGCAACGGCACGGTGGGCTGCTTGATCGGCCCCCGGGTGATGATCCCCGGCCCGCCGACCTCGGTCGACTCGTCGAAGGTGAGAGTGGGCTCGCCGACCGGCGCCGATCGGCCGACCGCCGCGACGCCGGGGGAGTAGCCGACATTGCCCGGCGAAGGATGCAGGTGATGCGTCGGCTCCTCCGCCGAAAGATCGATGGTCTTGTCCAGACCATGGCGCTTCTGCTCGCTCACGTGCCCTCCCCTGGCCCGACCGTGCGGCGACCCGAACAGCGTAGTTCTTCCCTGCGACAGTGCCACGGGTTACGGTCGAACCCATGGAACCGGACGTCGAACGTGGCCTGCGCAGCCTGGTCGGGGCAGGGTCGTCCCAGGTCAGCGTGGTCGCGGCGATGCGGGCGCGGGACGCCAGCCGGCCCACGGAGGAGGACCTCGCGCAGGCCGAGGAGTCCTTGCAGATCGTGCGCCGAGGCTGGGTGCCTCGCGACGAACTACCCCGCCGCTGACGGGTCAGCCGCGCCGCCAACGGACCAGGACGGCTGACGGGTCAGCCGCGCGCTGACGGACCAGACCACCTGACGGGTCAGCCGCGCCGCCGGACGGATCAGGGCAGCTCGGGGACGATCCGCGTCTTCTCGTACTCGGCGATCTGGGCGATGCGGCGGGCGTGCCGGGGGTTCTGCGAGAACGGCGTCGCGAGGAAGGTCTCCGCGATGCTCGTCGCCTCGTCCAGCGTGTGCTGGCGGGCGCCGATGCCGACGACGTTGGCGTCGTTGTGCTCGCGGCTGAGTCGGGCCGTCTCGACGTTCCAGGCCAGCGCGGCGCGTACGCCCTCGACCTTGTTCGCGGCGATCTGCTCGCCGTTGCCCGACCCGCCGATGACGACGCCGAGGCTGCCGGGGTCGGCCACGACGGCGGCGCCGGTCGCCAGGCAGAAGGCCGGGTAGTCGTCGTCCGGGTCGAACGTGCTCGGACCGACGTCGACGATTTCGTAACCGAGGCTGGCCAGGTGGCTGACGAGGTGCACCTTCAGCTCGTAGCCGGCGTGGTCGGATCCCAGGTAGACGCGCATGGCGCTGAGTCTTCCAGCCCGTCGCCCGCGGAGGTTGTCGGGGTGGCCGGATTTGAACCGACGGCCTTCCGCTCCCAAAGCGGACGCGCTACCAAACTGCGCCACACCCCGAAGCGCCGCTCGCGGCGGCGCACGCGTCAGTCTATGCACAAGCCTGGCGTACGCGCGGCACCGGTTCCGGCCCAGCGATGGCGGTGTCGCCTCGAACTGCGGATCATTTTCGCAAATCGCCAACGAGTCCTCGGCCGGGGCGTGACCATGGGTAGGTGACCAGTGACTCCTCGTGGCTGAGCGACGTCGCCCGGGCATTCCAGGGCGACTGGTACGGCCCGCTCCTGGTCGCTCTGGCCTGCCTTGTCGCCGTGGTCATCCTGGTACGCACGACCGCCCCGGCGGTACGCCAGGCGACCATGACTCTGCACCGGCGGCGGCCCGCCGTCAGCCCGTATCCGGGCCGGCACGTCGCGCCGCCGGGCTGGAAGCCGGTGACCGGCCTGGTTCAGAGCGGACGGAGCGAAACCGGCTGACCTCTTCCGGCGTACGCGCCCGTCAGTAATGTCGTATAGGCGACCGTCGACTCATTCGTGGCGGCGGACTCCGTCTCGGCAGGCGTTTGATGACTGTTCGATGGCGTCGCCGAGTGTGCGCCGTCACATCCCCGGTGGGGCTCGGTCCGTAGCAGCCGGACGGGGCTCCACCGGGCTTTTGTCCGGTTTGGCGAGCTGGCCGACCGCGTCAGTACGACTACGCGGTGTGACATCTGCCGGGAACGACCGGCCCGATGCGGGCACTCGCCTATGTATTCGCCTACACTCGACCGGGCTTCAAGTAGCCCTTGCCAAATTGCCTGCACGATTCAAGGAGTACGTCTGTGAAGAGCACCGTCGAGACTCTGAGCCCGACTCGGGTGCGGCTCGCCATCGAGGTGCCGTTCGCCGAGCTCGAGCCGAGCCTCATGAAGGCGTACCGGGAGATCGGCGCGCAGGTCACCATCCCCGGCTTCCGCAAGGGCAAGGTGCCCGCCCAGGTCATCGACCAGCGGGTCGGGCGCGGCGCGGTGCTGCAGGAGGCGGTCGAGGAGGCCATCCCGCAGCAGATCGTCGCCGCCGTCAAGGAGCACGACGTCAAGCTGCTCGGCCGCCCGGAGGTCGACATCCAGGAGTTCGCCGACGGTCAGCCGCTGAAGTTCACCGCCGAGGTGGACGTCCGGCCCGAGGTCGAGCTGCCCGAGCTTTCCGCGATCTCCGTCGAGGTGGACCCGATCCAGATCGACGACACCGAGATCGACACCCAGGTCGACGCCCTCCGCCAGCGGTTCGCCACGCTGAAGACGGTCGAGCGCGCCGCCGCCGACGGGGACTTCGTCCAGATCGACCTCCTGGCGACGGTCGACGGCGCCGAGGTCGAGGGCGGCCAGGCGAGCAACGTCTCCCACGAGGTCGGCTCCGGCCAGCTGCTCCCGGGCCTGGACGAGGTCCTGGTGGGCCTGTCCGCCGGCGACGAGCAGACCTTCGTCACCCAGCTGGTGGGCGGCGAGCACACGGGCAAGGACGCCGACGTCAAAGTCACCGTCCGGACCGTCAAGGAGAAGGAGCTCCCCGAGCTGGACGACGAGTTCGCCGGCCTGGCCAGCGAGTTCGACACCCTCGACGAGCTGCGCGACAACCTGCGCGAGCGGCTGACCCGGGTCAAGAAGGTCGAGCAGCTCTACGCGGCTCGCGACAAGGCGCTCACCGAGATCGTCAAGCTCAGCGGCGTCCCGGCCCCCGAGGGTGTGGTACGCGACGAGGTCGCCCAGCGGAAGCAGTCGATGGCGCAGGAGCTGGAGCGGGTCGGCGCCTCCCTCACGGAGTACCTCGAGGCCGAGGAGAAGACCGAGGAGCAGATCGACGCCGAGCTGGCCGAGGCGGCCACCGAGGGCGTCAAGATCCAGCTCGTCCTCGACGCCCTGGCCGACGCCAACGACATCCAGGTCAGCGACGACGAGTTCGGGCACGAGATCGTGCACCGGGCACAGCGCGTCGGCATGGCCCCCCAGGCCTACTACGACCAGCTGGTCCAGGCCGGCCTGGCCGCCTCCGTCTTCGGCGACGTGCGCCGGGGCAAGGCGCTCGCCCAGATCATGGAGGGCGTGATCATGAAGGACACCGACGGGAACGTGCTGACCCTGGACGACCTCCGGGGCGCGGCGGACGACCACGAGGGTCACGACCACGACTGACCGCGTACGCGGGACGAGGGCGGCAGGGACGGCGAGTCTCGGCCGCCCTCGCTGCGTTGATCCAGACGCCTGCGCCCACAGCGAACACCAGGGAATCTGGGAAGGGTTCGTCGTAGCGAGGGGTTAGGGTCGGCGTACGACACTTGAACATCAGAAGGGTTGGCATGAGCGAGCTTCACCTCCCACCGCAAATGCGGGGATCCGAGCCGAGCGGCCTCGGTCTCGACGACTCGATCTACAACCGTCTGCTCAAGGAACGCATCATCTTCCTGGGCAGCGAGGTCAACACGCAGGTGGCGAACCGGATCTGCGCTCAGCTTCTGCTGCTGTCGGCCGAGGACCCCGAGCGCGACATCACCATCTTCATCAACTCGCCCGGCGGCTCGGTCTACGACGGCATGGCGATCTATGACGCCATGCAGTACGTGCCGAACGACGTCTCGACGGTCGCCCTGGGCATGGCCGCGAGCATGGGCCAGATGCTGCTGTGCGCCGGAACCCGTGGCAAGCGCTACGCGCTCAAGCACGCGCGCATCATGATGCACCAGGCCTCGGGCGGGATCGGCGGCACCGCGGCCGACATCGCCATTCAGGCCGAGCAGATGATCTACACGAAGCGGCTGCTGATCGAGCTGATCTCGCAGCACACCGGGCAGTCGATCGAGCAGATCGAGCTCGACTCCGACCGGGACCGCTGGTTCACGGCCGAAGAGGCGCAGGGCTACGGTTTCATCGATCACGTCGTCGAGGGCGTGTCCCCGGTGCCGGTGGGGAACTGAAGGAGATAAGAACAAATGTCTGACTTCGCTCCGGTGACCAACCGGTACGTGCTGCCGCAGTTCGTCGAGAAGACGGCGCTCGGCGAGCGGGCGATGGACCCGTACTCGAAGCTCTTCGACGAGCGCGTCATCTTCCTGGGCGTCCAGGTCGACGACGCCTCCGCCAACGACATCATGGCGCAGCTGCTCGTGCTCGAGGCCCGGGACCCGGACCGGGACATCACCATGTACATCAACTCGCCCGGCGGGTCGTTCACGGCGATGACCGCCATCTACGACACCATGCAGTACATCCGCCCGGACATCATGACCGTCTGCCTCGGGCAGGCGGCCAGCGCCGCGGCCGTCCTGCTGGCGGCGGGCACCCCGGGCAAGCGCCTGGCCCTCACCAACTCCCGGATCATCATCCACCAGCCCGCCACCGAGGGTGGCTACGGGCAGGGCTCGGACATCGAGATCCAGGCGCGTGAGATCATGCGGATGCGCAACAACCTGGAAGAGCTGCTGGCCCGTCACTCCGGCCAGGATCTCGACAAGGTCAAGAAGGACATCGACCGCGACAAGATTCTGACGGCGGAAGAGGCGAAGGACTACGGTCTCGTGGACACGGTTCTCGCCAGCCGCAAGAAGACGCCGCTCGCGGCCGTTCGGTAAAATTCCGACACAGCTCCACGCGAGTCAGGGAGCGCCCGCGGCGACACGCGAGGGCGCTCCCTGACTCGGTGAAACAAGCCGACAAAGGGTAACGTCAAGTCGGCAAAGACACGCTTCGCGTCACTGGTTTCGGCCGGACGGGCGGCGACAGCAGGGCCAACGGGCGAGGGAGAGTCGTAGGTGGCACGAATCGGCGACGGTGGCGACCTGCTGAAGTGCTCATTCTGCGGCAAGTCGCAGCGTCAGGTGAAGAAGCTCATCGCAGGACCCGGCGTCTACATCTGCGACGAATGCATCGACCTGTGCAACGAGATCATCGAGGAGGAGCTGGCCGGCGAGGACCAGATCCGCTTCGAGGAGCTGCCCAAGCCGGTCGAGATCTGCCAGTTCCTCGATCAGTACGTGATCGGGCAGGAGCAGGCCAAGAAGGCGCTGGCGGTGGCGGTCTACAACCACTACAAGCGCATCCAGGCCGACACGGGCGGGCACGGGCATCGCGACGGCGAGGCCGTCGAGCTGCAGAAGTCGAACATCATGATGATCGGCCCCACCGGGTGCGGGAAGACCCACTTGGCGCAGACGCTGGCCCGCATGCTGAACGTGCCGTTCGCGATCGCCGACGCCACCGCGCTGACCGAGGCGGGCTACGTCGGCGAGGACGTCGAGAACATCCTCCTCAAGCTGATCCAGGCGGCCGACTGGGACATCAAGCGGGCCGAGACCGGCATCGTCTACATCGACGAGATCGACAAGATCTCCCGCAAGTCCGACAGCCCGTCGATCACCCGGGACGTCTCCGGCGAGGGCGTACAGCAGGCGCTGCTGAAGATCCTCGAGGGCACCGTCGCCAACGTTCCGCCGCAGGGCGGCCGCAAGCACCCGAACCAGGAGTTCGTGTCGATCGACACCACGAACATCCTGTTCATCTGCGGCGGCGCGTTCGCCGGCCTGGAGGAGATCATCGAGGGCCGGACCGGCAGCGGCGGCCTCGGCTTCGGCTCGCACCTGCGGGCGGTCTCCGAACGGAAGACCGACGACATCCTGGCCCAGGTCATGCCGGAGGATCTGCTGAAGTTCGGCATGATTCCCGAGTTCATCGGGCGGCTGCCGGTGCTGACTAACGTCCGCAGCCTCGACCGCACCGCGCTGGTCCGCATCCTCTCCGAGCCTCGTAACGCACTGGTGAAGCAGTACCAGCGGCTCTTCGAGCTGGACAACGTCGCCCTGGAGTTCGAGCCGGCCGCGCTGGAGGCCATCGCCGATCAGGCGATGCTGCGCGGCACCGGCGCCCGGGGTCTGCGGGCGATCCTCGAAGAGGTTCTGCTGTCGGTCATGTACGAGGTGCCGAGCGACCCCAACGCCGAGAAGGTCCAGATCACCCGGGCCACGGTGCTGGAGAAGGTCTATCCGACCATCGTTCCGCGCGACTTCGTCGGCCGCCGCGCCCGGCACCGGGGCGAGGAACGCTCGGCCTGATCCGCCGCTTTCCCCGTCTCAGAGTGCAGGAGAGCGCTCCCATGCGGGCGTCCTGGCCGGTGTAGGTTCGACGGCATGTCTCCGCGCTGGTCGGTAGCGACCATCTTCGCCGTCCACGGCTCCATCAGTGGCAGTCTCGCCGCCCGGATGCCGTGGATCGCCGATCATGTGGGTCTGGCCGGTGGCGGCGTCGGAAAACTCGGGTACGCCCTGGTCATGCCGTCCATCGGCGCGATACTGACGATGCCGTTCGCCGGTCGCGTGGTGCATCGACTCGGTGGCCGCCGCGCGACTCTCCTGTTGCTCACCGGCTGGGCGCTCGCGCTGACCCTGATCTCGTTCATGCCGACGCTGCCGACGCTCGCGGTGGCCATGTTCGTCGCGGGCGCGTTCGCCGGCACCGCCGACATGGCGATGAACGCCGAGGGCATCGCCGTCGAGCGTCAGCTCGGCCGGTCGATCATGTCGAGTTTGCACGGTGGCTGGAGCATCGGCGGATTCCTCGCCGGCGGCGTCGGCTGGTTGCTGGCCCACAACGACGTCTCCGGCCGCGTGAACTTCATCGGCGCCACGGTCGTCGCGATCGTCGTCGCGGTGTGGGCGTGCTCGTATCTGCCGGCGCAGAACGCGGCGGAGGAGGAAGAGGACGACGGCGCGCCCAAGTTCGCGCTGCCGAAGGGGCCGATTCTGATCATCGGGCTGGTCGGCTTCGCGGCCATCTTCGCCGAGGCGGCGTCGGCCGACTGGAGCGCGGTCTACCTCGTGAACCGGCTCGGCGCCGGAGACGCGACCGGTGCCGTGGCGTACGCCGCCTTCGCGGGTGCGATGACGCTCGGACGGCTCACCGGTGACGCCGTCGTACGCCGCTGGGGCCCCGTGCCGACCGTACGCGTCGCGGGCGCGCTCGGTGTCGCCGGTGGAGTGCTCATCGTGATCGCCGGAGCCGCCGGGGACTCGTTGGCGGCGAAGATCGCCGCGATCGGGGGCTTCGCGTTGGTGGGCATCGGGATCGCGGTCGTGGTGCCGCTGGCCTTCGCGGCCGCCGGGCACTCCGCGGACAGCCCGGCCAGCCGGGCGCATGCCATCGCCGGTGTCGCGACCGTGTCGTACGGGGCAGGGTTGGCGGCTCCCGGCATCGTGGGCGGCATCGCGAACGTGACCTCGCTGACGGTGTCCTTCGCCGTCGTCACCGTGCTCGTCCTCGTCATGACGCTGGCCGCGCCCGTGCTCCGGTCAGCCGATCTCGTGCACGCTCGCGAGGACGAGCCGCAGTCCGTCCCGGCCTGAGATCCCGAGTCGATCACCCGCTTGCGGAGTTGATCAGGGCGCCCGGCACACGACACGCCGGTTGATCATGACCGAAAGTTCATGATCAACCGGAAAGGGCCACCGGAAGGGCCAACCGGAAGGGTCAACCGGAAGGGTCAACCGGAAGAGGTCAACCGGAGAGGCCGGAGAGGGTCAGGGGCGTTGGCGGATGAGGCGCCGGTCGTGTTCCCGGGGCGGCATCGTCACGAGCATCATGAACCGTGCCGGCACGTCCGTCGGGTTCTCGTAGGTGTGCGTACGGTCTGCGATCAGGTCGATCGTCTGTCCGGCGTAGACGGTGTGCTCCTCGCCGCCGACGGTGACGACCAGGGTTCCGGCGAGCACCGAGATGACTTCCCGCGTACCGGGTCGATGGTCGTCGGGGGAGTGCGCCTCGTGCGGGGCGAGCCGCCAGTCCCAGAGCTCGGTGTCCTGGAGACCTCGCAGAAGTCGCGCGGTGCCGCCTCGGCCGCCACGCCACAGCACAGGCGCCTCGTCGTAGTCGCTGACGTGGACGGTCCGGTCGACCGCGGGTTCCAGGAGGCGCGCGACGGTCACCCCGAACGCGTCGGCGACCCGGGACAAGGTCCCGATGCTGGGATTGGTCCGGGCACCTTCGATCTGCACGAGCATGCCCTTGCTGACGCCGGAGCGCCCGGACAACTCGTCGAGCGACCATCCCCGTCCCGTACGCAGCGCCCGCACATGGAGCGCCACCGCCGCGTTGAGTTCCTCCGCGGATGAGGTGAACGACGCCGTGAGCGGCGAGGTGTCGGCTACCACACTGTCCTCCACGGTCAATATCGTGATACCACTGCCTGTGTGTACGCGATCGCTCTCGCCGCCGCCTGCGCGCTGATCTGGGGCGCGTCGGACTTCTGCGGCGGGAAGGCGTCGCAGCGCGCCCATCCGCTCTCCGTGACCGTGATCTCGCAGATCCTCGGTCTCCCGATGATCGCACTGATGATGCGCGTCCTCCCGGGCACGCCACGCGGGGCTGACCTGCTCTGGGGCGCGGCAGCCGGCGTACTCGGGCTTTTCGGGATAGTCCTGCTCTATCGCGGACTGTCTCAGGGCGCCATGGCGGTGGTCGCGCCGACGACCGCGGTGACCTCGGCGATCGTGCCGATCCTCGGTGGACTGATACAGGGCGAACGCCCCGCTCCCGCCGCGCTCGCCGGGGCGTTCTGCGCGGTGGCGGCGATCGGACTGGTCAGTCTCGCGCCGAGCCGTCCGGGGGAACCCGCGAAGGTGAGCGTCGCCACCGTCGGCCTCGCCCTGCTCGCCGGGGCCTGTTTCGGCGGGTTCTTCATCCTCCTCGGATTCGCCGATGCCGACGCCGGCTTGTGGCCGATGCTCGGCGTCCGGGCGTCGTCCCTCACGGTTGGCCTGCTCCTGGTGTGGCGGGCCGGTGCGCGGTTGCGGCTCGGTGGGCGTACGACGCTTGTGCTCGCCGCCGCGGCGGGTCTGGGCGACACCCTCGCCAACGGCTTCTATCTCCTCGCGGTCCAACGTGGTGACCTCTCGGTCATCGCGCCGATCGCGGCGCTCTACCCCGCGAGCACCGTGCTGCTCGCGCTTCTCGTGGAGAAAGAACGCATGCGGCCGCTGCAATTCGCGGGTCTAGGCCTCGCCGCGCTTGCTCTCGTCCTCACCGCGACGTGACAATCCACAATGGTCACGGTTCGCGTTCCACCCGCTTGACCAGCGAGTACGCCGAAAGGAGCGGGCGTCGATCGCGAGTGTGACGGGGGACAACGACCCCCGATTTGCGACCGGCGTCGGGCATCGCGTAATGTTCTCTCTGCCAGCGCGGCACGGACGAGAACGGCGGGGGTTACCTCGGCGGGAGGCCGGAGCGCGAATCCTGAGTGATGCGGACCCCCGGTGGGGGTGTGCGAAGTCGGTCGGGTAGGCTGGATGAGTTGCCCCTGATGCGGCCCGGCGGAAGTCGGGTGGTTGATGGTGTGTGCTTGTTCTTTGAGAACTCAACAGGGTGCTTGTAAAGCCAGTGCCAAAGTAGCGGATCTCGCTTCGGTGGGATCGCACATTTTTCATCCTCGTGATGATTCCTTTGGTTGCATTGCTTTTGGAGTGATGCTGCCAGGATTTTCGAATTCTTTGTTGGAGAGTTTGATCCTGGCT
>NZ_JBFAHM010000028.1:0-21417 GCF_040654195.1 Hamadaea sp. NPDC050747
ACGTCGACAACGACAGATCCGCGTTATGCCGCCAATGCTGATCCACCGCCGCAGCCTGACAATCCCACAGATCCACCGCCGTGCCCGCACCACCGTTGTCATCACCGATCACATCCACACACTTGCCACCCGGCCCCGAAACCGTCCCCGACCCGGCCGGAATCGAGCCACCGCCGCCGGTGCTCGTCGCGTACGCCGCGACGTAGTCGACGATCATCGGCACGCCCGACTGAGTCGCGGCCGTCGGGCCACCGCCGAACGCGGCCGGGAAGGAGCCGCCGATCGCCACGTTGAGGATCATGAAGAACCCGTGGTGCGTGGCGTTGTTCCAGGTGGTCGCGTCGACCTGGTTCGAGTAGACCGTGAAGAAGTTGTTCCCGTCGAGATACCAGCGGATCTGTTCGGGTGACACGCTGCGGTCCAGCTCCATCGCGTACGTGTGGAAGCCTGTCTGGCAGCCGCCGCAGGCACGCTCGCCGCTGCCGAGCCCGGTGTACTCGTTGCACGGGCCGCCCGGCGCGACACCACAGTGGAGGGTCGCGAACTCCGAGCTGCGGCCGTTGATGTCCTCCATGAGGTCGATCTCGCCGATGCCCGGCCAGCCCGTCGCGCCGGTCCCGCGCGCGGCCGCGCCGAGGGACCAGAACGCGGGCCAGTACCCGGCCGCCGCCGCGCCGCTGACGTTGGGCTGCTGCAGCGACGCCTCGAAGCGCAGCTTGCCGCCGGCCGGAGCGGCGAAGTCCGTCCGCTGTGTCTCGATCCGGCCGCTGGTCCAGTTGCCGGCGCCGTCGCGGATCGGCTTGATCACGAGGTGGCCCGCACCGTCTTGGTAGACGTTCTGGGTGCTGTTGGTCATGTACTCGATCTCGCCGGTGCCCCAGTTGGCCGCGCCGCCCGGATAGCCGGTGCCGATGTCGTAGAGCCAGTTGGCCGTGTTCACGCCGGTGTTGGCGGCGCCGCTGAAATCGTCGGCGAACAGCTGGGTCCAACCGGCCGGGGCCGGGGGAGCGGCCGTCGCGGTGCTCGCGGACCCCGCCACGAGGGTCGCGGCGACCAGCGCGAGGGCGGCCGCGCCGGCGCGTACGCGAGAAAGGTGAGTGGCCATGAAGGCGCCTCTCCGGGAGTAGGGACGGAGGGTGTGAGAGCGCTCTCACGGCATGGTCCCGCACTGAAAAGAGACTTGTCAATACGCGATTGACCTAGGATGCCTTACGCGATGTGATGGCTGTCGGATCTGCGATTTCGCCCCGAGGCCCATCGACAGCGCCGAGCGACCGTGCGCCGTCGCCTCATCGGCCAAGGTGTGCGCGGCGTCCGGGCGTACCGCCGTCCTCGGCCTAGTCCCAGACTCGGGGCATGATGCGAGCCGCCGGCCGTTGGCTGATCCAGCGGGCGTTTCCGCTGACCGCGACGATCATGGTTGTGGTGCCGGCACTGTTGTGGCTGCCGGTCTGGCTGGATCTCGTCGGGCTGATCTTCCCGGGGCGGGGAATCGGCCTCGTGCTGGACTGGGTGCGCGATCTCGGACCGATCGGGTTGGCGGTGGCGACGTTCGCGGAGACCGACCGTTGGCGGCGCCAATACGCACGCCGGCAGGCGTTGGCGGTGCAGCCGGATACGCAGTCGACTGTGGAGCGACCGGATGAGTTGGAAGCGATCGTCGCCGGGATCGTCGGACCCGCGCCGGTGGGCAAGGCCGCGACCACCGTCGGCCTGACGACCGGAGTGCACGGCGCCGGCGGCTTCGGCAAGACGACACTGGCCCGGATGGTGTGCGCGGACCCGCGTATCAAGTCTCGGTTCGGCGGGCACGTCACCTGGGTGACGCTGGGTCGCGACATCGTCGGGTCCGGAGACCTGGCCGCCAAGGTGAACGAGGTCATCGCGCAGGTGGGGCCGCCGGACGTCGTGGCCGTCTCGTCCGACGCCGGAGAGGCCGGCCGGCAGCTGGCGTACGTGTTGTCGCAGGGACCGCCGCGGTTGCTCGTGATCGACGACGTGTGGCGGCTGCTGCAGCTCGAACCCTTCCTGCTCGGCGCGAAGCACTGCGTACGCCTCGTGACGACGCGGAATCAGGAGCTGCTGGTCGGCCGCGGCTTGTCGGTGGAAGTCGACCAGATGACCGAAGGGCAGGCCCGGCGTTTGCTGACGACCGGGCTGAGCGCTGCGATCCCCGGGCGGACCGAGGACGCGTTGCTGGCCGCGACCGGCCGCTGGGCGCTGCTGCTCAGTCTCGTCAACCGCATCCTGGCCAGCGCCGAACGGACCGGCGTACGCGATCTTTCGGCGTACGCCTCGGAACTCTGCGCGCGCATCGAGACCCGCGGGCCGGCGGCGGTCGACGCGGTCGGCGACGGCGTGCGTGGTCTTGACGTCACCGACTCACGGCAGCGCGCTGAGGCGGTGCAGGCGACCGTGACCGCGAGCACCGGCCTGCTGGAGCCGGATGAGCTGCTGCGGCTGCGGGAGCTGACGATCTTCGCCGAGGACGAGGCGATTCCGCTGGATCTGGTCGGGCGGCTGTGGGCGGCGTCGGCGGGACTGGCCGATCTGGATACTCGTGCCTTGTGCCGGCGCCTGGCCGGGCTCGGGCTCATCACCTTGACGTCCGAGGACGGCGGCCGGGTCGGAATGCATGACGTGCTGCGAGACTATCTGCGGCAGTCGATGCCGTCGGCGGATCTGGCCGAGTTGCACGAGCGCCTGCTGGAGATCGTCTCAGCCGACCTGCCTCGGATCGACGGCGAGATCGCCTGGTGGCAGCTCGACGCGCAACACCGCTACCTGTGGGATCACGTGGTCGAGCACGTGCGCGGGGCGTCCGGGGCCGAGGACGCCGAACGCCTCGCGACCGACCTCCGCTGGGCGACGGCCCGCCTGCTGCGGTCCGGTCCCGAGGCGCCGCAGGCGGATCTGGTCGCCGCGGGCACTCCTCGCGCGCTGCGGATGCGCGAGGTCTGGGCACACAACAGTCACCTGCTCGCACCGACCCGGCCGTCGGCGGCCGTGAGCGACATCCTCGTCGCGGTGCTTGCGGCCGATCCCGATTGGGCCGGTCAGGCCGCGACCCTCAAGGTGGGCGGGGCGACCCGGACGCGGCTACGGCTGCGTGACCCGTTGCCGGCGGCCCCGGCCGGCTTGCGGTTCGCGCTGTCCGGTCCTGGACCGATGGTGTACGCCATGAGCAGTGCATCGGACGGCAGGTGGCTCGCGGCTGCCCGAGATCGGACCGTTCACCTCTGGGACACCGAGACGGGACTGGAACGGGCTGTCCTCACTGAAGACGAGCGCGTCGTGACGCCGATGCGCGCCGGTCCGGACGGAACGTGGATCGCGGCCGCGTACGACGACGGTTCGGCGCTGATCTGGGATGTCGCCTCGGGCCGGCCGGTCACCGAGTTCAGCGCCCACAAGGCCCGGATCGCCGAGCTGGCCGTCGATCCGGGCGGCCGTTGGGTCGCCACCTTGGACATCGACCGGGTAGTGAGGGCGTGGGATCGGCAAACCGGCCGGGCGTTGCTGCGAGCGATATCCGTCACCTCGATCGCGGCGTTGCCGGACGGGCGGCTCGTCATGGGCCGCGCGAACGGCGACCTACGACTGTCGGGAGTGCCCACCACGTGGCAGCAACCGACGCTGCGGGGGCACTCCGGCGGCGTCATCGACGGGATCACGGTCGCGCCCGACGGCACTTGGCTGGCGAGTATCGGCAGTGACGAGTCCGTTCGGATCTGGGACCTGGCGACCACCAGTGAACGGGCGCGGATCGACGGCTGGGCGTCGACGGTGGCCGCCTCGCCCGACAGCCGTACGCTGTATGTCGGGTCGTCCGTGGGAGGCGGTCTGCGCAGCTACGACGCGCTCAGCGGTGCGCCGCTCCACACGTTCAGCGGCCACAGCAGCGCGATCTACGTGATCGCGTTCGCGCCGGACGACAGTTGGTTCGTCTCGGCCGGGGACGACGGCGTCCTCCGGTTCTGGGACCGGGCGACCGGCCGTTCCCGTGGCATCCTCCGTGGACACTCACGGTGGGTCGGTGACATCGTCGTCGGGCCGACCGGCACCTGGCTGGCCAGTTCGAGCGTCGACGGCACGATACGCGTCTGGGATCCGGCCGCGGCCGCTTCGGCGCCGGAACCGACACGCGTCGCCGCCGCCGCGGTTTCACCGGGCGGGCGCATGGCGGTGCTGGGTAGTCAGGTCATCGGCACGGTCACGATGCACGACACGACCGGCGCGCGGACGTTCTCCCGGGAGCTCGACCGGCCCGCCGCGCTGGCCGTCACCGACGACGCGGCGCTGATCGCGTACACGGGATTTCACAAGAAGGGGCTCTGGCTGGCCGGACCGGGTGAACCGATCATGCTCGACGAGGAGGCCGAGGACGGGCGGGTGGTCTTCTCCGGGGACGACCGGCTCCTGGCCGCCGTCGACAAGGCCAAGCGGTTACGGGTCTGGGACTGTGTCACTCACGAGATGGTGTTCGAGCGCCCGGGCGTGTGGGCGGTGGCCTTCTTTCCCGACCGGCGGGCGATCTTCTTCGCCGTCTACGACGAGACCTCGGAGGAGAACAAGTCGTTCGCAGTGGACCTCGACGGGACGATCATCGGCGAATACGGCCCCTACGGGTATTACGTCAGGGCTGTCGCCGTCGCGCCCGTCACGGAGATCGTCGCCGCCGGTGACGGCAGCGGCTATATCTGGCTGGACCTCACCCAGGCCGAGGGAAGTGGCTTCCTCCACGGATTCGACGAGCCGATCGCGGCGCTGGCCTTCGATCCCATGGGCACGATGATCGTCGCGGGGGGAGCGCACGGTCTGGTCGCGGTCTGGTCGATTTACCAGCGGCAGCCGATCGCGGCGTTCCGGTTCGCCGACGCCGTCCTGGCCGTCTCCTGGAACGAGGAAGGCGTCGTGGTGGTGACCTACGGCGGCGTGCATCGCCTCGACCTGCTCGACTGGCCGGCACCCGAACCTTCGTCGGAGGCCTCGGACCCGCCGGAGGCCGGGCGGGACTGACCCACCCGGCCTCCGATGTGCTCGGCTTCGTCAGCCGCAGTGCTCGAACCCGCTGGTGTAACTGGTGCTGCCGACGGATCCGCCCCACTTGACGCAGACGCCCGGCGCGCTGCGCTTCACCGGCCCGGCGTAGTAGCTGAAGCTGCCGGAGTCGGTGGTCCGGGTCGAACCTTCCGGTTCGAGGAAGGCCGACACCGCGCTCGCGGTGCCGACGCTGACGTACTTCAGCGTGACGACGCAGTTGTAGCCGTTGCCGGAGTTGTAGGCCAGGAATACCTTGCCCACCGTGCCGAGCGCCGCCGAGTCGATGACGTCGTAGCCGCTGCCGCAGACCTCCTCGGCGGTGTAGGGGTTGGAGCTGCCGCAGCCGTTGCTGCTTTTGATGGCGATCTTCTGCCCGAGCGAGACCGTGACACCTTCGACCGTCGGGCTCGTGTCGACCGTGCCCGACGAGGTGCGCTGCTCGTAGTGCAGGTGCGGGGCGCTCGAGTTGCCGGTCGAGCCGACGTTGCCGATCTTCGTGCCCTGGCCGACGGACTTGGTCGTGCCGGCCGACTGCACCATGGAGGACAGGTGGGCGTACCGGGTGCGGCTGCCGTCGCTGTGGACGATCTCGACCCACTTGCCGTAGCTCGTGCTCCCGGCGTCCTTGAAGTACGCCGTGCCGGCGGCGGTGGCGCGTACGGTCTCGCCGTCGATCGCGTCGCCGCCGTAGCTCTGCCAGTCGATCGCGCCCGACGGGCTGTGGTTGGGCGTCCAGTTGTTCGCGTAGAAGGTCTTGCCGCAGTCGAACGGCGACTTGTGGGAGATCGCCGCGTGAGCCGGGCTGGGTATCAGGACGGTGAGGAGGGCGGCCGTGGCGATCGCCAGTCCGCCGGCCAGGGTCCGTCGTCTCATAGGACATTCCCCTTCACGTTTGCGCCGGTAGGTGCACTCATGAAGGGGAATGTATGGGCGCTGATTACACGTTTCCTACAGCTCGGCTACAGCGGGTCAGGCCCAGGGCCGGAGTTTCTCGGGGTTGCGGACGGCGAAGACCCGGGTGATGCGGTCGCCGGCGAACTCGAACGCCATCACCGTCGTGGTGACACCGTTCTCCTGGATGACCAGGCCGGGCTGCCCGTTCACGGTTCGGGCCAGGACCGTCAGGCCCGGCAGCTGCGTGGTGATCTCCAGCAGACCCCGCGCGATCTGCTCGGCGCCCTCGATCGGCTCGAGCTTCGCGGTGACGATGCCGCCGCCGTCGGCGATCGCGACCGCCTCCGGATCCAGCAGCCCGATCAGGGCGGTGATGTCTTTCGCCGCCCACGCCGTCTGGAAGTCCCGGACGAGGTCGGCTCGCTGGGCCGGTGGGGTCGTCGGCGTACGCGCGTCGCCGATGCGGCGGCGGGCCGAGGAGGCGAGCTGGCGGCAGGCCGCCGGCGTACGCCCGACGATGTCGGCGACCTCCGGGAACGGGTAGCGGAAGACGTCGTGGAGGATGAAGGCGACCCGTTCGGCCGGTGTCATCGACTCGAGGACCACGAGGAACGCGAGGTTGACCGACTCGTCTAGCGTCACCCGGTCAGCGGGGTCGGCCGGGTCAGCGGGGGCCGCCCACTCCGCCCGTTCCGGCAGCGGTTCGGGCAGCCATTCGCCGACGTAGCGTTCCCGCCGGACCCGGGCCGACCCGAGGATGTCGAGGCAGATCCGGCCGGCGACCCGGGTCAGCCAGGCGGCCGGGTTCTCGATCTCGTCCTGCTGCGCCTCGGACTGGCCGTACCAGCGGGCGTATGTCTCCTGCACGACGTCCTCGGCGTCGGACAGCGAACCGAGCATGCGGTACGCCAGATTGATCAGCTGACGCCGCTCGCTCATGATCACGCTCGGCTCCATCGGCGTCTCCCTCCCCGGCTCGGTCCTCACCAGCCCGACGATGTGGGCGGGGCAAGTGTGAGGTCCACACTAACGCGATGTTGATCATCGGCGGCGTACGCTTCGACGATGCGCATCATCGACGGAGCGGGACAGTGGGCGGCGCCGCCGGCCGGCACGGCGAACGACTGGGTGGAGCACCTGCGGGTGCCGGACCTGTCCGTGGGCACCTACTGCATCCCGGCCGGGGGAGTGGACGACCAGAGCCCGCACACCGAGGACGAGATCTACGTGGTCACGGGCGGGCGGGCGCGGATCGTCACGCCGGACGGCGACGCCGAGGTCGGCCCGGGTGCGGTGATCTTCGTCCCGGCCGGGGAGGTGCACCGGTTCGTCGACGTCGCCGAGGACCTGACGCTGCTCGTGGTGTTCGGTCCGGCGTACGGGTCGCGCGCGACGGCGTAGCCCGGCCGCCCCGGAACCGTTGGGGACGGTAAAGGGGGAAACCATGACAACTCTGCCTGTCGTCGCCGGGGTGGACGGATCGCCGGAAAGCCTCGCCGCCGCCGAGGTGGCCGCCCGCGAGGCGGTGCTGCGGGGCGTACCCGTGCGGATCGTGCACGGGTTCATCTGGCCCGCGATGCGCAACGTCCCGTTGGGTCCGTCCGCGCTGGGGCCGCAGGAGGGCGGCCTGGAGAACCAGGCTCGCCAGATCGTGGCCGACGGTGTCGCCGCCGCCCAGGCCGCCGCGCCCGGGGTCGAGGCGACCGGCGACGTGATCACCGGCTCGGCCGCGCAGGCGCTGATCCGAGCCTCCGGCGGCGCGTCGCTGATCGTCGTCGGCGATCGCGGACTGGGCGCGTTCGCCGGGCTGCTCGCCGGGTCGGTGTCGATCCACGTCGCCGCCCACGCGGCCTGCCCGGTCATGGTGGTACGCGGAAAGTCCGATCCCGCCGCGCCGGTGCTGCTCGCCGCGGACGGCTCGCCCGCCGGCGACGCCGCCGTCGGCTTCGCCTTCGAGGAGGCGGCGCTCCGGAAGGTGCCGCTGTGGGCGTTGCACGTGTGGGCGCATCCCACCGCCGATCTGGCGACCGAGATGCAGCCGCTGATCTTCGACGAGTCCGTCGCCCGAGAGAACGAGGAGCGGCTGATCGTCGACGCGCTGGCCGGGTGGAAGGCAAGGTTCCCCGGGGTGGACGTGCGGACGCAGGTCGTGCACGGGCGCGTACGCCGGACGATCGTCGAGGCCACCGGGGGCGCCCAACTCATCGTGCTCGGCAGCCGGGGTTTCGGCGGCTTCAAGGGGATGCTGCTCGGCTCGGTCAGCCAGGCCGCGCTCTACCACTCGGACTGCCCGGTCGTCATCGTGCCGGGCGCGCCGGAACAAGCCGGGACTTAAGGCCCTGTCGTTCCAGGCGGCGGGCCTGTCAGACTGACCACTCAGGACGCAGCCGATCTCCATAGTGGAGGGTCAGTCGGCGTCATCGGCGGATTCTGGGGGGTTCGGTGACGCGCACGGTCGCCCTGCGCATCGCGTACGCAGTCGTCGCCGCGTTGCTGACCACCGGGATATGGATCGCGGCCACCACTCCGGACGGGATGGTCCGGGGCATCGTGGTGGCGGCCGCGTTGCTCATCGTCACCGCCACCACGGCGGCCCACGTCATGCTGACCGCGGCCGACGTCCGCCGGGAACTCGCCGAGTCCGAGCGGCGGATGGTGGCCGCGATCGCCAAGGCGCTGCAGCCGGAGTCCACCTCCGACAGCGCCTGAGCGCTACGCCGTCAGGTCGACCCGCCAGTCGTTGCTGCGCATCGGCCGCCCCGGCGGGAACTCGAAGTCGACCGGCCCGACCAGCTCGAACCCGGCCTTGCGGCAGATCGCGTTGGACGGCGGGTTGTCCACGTCCGGGTACGCGTGCAGCCAGCGGTGGCGGCCGTCGCGCCGCGCTTCGGCGATGATCGCCCGCGCCGCCGCGGTCGCCACGCCGCGCCCCTGGAACTCGGGGAACACGTGCCAACCGGACTCGTAGACCGTCTCGCCGTCCCACTGGCGGTCCCAGTATCCGATGCTGCCCGCGACCTCGCCGCCCGGCGCCAGCTCCACCCGGAACATCTGGCCGTTGTCGAGCCGGAGGTAGCGCTGGTGGCGGGCGAGCACCTGCTCCTCGGTCTCCGGACCGCCCAGGTGCTCCTTCATCTCCGGGGTGTTCGCCCGGCGGAGGATCTCCAGGTCCGGCTCCGACCAGGGCACCAACTGCACTGCCACGTCACTCATGAAGATCACCCTGCCAGGGCCGTACGACAGGATCAGGGTTCCCGGTCGAATCATGCCCCAAGATTCGACCGGGAACCCTGATCCAGCGCCACAGGGACGCGCCACAGGGGCGCGCCACAGGGACGCGGCTCAGGGGGCGGCGAGCGCCTCCGTCGGGGAGAGCCGGGCGGCCCGGATCGCCGGATAGAGCCCGGCGAGCCCGCCGATGACCAGCGTCGCCCCGGCCCCGCCGAGCGACACCCACGCCGGCACCACCGTCGGCCATTCCTGATAGGCGGCGTACGCGCCGGTCACGAGGATGCCGAGGGCGACGCCACCGGCCCCGCCGAGCAGGGACAACAGGAGGGATTCGGCGAGGAACTGCGTACGGATCTGGCCCCGGGTGGCGCCGAGCGAGCGGCGTAACCCGATCTCGGCCCGCCGTTCGAGGACGGAGATGACCATCGTGTTGGCCACGCCGACGCCGCCCACCAGCAGGGCCACCGCGCCCAGGCCCAGCAGCAGCCCGTTGAGCGTCGCGTCGGTCGCCTGCTTGGCGGCGAGTGCGTCGGACGGCCGCGACACCTGCACCTCGTTCGGCGCGGCCGGGTTCGCCGTCGCGGCCAGCACCGCGCGTACGTCGTTGACGTAGCGCTCGTCGGACCGGGTGTACACCGTGGTCGCGTACCCGTCGAAATGCAGCTTCGAGGTCGCGACCGGCCAGCCGACGACGGCGGCCGTGTCGAGTTCGGGGGCGAGCGGGACCGGGGCGAGCAGCCCGACCACCGTGAACCACCCTCCCCCCAGCCAGACCTGCTCGCCGGGGGCGGCGACGCCGAGCCGTTCGGCGGACTTCGCGCCGAGCACGACGGCCGGGTAGGTCGCGGTGGCGTCGTTGAGGAAGACGCCCGCCGACATCGCCGCGCCGACGGCCTGGGGCAGGTCGGTACGCCCGGCGAGCACCGCGATGCCGCCGGACTGCCCGGACGGGATCTTGTCGTTGCGGTAGACGTGCGTGTTCGGCACCTTGCCGGTGGCGGAGACGTCGGTGACCGGTGCGATCTGGCCGATCATGCCCTCGGCCTCGGCCGGGAGGTGGGAGTCGTCGCCGAACAGGCTCTGCCCGGGACCGACCGTGAGCAGGTTGGTGCCGAGTGCGGCGAGCTGCCGGTTCAGATCCTCGCGGCTGGACGCCGAGATCCCGACGACCGCGATCATCGCCGCGATGCCGATGGCGATCCCCAGTGCCGACAGGAACACCCGCAACGGCCGCGTCCGCAGCCCTGCCCCGCCGACCCGCAGAACGTCCCGTGGCCGCAGCCGGGTGGGAGCGAGCGTCACCATGGGAACACCCGCCCGTCCTTCATCCGAACCTGACGTGGCAGCGACGCGGCGATCTCCTGGTCGTGCGTGATCACGACGATCGTGGTGCCCGCGTCGTGCAGGTCGCGGAGCAGCGTCATCACGCCGGCTCCGGCGGCCGAGTCCAGGTTGCCCGTCGGCTCGTCGGCCAGGAGCAGCGGCGGTTCGCCGACGACCGCGCGGGCGATCGCCACTCGCTGGCGCTCGCCACCGGACAGCTCGTGCGGCTCATGGTCCAGCCGGTGGCCGAGCCCGACTCGCCGCAGGGCCTGTTCGGCGAGCGCGCGCCGGCGGGCGAGCGGCACCCCGGTGTAGAGGAGCCCGTCGGCAACATTGTCCACAGCGGACACTCCGGGTGCGAGGTGGAACTGCTGGAAGACGAAGCCGAGCGTACGGGCCCGCAAGGCGGACAGCTGCCGATCGGTCAGCCGGTCGAGCCGATGGCCGTCGATGGTCACGATGCCGGTCGTCGGGTGGTCGAGCGCCCCGATGAGATGCAGCATCGTCGACTTGCCCGAGCCGGACGGCCCGACGATCGCGACGAACTCGCCGCGATCGATGCGCAGGCTCACCTCGTCGACCGCGACGACGCCGCCGGGGTAGCTCTTCGAGACCTCGTCCAGCTCTACGATCGCGGTCACTTGGGCACCCCCACCGTCATGCCCTCGGTGACCTCGCCGCCGGTCAGCTCGACCTTGCCGGCCGCGAACAGCCCGGTCTTCACCGCGGCGTACCGGGTGCCGGAGCCGTCCACGACAAGCACGCCGTAGCCGCCCTCCTGCAGGGCGAGCAGCGCCCCGACCGGCACGGTCAGCACGTTCTCGTGCCGGTCGGCGACGAGCACGACGTCGACCGGGGCCTCGTCGAGCGTGCCCAGCTTCTTCTGGTCGGCGATGGTCACCACCACGTCGACGGTGGTGGTGGAGGTCTGGTTCGCGCCGCTTCCGCTGGTCGCCTTGGTCGCGACCGTGCCGACGCTCGCCACCGTCCCGGCCACCGCGGTTCCACCCGGCAAGGTGATCTGGGCGGACACGCCTTTGTGGACCAACTGCTGGTCGGCCACGTCCAGTGCCACGGTCACCACTCTCGTGATCCCCGTGTACGCCAAGAGCGGGCCGGTCGCCGCCGAACCCGGATCGGTCTTGTGCCCGGCGACGCGGATCTGCCCGGGGGCGACGACGACCCGGGACACCTCGACCCGGCCGGTCTCCGGCAGCCCCAAGTCCTCCTGCCAGCGCCGCACCGCGTCCGCAGTGGACGAGGTGAACTCGTCGTCCACGGTGAACCCGGTGTAGCCCAACGCTGTGAGGTTGCTCTCCAGCGTCTTGACGTCGTCGCCGTCGACTCCGGTCGCCAGCGTCCGGTAGAACGGCGTACTGCCGTAGAGGAGCACGACCGGCTGTGCATCCACCTTGTACACCGGATTGCCCCGGCTGACCGTGGAACCCTCCGGCGCCAGCCAGGTCACCGTGCCCGCCGGACCTTTCGCGCTGACCGTCGTCGGGTCGCCGTAGCCGAGCGTACCGGTGACGGTCTTGGTCTCGGTCAACGTCTCGCGGGTGACGGGGGCGGTCGCGGGCGGCTGATGCGCCCCGGCCGACGGAGTCTCCGTCCCGCCGCCGAAGCCGAAAGCCGCCACGGCCGCCACCCCGGCGACCAGCACCGCGCCGCCCGTTCCAGCCGCTGTGCGTACGCGACGGCGCCGCCGGGCGCTCACGAGCGCGCCCCGAGGCTGGGGAAGACCGCGGTCAGCTTGTCCTGGCAGGCCGTCATCGCCTGCTGGAACGCCGGGCTGGTCCGGTCGATCTTGCCGAGCGCGCCGCCGAAGCCGCCGCCGTTGGGATCGGGGTCCGGCATGTCGACGCCGTGATCGCGCATGCACTGGGCGAACACCCGCAGCTGCTCCAGTTGGTTCGCGTCCAGCGAGCCCAGCAGTCCGGCGGGCAGCAGGCTCTGGCACTTCTTCAGGGCCGCCTGGAATTGGGGTGTGCCCGCCAGCGCCGGATCGAGATCGGGCCGGCCGGTGCTGGGATCGGGATCGCCCACCGGTACGCCGTTCTCCCGCATGCACTGGGTGAACTTCATCATGTCGGCCGCCGACGCCGAGGCGCTCGCGGTCGGGGTCGCGCCCCCGTTTCCGGCGGTCGCGATGCCGGAGCCGTCGTCAGAGCCGCACGCGGTCAGGGCCAGGGCCAGCGCCCCCGCCGCGACCAGGATCAGTCTTCTCATGCCGGCCAGTAGACCGAGCCGCCGATAACCCCCGCGTAACCCGCCGCGCTCCCGCCTCGCTCACCGGACGCTCCGCTTCCCGGTTGTCAGGCGCAGGTTGCTAGGCGCTGGATCAGGGTTCCGGGTCGAATCTTGGACCAAGATTCGACCGAGAACCCTGATCCAGCGCCTAACGGGGCAGCTAGCGGGGCGGCGGCGTTACGGCGGCGTTATCCGGGGGCAGGCACGATGGAGCGGCCCGACCCGTCCGGCAAAGGGGACGCAATGCGCATTCTGGTGGTGGAGGACGAAACCATCCTCGCCGACGGCATAGCCGAGTGGCTGCGCCGCGAGGCGTTCGCGGTCGACGTCGCGTACGACGGGGACGCGGCCTTGGAGCGGCTCGGCGTGAACGACTACGACGTGCTAATCCTCGACCGGGACCTCCCGGTGGTACACGGCGACGACGTCTGCCGGGCGGTCGTCGAGTCCGACGCCACCACGCGGATCCTCATGCTCACGGCGGCCGCCGCCGTCCGCGACCGGGTCGCCGGGCTCTCGCTGGGCGCCGACGACTACCTCGCCAAACCGTTCGCCTTCGTCGAACTGTCCGCCCGGGTGCACGCACTGGCCCGGCGGGCACGACCGGCCGCGCCGCCCGTGTTGTCCCGATCCGGCGTCACCCTCGATCCGGCGCGGCGGGAGGTGTGGCGCGACGGTCAGCCGATCACGCTGGCGAACAAGGAGTTCGCGTTGCTGGCCGAGCTGCTGCGGGCCGAGGGCACTGTCGTCAGCGCGGAGTACCTGCTGGAGAAGGTGTGGGACGAGAACATCGACCCGTTCACCAACGTCCTGCGGGTCACGATGATGAAGCTGCGCCGCAAACTCGGCGAGCCGTCGCCGGTCGAGACGGTGCCCGGCGCGGGATACCGGGTGGTCTAGCCATGAGCCGCTGGAGTCTTCGCGTACGCCTGACGGTCCTCTACGGGGGCCTGTTCGTCTTCGCTGGGGCACTGCTGCTCGGCGTGACCTACTTCCTCGTCGAGCGGAGTCTCGACAGCCGGATGGGCACGTCCACCGGCAATCTCGACTTCCGCCCGAAGACGCTGGAGAACCTGGGGACGATCCAGGTCAACGGCCAGACGATCAACATTCCGCAGGCGATCATCGACTACCGCGCCCAGCAGGAGCAGTTCCGCAAGGACACCCTCGACTCGCTGGTGACCGGGGGAGCGATCGCGCTCGCCGGGGTGGGCGTCGTCGCAGGCGCGTTCGGCTGGCTCGTCGCCGGCCGGGCGCTGCAGCCGCTGAGCCGGATCACCGAGACCGCCCGCCGGATCGCCTCCGCCCCTGATCGGGGCCTGCACGAGCGCATAGCGTTGACCGGTCCGAAGGACGAGGTGAAGGAGCTGGCCGACACCTTCGACACGATGATCGAACGGCTCGACCGGTCGTTCGACGGGCAGCGCCGCTTCGTCGCGAACGCCTCCCACGAACTGCGTACGCCGCTCGCCCTGAACCGGGCGCTGGTGGAGCTGGCGGTCGCCCGGCCGGACGCCGTGCCCCAGACGCGTCAGCTCGGCGAGTCCCTGCTTTCGGTGAACGAACGTCATGAACGGCTCATCGACGGGCTCCTGACGCTGGCCGAAAGCGAGACGGCGATCGTCGAGACCGTCCCGGTCGACCTGGCCGAGGTGGCGCGGCACGTGCTTGACCAGGCGCCGCCGGCCGATCGGACGGTCTCCGCCGACCTGTGTCCGGCCCCGACGACCGGCGATCCGGTGCTGCTGGAACGACTGGCCCAGAACCTCGTCGAGAACGCTGTACGGCACAACGTGGCTCAGGACGGCTGGCTGTCGGTGCACACGACGTCGGTGGACGGCCGGGCACGGCTCGTCGTGGAGAACTCCGGTCCGGTCGTGCCCAAGTACGAGATCGAGACGCTGTTCCAGCCGTTCCGACGACTGCGGGGGGAGCGGACGCGCAGCGAACCGGCGGGCGAACGCGGATTCGGGCTCGGGCTGTCGATCGTCCGGGCGGTGGCCCGCGCCCACGGCGGCGAGGTCACCGCAGACCCCCGGTCCGGCGGCGGCCTCACCGTCACCGTCACCCTCCCCGGGACGTAAGCGCTGGATCAGGGTTCCGGGTCGAATCTTGGACCAAGATTCGACCGCGAACCCTGATCCAGCGCCCTAAGAGACGCCGTCCAAGAAGCGAAGCGGGATCCGTAGATAATCTGTAACGGTACGATTGACGCATGACCGCCATGGCCCCGAACCGGACCGCCCCGGACCTGTCGTTCTTCCTGGACCACACGAGCCACGTCCTGCGTACGCGGATGGCGGCGGAGTTGGCCGAGATCGGGCTCACCGCCCGGATGCACTGCGTCCTCGTGCACGCCCTGGAGGAGGAGCGTACGCAGATCCAGCTGGCGGAGCTGGGCGACATGGACAAGACGACGATGGTCGTCACGGTCGACGCGCTGGAGAAGGCAGGGCTGGCCGAACGCCGTCCGTCGTCCACCGACCGCCGGGCGCGGATCGTCGCGGTGACTCCGGCGGGGGCCAAACTCGCCCAGCGCAGTCAGGAGATCGTCGACCGGGTGCACGAGGAGGCGCTCGGCGCCCTGCCCGCCAAGGATCGCGAGGTCTTCTTGCGGGCGATGGAACGCCTGGTGGAGGGGCATTTGGCGCAACCGGTGGAGAACGCGGCCCGGCGCGCTCGCCAGTAAAGATCCGCAAACAGATTGTCTGTAACGGAACTATCCGTTACAGTCCCTCTTATGTCTCAACGCTGGATCGCGCTCGGCGTACTCGCCACCGCAATGCTCATGACGATCCTCGATGGCAGCATCGTGACCGTCGCGATGCCCGCCATCTCCGCCGACCTCGGCTTCACTCAGGCCGGGCTGAGCTGGATCGTCAACGCGTACCTCATCGCCTTCGGCAGCCTGTTGCTGCTCGCCGGGCGACTGGGCGACCTGCTGGGCCGGCGGCGGCTCTTCCTCGCCGGGACGGCGCTGTTCACCGCGGCCTCGGTGCTCGCGGGCGCGGCGACCAGCCCGGCGGTCCTGATCGCGGCACGCTTCCTGCAGGGCGTCGGCAGCGCCACGGCGACCGCCGTCAGCCTCGGCATCCTGGTCACCCTCTTCACCGACGTCCGCGAACGATCGCGGGCCATCGCGGTCTACAGCTTCACCGGCGCGGCCGGGGCCGCGATCGGCCAGGTCGTCGGGGGTCTGCTCACCGACGCCCTCGGCTGGCACTGGATCTTCCTCATCAACCTCCCGATCGGCGTCGCCGCGCTGCTCGCGGCTCGCCGCACGCTCCCGGCCGACCGCGGGCTCGGCCTCGCGGCCGGGGCCGACGTGCTGGGCGCGCTGCTCGTCACCGGCGGCCTGGTGCTGGGCATCTATGCGGTCGTCTCGGGTCACTGGCTGTGGGCCGGTTCGCTCGCCGCGGTGCTGCTGTTGTCCTTTGTGGTACGCCAAAAGACCGCACGGAGCCCGTTGATGCCGTTGCGCATCTTCCGGTCACGCGAAGTCTCCGTCGCCAACGTGGTGCAGGCGCTGACCGTCGCGGCCTGCTTCGCCTTCCAGGTGCTGACCGCCCTCTATCTCCAGCAGGTCGCCGGTTACGACGCGACGCAGACGGGGCTCGCCATCCTGCCCGCCGCGGTGGTGATCGGGGCGGTGTCGCTCGGCCTGGCCGCCCGCCTCAACGCGCGATTCGGCGAGCGCAAGGTGCTGCTGACCGGGCTGGCGCTGCTGACCGTGATGCTCGGCCTGCTCTCGCGAGTGCCCGTGCACGCCGACTACGTCACCGATCTCCTCCCGATCATGCTGCTCGCCGGCGGATTCGGGCTGGTGCTGCCCGCGTTGACCACGCTGGGCATGTCCGGGGCCAAGGCCGACGACGCCGGGCTGGCCTCCGGGTTGTTCAACACGACTCAGCAGATCGGGATGGCGATCGGGGTGGCCGTGCTGTCCACTCAGGCCGCCGCGCGTACGGGGGATCTGCTGAGCGCCGGGCTCGCCGAGCCGGCGGCGCTCACCAGCGGCTACCGCCTCGCGTACGCCATCGGGACCGGGCTGCTGATCGTGGCCTTCCTGCTGGCGTACGCGCTGCTCCGCCCACGCCGGCCGGTGCCCGGCGTGGAGCGGGTGGCAGTCCGGGTGGAGATCGGGGCTTCCTAAGACTCGAGTCGATGTGTACGTTGTACACATGGCTCCGGGAACCGCGCAACGACTGGCCGACGCCGCCCTCGCGATCCTGATCGCCGAGGGGGCGCCGGCCGTCACCATGCGGCGCGTCGCTGCGGACGCGGGAGTGACCACAATGGCCACCTACCGCCATTTCCCGAACCGGGAGGCGCTGTTGCGGACGGTGGCCGTGTCCGCGCAGCGCGACGTCGCGGCGACCTGGGGCCGGCGTGGCGGGGCTGATTTCGCCGGTCAGCTGGCCGGGTTGCTCGACGACTTCCTCGACTTCGCGCTCGGCCAGCCGAACCTCTACGCGTTCCTGCTTACCGACGTGCGCGAGGGCGCGCGCCGGTTCCCGGAGGACTTCGCCGAGGGCGGCTCGCCGACGTTCGATCCCTTGGTCGTCGCCGTGCGGCACTGGATGGCCGCCGGCTACCTGCGCGCCGACGATCCGCTGGAGGTCGCGCTCACCCTGACCTCGTGTGCGCAGGGGCTCGTGCAGCAATACCTCGGCGGCCGCATGGGGCTGCCCGAGGCCGATTTCCGGGCGCTGTGCGCCCGCACGGTGGGGAGAGTCCTGAATGGAATCCGAGGCTAGACCGAATCGCTGGATCGTCCCCGGAGCGTTCCTGGCGACCGCTGTCATGCTCTACTTCGGCACCGGGCTGACGCCGATCGCGTGGCTGACCTGGCTCGCGCCGCTGCCCGCGCTGCTCCTCGCGCCGAAGGTCCGTCTGCGGACCGCCCTGCTGGTGGCGTTCGGGGCGTATCTCGTGAGCACCTCGAACAGCTGGGCCTACTACGCGCATTCCTACGATGTGCCGCTCCCGGCGGGTATCGCCATCAGTCTTGGTTACTCGATCGCCTTCACCGCCGGGGTGCGGCTGTTCCGGGCCTGGGTGCGGCGTGGGCGGCCGCTGCTGGCGGCGTTGTCGGTGCCCGCAGTCTGGGTGGCGCTGCTCTATACCTCCGCGTCGGTGAACCCCACCGGCATCAGCGGCACGCTCGCGGGTTCGCAGGTGGGCGTACCCGTCGTGCTGCAGACGGCCTCGGTCGCGGGCGCCTGGGGTGTGGAGTTCCTCGTCATGCTCGGCCCGGCGCTGGTTGCCGCGCTCCGGTTCGCTCCCCTACGCGTCGGCGCGGTCTCTCTCGTCGTCGCGCTTCTGGTGGGCGGATTCGGCGTCCTGCGGCTGGCCGGGGACGAGAGCGTGCCGGAGCAGCGCGTCGCGGCGATGGTCCACGACACCGCGCCCTGGGGAGTCGACATCACCTCGCCGGAAGGCCAGGCCCTGGTCGACAAGTACGCCGCCGCGATCGCCACCCTGCCCGCCGAGGTGACCACGGTCGTGCTGCCGGAGGCCGCGTTCGGGGTGGACGACGCCTCACTGCCGACCTTGCGGGACAAGATGTCGGCGCTGGCCACGGCTCGGCGGCTGACCCTCGTCGTCGGTTACCTGCGCCGCTCCGGTGGCGACAAGTACAACGAGTCGCTGGCGGTGCCGGGCGACGGCCGATCGCCGGTGAGTTACCTCAAACACCACGACCTCGCCAGTGTCCTCGGCGACGACCTCGCCTTCGTGCCCGGTACGCACACCGGCCTGGCGATCTGCATGGACGTGAACTTCCCCGACCCCGCTCGCGACTACGCCCACGCCGGGGCGACGATGCTGCTGATCCCGGCCGCCGACAACGACGAGGACGGCTGGCAGCACGCCCACACCGCGGTGCTGCGCGGAGTCGAGAACGGGATGTCGGTCGTGTGGGCCGGGCGCTACGGAACCGCGATGATCGCCGACGGGCACGGGCGCGTACTGGCGGAGAAACACGTCGGGCACGCCGACGCCGTCACCGTCGTCATTGCGGCCGTCCGGCCGGGTTCGGGCGACACGCCGTACACCCGAATCGGCGATTGGGCGGCTTGGCTGGCGATCGCGATCACCCTCCTCGCGGGCGGCCTGCTGATTCGCGGTGTGCGCCGTCGTCCGGCGTCGATCGGCGCCGCCACCGAGGAGCCCGTACGGACGGAAGCCCGCGTGTAACGTACGCCGAATGATCACCGGAACGCTCGTCTCCCCGCCGGTCGAAGCGGAGACGAGCGGCCGGTGGCGACGGGATTTCCGCTGGCGCTGGGCGGCCCAGTCGGCGAGCGAGGCGGGCAGCGCGGTCGGCTACTCCGCCCTCCCCATCGTCGCGGTGCTGGCCCTCGACGTCACCGACTTCCAGGTCTCGCTGCTGTCGGTGCTGTCGGGAGTGGTCAGCGCGGTTCTCGCTGTTCCGCTCGGTCCGTGGATCGAGTACCACCGCAAACGGCCGATCATGATCGGGGCCGACGTCCTCCGGTTCGTGGCCGTCGGCTCGATCCCGGTCTCGGCGTACTTCGGCTGGCTGACCTACTGGCAGCTCTGCGCGGTCGCGGTCACCCAGATGGCGGCGCTGCTCGCCTTCAACGCCGCCAGCACGGCCGATCTGCGTACGCTCGTCCCGGTCGCCTTCCGGGCCGAGGCGAACAGCCGCTTCGAGACGACCCTGTGGACGGCGTACACCCTGGGGCCGCCGGTCGGCGGCGTGCTGATCTCCGCCTTGGGGGCGGCCGCGTCGATGGTCGTCGACGCGGTCAGCTTCCTCGCCTCCGCGTTCGGCATCAGCCGCGTACGCAAACCCGAACCGCCGCCGCCACAGCGGGCGCGGGACCAGCACTGGGCGCAGGATCTGGTGGCGGGCTGGCGATACATCCTCGGCCACCGGGGCCTGGCCGCCCTGTTCTGGAACGCCCTCGTCTTCGGCGGCTGCATCATGGGGACCGCCCCGCTGATCACCGTCTTCATGGTCCGCGACCTCGGCTTCGAACCCTGGCAGTACGGCGTGTCGTTCGGCCTGTCGGGCATCGCCGGGATCGTCGGCTCGCTGCTGGTCAAGCCGATCCTGGCCCGGTTCAGCCAGCACCGCGTCCTGCTGGCCACGGGAGTCGGGCGGAACCTGTGGCTCGGGCTGATGCCGCTCGCGGTCGCGGGGACCGGCGGCTTCGTGATCATCACGGTCTCGGAGTTCCTGTTGCTGCTGTTCGTCGGCGTCTTCAACCCGACGTTCGCCACGTACCGGATGAACGCCACCGACGACCAGCACATGTCCCGGGTGTCGGTGGCCTGGTCGATCAGCACCAAGATCGCCCAGCCGATCTTCATCGCCGCCGCCGGCGCACTGGCCGCGGCGACTAGCGCGCGTACGGCGATCATCGTGTTCTCGGTCGTGCTGCTCGCCTCGTCGCTGCTGCTCCCGTGGCGTGGCGACCAGGCGACTGTGGGACGATGACCTTGTGCAGCCGGACCCGCTCGCGCAGGCTCAGGAGTACGCGTCCAGCGGCGATCACGCCACCGCCATCCGGCTCGCTCGGGAGGCCGAGGACGCGTACGCGCAAGCCGCGCCGGACGACCTCGAAGCCGCGACCACGCTGCTCTGGGTACGCCTGAACCTGGCTCGCTGGCTCGCCGTGCAACGCCGCCCGGACCGGCGGGCCGCGCTCGACGTGCTGGACGCGGCCGAGCAGACCTGGCGGTCGCCGATCGTGCAGGGATCCGAGATGGTGCACCTGCTCGGCGCGGAACTCATGTCCCTGCGCAGCTTCGTCCTCCGGCAGGTCGGGCGGGCCGCCGACAGCATCGCCGCCGCCGATCAGGCGCTGCTGTTCTTCGCCGATCTGGAGGCGACCGCCCCCGAGGCGCTGTCCGCCGTCGGCCGGGTCCCGATCCTGCTCAACCGGGGCGCGGCGCTGGCCGACATCGGGCGTACCGGGGAATCGGTCACGCCGCTGACGCTGGCGCTGGACCTGCTGCGGTCGAGCGGCACGATCCATCGTGAGCTGGAAGTGGAGCTGCTGGTCCTGCGCGGCACGTCGAACACGCTGCTCGGCCGGTTCAGCGACGCCGAACAGGACGAGACCGAGGCGATCACGCTGGCCCGCGCCCAGTCGAGCCGGGCCGCCCGCCACCTGCTGGCCGCCGCGCTCAACAACTACGCCACGACGCTGACCCGGATGCGCCGCCTCGACGAGGCGCTCGACTCGGTCGGTGAGGCGATGAGCGTACTGCGGGAGATCGACGGCGAACCGACCACCGCCTTCCAGCGCCGCCGCTGGGGGATTCCCCTGTCGACGGAGGCGGAGATCCTCCTGGCGCTGGGCCGCAAAGCCGACGCCGCCCGGTCGGCCCGGCTCGCCGAGCCCATCATGCGCGAGTACGCCGAAGAGCTGCCGGACCTGGTCGCCGGCTCGCTGGCGAACGTCTGCCTGCTCGTCGGCGACGCCGAAGACGACCTGCTGTACGCGCAGGAGGCGTACCAGCGGTTCGCGGAGTTGCGGGATCGGTTCCCCGGCCGCTACGACTTCTGGTGGCGCCGGTCGGCCGACGTCGTGGCCCGCTTGACCGCCTAGGTGTTCTGTCCACGGACGTTGGTGACTGGATCTTGAAAGGGTGAGGACCTCCGGGTAGGTGTGGAGCTACCAAGACAGCCACCCCACCCGG
>NZ_JBFAHM010000029.1:0-20054 GCF_040654195.1 Hamadaea sp. NPDC050747
ATTCCGAACCCGGAAGCTAAGCCCTCCAGCGCCGATGGTACTGCACCGGGGACGGTGTGGGAGAGTAGGACACCGCCGGACAAACTTTCAATTAGCCCCCGCGAAAGCGGGGGCTAATTGCATTTCCCGAGTAATTCGCGCCACCTCAGTTCCGGTGCTCGATCGCCGTACGCAGATCGCGGAGGAGCGTCGCGGACTCGTCGGCGGTGCGCTCGGGGAACATCGCGAGCGCGATGCTGCCGTGATCGGCCCAGCCGCAGATCGTCATGGCGGAGTCGGACCCCTCCGCGGCACCGCAGCGCATCACACCGCCGAGCGATCCCGCGTCTACGTCGCGGACGTCGCGTACGCCGCCGGCCTGGTCGTCGAGGAGGGCGAACAGCTGGTCGAGTTCCTTGCCGGGGCGGCCCAGGAAGGCCGTTCCGCCGACGAAGAGCACCGATCGCGACGCCTGCGCGGGATCGCCGTAGACCCCGGCGACCGTCTTGTCGAGGGAGAACCCCGCGTCCAGCACCGTACGCAGATCGTCGGCGGCCGACTTGGCGGCGTCGGTCGTGTCCAGGGTGAGTCCGGCGGCATTGGCCGGGGTGGTGAGCGTGGCATCCTTCTGCGTCCACATCTCGTAGCCGGTCGGGCCGAGTGTCATCCCGGCGGCGAGGACGCCGCATCCGACGACGGAACCGGTGATCGCCAGCCAGCGTCGTCGACGGGACCAAGTGGCCCAGGGGCGACTGCTCTTGGCCGGCGCCTCGAGGATCTCGGCCGGCTCGGTGGACGAGACGGTCGTCTGGGGCTCCGACGCTGATCGCGCTGCCGGAACCTGCTCTACGCGTACCTTATCGTGCTGCTCTGTCATGATTCGACCTCCCGCGACCCGCGGAGCTTAGCAAGCGCGAGCCGGTCTATCGGGTTTCCACGGCGAATCGAACATCGAGCAGCTTCCGGGCGGCGATCTCGATGTCGTCGGCCGGAACCAGGAAGACGATGCCGAAGCTGCCGTGGTCGGCCCAGCCGCAGAGCACGCCGCGGCCGGTGCCCCATTCCTTGACGCGGAAGTACGCGCATTTGGCTATGCCGTCGAGTTCGCCCGCGGAGACGCGGCCGGCCGGGCCATCGTCTGGCCCGGCCGGTCGGTGGAAGCTTGCGAGGTCAGCGGTGCTGGATGGTCTGCCGGAAGTCGAGCAGGAGCTTGGCGGCCTCGGCGGCGCCTCGGTCGAAGAACATCACCATGCCGAGCGCGCCGTGGTCGGCCCAGCCGCATATCGAGAGCTTGACGCCGCCGGTGACCGAGGTGGCGCACTCGGCGCGGCCGCCGAGCGGGCCGGCCGGGATCGCCTTGCGGTCGGCGATCGGGAGGCCGCCGGTTTCGATCGCCTCGTACGCCGCGTTCAGTTCGGCTTGCGGGCGGAGGATGAGTTTGCTGCCCGCGAAGATCATGACGATCTTCTGTTGGGCGTCGGTCTCCTTGTGGTAGACCCCTGCGGCGGTCGTCTTGAACCCGGCGCCCTGCCGCAGGTCGCTGTCCATCTGGTCGCCGATCGCCTTCAGCTCGGCCGAGGTGGATCGCGGGAATCCGGCGATGGTGTCCGGCGCGGAGACGGTGGCGGGGTATTCCGCCATGATCGGTTTGCCGAAGACGTATCCGGCGACGCCGCCGCCGAGGACGAGCACGATGGCCGCCGCGAGGAAGATCTTCAGGCCGGTCCGTTTGCGGCGCGGGGGTTCGTCGGCGGCGGGTGCCGGCGTCGGCATCGTCGCAGCCGGCGTCGTCGCGGCCGACGGCTGGGGGTCGTCGGCGTACGTCTGGCGCGGGAAGACCTGGCGGGGGTATTCGGCGGTGCGCTGGTCCTGATAGCTCGAATCCGGTTGGCCGTCGTTCAGGTCGTTGAGGCGGGCGTACGGGTCACGCGGTCGGTCACCGTCACCGTCGGACGGCGGGTAGCCGTGCTGCGGCCGGTATCCGGCGGGTCCCTGCTCGGCGCGATCGCGCTCGAACCAGGAGGACGGCTGCGAGCCGCCGGAGGGGTAGGTCACGGTTTGGCTCCTTTTCGGGGGTGCCGGGCGATCGTAAACGGTCTCAGCGCTCTGGGGCCACCGCCGCGGTCGGGCGTACCGAGCCGGTCCGTAGACTGACCTGGTGACCGAGACTGCCCAGAACGCCCCCTCGACCGTTGAGCTCGCCGCCGCGTACCAGCCTGGTGAGGTGGAGCAACGCCGATATGAGCAGTGGGTCTCCGAGGGGCATTTCCGCGCCGACGCCGCGAGCGACAAGCCTCCGTTCACCATCGTCATCCCACCGCCGAACGTGACCGGATCGTTGCACATCGGTCACGCACTCGACCACACGATCCAGGACTCCATCGTCCGCCGCAAGCGGATGCAGGGCTACGAGACGTTGTGGCTGCCCGGCATGGACCACGCCGGTATCGCGACGCAGAACGTCGTCGAGCGCAAGCTCGCCGCCGACGGTCTGTCCCGGCATGACCTCGGCCGCGAGGCGTTCGTTCAGAAGGTCTGGGACTGGAAGGCCGAGTCCGGCGGCGCGATCCTCGGTCAGATGCGCCGGCTGGGCGACTCGGTCGACTGGAGCCGTGAGCGGTTCACCATGGACGACGGTCTGTCCCGCGCGGTGCAGACGATCTTCAAGCGCCTTTACGACGACGGCCTGATCTACCGGGCCGAACGGATCATCAACTGGTGCCCGCGCTGTCTCACCGCGCTCTCGGACATCGAGGTGGAGCACTCCGACGACGAGGGCGAGCTGGTCTCGATCCGCTACGGGGACGGCGACGACGCGATCGTCGTGGCGACGACCCGGGTGGAGACGATGCTCGGCGACACCGCCGTGGCCGTGCACCCCGACGACGAGCGCTACCAGCACTTGATCGGAACCGAGGTGGAGTTGCCGTTCACCGGGCGCCGGATCCCGATCGTGGCCGACGAGCACGTCGACCCGGCGTTCGGCACCGGCGCGGTCAAGGTGACCCCGGCGCACGATCCCAACGACTTCGAAATCGGCCAGCGGCACTCGCTGCCGTCGTTGACCATCATGGACGAGCGGGGCGTCATCACGGCGCACGGGCCGTTCGAGGGCCTCGACCGCTTCGAGGCACGCCCGGCGATCGTGGCGGCGCTGCGCGAGCAGGGCCGAATCGTCGCCGAGAAGCGCCCCTACGTGCACGCCGTCGGCCACTGCTCCCGGTGTAAGACCACTGTGGAGCCCCGCTTGTCGCTGCAGTGGTTCGTCAACACCGGCCCGCTCGCCAAGGCCGCCGGGGACGCCGTCCGCGACGGCCGGGTCCGCATCGAGCCGGTCGAGCTGGCCAAGCGCTACTTCGCCTGGGTCGACAACATGCACGACTGGTGCATCTCGCGGCAGCTGTGGTGGGGCCACCGGATCCCGGTCTGGTACGGCCCGGCCGGCGAGGTCGTCTGTGTCGGGCCGGACGAGCAGCCGCCGTCCGGCGACGGCTGGAAGCAGGACGACGACGTCCTCGACACCTGGTTCTCCAGCGCGCTGTGGCCGTTCTCCACGCTCGGCTGGCCCGAGCCCACCGCCGAGCTGGCCAAGTTCTACCCGACCAGCGTCCTGGTCACCGGCTACGACATCCTCTTCTTCTGGGTCGCCCGGATGATGATGTTCGGGCTCTACGCGATGGACGGCAAGCAGCCGTTCGACGTGGTGGCCCTGCACGGCATGGTCCGGGACCAGTACGGCAAGAAGATGTCGAAGTCGTTCGGCAACGTGGTCGACCCGCTGGACTGGATGGACCGCTTCGGCGCGGACGCCACCCGGTTCGCTCTGGCCCGCGGCTCGAACCCGGGTTCGGACGTGGCCGTCAGCGAGGAGTGGGTGCAGGGCTCCCGCAACTTCTGCAACAAACTGTGGAACGCCACCCGGTTCGCGCTGCTCAACGGGGCGACCGTCGAAGGGCCGCTGCCGACCGAGCTGTCCGCTGTGGACAAGTGGATCCTGTCGCGGCTGCAGCACACCATCGCCGAGGTGGACGAGCACTTCGACGGCTTCGAGTTCGCCAAGGCGTGCGACGCGCTGTTCCACTTCGCCTGGGACGACGTCTGCGACTGGTACGTGGAGCTGGCCAAGCCGGTGCTCACGGGCGGCGGCGAGGCGGCCGAGCGTACTCGCCGGGTTCTCGGCCACGTCCTCGACCAGCTGCTGCGCCTGCTGCACCCGGTCATCCCGTTCGTCACCGACGAACTGTGGTCCGCGCTCACCCGCCAGGCCACCGTGGTCTCGGAGACCTGGCCGGCCGTCGAGCCCGGCCTGGTGAACGACGCGGCCGAGGCCGAGGTGGCGGCCCTCCAGCGGGTGGTCACCGAGGTGCGGCGGTTCCGGGCCGACCAGGGCCTCAAGCCCGGTCAGCGGGTGGCGGCGACGCTCGCGGGGCTCGAGACCGTGGGCATCAGCGGCCACGAGGATCTGATCTTCTCGCTGGTACGCCTGGAGCACGCGGCCGACGGGTTCAGCGCGACGGCGACGTTGACCGTCGCCGGTGGGGTGACGGTCGCGCTCGACACTCGGGGCAGCATCGACGTCGCCGCCGAGCGCGCGCGGCTGACCAAGGACCGGGCGGCCGCCGAGAAGGAGGCCGCGCAGTGCCGGGCGAAGCTGGGCAACGAGGCGTTCACCGCGAAGGCTCCGGCCGAGGTGGTCGCCAAGATCGAGCAGCGGCTGGCGGCGGCCGAGTCCGACCTTGCGCGGATCGACGCCGCGCTGGCGGCTCTGCCTAGCTGACGGGGAGATCATGAGCGACGAAGTGCAGGAGCAGATGCGGGCCGCCGAGGCGGAGCTGGAGTCACGCGGCTTCACCCGGATGGTGTTCGATCTCGGGCGCATCACCGAACTGCTCGACGTGCTCGGCAGTCCGCAGCGTGCGTACCCGTCGATCCACCTGACCGGCACGAACGGCAAGACGTCGACGGCCCGGATGATCGACAGCCTGTTGCGCGCCTACGGCCTGCACACCGGGCGGTACACGAGCCCGCACCTGGAGACGGTGCGGGAGCGGATCAGCCTCGACGGCGAGCCGGTCGACGAGGAGCGGTTCACGCGGATCTACGACGAGGTCGCGCCGGTCGCGCAGCTGCTCGACGCCCGCAACGACGAACCGCTGACCTACTTCGACATGACCACGGCGCTGGCCTTCGCCACCTTCGCCGACGCTCCGGTGGACGTCGGCGTCGTCGAGGTCGGCCTCGGCGGTGCGGACGACTCGACGAACGTTCTGCAGGCGGGCGTCACGGTGATCACGCCGATCGGCCTCGACCACACCGAGTGGCTGGGCGACACGATCTACGACATCGCGCTCGCCAAGTCCGGGATCGTCCACGCCGGATCGACCCTGATCTGCGCGCAGCAGCCGGAGGAGGCCCTGGAGCCGATCCTGGAGCGCTGTGCCGAGGTGGGCGCGACCATCGCCCGCGAGGGCCTGGAGTTCGGCGTGATCCAGCGGAACGTGGCGCTCGGCGGCCAGGTGCTCACACTGCAGGGTCTCGGCGGGGTCTACGAGGACGTCTTCATCCCGTTGCACGGCGCGCACCAGGCGCAGAACGCCGCCGTGGCGCTCGCCGCGGTCGAGGCGTTCCTCGGTGCCGGGGCGAGCAGCGGCAAGGTCAAGCAGCTCGACGTCGAACTGGTCCGGGAGGGGTTCGCTACGGCCAGCTCGCCCGGTCGGCTGGAGCGCGTACGCAGTGCGCCGACGATCCTGCTGGACGCCGCGCACAACCCGCACGGGATGACCGCCACGGTGGCGGCGTTGACCGAGGAGTTCACCTTCCATCGGCTCGTCGGCGTGGTGGCCGCGTTCGCCGACAAGGACGTGCAGGGCGTCCTGGAGTTGCTGGAGCCGGTGCTCGACGAGATCGTGGTCAGCCGCAACTCGTCGCCCCGGTCGATGGCTCCGGATCAGCTCGGCGACCTGGCCGCCGAGATCTTCGGCGAGGACCGCGTTCACGTCGTCCCCGACCTACCCGACGCGATCTCGGAGGCGGTCGTCCTGGCCGAGGAGGATCAGGACGGCCCGCTCAGCGGGGTCGGCGTGCTCATCACCGGCTCGGTCGTGACCGTGGCCGACGCCCGGAGGCTGTTGAAGCGATGACCGAGGTCAAACCGTCCGGACTGCGCAACCCGGAGAAAGCCGTACGCGGGCTCGGCGCGGCGGCGCTGTCGCTCGAAGGCATCACCCTGCTGCTCGGCATCGCCCCCATCCGGATGCTCGGCACCGGGCATCCGACGGCGGCGATCATCATCCTGATCGTGGCTGCGGTGGTGGCCTTCACCCTCGTCGGGATGATGGGCCGGCCCTGGGCCTGGCACGCCGCCGGGGCGCTACAGCTCGCTCTCATCGTGGGGGGGCTCGCGCACTGGATGATCGCCGCGGTCGGCGTGACCTTCGGGCTCGCCTGGCTCTACGTGCTCAAGGTACGCCGCCAGATCCTGTCCTGATCCGCCGATTCAGTGGCGGGAACGCCACTGCGTCAGGTTCACCGCGTGACCGTCCGGGTCGCGGAAGGCGGCCGCCCACAGTTCCAGGCGCTCGCCCCGGTTGACCACGCGCGGGGCGTACGTGAACGTGATGCCTTTCTCGACGAGGTCGGAGTGCACCCGGTCGAGGTCGTCGACCTCCAGGTTCAGGTGCGTCAGGCGGCGATTGCCCGCGGTCAGGTCCTCGGCCCGGCGCAGCACGATGCGGGTGTCCCCGGAGGACAACACGGCGTTGCCGTGGCCGCTGTCGATCTCGTCGAAGCCGAGCAGGTCACGGTAGAACGCGACCGACCGAGCCACGTCGGCGACGAGCAAGGTCACTCCGACGCCGTTCACGGAACCGCCGCCGCGCGCGGAGTACGCCGGGATGGGGTCCACCGGCGGCTCGGTGCGCCCGAGGAAGCCGCCGTCCTCAGGGCTGGTCCGCGGATTCGGCGGCAGGTCGCCCAGGGCCGACGGGGTCGCCTCGGAGAAGTCGATGATGTCCACCCGCAGAGGTGCGTCCGGGCCTTCGACGATCTGGCCCTCCAGCACCTGCGTGGTCCCGCTCGCACCGTCGGCCGCCTCTTCGCGTGCTTCGTCGCGGCGCTCGGTCCGGGGACGGGGGCTGGGACGCCGCCGATGCGGCAGGTCCGGCCCCTCCGGCCCCTCGTCGTAGGCCGGCGGCCCTTGGGCGGCCCGGGCGGCGGCGACCTCCTCGGCCAGATCGGAGTCGCGGTAGCCGGCCAAATCGTCGCGGTCGTCCTCGTCGTAGTCCTCGAACCGCATCGGCCCGGCCTGGTGCCCCGACCGGTCGTCGTAAAGCGGCCCCTCGTCGTCGATGAGGCCCTCGTACTCGGAGTAGGCGTCGTCCTGGTAGCGCTGCGTGTGGGTGAGGATCTCGTCCCAGAGGACCCGGACGCGGCGGATGTCGTCGACCGCTACCCGGATCGGCAGCACGTCGCCGACGGCGGGCCACTTCGCCACCGGCACCCGCGGATCGCGGACGCGCACCGACGCCGGCGGATGGCCGGGCGCCTCGATCTGCAGGTGCATCTCGATGCGGCCATGGGTCAGCGTCGCGGGCGGCTCGGTCGCCTCCAGCACGTGCGCGGTGCCGACGACGAACGCCCGGTCGGCTCCGCGGAACGACGACGTCAGCATGAGGGCGACGGCCAGGATCACCATCGCGACCCCGACGGCGCCCAACGGCCAGCTCGTCAGGCCGAGCCCGGCCATCGCGGTGAAGACCCCGAGTGAACCCAAGGCCACCGCGCCGGTCGCGCGTACTGCGCCGATCTTCTTCCGCTGGCCGTTTGCCACGTTTCGTCCCTCCCCGGCGACCCGCGTCCCCCAACGACCCGATCGTGCCACAGCGGGGGAAGTCGGCGTCTTGAAGTAAACATAGGGGGGCGTCGCGGCCTGGGGAAGGGCCGATCGGGTGTGGCTGATCGGGGGTTCACGGTGGCTTGCCCGGCTCGGTCGGTAGTCTGCTGATGAACCACGCTCACAAAGGGCGCAGCCGGAAAACCCAGGAGGAAAGCTCGTGGCCGAGCGCACGCTCGTACTGATCAAGCCGGACGCGGTACGCCGAGGGCTGGTCGGGGAGATCATCAGCCGGTTCGAGCGCAAAGGGCTCGAGATCGACGCGCTGGTGCTGCGCACGATGGACGCCGACCTCGCCGACGCGCACTACGCGGAGCACGTGACCAAGGCGTTCTACCCGCCACTGAAGCAGTTCATGACCTCGGGTCCGCTGCTCGCGGCGATCATCTCCGGCGACGAGGCGATCAGCGTCGTGCGTACGCTCGTCGGCGCGACGGACGGACGGGCCGCCGCGGCCGGCACGATCCGGGGCGACCTGTCGCTGTCCAACCGGGAGAACCTGGTGCACGCCTCGGACTCGACGGAGTCGGCGGAGCGCGAGATCAAGCTCTGGTTCCCCGAGGCGGTCTGAGGGCCGTCGCACGGCTGGGAGACACCGTCACGACTTCGGCGGCTGCCAGGTCGCGGCGGTGTCGTTGTTGATCGCGGCGAAGAGCGTCGCGGCGACCGGCTTGTTGGCGTACACGACGCTCTGGTTGCCCTCCCAGCCGGTGCCGGTGGTCGGGTTCGTGATGAACCGGATCTTGTTGCTGGGAATCCCGCGCAGATCCATCGCCGTGCCGATCAGATCGAAATTCTTGTCGGCCGAGATCGCGCTGGCCGTCGCGGTCAGGAAGGCGTTGAGCTTGCCCGGGTCGGTCAGGATGCCCGCGCTGGTCGCCTTGGCCAGGATCGCCTTGATGACCTGCTGCTGATGCTTGATCCGGGAGAAATCGCCGTTGCTGAACTGCTTGCGCTGACGCGAGTAGTCCAGCGCCTCGGCCCCGTTCAAGTGCTGCATCCCGGCCGAGAACTTGCGGTACGGCGGGTGGATCGAGGTGAAGTTCTTCTCGACGTCGATGTCGATGCCGCCGAGCTTGTCGACCACAGCGGCGAAGCCTTCGAAGTCGATGACCACGACATGGTCGATGCGCACCTTGGTGTACTGCTCCACGGTCCGCACCATGAGCGGGATGCCGCCCCAGGCGAACGCGGCGTTGATCTTGGCTTTCACGCCGCCGTGGCCGTTGCCCGCCCGTGGAATGTCCAGCCAGGTGTCGCGGGGGATGGAGACCATCTGCGCCGCCTTGTGATCGGCGGTGACGTGGGCCAGCATGATGGTGTCGGTCCGGGAACCGTCGAGGTCGGGGTTCCGGGAGTCGCTGCCGAGGATCAGGATGTTCATTGCCTTGGTCGTCTCCGGCGGTTTCGTCGGCCTTTCCGACTCCACCACCTCGGCGAACGCGTCCACCCTGGCCACCTTGTTTTCGACCGACTTCAGATACAGCCGCAGGCCCACGACCCCGCCCGCGGCGATCAAGGCGACCACGACGAGGCTCCACAATGTGACCCGAAGCCATCGACGGCGCTTCTTCGTCGGAACCGGAGCCGGCTCGGCCTCCGGCTCGGCCTCCGGCTCGGCCGCCGTCGCGGCCGCATCGCCCCCGTGGGCGATCTCCTGGGGATCGATGCTGTCACCAGCATCCGAGGGGATCGACATGGGACCAGACGATACCGCGCGCGGAAGATCACCCCGGGACCGCGAGAACCAGGTCGACCAGGCCCGCCGTGTTAGCATGCGCGCCGGTCCGGCCGTGCGCGGAGGGCCGATTCGATCGAGGGGGCGCGTCGGGTGACGGAGGACAGTCCAGCTCCGGCGGTCCGTCGCCTGCCGGGGACGCCGCTGCGGGCACGCGTACGCAATGTGCTGCGTGCCGTCAAACGGCGGTCGCGCCGGGCCCGGCCGTTGCCCGCATGGGCCGATCGGCGTACGGAATCCGACCGGCTGACGGTGCGATCGGGACGGTTGGCGATCGTCGTCGACACCGTCGGTGAGCTGCTCCGGCTGGCCTCGGCCCCAGCGTCGGAGCCGGTGACGGGCATCGATCTGACCGTCCGCTCGTGGGTTCGGCCGTGGCCGCAGTGGATCGGGCGTACGCCGCCCGTTCCGGGCCTGCTGCGCCAGGAGATGAGCCTCCCCGACGGTGACGGCCCCGCAGCGCTGGGCTGGACGGTCGCTCAGCCGATCGCGTCCCGGCAGCTCCTGATGGCGGCGCTGAGCGTCCTCTCGCCGATCCGGCCGCTGCCCGCCACGCTCACCGCCGACGTCTACGTCGACGGCGACCGGCCCGCCTGGTTACCGATCGGTCCCGCGTACCACGCCGCCGAAGCGCGTCGCCCGGACGGTGGGCCGCTTCCGGCGTACGACTTGGTGGTGCGAGGCGAGACCGAAGGGCTCGTCCTCGTCGACGCGGCCGGCGCCCATCCGCGCGGCCGGCAGGAGACGTCCGTGACCTTGCCCCGCGCGGAGCTGCGGATGAGCGCGGCCGACGACGGCTGGACCTGGCAGGTCGGACGGCCGGGCCGGGCGGACGTGGTCGTGGCAGGGCGGGCCGGTGAGGCTCTGGACGAGCGGCAGACCGCGGCGTTGGCGCAGGTCGGCCTGGCGACGCTGACCGGAGACCCGGCGCCGGGCCGGCTCGGCGCGGGCGTCCTGGCGCAACTGGCGATGACCGGTTTGGTGCTGTCCGCGCCGGGACTGCCCCCGGAGATTCGCGCGCATCTGCACGAAGAGCTGGTCGGTTGCCTGACGGACGTGCCGGGCGACCGCGATCCGCTCGACCGGGAGGTGCACGGCGTCGTGCAGCGACGTGCCGCGCTGCGGCATCACGCGAGCGCGTTGGGGCTGCGAACGGTTGCGGCCGAACGCCATCCGACCAGCTCGCGGCTGCCCGGCGTCTCGGCGATCCTGGTCAGCCGCCGGCCCGACCGCGCGCTGGCCGCCGCGTCCGCGCTGGCCGGGCAGACTTATCCGGAGTTGGAACTGGTCGTCGGTCTGCACGGCCACGAGCCGACGCCTGACCAGGTGGAACGCCTGAAGGGGCTGCCCATCCCGGTACGCCTCGCGTCGTTCCCGGCCGCGACCGGCTTCGGCGAGGTGCTGGCGGAGACCACCCGCCTGGCCTCCGGCAGCCTGGTGACCAAGGTGGACGACGACGACCATTACGGGCCGGAACACATCTGGGACCTCGTGCTCGCCCGGCTGCACTCGGGCGCAACCGTCGTCGGGAAAGGCGCCGAGTTCGTCTACCTTGAGCCGTTCGACACCACCGTCCGGCGCCGGATGGGCGGCGAACTCTACACCGACGTCGTCGCGGGCGGCACGATGATGATCTCGCGAGGCGACCTCGACGAGGTCGGCGGCTGGCGGCCGGTGTCCCGCTCGGTCGACCGCGCCCTGCTCGACCGGGTTCTCGCCGCGGGCGGCCTCGTCTACCGCACTCACGGATTCGGCTTCCTCTATACCCGCCACGACGACGGGCACACCTGGGACCCCGGAGTGGAGTACTTCCTCCACGACCCGGCCCGGCGCTGGACGGGACGGCCGCCCTATCGAGAGTTCGCGGCACGATGACGGCCAACGACTGGTCCGGGATCGGCGTACCGCCGCCGCTGGGCGGCTGGCATCCCGAGCTGGCCGTCAGCGTCCTGATCCCGGCGTACGCGAATCAAGCCCACCTGGATCTGACGCTCGCCGCGCTGGCGGCGCAGACCTACCCGGCCGAGCTGCTCGAAGTGATCGTCGTCGACGACGGTTCACCGACACCCCTCCGGCTTCCGGCCCTTCGCCCGCAGAACACCCGGGTCGTCCGGGCGCCCGGAGCCGGCTGGGGTCCCGGGTACGCCGTCTCCGTCGGCGCGAACGAGGCGACCGGCGCGATCCTCCACCGGATCGACGCCGACATGCTGCTGTTCCCGGACCACGTCGAGGCGCTGGCCCGGTGGCACCACCTCGTCCCGTACGCCGTGACGCTGGGCATGAAGCGCTTCGCCGACGTTCTGCCGTCGAGTCTTTCGCCTGAGCAGGTGCGCGCAGGGGTGGCCGGGTTGTTCACGGAGGACGGCACCGAACCACACGACTACCTCGAAGACCTGTTCCGGCGTACGCGAGACCTGCGGGACGCCGGCCCGACGGCGTTCCTGGCGCACGTCGGGGCGACGACGGCGGTCAGCCGGACGCTGTACGACGCCGCGGGCGGCTACGACGGATCCCTCCACCTGGGCGAGGACACCGAGTTCGGGTACCGGCTGGCCCAGGCGGGCGCGCTGTTCATCCCGGATCGGGCCGCGCGTGCCTGGCACGTCGGACCGACCGCGATGTCCCGGCGCGGGGACGGACTCCGGCGGTACAACCGGCCGTTTCTCGCCGACCGCATGCCCCAGCCGCGCTGGCTCCGGAGCAACGGTGGTCCTACATGGACGACTCCGCTCGTCGTGGCGGTCGTCGACGTCGCCGGGCACGACCTCGAAACCGTGCGAGCCTGCGTCGACGGACTGCTGCGGGGCGACGAACGAGACCTGCGCGTCGTGCTGACCGGCTCGGCGGAGCTGTCCGATCCCCGGCGCGACGTCCTGGCCGATCCCCAGCTCGAGCTGCGGCTGATCCAGCAGAGCTACCGAGGCGAGCCCCGGGTGCGATTCGCCGAATCCGTGGAATCGGTGTTCCCCTCGCCGTTCCTGTTGCGTGTCCCGGCGTACGCGCGGCTCGCGCCGGGCACCGTGCCGATGCTCCTCGCGGAGGCCGACCGCCACGAGGCGGCGGTCGTCACCGCCGGACCGGTGACGTTGTCGCGCACCGCTTCGGCGGCCCGAACCGGGTTCGGCGTACCGGCACCACCGCACCGCACGGTCGGGTCCGCCGGGATCGTGGATCTGCGTACGCTGCCGCCGGAGGTGCTGGCCGACCTGTCCGGCGACGCCCACCCCGGCCCCGAAGCCGGCCGGTGGACCCCGCTCACCGTCGAAGTGGGCGGCGTCCGGACGCTGCTGCGCGCCGCCGCGGTGGTGGCTAAGCTTTCCGCGACCCGGGCAGCCCGACGGCTGTCTGCGGCCACCCGCCGTCGAAAGGGCACGCCGCATGGCTGACAGCTTCCTGTTCGTCCAGGATGCGAGCTGGCCTGTCGTACCCGGCGTCTGCTGCTGGCGGCACTCCCTCCGCAGCGCGTTGACCGAAGCCGGAGCGACGCTGTCCACGGCTGTCGTCGAGCCCGTCCCGGCCGAACCGCCGGTCCTCGGCCCGCCCGGAGCCGGTCGCGCCGCCCGGTTGCCTCGCGTCGTACGCCGCCCGGCCGGCCTCGCGTACCGGGGAGCCAAACACGTCACGCGGGTCGTGCGCACCGCGTACACGGGGGAGGGCCGCCGGGCGAAGACTGCCGTCCGGCAGCTCGCCACGGTCTTGAGCCGCGCGGACCTCCTCGTGGCCGAATCCGTCGGAGCGGCCGAGGCCGCGCTGGCGGCAGGCGCCCCCGGCCAACGCTTGTGGACATTGGCGCTGCCCGCCGAACGACTGCTCGCCGGGAGGGAGACCGGGCCCGATGCCCAGATCGCCCGGGTCGCACCGCAAATCGCCGGCTTCCTGACCGACTCGGAGCTCGCGCGCGAGTCGGTCGAGCGAGCGGCGCACGCGACCCGGGTGCGAGTCGAGATCTTCCCGCCGCTGACCGCCGACCGCCCCTGCCCGGACTGCGCCACGGACGCGCTGGTCGAATCGTCGACCGGAATGCCGGAATCGGCCGCGCCCTTGGCGATCTGGCGCGACCTTCTCCACGGCCGACCGGCCGGCTCCTACTCCTTCGCCGCCGCCCGCTGGGCCGGCCAGGGCGCGACCTGGGAGCCCGCGCCACTCCTCGACTGGACCCAAGCCGATCAGGGCCGCTCGCTGTCCATCGACGCCGCGGAACCCGCCGAACCCTGGACCGCAGATCGGCAACAGGCCACGGTGGCCCGGATGATCGCCGCGACATCGCCCGTCCGCACGGGGTCCACCCGCCCGCGACGACGCGTCCTCGTCTCCGGCTACGATCTCAAGTTCGCCCGCGAGCTGGCCGCGCGCCTCGACGCCCGCGACGACCTCGACCTCACCCTCGACACCTGGCCCTACCTCGGCCATCGCTCGCCCGACACCAGCCGCCTGCTCGCCCAGGCCGACACAGTGTTCGCGGAATGGGCCCGGCCCAGCGCAGTCTGGCTCTCGCGCCACAAGCGGCCCGGGCAGACGCTCATCGTCCGCCTCCACCGCTACGAGCTCGACTGCCCCTATCCCCGAGACATCGACATCGATGCCGTGGACGCGGTGGTCCACGTGTCGCCGCCGATCCGCACACGCATCCGCAAGGAACTCGGCTGGCCCGACGACAAGCTCGTCTACATCCCTAACTACCTCGACGTCGACTGGTTCGACCGGCCCAAACTGCCCGGCGCGCGGTTCGGCCTCGGCTTCGTGGGCCTCGAGTTCATGAACAAGCGATTCGACCTCGCCCTCGACATCCTCGCCGCGGTCCGCCGGGTAGACCCCCGCTTCACCCTCCAGGTCCGCTCGACGATGCCTTGGGACAACGTGTACGCCTGGCCCCGCGACGAAGAACGTGCGTTCGTCGGGTGGTGCCTCGAACGGATCACGCGCGACCCGCTGCTGCGCGGCGCGGTCCACTTCGATCCCCCCGGGCGAGACATGGCCGGCTGGTACCGGAAAGTCGGCCACGTCCTGTCGACGAGCGACATCGAGAGCTTCCACCTGGCCGCCGCCGAAGGCATGGCCTCCCGGGCCGTCCCCGTGATCCGGCCCTGGCCGGGCGCGTCCGAGATTTACGCGCCCGAATGGATCCAGCCCTCGGTCGACGCGGCCGCCGCGTTCGTCCTGGCCTCAACCGAACCGGAGACCTGGTTGGATCGAGGCGCGCGGGCCCAGGCCGAGATCCGGAAGACCGCGGATCCGGTGGCGACGGTCGCGGCGTGGGCCGATCTGTTGCACGGGGATGTGGCGGGCGCGAAGGCGCGCTTCTAGATCTTTGCGGCGATCTGGGTCAGAACCTCTGCGGCCGCCGCGACATCCCCGATCGGCGAGGAGTATGCGAGGTCCTGGCCGCTCAGCGTGCTTCCGGCTTCGCAGAGTCCCCATACGGGGGTTCCACTGCCGCGATAGTCCGACCACTTCGACGGCAGATACGGATTCTTGCCGTGGCTGGCCTGAGCGGCGGCGTCGTTCACGATCAGGCAGTCGAACTTCCGGGTCAGGGCGAGGAACTCCAGGTAGCGGACATAAGGTCGAACTCGGACGATCTCGGTCAGGTTCAGGTCGCCGATCCGGCGTTCCAGATCGGCCGGCCGTGTCGTCATGATGTGGAGGCGCAGCTTCACCCTGGTCAGCCTCGGTAGCGCGGACAACGCCTGCAGCAGCTCGTCCAGGCCCCGGGTGGCGTAGAAGTTGCCGAAGTACGCCAGGTGAGCGACGCCCGATTCGAGACCGTACTGCGGCTGACCCATCGAGTAGAACTGCGCTGGCAGCGTCGGGTGCGGGCGGACGATCGCCTTCACACGTGCCATCTCCGCGAGCGCCGGGTTCGAGCAGTAGCCGAGCATGTACTCCAGCTGGTGGCGGTTGGTGAAGATCAGCTCGTCGGCCAACGCGTACGCGAGCTCTTCGCACCAGACGAAACAGTTGGTCGATTCGGGGACCGGCAGTCCTCGGCCGCGCAGACCGTCGCGAAGGTGGCTGAGCAGCGGTCCCTCCGTGACCGGGGTTCCGCGTTCGGTGTCGGTCACATCCCGAGACAGCGGGTCGGAGAACTCGGCACGCCACGGAATATCTGGATTGTCCACTTTATAGGCTGCCGCGAGGAAGTGCGATGCCGCGAACTGTGCCCGGCTGTAGACGAAGTCGTATGGACGGGCACCGGCCGTCCGGCTCCGCAACGCCGCACGCCCCTGCCAGGCGAACTCCTCCATCGATGCCCAATTGGAAAAATATGTCGGGGTCGGCAACCGGAGATGGTTCGCCGTGAACGGACCCGAGATTCGCAGCAGACTGTCGTCGGACTCCCGGATCCGATCCATCGCGTTCGCCACGACGTCCACCACCGCGCCTTCGGCGCGGACGCGTTTCGCCATCACGACCGCGCTCGTGTCGGCATACGGCGGAAAGGCGTAGGCGATCAGCAGGCCCCGAGCCAGGCCCCGATTCAGCACGTCGTAGGGGATCTGCGCGACCTGATGCCGATCGAGTAGTTCGACGACCCGCGTGTGTTCGGCCGGGTTCTCCCGCAGGTACACGTTGATCCGCCGGACTCGGCGCGTCACGCTCTCGCGCAACTGAGTCTGAAGCTCATCTTCCAGGGCGGTCAACTGGGACAAAGCGCCGATGATCCCGACTTCCCGTTCGAGGCCGGCCTTGTCGACTGGCGACGTGGGATGCCTGCGGCGGACGACGGCCACGTTTCCATCCGGTGCAGGGGCCTGGCCGTGGATTGCCCAACGTAATTGGCCGTGTGCGGCGACGACCGCCCAGAAGACCTCCTCGCAGTCGGCTCGGGCCGCCGCCAGCTGAGCTGAGGAATGGGCGACCCTGGTCGGTAGCACCCGGCCGGCGTCGGTCCAGTCAGCTCGATGAAGTTGGGCCTGATCCTCGTCGGCGGAGCCGACGTCGTCACGGTCGGCGTCGATGACCGGCACAGCGCCGATTACCTCGGGACCAGCCACATCAAGGAGCTCTTCGACGAACCTCGGTGCGACCCGATCCGAACCGCTCAAGAACGTGACGTACGCCCGCCGCGCCGCCGCCACGCCGAGCAGGCGTGGCGAGAAGCGTCCAGGTTCGGCGGCAGTGGTGGGAATCACGACAAGTCGAAGCGACAGAACTGATGTCCCCCCGGCGCTGAGAAGCGCCGAGCGGATCTCCGGTGAGCCGACGACGACGACCTCGAACCGGCCGGGATCGGTCGCCTGAGCATTGAGCGACCGGAGGCACTCGCTGGTGGCGGCCGGGTCGGTGCCGATGACGACCACCGTCAAACCATCGTCGTAGGGCCGGGTGGGAGCGCTCATGGCGGCCCGGATCCGAACGAGGTCGCGCTCGCGGTGCCGGCCGTGTCCATCGAGCCAGCGTTGGACCGACTCGCCGTCACCGGCATCGGGGCGCAGCCAGGGGCGCTCCAGCACTGATCTCCTCCAGTCCGACGGTGCTCCCGCCCGCCTGGTCGCGGCGACGCCCAGCCGCGAGCAGCGTGGGCCGCCACGTGTGAGCTAATCTGCGTCGGACATCGTAACCAGCGAAATCGGCGGAGGTGAGGCGGGATGACAGATCTCGACCTGGCCGATTCGACGGTCCGCGCCGCGGTGCTGCGCGTCCCAGACGGGTGTCGGATGCTTGTTTCCACCGACGCCGGCCGGGGTGGCGTAGCAGCCATGACCCTGCCTTTCGCTGATGCGACGATCGTCGATGCGCCCGAACTCGGCGATGTCTCCCACCAGGGCCCGTTCGACGTCGCGGTGCTCGATCTCAGCCGACTGCGTTCGGCCGCCGTCGAGATTTTCGCCGTCGCCATCCGTCCCTTACTGGGCCCGGACGGCGTGCTCGTCGTCGTGATCAATGGCGACGACTGGCTGGAGCCCGGCGTAGACGGTCTGCTCGCGGGCTGGGAGTGGGTAGGCGTGGCGGACCTCGCCGGAGCGCCGGCCGCCGTGGTCCGGCCGGGCGCACTCGGCGTGGACGCGGGATCGCCTTTCCTGGCCGCTTGGGTCGGCGCAGGCATCGCCACCGCTCGGGCGGCTGAGGCGCGGCGACTAAGCGACGAGGCCCTGACCCTCCAGGTCGCTTTGACGGCTCAGTCCGAAGAGTACCTGTTGAAGCGGGTGGCAGCTCTGGCGGACGAGGTCGAGCGGGTTCGCCGGGATCATCAGGGCAAGGCCTTGGTCCGTACACTCCTGCGTCGTTCGGTCGGTGGTCGAGCACTGCTTCGACTGGCGCGAGTGCTCCGTCGCCTCTGACCGGTGGACCCGCCTCGCCGCAGCACCGGGCAGGCCAGGCCCCACATGGTGTGGCCTGCTGCGCTAGTATTCGCCGACCATATACACGGGGGCGATCTCACAAGACCGCAATTTGTGGGACACCGCCTGACTTTCGGCGGGGCGCTGCGTCCCGCCGCCCTTGGCCGTGTGGGGTGACCCACCGGCGACCCCTCAAGGAGAAGGCGTGACTGCGGACGTCGTAATTCTCGGCCTTGGCTACGTGGGCCTCCCTCTTGCGCAGGAGGCCGTCAAGTCTGGTTTGTCGGTTGTCGGGTTCGACATCAGTGACCGCGTGGTCGATGCACTGAGCGCCGGCCGATCCCACGTGGACGATCTCTCGGACGATGACATCGCTGCGATGCTTGCTGCCGGCTTCCGGCCAACCACTGACGAATCGGATATTCGCGGCGCTAAGACCGCGGTCATCTGTGTGCCGACTCCGCTGTCCGCCGACGGCGGCCCGGACTTGAACGCCGTCGAATCCGCCGTTCGGTGCGTCGCTCGCAACATCACGCCGGGGATGACGGTGATCCTCGAGTCGACGACGTATCCGGGCACCACCGACGAGGTGGTGCGGCCGCTCCTGGAGGAATCCGGACTCGTCGCGGGAGTCGACTTCAACCTAGCGTTCTCGCCGGAACGCATCGACCCGGGTAACAAGCAGTTCGGCGCGCACAACACGCCGAAGGTTGTCGGCGGCTACACCCCAGCCTGCACCGAGCGGGCGGCCGCTTTCTACGGCCAGTTCATCGAGACCGTGGTCCGGGCCAAGGGGACGCGTGAGGCCGAGACGGCCAAACTGCTGGAGAACACCTACCGGCACATCAACATCGCGCTCGTCAACGAGATGGCGAAGTTCTGCCACCAGCTCGGCATCGATCTCTGGGACGTCATCCGCGCGGCCTCCAGCAAGCCGTTCGGCTTCCAGGCGTTCTACCCCGGCCCGGGCGTCGGCGGTCACTGCATCCCGATCGATCCGAACTATCTGAGCCACAACGTCCGAGCCAAGCTGGGTTACCCGTTCCGGTTCGTCGAGCTCGCGCAGGAGATCAATGCGACGATGCCGGCGTACGTCGCCCGTCGTGCGCAGAACATCCTGAACGATGCCGGCAAGGCGACCAATGGCGCCAACGTCCTCATGCTGGGCGTGACCTACAAGGCGAACATCGCGGATCAGCGTGAGTCGCCCGCCACCCCGTTGGCTCGCGCGCTCGCCGGCCTCGGCGCAAAGATCTCCTTCCACGACCCCTATGTGGAGACCTGGCGGGTGCCTGGAGTCGACGTGCTCAAGGCGGACGACCTCGAGGTCGCGGTGGCCGACGCCGATCTCGTCATCCTGGTGACCAACCACAGCGCCTACGACGCCGATGCCCTGGCCGGGAAGGCCAAGCGGTTCTTCGACACCCGTGGTGTCACCGTGAGTGATCAAGCGATCCGGCTCTGACAGGACGATCCACGACATGCTCACCCACGTGTACAAGCGTGCCGCTGCCTTTGCCCGCAGGGTGAAGGCAGCGCTCGGTCGCCGTCGCCGCAAAGTCTTCGCAGGCCTCTTCCTAACGATGTTCGCCGCATTGGCGGTTGCGGCAGTCCTCCGCTCGCCCGAGACGATCGTCGTCGCCTTGGCCGTCATGGCTGTCGTCGTCGCCGCGGCATCGCTTGAGGCGTGGGCGAGCCGACGCGCCCTGCGCCAGGCACAGTCCGAGTCCACGACATTGCAGCGTAAGCTCGCGGGCCTGGAATCCGCCCAGGCACTGCTGGCTGTAATGCTTTACGAGCAGACGTACGCCAGCGGAAACGCCCAACCGGAGCTGTTGCCGGACAAGCTCGTCGGCACCACGGTCCGCGGGCTCCTCGCGGAGGGCAGCGCGGTCGACGCGTACGCCGTCGCGACGAGCAAGGACCGGATTCGCCAACTGCCGCTGCCGACACTTCGTAAGTTGCGAAACGACCTGCGGCGCCGCGGATATCTAGTCAAGGCGGCCCAGGTCGCGGCGGTCGCGGTCCGGGTCGGCGGCAACGCCGGCGACAAGCGCGAACGCACCATGATCGAGGGTGAGATCGCGGTGTTGTCGGGGGCGTTCGTGCCGTCGGTTCGTCCGGAGGAGCGGGTTTTCGAGCCGCGTGCGGGCCGGGTGTTGCA
>NZ_JBFAHM010000030.1:0-14657 GCF_040654195.1 Hamadaea sp. NPDC050747
GATGAAAAATGTGCGATCCCACCGAAGCGAGATCCGCTACTTTGGCACTGGCTTTACAAGCACCCTGTTGAGTTCTCAAAGAACAAGCACACACCGCTCGTCGTCCCACATTGTGGGATCCCGCTCGGGGCAACTCGTCTAACTTACTCGGTCGAGTTCGCGGTGTCAACCCGCCTCGCCCGATTCCCATGGAGACGCACACCACGAATCGTGATGTTCTGTTTCCTGGGGGATCCAGCAGATGTGGCTCGGAGGCATGCTCCGCCGCTCCTTGCTGGCTCGACTACATTAGCCGGTCAGATTCGCGAAGTCAACCCCGCACCGCCCGGTTGTAGCCTGCCCCGCTCCGGCCTTCCGATCCGAGTGTTTCCGGCTCGTTTGTCCGTTCCGCGCTGGCAGAGAGAACATTACGCAGAGCCCGCAGGGACCGCAAATCAATTATCGCGAATCTTTCCCGCTACCGATCCGAGCTCGATCCGCGAACCGTCCGGTCCGGGGGCGTACGCGCTGATCACGACCTCGTCGCCGACTTCGAGGAAGGTGCGCTTCTCACCTCGAATCTCCACCGGTTCGGCCCCACCCCAGGTGAGTTCGAGGAACGAACCGACCTGATTCCGCTCCGGACCGGAGACAGTCCCCGAGGCGAACAAGTCCCCCGTACGCAGACTGGCGCCGTTGCTCGTGAGATGTGCCAACTGTTGCGCCGGGGTCCAGTACATCGAGGCGAACGGGGGCCGGCTGACCTCCACCCCGTTCCAGGTGACCGTCAGCCGGAGGTCGAGCCCGAGGTGCGGGGAGTCCGCGAGATGCTCCACCACCGCGGGATCCTGTGTCGGTGCGGCGACCCAGGCTTCGTCCAAGGCGGCGAGCGGCGTGATCCAGGCCGACACAGACGTCGCAAAGGATTTGCCCAGGAACGGTCCCAAGGGTTGGTACTCGAACGCCTGGATGTCCCGGGCGGACCAGTCGTTGACCAGCACCACGCCGAAGACGTGCTGGGCGAAGTCCCCGGCGGACACGCTCGTGCCCAGGTCGGAGGGCGTACCGACGACGAAGCCGACCTCGGCCTCGATGTCCAGGCGGCGGCATGGCCCGGCGACGCCGGGCGAGAGCAACCCGGACGGGCGAGTGATCTCCGTACCGGAGACCACGACTGTGCCGGCCCGGCCGTGATAGCCGATCGGCAGATGACGCCAGTTCGGCAGCAACGGCGGCTGGCCCGGGCGGAAGATCTGCCCCACGTTCGACGCATGGTGTTCGGACGAGTAGAAGTCGACGTAGTCGGCGACCTCGAACGGCAGCACCAGCTCCACGTCGCTCAACGGAACCAGGAATTCGGCGAGCGCAGGGCTGCCGACCAGGTCCAGCAGCTCTCGGCGTACCCCTTGCCAGACGGTGGGGCCCGCGGCCAGGAACTTCTGGAGGGTGGGCGCGAGCAGCGCGCCGCCCGCGGAGATCGACCCGCGCGTCTCCGCCGCGTGGAGGTCGATCAGGTGATCGCCCCAGCGGGCCGCGCACCGGGACTCCCCGGTACGCAGAAAGACGCCGTATGGCAGGTGGTCGAGCACTGACCCTCCCGGGTTACAGGCCGAGCAGACCGAGCTGGACCAGGTCTTCCAGCGGCTCGGCGATCGAACAGGTGCCGTAGCCCACCCAGAGCGGGCGATCGGCCTGACGGCGGGTACGCGCCGCCTCCATCAACGTCAGCGGCTGAGTCGTGCCGATCACCGCCGCGACGTCGGCGACCTCCGCACCCTCCGCGGCGGCGCAGGCGCCCGCGAGCACGTTGAGGAATCCGTGGTGGACGAAGCCGGTCTCCGGATCGGTGTGGCGCACGGCGTGGTGCAGCCCGGCGGTCAGCTTGAACGGCAGCTGACGGTCGCGGCAGGCGCAGATCACGGCGGCGAGTTCCATGGGCGTGGGGAACAGTTCGGCGGCCAGGCCACCGGTGCGGAACTTCGCCGCGACCGGCTGGCCGGCGGCGCGCGCTTCGGCCACGGTGTCCAGTGCTTCCAGCAATCCCCAGGTCAACGGGATCTCGGCATAGCCCATCAGGCCGTGCTCGGCGAGCATGGAGAGCAGTGCTCTCAGGCCGGGCTGGGGGTCTTCCCCGCGCTTGGCGACGGCCGCCTCCACCTGCTGCACCGGCAGTCGCGGGTCGATGCCCGAGAGCGTGGTGGACAGCTGGGCCAGCGGCTGGTCGCCGATGACGCCGATCTCGATCCGCTCGTCCGGCCGGAGCTGGGCGGCCGCCTCCTTCGCCGCAGACGCCGGCAGGAGGAGGACTCCGACGAGGTCGGAGTACCAGGCGGAGCGGTGCTCTCGGTGCCCCGTGAAGGCCTGCGACAACGTCGCGTTGCCCGGCGGGAACACGGCGGCATCGTCGAGCAACCGCTGGAGAAGCGGTGGGATCGGTGCGCTCGCCGCCGTTGACATGATCAGGCAATCTAGCGGATGCTTTGCGGAGCGGACAAGTCTGTCCGATAATCGGACGATCGAGCATGCACAGCGGGCAATCTTGGGAGGTCACGATGCCGCACTACCGGAGCGTCGGGGAGATCCCGCGGAAGCGGCACACGCAGTTCCGGCAGCCGGACGGCAGCCTGTACGCCGAGGAGCTGATGGGCCAGGAGGGGTTCTCCTCCGACTCCTCGCTGCTCTACCACCGGTACCTCCCGACAGCCATCGTCGCGGCCGAGGCGTACGACCCGCCGGCGTGGACTCGCGTGCCGAACCGTCCTTTGAAGCCCCGCCACCTGCAGACGCACAAGCTGGAGGTCGGTGGCGCCGACGCGGTCACCGGCCGGCAGCATCTGCTCGCCAACGACGACGTACGCATCTCCTACGTGGTCGCCGATACCCCGTCCCCGCTCTACCGGAACGCCGTCGGCGACGAGTGTCTCTACCTCGAGTCCGGCCGGGCCGTCTTCGAGACCTCCTTCGGGCTGCTCGAGGCTAGTGAAGGCGACTACGTCATCATCCCCACCTCGGTGATCTACCGGGTCGTGCCGGTCGGCGCGCCGGTCCGCATCCTGGCGATCGAGGCGACCGGGCACATCGGCCCGCCCAAGCGCTACCTCTCCGTCCGCGGCCAGTTCCTGGAACACTCGCCCTACTGCGAGCGCGACGTCCGTGGCCCGTCGGCGCCGCTGCTCGTCGACGAGACCGAGGTCGACGTGCTTGTCCAGCACAGGCGCGGCTGGACGAAGTTCACCTACGCCCACCACCCGTTCGACGTGGTCGGCTGGGACGGGCACCTCTATCCGTGGGCGTTCTCCATCCACGACTTCGAGCCGATCACGGGCCGGATCCACCAGCCGCCGCCCGTACATCAGACCTTCCAAGGCCCGAACTTCGTGATCTGCTCGTTCGTCCCGCGCAAGGTCGACTACCACCCGCTGGCCATCCCGGTGCCGTACAACCACCACAACGTGGACTCCGACGAGATGCTCTTCTACACCGGCGGCAACTACGAGGCCCGGCGCGGCTCCGGCATCGAACAGGGCTCCATCTCCCTGCACCCGTCCGGCTTCACCCACGGACCCCAGCCCGGAGCGCCGGAACGCGCGATCGGCGCCGACTACTTCGACGAGCTGGCCGTCATGGTCGACACCTTCCGGCCCCTCGACCTGTGCGATGCCGGACTCGCCTGCGAAGACAGCGCGTACGCGTGGACGTGGGCGCGGCCGGGGGCTGCTCGGCCGGACGGCGCGGGCTGACGCTTCGCCGGCGCTCGCTTCGCACGGCGGGCCTCGCTCGGCGGTCTCATCGCACGGCGGGCCTCGCTCGGCGGTCGCTTCGCTCGGCAGTCGCTTCGCGCATTATCCGGGAAAGCGCGGCCTCAGCTGCGGTCGATGGGGACGTTATCCCGGATATCGCGCCAGATTTCCGCTAGAAGGTGCGGGGCCAGCCGAGGCCAGTGCCGGCGGGACGCGCGGGGGTTAGGAGTGCCACCGCGACGGCGGCCAGCCCTTCGGCTCGCCCGGTGAACCCGAGCCCGTCGGTGGTCGCGCCGGACAGGGTGATCGGGGCGCCCGCCGCTTCGGAAAGCACCTTCTCCGCTTCATCCCGGCGCTTGCCGATGCGCGGCGCGACCCCGATGACCTGGACGGACACGTTGCCGATCTCGTACCCGGCCGCTCGTACCAGCCGAGCCGCCTCGGCGAGCAGGGTCACGCCGGAGGCTCCGCGGAACTCGGGCCGGTCGACGCCGAAGTTCGCGCCCAGGTCACCCAGCCCGGCCGCGGTGAAGAGCGCGTTGCAGGCTGCGTGGGCTGCGACGTCGCCGTCGGAGTGCCCGTCGAGTCCGCGCTCGCCCGGCCACTGCAGCCCGGCGACCCAGCACTCGCGGTCTTTCCCGAACGCGTGGATGTCGGTGCCGATGCCGACCCTCATCGGGCCACCTCCCCGGACGCCGTCAGCAGGGCCTCGGCGATGATCAGATCGACCGGGCGCGTGATCTTGAGGGCCAGCTCCGACCCCGGTATGCAATGCACCGGCAGCCCCAGTCGTTCCACCATCCCGGCGTCGTCCGTATGCTCGCCAGCCGCTTCGGCGTGCGCCTTCACGAGCACCTCACGCCGGAAGCCCTGGGGAGTCTGCACGGCGCGCAGCTCACTGCGGTCGACCGTTGCGGCGACGTCCCCGTTCGAGTCGACGCGCTTGATCGTGTCGACCACCGGCAGCACCGGGATGACCGCTCCGTGCCCGGTGCGTACCGCCTCGGCGACGCCGTCGACCAGCTGGGGCGGGGTGAGCGCCCGAGCCGCGTCGTGCACGAGCACGATGTCGATCCCCTCGGGAACGACAGCGAGCGCCCGGGCGACCGACTCCTGCCGGCTCGCCCCGCCGGCGACCACGACCAGGTCGGCGTCCACCTCGGCCAGCAGCTCCTGAACCTCGGCGACGAGGTGCGGGGGAGCGGCGACGACGATCAGCCGCACCGAAACCGCCGCGGCGGCCCGCTTGACCGCGTGGACCAGCAAGGATTCCCCACGCAGCTCACGCAGGGCTTTGGGGACGTCGCCACCGAGGCGTACGCCGGCCCCCGCGGCGGGAACGAGAACCGCGGCATCACCACGTGAGGTGGTGATGCCGCGGTCTGCGAGTTTTTCGATCACGGGGGTGTTATGCCTCGTGCAGCACCTTGTCGAGCAGAACCTCAGCCTCGTCCTTGGTGCTCCGCTCGGCGAGAGCCACCTCGCCGACGAGGATGTCGCGAGCCTTCGCGAGCATGCGCTTCTCTCCGGCCGAGAGGCCACGCTCGCGCTCGCGCCGCCAGAGGTCTCGCACGACCTCGGCGACCTTGAGCGGATTGCCGGAGGCCAGCTTCTCCAGGTTCGCCTTGTAACGCCGCGACCAGTTGGTCGGCTCCTCGGTGTGCGGAGCTCGCAGGACATCGAAGACCTTGGTCAGGCCCTCTTCTCCGACGACTTCGCGCACGCCGACGATCTCGGCGTTCTCAGCGGGGACACGCACCGTCAGATCGCCTTGAGCGACACGAAGGACGAGGTACTGCTTTTCCTCACCCTTGATGATGCGAGTCTCGATAGCCTCGATGAGTGCGGCCCCGTGGTGGGGGTAGACAACGGTCTCGCCGACACTGAAAACCATAGGTACGAAACCCCTTTCGCTGTGTCTAGGGTAACACGGCTCCGCACCGATGTCCCACCCTGCGCCCCACCGTTAGCGCAGCTCACAGTGCCTGTAATCGTGAGCACTCCGGGTTGCGCGACTAGCAAAGAAGGGGCATGACGACCGGTTTAGGTGGGTATCCCAAGGATGCCAGAGGAGCCGTTGGTGACGGAGAGTGCCGGGTAGTTGACCGAAAGTCCCAAACGTCGACGCGAAGAACGTCTGGCGCTCGGCGGCCCGCAGCGGCACACTGAAAGCCACCATGCAGGAGGAGTCCGGGGCGATGGGCACGCTGGGGAACGGGCTTCCCGACCTTCCGCCCGAATGGGGCGAGGTCGTGATTCCGGACGATCCGGCAGAACTCGATGAAGAGGCCGAGATCGTCCGCCGCGAGCTGCGCCGCGCCGCTCGCCGAGCCCGCCGGGCCGAGCGGATGCGAGTCTGGCGCCGCCGGTTGCACCTGCCCGAACAAATCGACGATCCGGACGAGCCGTCCGCCCTGCTGCCGCTGCTGATCCTGGCCATCGCCGTGCTGATCACCCTGGTGGGCCTGATCGCGGTCACCTGGAGCGGCGTGATGACGCCCCGCAACAACACGACGCCGATGCCGTCCACGAGCGTGCCGCCGACCGGCCACACCGTGGTGACCGCCTCGGCCACGGTCTCGGCCGCTCCCAGTGCCACCGTCTCGGCCAGTTCCACCCTCTCGGCGAGCGCCACGGCGACCGCTTCGGCCGTCGCGTCGCTCAGTCCCCCGCCGAGCACCACGTGACCCGGGGGAGCGTGGTGCGGCGCGCCTCGGCGTTGCTGCGGTGCTGCCATCCCGCTCCCGTCGCGGCCGTCACCGTCTTGAGCGGGCTGATCGCGTACGCGGTCGGCCACCGAACGGCCGGGGTGCTCCTCGTCGCCGGGGTGGTCGGAACCAGTCAGCTGGCCGTGGGCTGGGCGAACGACGCCATCGACGCCGACCGGGACCGCGCCGTACGCCGAGCCGACAAGCCGCTCGCCCTGGAATGGCCCCAGGGCCGGCCCTGGGTCGCCACCGCCGCCCTGATCGCCTCGCTCGCCATGATCGCCTTGGCCGTGGCCGCGACGCGTCCTCTGGCGGCGGGCGCGGCCGTCGTCGGGCTGGTCAGTGCCCAGCTCTACAACTGGCCGCTCAAGGGCACCGTGTTCTCGATCGTGCCCTACTTGATCTCGTTCGCCGCGATCCCGATGTTCATCATCGCCGCCGTCCCGGCCACCCCGCCGGGGCAACTGGTGGTCGCGGCGGCCTGCTTCGGCGGGGCGGCGCATCTGCTCAACGCGGTCCCGGATCTCGCGATGGACGACGCGACCGGCGTACGCGGGCTGCCGCAGCGTCTGGGCGAATCGCGCGCTCGCGCGGTCGGCGCCGTCCTCACTGGCCTCGCCGTATTTGCGCTCCTCTAACTCACGCGGCGCAGATGGGCGGGTCGGCGAAGGGAGCCGATCTCCGCCAACTAGTCTGTCGAAGGAATGCGCCCGGTAGACCGGCCCCCCGCCGGCCGAGCGCACAGCCTTCATGGGTCTGAGGAGGACCGACGTGACGCGCGTGACTGAGCAGCCCGCCCGGTTCACCCGGAAGAACACGGGCCGGGCATTCGCACTCGCCGCCCTGGCCGCGGCGACGACCGCCCTCGGCGCGTGCAGCGCTGGGCAGGTCACGCAGACGGCGTACATGGCGCCCCCGGTGCCCGGCGTGAACCAGACCTTCTCGGTGAACAGCACCGACCCGGCGCAGCAGGGCGGCAGCGTATCGCTCCGCGACCTCGCCGTGGTCTACGACACCAACAAGGGATACGCCAAGGGCGGCTCGGCGCAGCTGCAGGTCGGCATCTTCAACGACACCCCGCAGCCGCTGAAGGTCACCGTCACCGCGCCCGGCGCCGCGTCCTCGGTGACCGTGGGCGCCGCCGGTGCGACCGCCGCGCCGACCCAGTCCCCGTCCGCGTCGCCGACGGCCACCGGATCGGCGAGCCCCAGCGCCACGGTCTCCGGATCGGCGAGCCCGAGCGCGACGGCGAAGCCGAGCCCGTCGGAGACCGCCGCCGGCGGCGGCCCGGCGACCTTCACGATTCCGTCCGGCAGCTTCCTCTCGTTCGGCCAGGGCGAGGGCCAGGCCCTCACGCTGCAGGGCCTGACCGAGGCGCTCATGCCGGGTGACCTGGTTCGCAGCGTCAACTTCCAGTTCACGGTCGGCTCCGGCCTCCAGCTCACGCAGGCCCCGGCGTCGCCGGCCCCGGACACCAGCCCGGAACTCCGTCCGCGCGAGTCCTGTGTCTTCGCCAACGGCCAGGCCATCTGCCGGGTGCCGCTGTCGAACCCGCTCTCGCCGCAGCCCCGCGCTTCGATCGAGGTCAAGCACGAGTAACACCTTTCGCTGAAACGAGGGCGGGCCCGGTCGGGTCCGCCCTCGTTTGTCGTAAGGGGACGCTACGGTTCTCCGCGTGACCCGACCGACCAAGGCCCCGGCGAAGGCTTCCCGGCCCGCGTTCCTCTGCGACGCCTGCGGCTACCAGCCCCCGAAGTGGGTGGGCCGCTGCCCGGAGTGCGGCGAGTGGGGCTCCGTCGTGGAGTCGGCCCCGGCCGCCGCCGCTCCCGTGGCGCTGCGGCAGATCGCGCCCCGCATGCCCGGCGAGCCCGCTCGGCCGATCGCCGAGATCAGCCCGATTCCGGCCCGCGCCGTGCCGACCCACGTCAGCGAGTTGGATCGCGTCCTGGGCGGCGGTCTGGTGCCGGGCGGCGTCGTGCTGCTCGCCGGAGAACCGGGCGTCGGCAAGTCCACTCTCCTTCTCGACGTCGCCCAGCAATGGGCCGTCCATTCCGGGAGCAACTCGCTCGTCGTCAGCGGTGAGGAGTCGGTCAGCCAGGTCCGCCTGCGGGCCGAGCGGATGCAGACCCTCCACGAGCGGCTCTACCTGGCGGCCGAGACCGATCTCGCGGCGCTGCTCGGCCACGTCGACGCCGTCCGCCCCGGGCTGCTCATCGTCGACAGTGTCCAGACGGTCTCCTCGCCCACCTCCGACGGCGTACCGGGTGGGGTCACCCAGGTGCGGGCGGTGACCGCGGCGCTGATCGCGACGGCCAAGGAGCGGGGCATCGCGACGATCCTCGTGGGCCACGTCACCAAGGACGGCAACGTGGCCGGGCCGCGCGTCCTGGAGCACCTGGTCGACGTGGTGCTGCAGTTCGAGGGCGACAAGCACTCCTCGCTCCGGCTCATCCGGGGGCTCAAGAACCGGTTCGGCAGCGTGGACGAGGTCGGCTGCTTCGAGATGCACGAGACCGGCATCGCCTCGCTGCCCGATCCGTCCGGGCTGTTCCTGACCCGGCACGCCGAGCCCGTGCCGGGCACCTGCTGCACCGTGGTGATGGAGGGCCGGCGCGCCCTGGTCACCGAGGTGCAGGCGCTCATCGGCGCCAGTCCGGCCAACGGCTCGCCCCGGCGGACCGTCTCCGGCCTCGACTCGGCCCGGCTGGCGATGCTGCTTGCCGTCCTGGAGCGCCGCGGACCCGGCAAGGGCCTGCACGAACGCGAGGTCTTCGCCTCGACCGTGGGCGGCATCAAGGTCACCGAGCCCTCCGTCGACCTCGCCATGGCGCTCGCCATAGCGTCGGCCAAGGTGAACCTCGCCACCGTCCCGAACCTCGTGGCGGTGGGGGAGGTCGGTCTGACCGGCGAGATCCGCCGGGTCGGCAACGTCGCGCAGCGCCTCGCCGAGGCCGCCCGCCTGGGGTTCACCGTGGCCCTGGTGCCGGTAGGGTGCGCGCCCGCCAAGGGAACGGCGCCGACCGGCCTGAAGGTCCACGAGGTCGGCGACCTGCCCCAAGCCCTCCAGATGTCGGCGCTGCTCGCCGCCGAGCGCACCCCGTAGACTGTGGCCGTGCCGAGCGAACGCGAACCGAGCTGGAACGCCATGGGTGGCGATCCGCTCCGGGCCACCCTCGCCCGGATGGCCCCGGGCACCCCGCTGCGCGACAGCCTCGAACGCATCCTCCGGGGGCGGACGGGCGCGCTGATCGTGCTCGGCTATGACAAGACTGTCGAGTCCATCTGCACCGGCGGCTTCCCGCTCGATGTGGAGTTCTCCGCGACTCGGCTGCGCGAGCTGTGCAAGATGGACGGCGCCGTCGTGCTCTCCACCGACGGCACCCGCATCCTGCGGGCCGCGGTGCACCTGATGCCCGACCCCTCCATCCCGTCCGAGGAGTCCGGCACCCGGCATCGGACCGCCGAGCGAGTGGCCAAGCAGACCGGCTTCCCGGTCATCTCGGTCAGCCAGTCGATGCGCATCATCGGGCTCTACATCAACAGCACCCGCCACGTCCTCGACGACTCGGCCGCCATCCTCTCCCGGGCCAACCAGGCCCTGGCCACGCTCGAGCGCTACAAGCTGCGGCTCGACGAGGTCAGCGGCACGCTGTCCGCGCTGGAGATCGAGGATCTCGTGACGGTACGCGACGCGTTGGCCGTCGTGCAGCGACTCGAGATGGTGCGGCGCATCTCCGACGAGATCGCGGGTTACGTGGTGGAACTCGGCACCGACGGCCGGCTGCTGTCGCTCCAGCTCGACGAGCTGATGGCGGGCGTCGACGCCGACCGCACCCTCGTGATCCGCGACTACCTGCCGACCGGCCGCAAGGCGCGTACGGCGGATGAGGCGCTGGTGGAGCTGGACATGCTCACCGCCACCGAGCTGATCGATCTCGTGGCGGTCGCCCGCGCGATGGGCTACCCGGCCTCCACCGAGGCGCTCGACGCGGCGGTGAGCCCGCGTGGCTTCCGGCTGCTCGCCAAGGTCCCGCGGCTGCCGGGTGCGGTCGTCGACCGGCTCGTCGACCACTTCGGCAGCCTGCAGCGGCTACTGGGCGCGACGGTCGAGGATCTGCAGGCGGTCGACGGTGTGGGCGACGCTCGCGCCCGGGGCGTACGCGAAGGCCTGTCCCGTCTGGCCGAGGCGTCCATCCTGGAGCGTTACGTCTGACGCCTCACTTGATGGTGAGGGTGACCCCGTCGCTCAGCTTCGTCCCGACCCGCCCGACGACCTGGTACTTACCCGGGTCCGGGGCCGGGCCGGTGGGCGTGCGCTTCACCGTCGTGCTGCACGAGGTGCTGAGCTTGCCGTTCCACTCGACGTTGAACGACACCTCCAGCCCCTGCTGGAAGGTGTGGACGTTGCTGCCGCGCGGCGGATCGCAGTCGTCGGAGGACCAGATCTTCTCCGCACCCTGAACCACCCGCAGCTCCTGCAGGTCCGGGCCGATGTCCCGGGTGCAGGTCCGGTCGGACACGTTCTTGATGTACAGGTAGATCAGGACGCTGGCGCCGCGGTTGACGCTGGTCTGAACCGGTTTCGCGGTCACCTTCAGCTCGGCGTCCGTGCACGCGCGCGGGTCGACGGGCTCGTCGCTGGCGAGCGCGGTCGGGCTCGACTGGGCCGAGGCGGACGGGCTCACCGTCGGCGAGACCACGTTGGCCGGGACGTTGCCGCCCGTCGCCGCCGCACTCGGGCTCTTGGTCGGACTGGAGTTGCCCGAGGCCGAGGTTTTCGGCCCCGACGTGCACGCGTATGAGACGAGGAGTGCGGCAACCAGCACACCTCCGAGCACCACCGCGCGCCGGCGCCAATAGACAGCGGCCGGCAGCGGACCCACCGTGAGTCTCATAATGCCCACACGCTAGTGCCAGGGCGCTTCTCCGCAAAGCGCCGACACACCGCTGGACGGCCGACAGTCATAAGTAGACCTTGCGCTGATAGAGGGCGTGCGCGCCGCTGACCCGGTCGAGGAACAGCAGACCAGCACAGTGGTCGATCTCGTGTTGCAGAGCGCGAGCCTCGAAGGCGTCGGTGGTGAGCGTGATCTTCGCGCCCGTTCCCGGAGCCTCCCCCACCACCACGATGCGGCCGGCTCGCTTGACGTCGCCGGTCAGGTCGGGCACCGACATGCAGCCCTCGCGTCCGGGCCGCCAGCGGCTGGCCTCGACGATCTCGGCGTTGGCCAGGGCGTACGCACCGTGCACGGTGTTGGTCTTCGGGTGCCCGGTGACGTCCACGACGAACAGCCGGGCGGATACGCCGATCTGCGGTGCGGCCAGCCCGACGCAGCCGGGCGAGACCCGCATCGTGGCGAACAGGTCGGCGGCGAGCCGCACCACCTCGGGATCGGTCGGGTCGACCAGCTCGCCTGGGCGGGCCAGCACCGGGTCGGGTGCGGTCACCACCGGCCGGACGACGCCCTCGACGCCCAGCGCCTCGTATCGGGCCAGTTCGTTCGCGGAGGTCACAGCAGATCCGCCTCGGTCCGGCGCAGCGTCACGTCGACGCCCAGGCTCTCGCTGACCTCGGCCAGCCGGGCGGCGACCGCCTCGGTGCTGCCCTTCGGCAGTTCCACCTCGGCGACCAGCACATACAGCGGGCCCACCAGGCGAGTCGAGAGGTCGGTGATGTTGCCGCCGGCTTCGGCCAGCGCCCGGGTCACCGCCGCCACGATGCCCAGCCGGTCGGCGCCGTGCACACTCACCAGGTGGGGAACGCCCGCAGCCGGACCTTCCTCGTCCGCCCCGACCTCGCGTACGCCGACAAGCAGGCGGCCGTCGGCGGTCAGCGGCCGCAGCGCCGTCTCGACCTCCCCCACCGAAAGGTCTCCGGCGCAGATCAGGGTCATCGCGAAGTGCCCGCGCAGCCGGGTCATCGTGGAGTCGGTGAGGTTAGCCCCGAGCGTCGAGAGGGCTCCGGCGACGTCGGCGACGATGCCCGGACGGTCGTGCCCGAGCACGGTGACGGCGAGTTCGGTCATCGGTGCATTGTGCTCCGTCCACGCTCCGGGACGGCACGTAGGGTGGGGGACATGCCGATCGCCGACGTCGCTCTGGACTGGTTCGAGCGCAACGCCCGCGACCTGCCGTGGCGCGTACCCGGCGTCGGAGCCTGGCCCATCCTCGTCAGCGAGGTGATGCTCCAGCAGACGCCGGTCAGCCGGGTGCTGCCGGTCTGGACCGAGTGGGTCCACCGGTGGCCCACCCCGGCGCATCTCGCGGCGGACACCGCCGCCGACGCCATCCGCGCCTGGGGCCGGCTCGGCTACCCGCGCCGGGCGATGCGGTTGCACGCCTGTGCCGGGGCGATCGTCGAACGGCACGCCGGCGAGGTGCCGTCCCGGCTGGAACAACTGCTGGCGCTGCCCGGCATCGGCGACTACACCGCCCGGGCCGTCGCCGCGTTCGCGTACGGGCAGCGGCACCCGGTCGTCGACGTGAACGTCCGGCGTCTGGTCGCCCGCGCGGTCAGCGGTGCCGCCGAGCCCGGCCCGGCCACCACCCCTGCCGATCTCGCTCTGGTCGAGGGGCTGCTCCCCGCCGAACCGGCGGTCGCCGCTCGCGTCAGTGCTGCGTACATGGAGCTGGGCGCGGTGATCTGCACGGCCCGGAACCAGAACTGCGCGGACTGCCCACTGACCGGCTCGTGTGCCTGGCTGTCGGCGGGACGGCCGGCGAGCACCGGGCCGACCCGCAAACCGCAGGGGTACGCGGGCACGGACCGCCAGGTCCGAGGACTCATCATGGCCGAACTGCGGGCGAGTAGCGGCCCGGTGCCGCAGGACCGCATCGCCGCCCTGTGGCATCTGCCTGAGCAGCGCGACCGGGCCCTCGCCAGCCTGCTCGCGGACGGTCTGGTCACCCGGTCGGGCCGGGACCGGTTCACGCTCCCGGGCGAGACACGGCGACGCCCAGTGACGAAAGTCGGCGATTGATTGGTGGCGCCCAGCGCGCTACCAGCCTACGCTGCGGTCGTGAGCCCCCGTCTCAACCGTCCTTTGTCGCACGCCGGCCTCCGCCTGGGCATCGCCGCCTCGCTGGCTGCGCTGACCGCCGTCGTGACCGCCTGCGGCAGCGGACCAGCCAAGCAGCCCACGTTCGTGCCGCCGCAGACGTCGGCGCCGGCCGACGAGCCGACGCTGGATCCCACGCTGGAGGCGTCCCCGTCGGACAGTCCGTGGGGGAAGCCCTCCTCGTCGCCGACCAAGCGGCCGCCGAGCCCGACGCCGAGCGTCGTCAAGGATCTCGCCTGGTACACGAGCCGGCTGCCGAAGTTCGGCCCGCCGCCGCCCCCGGCCGCGGTGAATGTGGACGCCGGCACCAGCTCGCCGTTGTGGTTCAAGGTGCCGACCACGCAGAAGGTGGCCTTCCTGACCATCGACGACGGGGCGACCCGGCACCCCATGGCACTGCAGCTGCTCAAGGCATCCGGCATCCGCATGACGCTGTTTCTGACCCTCCAGTACGTCGAGGGCCACACCGATTACTTCAAGGCGCTCCAGGCGGCCGGGGCGGTGATCGAGAACCACACGATCACGCACACGTCCCTCAAGGGCAAGACGTACGCCTTCCAGCATCACGAGATCTGCGACGCGGCCGATCGGCTGGGCAAGCTCTTCGGCCGACGGCCGACCTTGTTCCGCCCGCCGTACGGCAACTATGACGACACGACCTTGCGGGTCGCCCGGGAATGCGGGCAGAAAGTGGTCTTCTACTGGACCGAGACGGTCGACAAGGGCAAGGTGCGGTATCAGACCAGCAACCACACCATTCAGCCCGGACACATCGTCCTGATGCACTTCCGGCCGGCGTACCCGGACGACTTCCTGGCTGTGCTGACCAGGATGAAGCAGTCCGGGGTGCAGCCCGCTCTGCTGGAGGAGTACGTCCAAGGGGCGTGCGCGGGGGCGTGCGGCGGCTGAGCCGAGGTACGCGGAAAGGGCGGGCCCGCAGGCCCGCCCTTTCCTTTACGCCCTGTGTCAGGCAGCCGACTCGGTCGGCGCCGCGGCGACCGGAGTCGCCTCGACCTCTTCAGCCGGGGTCTCCCGCACCCCGCCGCGGAAGACGAGCTTCGCGTTCTCGATGTCGGTCGGGTCGCCTTCGCAGTCGACGACGACCTTCTGCCCGGACTTGAGCTCGTTGAACAGGATCCGCTCCGACAGCGCGTCCTCGATCTCGCGCTGAA
>NZ_JBFAHM010000031.1:0-13651 GCF_040654195.1 Hamadaea sp. NPDC050747
TGTTCCTGCTGATTTCCGGCTGTAACTACGGCCTGCACTTCGCTTTGCTGAGCGGCCGCAGCCTGAAGGTGTATGGGCGCGATCCTGAATTCCGCATGTTTATCTTCGTTCAGTTGACGCTGGTGGTGGTGTGTACGTTGGTGCTCTGGGGACATGGCGTCTATAAGAGCGGTATGGAAACGCTCAATCAGGCGTTCTTCCAGGTGGTATCGATGGCGACTACGGCCGGTTTCACGACCGACAGCATCGCCAAGTGGCCGCTGTTCCTGCCGATGTTGTTGCTGTGCTCGGCGTTCATCGGCGGTTGCGCCGGCTCGACCGGCGGCGGCCTGAAGGTGATCCGTATCCTGCTTCTGTACCTGCAAGGTTCGCGCGAGTTGAAAAGGCTGGTGCACCCCAACGCGGTCTATACCATCAAATTGGGCAACCGTGCGCTGCCGGAACGCATTCTGGAGGCGGTGTGGGGATTCTTCTCTGCTTATGCGCTGGTGTTTATCGTCAGCATGCTGGCGATCATTGCCACCGGCGTTGACGACTTTTCCGCGTTCGCCGCAGTGACGGCAACGCTCAATAACCTCGGCCCCGGTCTGGGCGTAGTGGCGGATAACTTCACCACGATGCCGGCGGCGGCCAAGTGGGTCCTGGTGGTGACGATGCTGTTCGGGCGCCTGGAAGTGTTTACATTGCTGGTGCTGTTCACGCCAACCTTCTGGCGTGAGTAAGCCTGATATAAGGAGTAGGCCATGAAGGCATTGATACTTTATTCGAGCCGTGACGGGCAAACACGTGCTATCGCTTCTTATATAGCAAGCAAGTTGCAGGACACGCTGCGTTGTGAGGTGATCGATCTGCTGCAGGCAGAACAGGTCGATCTTAACCAGTATCAGCAGGTGATGATCGGCGCTTCTATCCGTTACGGGCACTTTAACCCGGCGCTGGATAAATTCGTCAAGCGTCATGCCGAGCAGTTGAATCGGATGCCGAGCGCATTCTTTGCCGTCAACCTGACCGCGCGTAAACCGGAAAAGCGTTCGCCGCAAACCAACGCCTATACCCGTAAGTTCCTGTTGGCTTCGCCGTGGCAGCCAAAACAGTGCGCGGTGTTTGCCGGCGCATTGCGTTATCCGCGCTATCGCTGGTTCGATCGCATCATGATTCAATTCATTATGCGTATGACGGGCGGTGAAACGGATACCAGTAAGGAAGTGGAGTACACAGATTGGCAACAGGTCGACCGCTTTGCCCAGGAATTTAGCCAGATCCAGTACGAAAAGTGACAAAAACGCGGGTTTGGCCAGCGTTTTGCCGAAAAAATCCGCGCTTGAAAAGTTTTTTGCATTTAGGGGTTGCGGCCCGCCGAGAACTCCCTATAATGCGCCTCCACTGACCGGGAACAACGACTGACAAGCCGCCGGGTCAGCGAGAGGAAAGCGAAATAAACGCTTGACTCTCCGGGTGAAAAGCGTAATATACGCCACCTCGAGTTAGCAAGCGAAAGCGACTAACTCACTGCTCTTTAACAATTTATCAGACAATCTGTGTGGGCACTCCACAAGACGATATCCAGCATCTTCGGATGCAAAAAAATATCAAGTCTTGAAGAGTGACTAACTGAAGTAAAATTCATGCAGTAAATCTTTGAGCATCGCTTCTCGAGTGGAAGCAAATCAAGCTTTTAATTGAAGAGTTTGATCATGGCTCAGATTGAACGCTGGCGGCAGGCTTAACACATGCAAGTCGAGCGGTAGCACAAGGGAGCTTGCTCCCTGGGTGACGAGCGGCGGACGGGTGAGTAATGTCTGGGAAACTGCCTGATGGAGGGGGATAACTACTGGAAACGGTAGCTAATACCGCATAACGTCGCAAGACCAAAGAGGGGGACCTTCGGGCCTCTTGCCATCAGATGTGCCCAGATGGGATTAGCTAGTAGGTGGGGTAATGGCTCACCTAGGCGACGATCCCTAGCTGGTCTGAGAGGATGACCAGCCACACTGGAACTGAGACACGGTCCAGACTCCTACGGGAGGCAGCAGTGGGGAATATTGCACAATGGGCGCAAGCCTGATGCAGCCATGCCGCGTGTGTGAAGAAGGCCTTCGGGTTGTAAAGCACTTTCAGCGAGGAGGAAGGTGGTGAACTTAATACGTTCATCAATTGACGTTACTCGCAGAAGAAGCACCGGCTAACTCCGTGCCAGCAGCCGCGGTAATACGGAGGGTGCAAGCGTTAATCGGAATTACTGGGCGTAAAGCGCACGCAGGCGGTTTGTTAAGTCAGATGTGAAATCCCCGGGCTCAACCTGGGAACTGCATTTGAAACTGGCAAGCTAGAGTCTCGTAGAGGGGGGTAGAATTCCAGGTGTAGCGGTGAAATGCGTAGAGATCTGGAGGAATACCGGTGGCGAAGGCGGCCCCCTGGACGAAGACTGACGCTCAGGTGCGAAAGCGTGGGGAGCAAACAGGATTAGATACCCTGGTAGTCCACGCTGTAAACGATGTCGATTTGGAGGTTGTGCCCTTGAGGCGTGGCTTCCGGAGCTAACGCGTTAAATCGACCGCCTGGGGAGTACGGCCGCAAGGTTAAAACTCAAATGAATTGACGGGGGCCCGCACAAGCGGTGGAGCATGTGGTTTAATTCGATGCAACGCGAAGAACCTTACCTACTCTTGACATCCAGAGAACTTAGCAGAGATGCTTTGGTGCCTTCGGGAACTCTGAGACAGGTGCTGCATGGCTGTCGTCAGCTCGTGTTGTGAAATGTTGGGTTAAGTCCCGCAACGAGCGCAACCCTTATCCTTTGTTGCCAGCGGTTCGGCCGGGAACTCAAAGGAGACTGCCAGTGATAAACTGGAGGAAGGTGGGGATGACGTCAAGTCATCATGGCCCTTACGAGTAGGGCTACACACGTGCTACAATGGCATATACAAAGAGAAGCGACCTCGCGAGAGCAAGCGGACCTCATAAAGTATGTCGTAGTCCGGATTGGAGTCTGCAACTCGACTCCATGAAGTCGGAATCGCTAGTAATCGTAGATCAGAATGCTACGGTGAATACGTTCCCGGGCCTTGTACACACCGCCCGTCACACCATGGGAGTGGGTTGCAAAAGAAGTAGGTAGCTTAACCTTCGGGAGGGCGCTTACCACTTTGTGATTCATGACTGGGGTGAAGTCGTAACAAGGTAACCGTAGGGGAACCTGCGGTTGGATCACCTCCTTACCTAAAGATATTGATTCGAGTGGCGTGCTCACACAGATTGTCTGATGAAAAGTAACGAGCAAAGCGCTACCTGTTGATGCCATGAGTCATTCATGCTGATACGAACCGATTAAGTTATTCAGTTTAATCGGATTTTCGGGTCCCCATCGTCTAGAGGCCTAGGACACTGCCCTTTCACGGCTGTAACAGGGGTTCGAATCCCCTTGGGGACGCCATTCCGATAATGAGTGAAAGACATTATCACCGGTTAGCGATAACCGAAAAAATCTTAAAGATGACTTGCGAGTCATGTTTAAGATATTGCTCTTTAACAATCTGGAACAAGCTGAAAATTGAAACATGACGGCTGAAATTTATCCCTCCGTAGATGTACTGGGATGAAGAGTAACCTGTCATAGAGTCTCTCAAATGTTTGCAGCACGAACGATGGAAACATCTTCGGGTTGTGAGGTTAAGTGACTAAGCGTATACGGTGGATGCCTAGGCAGTCAGAGGCGATGAAGGGCGTGCTAATCTGCGAAAAGCGTCGGTAAGGTGATATGAACCGTTATAACCGGCGATACCCGAATGGGGAAACCCAGTGTGTTTCGACACACTATCATGTCATGAATACATAGTGGCATGAGGCGAACCGGGGGAACTGAAACATCTAAGTACCCCGAGGAAAAGAAATCAACCGAGATTCCCCCAGTAGCGGCGAGCGAACGGGGAGGAGCCCAGAACCTGAATCGGCTTGTGTGTTAGTGGAAGCGTCTGGAAAGTCGCGCAGCAAAGGGTGATAGCCCCGTACACTAAAATGCACAGGTCGTGAGTTCGATGAGTAGGGCGGGACACGTGACATCCTGTCTGAATATGGGGGGACCATCCTCCAAGGCTAAATACTCCTGACTGACCGATAGTGAACCAGTACCGTGAGGGAAAGGCGAAAAGAACCCCGGCGAGGGGAGTGAAATAGAACCTGAAACCGTGTACGTACAAGCAGTGGGAGCACCTTCGTGGTGTGACTGCGTACCTTTTGTATAATGGGTCAGCGACTTATATTTTGTAGCAAGGTTAACCGTATAGGGGAGCCGTAGGGAAACCGAGTCTTAACTGGGCGATTAGTTGCAAGGTATAGACCCGAAACCCGGTGATCTAGCCATGGGCAGGTTGAAGGTTGGGTAACACTAACTGGAGGACCGAACCGACTAATGTTGAAAAATTAGCGGATGACTTGTGGCTGGGGGTGAAAGGCCAATCAAACCGGGAGATAGCTGGTTCTCCCCGAAAGCTATTTAGGTAGCGCCTCGTGAACTCATCTTCGGGGGTAGAGCACTGTTTCGGCTAGGGGGCCATCCCGGCTTACCAAACCGATGCAAACTCCGAATACCGAAGAATGTTATCACGGGAGACACACGGCGGGTGCTAACGTCCGTCGTGAAGAGGGAAACAACCCAGACCGCCAGCTAAGGTCCCAAAGTCATGGTTAAGTGGGAAACGATGTGGGAAGGCATAGACAGCCAGGATGTTGGCTTAGAAGCAGCCATCATTTAAAGAAAGCGTAATAGCTCACTGGTCGAGTCGGCCTGCGCGGAAGATGTAACGGGGCTAAACCATGCACCGAAGCTGCGGCAGCGACGCTTAGGCGTTGTTGGGTAGGGGAGCGTTCTGTAAGCCGTTGAAGGTGGCCTGTGAGGGTTGCTGGAGGTATCAGAAGTGCGAATGCTGACATAAGTAACGATAAAGCGGGTGAAAAGCCCGCTCGCCGGAAGACCAAGGGTTCCTGTCCAACGTTAATCGGGGCAGGGTGAGTCGACCCCTAAGGCGAGGCTGAAAAGCGTAGTCGATGGGAAACAGGTTAATATTCCTGTACTTGGTGTTACTGCGAAGGGGGGACGGAGAAGGCTAGGCTAGCCGGGCGACGGTTGTCCCGGTTTAAGCGTGTAGGGGGTGTGACCTGGTAAATCCGGTTGCATACTAACCCTGAGGCGTGATGACGATGCACTACGGTGCAGAAGTAGTTGATGCCCTGCTTCCAGGAAAATCCTCTAAGCATCAGGTAACATTAAATCGTACCCCAAACCGACACAGGTGGTCAGGTAGAGAATACCAAGGCGCTTGAGAGAACTCGGGTGAAGGAACTAGGCAAAATGGTGCCGTAACTTCGGGAGAAGGCACGCTGGCATGTAGGTGAAGTCCCTCGCGGATGGAGCTGAAGCCAGTCGAAGATACCAGCTGGCTGCAACTGTTTAATAAAAACACAGCACTGTGCAAACACGAAAGTGGACGTATACGGTGTGACGCCTGCCCGGTGCTGGAAGGTTAATTGATGGGGTCAGCCGCAAGGCGAAGCTCTTGATCGAAGCCCCAGTAAACGGCGGCCGTAACTATAACGGTCCTAAGGTAGCGAAATTCCTTGTCGGGTAAGTTCCGACCTGCACGAATGGCGTAATGATGGCCAGGCTGTCTCCACCCGAGACTCAGTGAAATTGAACTCGCTGTGAAGATGCAGTGTACCCGCGGCAAGACGGAAAGACCCCGTGAACCTTTACTATAGCTTGACACTGAACATTGAGCCTTGATGTGTAGGATAGGTGGGAGGCTTTGAAGCGTGGACGCCAGTCTGCGTGGAGCCATCCTTGAAATACCACCCTTTAATGTTTGATGTTCTAACTCGGCCCCATAATCTGGGGTGAGGACAGTGTCTGGTGGGTAGTTTGACTGGGGCGGTCTCCTCCCAAAGAGTAACGGAGGAGCACGAAGGTTAGCTAATCACGGTCGGACATCGTGAGGTTAGTGCAAAGGCATAAGCTAGCTTGACTGCGAGAGTGACGGCTCGAGCAGGTACGAAAGTAGGTCTTAGTGATCCGGTGGTTCTGAATGGAAGGGCCATCGCTCAACGGATAAAAGGTACTCCGGGGATAACAGGCTGATACCGCCCAAGAGTTCATATCGACGGCGGTGTTTGGCACCTCGATGTCGGCTCATCACATCCTGGGGCTGAAGTAGGTCCCAAGGGTATGGCTGTTCGCCATTTAAAGTGGTACGCGAGCTGGGTTTAGAACGTCGTGAGACAGTTCGGTCCCTATCTGCCGTGGGCGTTGGAAGATTGAGAGGGGTTGCTCCTAGTACGAGAGGACCGGAGTGAACGCACCACTGGTGTTCGGGTTGTCATGCCAATGGCATTGCCCGGTAGCTAAGTGCGGAAAAGATAAGCGCTGAAAGCATCTAAGCGCGAAACTTGCCTCAAGATGAGTCTTCCCTGGGCCTTTAAGGTCCCTGAAGGAACGTTTAAGACTAAGACGTTGATAGGCTGGGTGTGTAAGTGCAGCGATGCATTGAGCTAACCAGTACTAATGATCCGTGAGGCTTAACCTTACAACACCGAAGGTGTTTTTAGAGAGATTTTCAGCGAAGTTCCGAGATTGGTTCTGATGGCTTCATGGAAGTGAGGCGGTTGGAATGAAACAGAATTTGCCTGGCGGCAATAGCGCGGTGGTCCCACCTGACCCCATGCCGAACTCAGAAGTGAAACGCCGTAGCGCCGATGGTAGTGTGGGGTCTCCCCATGCGAGAGTAGGACACTGCCAGGCATCAAATAAACGTTATCAGTGTGACGACTGGTAATGCGCAAATCGCAAAGCGCGAATTTGCCGGCATCGAGAGATGCAACGTAAAAGAATCGGTGGAGCGGTAGTTCAGTTGGTTAGAATACCTGCCTGTCACGCAGGGGGTCGCGGGTTCGAGCCCCGTCCGTTCCGCCACTTATTTAATTATGCCTGCTTTATTAGCAGGCATAATGTTAAGCGAGATTTAGGGGCGTAGCTCAGTTGGTAGAGCACCGGTCTCCAAAACCGGGTGTCGCGAGTTCGAGTCTCTCCGCCCCTGCCATATTAAGAACCCTTTGCGAAAGCAAAGGGTTTTTTTTTTACCTATTATCCCTTCCCTTAGTGCATTCCCGCTTTGGAAAAGAGCGCTTTTGACGCTATATGCCGAGGTTTGCCCGATCCTGGCTGCTTCATGTTCTTCCGAGCTTTACCCTGCACGCCTCCGGATTCTCTTATCGTTTTGCATTATCTTCTCTCAGAAGGCGATGGGCGGCTTTTGGCATGATAGACAGTCATTACCACGATGACGGCATTTAAGGCCGCCATAATGCTTTAGGCTGCGGTATTTAAAGGTATTTTAAGTAATTGCCGAATCAAAGGCTGTTGATCGCTGTTTTGCAACCAGACGGCATACAGTGGGCGGATAATCGGCGGGATCTCAGTAGTGGCCACCAGCTGCGGATACTCCTTTTCCCACTGGCTGGGCAGGAAAGCGCATCCGCCCGTGGTTTCCAGCAACTGACGCGTCAGATGAGCGGAGGTAGTCGTGAGGACCGGCACGTTATCACCTTCCAACATGCGGCTTTCCTGTTGGTGGAAGTCGGCTCCCCATTCCAGCTTGATGTAGGGCATTGGGGCCTGTTTGTCACGATACGCGGATGAGAACAGGCGTAATGAGAAATTGCTCAGCTGTTGGCTGGCCAATTCGTCCATCTTCGGCGGTTCGGTGGTGATCAGTAAATCGAGCTGCCTTTCATGCAGTTGTTTTACCAAAGAGTGCCTTAATGCCACCCTGGCTTCGAGCTGCAGCGCCTCGCGTTGTTGATAGAGCGCCTGCAACCAAGGGGTCAGATAGGCCTCCCACAGCGAAGCGGTAGCGCCGATCGACAACTCGGTGTGTTGCAGCGAACGCACGACCTCCTTCTTCGCCAACTGCCAGGTGTTCATCAGGCTTTCGGCATAGGGCAGAAGCCGCTCACCGGCAGGCGTCAGGCGGATATTATTGCGATGACGGGTAAATAAATTTGCGCCCAGCTGGTTTTCTAACTGACGGATGCGGAAACTGACCGCGGACTGCGTTAAGTACAAAGATTCTGCGGCTCTGCCAAAGTGACGCGTTCTACTGACCTCCAAAAAGGTTTTCAGTAATTCGGTATCCACACCTATCTCCAAAAAAATTTGTCGTTAAGATTTAAATGTTTTGTTTTACACGCTGTCAAGCCTATCTAATACTCCGCGCCATAAACAGCACGGCCATAAGAGAATTAGGAGCGTGTCAGATGGCGGATAGCTTCACCACGACCAATCGTTTTTTTGATAATAAACATTACCCTCGCGGGTTCTCCCGTCACGGCGATTTCACCATTAAAGAGGCGCAATTGCTAGAGCGTTTCGGCTACGCGTTTAACGAGCTGGACTCGGGTAAACGCCAGCCAGCGACTGAAGAAGAACAGCTGTTCGTCGCAGTGTGCCGAGGTGAGCGCGAAGCGGCTACCGAGCAGGAAAAAGTATGGGCTAAATATCTGGCGCGCACACGTCGCCCGAAGAAATTCCATACTCTGTCCGGCGGTAAACCGCAGGCTGACGCAGTGGAAGATTACAGCGACAGCGAAGACTAAAGACGATGGGGCCTGCGGGCCCCATTTTCATTCCAGACTACGATGCAGCTGTAACAACAGACGGTCCATACTGCGATAGCCCAGCGCTTCGCTGAGGTGGCGCCTGTCGAGTTCAGTATCTCCCGCCAAATCCGCCAGCGTGCGAGCCACTTTCAGGATGCGCTGCCAGGCGCGTACCGATAGCCCTAACGCGTTTAATGTCGCTTCCAGAAACTCGGCGTCTGCCGGCTGCAACACGCAATCCCGTTCTACTTCGCGGTTGCTCAACAGCGCATTGACTTTACCGGCGCGTTCGAGCTGGCGGGCGCGTGCCTGCTGCACCCGTTTCCGCACCTGCTCACTGCTTTCCCCATGCGTTTTCCGCTGGCTGAGCGTACCCGGCGGTAACAGCGGCACTTCGATAGACAGATCGAAACGGTCGAGAAAAGGCCCTGACAGCCGGGCCAGATAGCGCAACACCTGCTGCGGCGAGGCGCGGTTGTGCAACCCCTGATAATGCCCTGTCGGGCTGGGGTTCATTGCCGCGATCAACTGTACTCTGGCAGGGAAACAGACCTTGGCGTTGGCGCGTGAAATCACGATCTCGCCGGATTCCAACGGCTCGCGCAGCGCATCCAGGACCTTACGCTCGAATTCCGGTAGCTCATCCAGAAACAGCACGCCGTTATGCGCCATCGAGATCTCGCCCGGACGCGGCAGTGAGCCGCCGCCGACCAATGCCGCCATCGATGCGCTGTGATGCGGCGCGCGAAACGGCCTCTGGCGCCATGGCAGAGCGCTCAGAACAGGGTGTTGCAAGCTGGCGATCGCCAGGCTTTCCAGCGCCTCAGGCTCCGTCAGCGGCGGCAGTAAGCCCGTCAGTCGGCTGGCCAGCATGGTTTTGCCTGTGCCCGGCGGCCCAATCAGCAGCAGGTTATGCCCGCCGGCGGCGGCGATCTCCAGCGCCCGCTTGGCCTGCTCCTGGCCGATGATGTCGCGCAGATCGGCGTTTTCGTACGCATTGCCGGCTGCGGGGGGTGTGACGGCCCCCGGCAGTTCGCCCTGGCCGAGTAAAAAAGCACAGACCTCCAACAGGTGTTGGGCGGTATGGGATTGTGACTGTGCGATCAGGCCGACCTCGGCGGCGTTGTCCGTCGACAGGATCAATTGTCGCCCGGCGTCAGCCGCCGCCAGCGCCGCCGGGATGGCGCCTCTGACCGCACGCAGTGCGCCGGACAGCGCGAGCTCGCCAAGAAACTCGTAGCGTGCCAACGGTGCGAGGGGCAGTTGCTCGGAGGCGGCGAGGATCGCCAGCGCTATCGGCAGATCGTAACGCCCGCCTTCTTTCGGCAGATCGGCCGGTGCCAAATTGACGGTGATGCGCCGGGCGGGAAAGGTGAAACCGTTGTTGATCAGGGCGCTGCGCACCCGATCGCGCGCCTCTTTTACCGTGGTTTCTGGCAGACCGACCAGCGTCAGGCCGGGCAGGCCATTGCTGATATGCACCTCCACCGTCACGGAAGGGGCCTGAACGCCGATGATGGCGCGGCTATAGATTACCGCCAGTGACATATCGCTCTCCTTGCTGAGGGCGGCATGATGCGCGATTTATCCAGGTACCGCGCGGCGTTCTTGGCATTTTTTCCATGAAACTCGCAGCATAATCACTGATTTTCATCGAATTGAACGAGATTGTGCGAACCGCCTCGCAACCTGCGGCAATACCCATTAACAATTCGCTGAAGGCTGCAACACATTAGCGGCCCATACGCATTGCAACCATAGGGTTAACGGGTGTATTTAACAATTGATTAAAAGAAAAATCACTTCTTTAACACACTCCGACCGCCGCCGCAGTCTGCCCGGCAGCCGCTAAACCTCCTGACTTCGTACTCTACGGTAGGGATAACACTATGTTTGGTTGGACCCCGCTGCAACGCAATGCGGCAATCGCCAGTTTTTCAAGCTGGACGCTCGACGCTTTCGATTTTTTCGTGCTGGTATTTTTACTCAGCGACATCGCACAATCCTTTCACGTCGGCCTGGAACAGGTCACGTTGGCGATTCTGCTCACGCTGGCGGTGCGCCCGATCGGCGCGCTGATCTTCGGGCGTGCGGCGGAAAAATATGGCCGCAAACCGATCTTGATGCTGAATATCGTCTTCTTCTCGGTGTTTGAGCTGCTCTCCGCCGCCGCGCCCTCGCTGACGGTCTTCTTGCTGTTACGAGTGTTGTACGGTGTTGCGATGGGCGGTATCTGGGGCGTGGCGTCATCATTGGCGATGGAAACCATACCGGACCGCTCGCGCGGCTTGATGTCGGGCATTTTCCAGGCCGGCTATCCGTTCGGTTATCTGCTGGCGGCGGTGGTGTACGGCCTGCTGTTCGAAACGGTCGGCTGGCGCGGCATGTTCGTCATCGGCGCGGCGCCGATCCTGCTGCTGCCGTTTATTTATTATTGCGTGCAGGAGTCGCCGGTGTGGCTGGCGGCACGTGAGCGCAAAGAAAGTACGGCTTTATTGCCGGTGTTGAAGAGCCACTGGAAGCTATGCTGCTATCTGGTGCTGCTGATGGCGGCGTTCAATTTCTTCTCTCACGGCACGCAGGATCTGTATCCGGTGTTTCTGAAAGTTCAGCACGGTTTCGACCCTAAAACCGTCAGTATCATCGCCATTAGCTACAATATCGCGTCAATTATCGGTGGCGTTTTCTTCGGTTCGTTATCGGAAAAAATCGGTCGTAAAAAAGCGATCATTATCGCCGCATTGCTGGCCTTACCGGTGATCCCATTGTGGGCATTTTCCAGCGGTTCGCTAATGTTGGGGATCGGCGCTTTCCTAATGCAATTCATGGTGCAGGGCGCCTGGGGCGTAGTGCCGACCTACCTGACCGAGCTGGTGCCGGCCAACACCCGCGCGGTGCTGCCGGGGTTCGTGTATCAGTTGGGCAACCTGATCGCCTCGGTCAACGCCACGCTGCAAGCCACCATCGCCGAGCATCATGGGCATAATTACGGCCTGGCGATGGCGATCGTCGCCGGTACGGTGGCGGTGGCGATCGCCCTGTTGGTGTTCTTCGGCAAGGATACGCGCGGCAAGGCGATCACCGACGCGGTGAAAAATCCGGGCGTGCGCGCCAACGTGTGAAAGAGAAGCGATTCGCGTGAGGTATGACCAGATTGCGCCGAATAATAACGCAAAAAAAGTGTTGTCATGTCGCGCGCGGCTGTGGTACCTCTGTAAGCATTAGTTCTGAATGAGCACAGTGAACAAACCCATTATGAAAGCCTTTGCCCAAGTGATTAGCCTAGTCGTGATTAGCGTGGTGGTGATTATTATCCCACCGTGCGGGGCTGCACTTGGACGAAGAAAGGCTTAGCAAACAAGCCGGAATCGCAAGAGAACCCCCGCACCGTCAGGTCCGGGGGTTTTTTATTGGCAAGAGAAAAGTGGAGCAAGGGGCAGAACATGAAAAACAGAACAAAATCCTGCGATTTTCGAAGTAAGGCGGGGAAATAACCATGAATGGCGCTCAGTGGGTAGTTCAAGCGTTGCGTACGCAGGGGGTGGATACCGTATTCGGCTATCCGGGCGGGGCAATCATGCCGGTGTACGATGCGCTGTACGACGGCGGCGTGGAACACCTGCTGTGCCGCCATGAACAGGGCGCCGCTATGGCCGCCATCGGCTACGCCCGCGCCACCGGCAAAGTCGGTGTCTGTATCGCCACTTCCGGCCCCGGCGCCACCAACCTGATCACCGGCCTGGCTGATGCGCTGCTCGATTCTGTTCCCGTTGTCGCCATCACCGGCCAGGTGGGCTCCGCGCTGATCGGCACCGATGCCTTTCAGGAGATCGATGTTCTCGGCCTGTCTCTGGCCTGCACCAAGCACAGCTTCCTGGTGGAATCGCTGGACGCCTTGCCGGGCATCATGGCGGAAGCGTTCGCCATCGCCGCCGGCGGCCGTCCCGGCCCGGTGCTGATCGATATCCCGAAAGACATCCAGCTGGCGCAGGGCGACTTGCACCCGCACCTGATGCCGGTCGACGAAGCGCCGGCGTTCCCGGCGGCGGCGTTGGCAGAGGCGGCTGAGCTGCTGGCGCAGGCGCACAAACCGATGCTGTACGTCGGCGGCGGCGTGGGCATGGCGCAGGCGGTGCCGGCGCTGCGTGAATTTATCGCCGTGACCCGCATGCCGAACGTCGCCACCCTGAAGGGGCTGGGCGCGCCGGATGCGCAAGGTCCGCTGTACCTCGGCATGCTGGGCATGCACGGCACCAAGGCTGCCAACCTGGCGGTGCAGGAGTGCGATCTGCTGATCGCCGTCGGCGCGCGTTTCGATGACCGCGTGACCGGCAGGCTGAACGCCTTCGCGCCGCACGCCAAAGTGATCCACATGGATATCGACCCGGCGGAGATGAGCAAGCTGCGCCAGGCGCATGTCGCCCTGCAAGGCGATTTGAAAACGTTGCTGCCGGCGTTGCAGCGCCCGCTGAGCATCGCCGCCTGGCAGCAGCAGGTGATAGCGCTGAAAGCCGAGCACGTCTGCCGCTACGATCACCCCGGCCAGCCGATCTACGCGCCGCTGTTCTTGCGCCAGCTGTCCGCCCGCAAGCCGGCCAACAGCGTGGTGACCACCGACGTCGGCCAGCACCAGATGTGGAGCGCGCAGCACATGACGTTCGAGCGCCCGGAGAATTTCATCACCTCCAGCGGCCTCGGCACCATGGGGTTCGGCGTGCCGGCGGCGGTCGGGGCCCAGATCGCGCGTCCGCAAGATACGGTGATCTGCGTCTCGGGCGATGGTTCCTTCATGATGAACGTGCAGGAACTGGGCACTATCAAGCGCAAACGGCTGCCGCTGAAGATCGTGCTGCTGGACAACCAGCGTCTCGGAATGGTGCGCCAATGGCAGCAGCTGTTCTTCGACGGCCGCTACAGCGAAACCAACCTGTCCGATAACCCCGACTTCCTGATGCTGGCCGCCGCCTTCGGCATTCCCGGCCAGCGCATCAGCCGCTTGGATCTG
>NZ_JBFAHM010000032.1:0-12735 GCF_040654195.1 Hamadaea sp. NPDC050747
CGTCGGGTCATGAGGGATCTCGAGCACCACACGGCGACACTCAAGTGGACCGCGACGGCCTATGATCCTTTGCATGACGATGCTCGATGAGGCGGCGCAGCGTAGCCGCGCCCGCCTGCGGCGCACTGCCGTCGGGTTCGTTGGCCTGTGGTGCGTCGCCCTGACTGCGTTTGCGAGCATCAATCTCCGGACTGGGCTGCAGGCGAGGCCGTACTTGCTTCATAACGGCAGCGACGCGGGCGATCGGTTCGCGACGAATTTCACGATGGTCTCGTCGTGGCTCGGTTTGGTGGCGTCGGTCGGCCTGGCCACCTGGGTCACATCGTTGGTGGTAATGACGCGGACAACCCAAATGCATTCTGTGCTGCGGACCCGCGTCCGCGTGGCGTCGGCGGTAGTGCTCGTCAGCACTCCGTTCGTCACCGTCGGCACGCTCGTTGTCGCTTATCAGATGATCGTGCCGGTGATCTATTCAGGAGTGCGTTTCTGAGCGCCGGTTGAACAACCGGGTCAGCCTGTGGTGGCAGCGGCGGGTCGGAGGCGGCCGGTGCGGTGGTAGCGGGCCAGGCGTCTGGTCATGACGATGACCATGGCCCACTGGGCCATCGCGGCATGGTGTTCGGGGTGGCGCTCGTAGTCGCGCACGGTGCGGCGGCAGCGGGTGATCCACGACAGCGTTCTCTCGACCACCCACCTGCGGTGCAGAACCTGGAACCCGACCTGGTCGGCCAACTTGCGCACGATCTCCACGGCCACGCCAAGCACGTCGGCGGCCCAGTCGACGAGTTGGCCGGAGTAGCCTCCGTCGGCCCAGATCCTGACCACTCGGTGAAGCAGGTGCGCAGTGCCCACAGCAGCGTGCGGGCGGCGTCACGGTCCTGCACCCCAGCAGTGGTGACCAGGATGATCAGCAGCAGGCCAGTGGTATCCACGACGATGTGGCGCTTGCGGCCATTCACCTTCTTGCCCGCGTCGTAGCCGCGGCTGGTGTTGGCGACGGCCTCGGCTGCGCGCACCGACTGCGAGTCCACAATCGCCGCCGACGGTTCAGCGTTGCGGCCTTCGGCGAGGCGGACCTGTTCACGCATGCCCGAGTGCAGCCGAGTGAGCGTGCCGTCGCGGGTCCAGGTCCGGAAGTAGTGGTAGACGGTGGGCCAGGGTGGGAAGTCGACCGGTAGCGCCCGCCACACGCAGCCGTTGTGGTCGAGGTAGCGGATCGCGTCGACGATGTCGCGGCGCGGGTAGGTGACCGGCCGGCCGCCGCGGTCGCTGGTGCCTCCGGCGGGCAGGTATGCGGCGATCAGCCGCCATTCGATGTCGCTGGTGTCGGATGGGTAGCGGCGTGGACGCGCCGTGGCCAGGTGCTCGGGCGCGGGAGCCGAGGGTGCGGCAGCGGCCTGGCCGCAGACCAGGTAGAAAGACACGGTAGGGCCTTCGGGGTGGCATGGCTTCGACAACCACAGCCGTACTCGAAGGCCCTACCTCGTGTCCTCGTGACACCCCGAAGTAGATTCAGATTGTCGGCTCAGCCGAATCTTCCGCCCTGATCTGGTTCTTCAACGGGCACTGAGCTTGTCGTTTAACCCGTCTGCTCTCGTCGTTCGGTGATGCTGAGTGCGCGTTTCACGGTTTTCCCGACGTCGTAGCTGGGTGCGGGCTGCCGGTTCTTCGAGCCGGAAGGTCGTCCGGGTCCGGCCTTGCCGGGTTTTGGCGCGCTGGCGGGGTGGGCGATCTTCGGGTGGATGCGGCGAAATCCGCGGCGGACTCGCGCTGGGGTGAGCCGGTCCGGGTCGGTAGGGCGTTCCCAGGGTCGGCGGAGGTATGCGGTGAGGCTGCGGGCGAGGCGTAGCTGGGTGTGGCAGGAGATGATCAGCCAGGTCCACCGGTCGGCGGCCTGGGGTGTGCGGATCTTCGGCCGGGTCCAGCCCAGGGTCTGCTTGAGTAGCCGGAAGTGTGTTCGAGGTCGAATCTGCGCAGGTAGGACTGCCAGCTTCGGTCCACGTCGGCGGCGGTGGCCTCGGGGATGGAGGTCCATAGCCAGACCGGTTTCGGGTCGCGGTCGCCGGGCAGGTGGTCGACCTGTAGCCGGATCAGGGTGCCTTCGATGATCGGCAGGGTGGTGTCGTGGTCGATCCAGCTGGTGCGGCGGGCCAGCCGGGGGTGGGCGCGGTTCCAGCCGGTCGCTGTCGCGGTGCCGTAGCGGCTGGTCTGCGTTGTGGTCGTGGTGTGCGGGGCCGGCCAGGTCGTCGGGTCGTTCAGCGCGAGGATGGGGCCGTGTTTGCGGGGCCGGCCGGTCGTGGCCGGGGTGCGGGCGGGTGGGGGTAGTGCCATGACCCGGTCGGAACGCAGCCGACCGAGTAGGTCGACGGGCAGGTGTGCGAGGAGGAACGCCAGTCTGGGGATGTCGTAGCCGGCGTCGCACACGATCAGGATCCGCGGGTCGCCGGGAGTGTGGTGGCCGGCTGTGATGAGGCGCTGCACGACCTGGCGCAGCTGGTTGGCGGTGACCGCGGCCATGTCGTCTGCTGGTCCGAGCCGCACCGCGTCGAGGATCGCTGTCCATGAGGTCCGGCCGGTCTCGAGGGCCGCCACGAACGAGTACGGCCAGCCCGGGATCAGCTGCGACTGGTTCTTCGCACGGCCGTAGACGTGGCAGAACAGCCGGTCCGGGCTGGTCTGGGCGTCCGAGCGCAGCCACGGGCTGACGTCGACGGCCAGGACGATCCGCCCGTCTGCGGCTCGCGGTATTGCCAGGCCCGCGACGGCGCGGCGCAGCCGCGTGACGTCGACACGTCCGCTGCTCAGCCCGTCGTACATGCCGCCGTGGCCACGGCGGTGCTCGGGCGCCAGGACCAGGTCGACCAGCGACCTGACCTGCCCGTCGGTGCACAGCAGTGCGTCGGTGAGCTCGAACAGCGCGTCAGCGCGGGTGGTCAGAGCGCGGTAGAACTCGGTCCGGAATGCGGACAACACGGCGAGAGCCTCGACGCGGGCGGCGTCATCGCGCACACTTATCTCCACGGCTTTGGGGTGAATCTTGGTGTCTCAGCAACATCCATGATCACGCCAAGGCCGATCTCTGTCCATAGTGCACAAAGAGCTCCCGGGCCGTAGCGGCAGCTAACGGCCGGGGAGGTTAAACGACAAGCTGAGAAGCTCCATCCGACCGCACTGCTTGTGGCATGAGTCAATCAAGACGACTCCAAGCAACCCGGGGCACATCAGAGCCTCCACCACACCCGGTGCGGTTCAGGTCGAGATGGCCTCGGGCTCGTGGAGTGGTCACAGCTCGGGCGGGCAGCCGCTGGTTGACCGATTTACGGAACCGGTAGGCGTCGCCGCGACGGTCTTGATCACCCGGTTGGCGCCCTCGCCGCCAGGCGGGAGCAGACTGGCCGGTTCCACGAACGGTCAGCGCGGCCGGGTCAGACGGGGAACCCGAAGAGGTAGAGGACCTGCTTGTCAGCCGTCGTGTCGACGATGATCTCCAGTGGCCGTCCGCCGGTCCGATTTCCGTGATAGCCGACATAGGTATGGTCGATGGGGAAGGACCAACCCACCTCATCGGTCTTCGCGGCGAGCTGGAAGTGCGCTCGTGGCGCGCTGGTGGGTTCGCCGCCCTCCATGACGTTGGTCCTGAGGAACGACAGCATGCACTCCGAGGAGGCCGAGAAGCTGAGATAGATATCGTGTCCCCAGTCCCCGACCAAGGCGTAGTGCACATCGTCGTAGGGACAGCCAGGCATGACTAGGCCGTAGAGCTCGATGCCGTTCTCTAAGGACATGTCGCCGGAGTCGTAGGAATACGCCCGTTCGTCGTGGTGGGAACAAGCCGACACCAGGCCCGCCAACGCGACGATCACGACCGCGGCGGCCCGGCAGAGCCCTCGGCGTCCTCTCCGATCCTGGCTGATCATGGCTCTGACGCTAGCAGGATCGGACGAAATCAGGTGCGCCGATCGTCGATGGAAGCCCAATATCCTTCCATGCTGCAGTGATCGGTGTGCCGATGCGCTTGGGCAGCAGCTTGAGGTCGTCCTGCAGTTCGGCGAGGTGGTCGTCGGACAGGCTGTCGGCCCGGCGGGTCAGCCGGTTGCGCAGCTCCCACTCGCGGTTGCCTTGCGGCCGCGCCGCCCGCGGACCTGGATGGTGACCCGGCGGCGGACCTCGGTCACCGCGGCGTTTGCGAGTTGGACGATGTGGAAGTGGTCGACGACGAGCTGGGCGTGGGGCAGGGCCTGGCGGATGGCGGACTTGAATACGGTGCTCATGTCGATCGCGACGTGGCGGACCCGCTGCCGCCAGTCGGCGGGATGGGCCGCCAGCCACTCGACGACCGCGGCGGCGGTGCGGCCCTCGACCTGTCCGAGCAGGCCCTGCCCACCGGATAGGTCGACGAAGCCGATGTGCCACCGGTCGACGATCGTCTGCCAGGACTGCGCCTGCTCGTCGTAGACCCATTTCGGTCGGCCCCGGCGGACCTCGTCGATGCCCAGGACCTCGACCGTTTCGGGCTGGACGGGCAGTACCCGGGCCGCATGCTCGGTGAACGCCGCCACGACCACCGGCCACGACACCCGGTGGTCGCGAGCGGACTGCACAACGGTGCGCCCGGCGTCGGCGACCGCTGCCCTGGCGGATGCGCGCAACCGGACGGTCAGCCGTTTGCGGGCCGGTACCGAGCCGACCGCCTCGGTGAACGAACGGCGCGGGCAGGACGGCTCGTCACAACGCCATCGCCGCTTGCGCCACGCCAGACTCCGCCGACGGTAACCTGTCGGCAGGTCCCGCTGCCGCGTCGTACGCCGGCCCTTCGACCGGCGCGCCCGCGTGCCGCTCTCCGGACACCGCCGCGCCGCCTCATCCGCGGTAACCAGGTAGACCACCGGCCCCACCTGCCCGTCCTCGATACCGGTGACGGCCAGGCCCTCCAGGCCCAGCAGCCGGGTCGTAGCATCACTCATGCCCGTGGCTCTTCACTTGTGACCAACTTGCTTCGACACCAAGATGATCACGAAGAGCCATGGTGCATCTTAAGAGGACAGTCCTTATCAGACAGTCACAGCGGGTACACCGACCCCCGCAAAGTTCGTTGAGCCGACGTCACGGCCTCCACCGAACCCGGTACGGCTCAGGATGAACCGGGCCCGCTCCGTCGGGAGAGCAGCTATCGCCGTCGCACGCAAGAGATAATTTGCCCCAGCTGGGCGCTGGTCCGATTTGTGATCTTGACTCGTCCCGGGTTCGGCTTCATGATGTTGCGACATTTATCGCTGCGCTCTTGGGGTTCACGTGGTCACGGGGTCTGTTAAGCGTGAGTTGTTGTCGTCTGCGTCCGCCCGCTTCAGTGCGCGGGGGCGGTTGGCACAGTTGATGAGTTTGGTGCTGGTTGCCGGGCTATTCTCGGTGCTGCCAGCGCATCCGGCTCTCGCCGAGGGCGCGGCCGCCACCGCGCCAGACGAGTCGTCGCCTGCGACCCCGGTGGGCGTCAAGACCGCTCCGCAGGCCCAATCCGACCAGACGCAATGGTCGGCGCCGTCGGTGACGTGGCCTTCAGCGGCCAGCACGACGGTGACCCTCCCCCAAACAACGACAGCAGCAAAGACGTCCTCCTCGACAGACGCGAGCGTGTTGTCCACAGCTCCGGTGACCACCACCGTCGGCGGACTACCGGTCGCGGTCACGGCAGTCGATGTCGCCGACGGCGGTGACGTGCTGTCCGAGCGCGCATTGCAGGATGCGGCCGACGGGTCGGACATGCCGGGCGCAGTGACATTGTCGTCGATCGACCACGCGACGGCCGAGGCCGCTGGGGCAGCGGCCGGTCTGCGGGTCTCCCGCGCTGACGGCCTGAATGCCGCCGCGACCGTGGACCTCTCTGTCAACTATGCCGCGTTCGGGCACGCGTACGGCGGGGACTACGGTCCCCGTCTGCGGGCGGTGCTGGCCCCAGCGTGCGCCTTGGCAACCCCGGACCTGCCGGACTGCGCAACCCGCACACCTCTCGTCGGCGGCAATGATGCCAAGGCGCAGTCGGTGTCGGCGCGGGTGGAACTCTCGGTCTCGGCGGGTACGACCGCTGCGCAGTCGATCGAGTCCGGACCGGGTGGTTTGGGCACCGTCGACGGCGCGGATGTCTCCGCGGCCGAGCAGGTGGTGTTGCTGGAGGCCACCGGATCCAGCGACAGTGGCACGTTCAAGAAGACCTCGTTGTCGTCGGCGTTGTCGTGGCAGGCCGGTACGTCGAGTGGCGCGTTTTCCACCTCCTACAAGCTGAATGTGCCGTCGGTGCCGGGGTCCCTGACGCCGGACATCACGTTCTCGTATTCGTCGTCGGCGGTGGACGGTAGGACCAACGCGGAGTCGGCGCAGACGTCGTGGCTGGGGGAGGGCTGGTCTTACGAGCCGGGGTACATCGAACGGTCGTACCGGTCCTGCGCGCAGGACAAGGACACAACCCCAACCTATGCGAATGCGACCGCGGACCTGTGCTGGAACCAGGACAACGCGACCCTGGTCTGGGGCGGCAAGTCGACCCCGCTTGTGCGCGATGACGCGACGGACAAGTGGAAGATGGCCGACGGTGACGGGTCGAAGATCGAAAAGTATGTCGGCCTGGGCAACTACGGTGAGGGTGCCGAGACGTGGCAGATCACCACGGCGGACGGCACCAAGTACTACTTCGGCATGAACAAGCTGCCCACCTGGAACACGGGCAACCCGGAAACGCATTCGGCGTGGAACGTGCCGGTGTTCGCCAACCACTCCAGCGACCGCTGCTACAACAAGCGCGGCACGGGCTTCGCCAACTCGTGGTGTGTGATGACGTGGCGGTGGAACCTCGATTATGTCGTGGATCCGGCCGGGAACTCGATGACGTACTACTACCAGAAGCAGACCCCCAAGACGGGCCTGAACGGTTCGGCGACGAACCTGGTGTCGTACGACCGTGGCGGCAGTCTTCTGAAGATCGAGTATGGGATCCGGGCGGGTCAGGAGTTCACGGGCGTCAAGCCGGTGGGTCTGGTCGAGTTCACCCAAGGCGATCGGTGTCTGTCGAGTTGCTGGACGGGCGGCGGGCCGAGCCCGGTGGTCGAGAACTGGCCGGACGTGCCATGGGACCTGGACTGTCCTCCGGTCAAGACGTCCTGCACCGGGAACGTGTCCCCGTCGTTCTGGACCTACCGTCGGCTGGCGAAAGTCACCACCAAGGTGTGGAACCACACGTTGGCCACTCCTTCCTATGTGCCGGTGGATGAGTGGGCGCTGGATCATGCGTTCCCTGCTACGAGTGAGTCGGCGACCGACCCGGCGTTGTGGCTGGACGACATCGTCCATACCGGCCTGACTGGAACCGCAGTAGCTCTCCCGACGGTGCACTTCGGTGGGAATCGGTTCGCCAACCGCGCTGGGTTCGAGGCCGTCAACACCGGGGTGAACATCCTGCGCTATCGGCTCACCCAGGTCTTCAACGAGTTCGGCGGGCTGACCGCGGTGACCTACGAGGGATCGGACTGCGGCGCAGGCACCAGCGCCCCGGACCCGGACTGGAACCCGAAACGCTGCTTCCCTCAGCAGTACACGCCGCCGGGCAACACGACCGACGGAGGCTGGACCTGGTGGAACAAGATCCGCGTCACCCAGGTCAAGGAGCAGGACCTGGTCGGCGGCCAGCCCGACGTGCTGCACACCTACAGTTACACCAACACCGGGTCGTCGTCGACGAACATCTTGTGGCACCACAACGATGACTCGTTTGGCTCCCGGCTGGCCGACCGGTCCTGGTCGGACTTTCGCGGTTGGTCGACGGTCACCACAGTCACCGGCACCGCAGGGTCTGGCACGATCAAACGGGAGCAGGTGTTCTTCCGGGGCTTGAACGGTGACCGCACCGACGACGGTTGGGGCACCCGCAGTGTCACCGTCACCGATTCACGTGGTGTGGCGTGGGCCGACCTTCAAAGCCGGGCCGGCGCCCTGTTGGAGGAAAAGTCGTTCACGTTGAACGCGGCCGGGGCCGAGGTGGTCGACTCGTCGACGATCTCGTTCCCGGTCGAGTGGAGTACCGGCAGCCGCACCATCACCGGTGCGCAACCGCCGACCCAGACCGCGTACGTTTCCGAGAACAGAGCAACGCTGTCGCGGCAGCGGCTCGCGGACTCGAACACCTACCGCTATCACAAGATCGACTACACGTGGGATCAAACCTACGACCGTATTTCCGAGTCCACCGACCATGGCCTAGTCACCGTTGACGTCGCACACCCCGAGGGCGTCGACGGCACTGAGGACGACGAAACCTGCACCTTGACCGAGTACGCCGGCACTTCCGCAGCATGGATGACTGACCGAGTGGCACAGAGGACCGTCTACGGCAAGACATCGATCTACCCAGGCACCCTCTGCAAGGGACCCGATAGTCCCAACAATGTCCTCAAGCAGGAGCGGTTCTACTACGACCAGCAGGCGTTCCGGGACCTTCCCGGCGACGCCTCGCAGGTGCGTGGTTTGCAGACGAAATCTGAGGCCGTCATCGGCTGGAAGAAGCTGATCGGCGAGGGACCCTGCACCGACGACTTCTCCTGCGTGGGTGTCTATGACACTGTCGCGCAGACGGAGTACGACATCCATGGCCGGCCGACGAAGGTCACCAACAGCCTCGGGTATGTGACCACCACCGAATATGCGCCTGCTTCGGACAAGGCCATAACGTCAATCACCGTTACCGACCCGAAGGGGTTCACGACCGTAACCGCGGTCGACCCCCTCCGCGGACTTCCCAAGACCGTTACCGACGCCAACGCCAAGACGACCACCGGCGAATACGACGCGCTCGGCCGGCTAACGAAAGTCTGGCGGCCGGGACACTCAACGAGTACAACGCCGGACACGGAGTACACCTACGCGGTTCGCGGCTCGACCGGACCGTCCTACACAATCAGCTACGTGCTCGGCCCGAACGGCAACACGATTCGCTCCTTCGAATTGCTCGACGGACTGGGCCGAACCCGCCAGGTACAGACCCCGGCCACCAGCGGTCTGCTCATAACGACCACAAACTATGACGCGCGCGGCTTGACCACGAGCACGTCGGTGTTCAACTACGACGAAGTCGCCATGCCCTACGGGGCGATTGTGATGCCGACCGCGCCGCCAGTCGAGCACCGGTATACCTACGACACCGCCGGAAGGCAGACCTCCGACGCCTTGTGGTCCGCCGGCGCCCAGAAGTGGACGATCACCACCACGAGCTACTTCGGCGACCACACCACGGTCAACAGCGCCACCGGCGGCATCGACGCGACCACCTACACGGACATCTTCGGGCGCACCACCGGCCTGCTGCAGACCAACGAATCTACTGTCGTCGGTCCGATGTCCCGCTACGAGTACGACAAACTCGACCGGCTCGCAAAGGTCGTCGGCTCCGACGATGCCGCATGGATGTACACCTACGATTCGCGCGGCCGAAAGACCCGGACCGTGGATCCCGACACCGGTACGTCCACAACCGACTATGACGCCGACGGAAACATCACCAAGACCGTCGACGGCCGCGGCCAGGTCCTGACCTACACCTACGACGCTCTGGGCCGCAAAACGGGATTGTATAAGTCCACCGACCAGACGGCCGCAAACATGCTGGCCAGCTGGAGCTACGACACCGTGCCCAGTGGAAAGGGCCAGCTGGCCTCATCCAGCCGCTACATCGGTGGCAACCAGGTCGGCGGCTCCGCCTACACGCAGCAGATCACCAGCTATGACGACAGCTACAAGCCTCGGCACACCGACCTGATCATCCCCGCGACTGAAGGCGCCCTCGCAGGAACCTACGGCATCGACTACACCTACAAGACCAACGGTGCCCCGGCAACCCAGGCCACCGTCAAGAAATCCGGTGCGTCTGTAGGCGGGCTGGCGGACGAAACTCTGGTTTACACCTACAACAGCGTCGGTCAAACAGTCGGGGTCGCTGGCGGTGCTGCCAGCGCACCCCAGACGTATGTCGCCGATACTGCCTACACCTACGACGGGCTCGTGGCGCAGCAGATCCTGGGTACCGCTGGCAAGCAGGTCCGCCACACCTACAGCTACGACGACGCCACCCGTCGGCTGACCTCATCCCAGGTCGACGTCCAGACCTCGGCGACCACCTGGGTCAACCAGAAGACCATCGACGCATACGTCTACGACAACGGCGGCAACGTCCAATCCATCCAGACCACGACCAACGGGATCGTCGACCAAGCCGAATGCTTCGACTTCGACTACCTGCGCCGCCTGACCGACGCGTGGACCGAAGCATCGGCCACATGCGACAGCAGCAACAAGCAGGTAGCCGGGGTTGACCCATACCGGCTGAGCTGGACGTTTGATCTCGCGGGCAACCGCAAGACTGAAACCAGCTACAAGGCGGACGGAAGCGTCGATTATCTGTCGACTTACACTTACGGCGCTACTGGCAAGCCGCTGCACGCGCTTGCCTCCGTCGTCACCACAGGGACCGGCGCGGGCACGAAGACGTACGACTACGACGCCGCCGGCAACACCATTAGCCGACCCGCTCCTGGGGGAAGCCAGCAGTCCTTGAGCTGGACCGAGGACGGCAAGCTCTCCCTGGTTGACGATTCCAGCGACACCAGCATGGTGTACGACGCGGACGGCAACCGCATCATCCGCGTCGAGCCGGGCGGCTACCGGACGCTCTATCTGCCGGACGGAAGTGAACTGCGCGCGAACGGCAGTGGTGCTGTGATGGCCATCCGCTACTACGGTGGTGTAGCCGCGCGGTCGGCCAACACCGATTCGTCCGGCAACCTGACCAGCGGATCGACGCTGACCTGGACGATCACCGACCACCACGGCACCGGTTCGATCGTGGTCGACTCGTCCACCCTGTCGTGCCAGCGTCGGCGCAGTGCACCCTTCGGCGCGGGCCGCGGGAGCCAGCCGAGCGGATTCGGTAGCAAGGGCTTCGTCGGCGGTACCAACGATCCGACTGGACTCGTGCACGTGGGCGCTCGCGAGTACGACCCGACGATCGGGCGCTTCATCAGCGTCGACCCCGTCTTCGACAGCTCAGACCCACAGAGCTGGAACGGCTACGCGTACGCCAATAACGCCCCGGTAACCAGCAGCGACCCGACCGGTGAGATGCGTGACTCTAAGGATGAGGGAAGTGGCGGCTGCTCTGGCGCGCTGTCTTGCGAGGTGGACAAGCCGGCGAGACCTACGGGTCCGTCGTGTGAGAACAGCGGCGGCGCCAGTTCCCGAAGTGCGACTTGTGGCCCCACGGTCCACGAGCCGAAGCAGGAAGATCGGGATACCGAAAGCAACCGACTCTTCGGTTCGATTGCACAGGCAGCGGGGCTGGGTTTTGTCGGCTTGGTGAATGGAATGCAGTCCGGCGGCCTCTGCGGAGGCGGTGGGGTAGTGGCTACCGTGGCTATGTCCGGTCAGCTGTGCATTGTGGGTGACGACGAGGTCGTCGGACTGACTTGGACGAAGAGTTACGGTGGCGGATTCGGCACGTCAGCCGGCGTTAACGTGGCAGTCACCGAGTCCGACGGAACCTTCGACGACGCGGCAGGGTACGGACGCTATGGCAACGTGGCTCTTGGCGATTACGAGTTCGGTTACGGTCAGAGTCTGGACGAGCACGATCAGCCGAACGGGGTAGAGAGTTACAGCGTGGGCTACGGCAAAGGCACCGGGTATACGCCCGTCTCTGGCGGTGGTCAGTACACGGAGGTTATCGGGCGACCCCTTACCTGGAACGAGTTGACGCCAGTCCTGATGTTCGGAGCATGGGGTGCCCTCTGGTAGCGATCAGCGGTAAGCGTCGAGGGCTGTGATCACGGGTACGTCGGCCGACCGGACCCCGCCGGAATCACCGACGTGCCCGTGATCGACGGAGAACCCGGTCCCATATTCGTCCGGGGAGTACCGGTCATACAGCCGAACCGTGACGTCCGGGCTCTCACGGCAGTGGACGGTCAACTCGTCGGGCTCGGTAGGGTTACGGTGCATCGAGCGACGATAGCGGTTCGCCAGCGCCATTCGCCTGGGGATTCGAGGTGGGGGAAGCGTTGACTGGCGAGACGGCTGCTACCCTCGTCATGATCGACATGGTCAACATTTGCCATCCCCCATGCGTGCTTCTCAGCCGCCAGGCCAACGCTCATCGTCGCTGCGAGCAGCGATTTAACGCTGTGACACTGGCCTTGATCGAGTAGGGTGCCGGACGTGGCGCTTAGGGGCTTACCGCGAGCTTGTCGGCGCTGAGAAGGCGGTCTGGGACCGCTTCGACAAGGAGTTCGACTTCCGGCCGAGCATGCACCGGTACCCGGCAATCACCGAGCCGATTCCTTCAGTCACCTGGAGTCTGAAGATCCTGGACGACGACCCTGGGTACGTCCGGCTCGACCGCATGGTCGAGGTCGTACATGCCGGGCTCACGTCCCTTGCGGGCACCGACTCGATCCTGTTTCTGGATTGGCAGCACACCTGCTACCGAGTCTGGCCCAGCCTCCTCGGCCCTGACAACATCGACCCAGCCGGCAAACGGGGCTGGCCACTGTCGCCGTACCCCGACAACGACTACTACATCTACCTCGCCGAGGACTTCCGGTTCGGCACCTTCGGCCACCCCTGGGAATCGACGCTATGCGTCTTCGGCCAGGATCTTCTCAACCTCGTCGAAGCCGACTTGGACGCGCTCCTCGGCGAGGCAAT
>NZ_JBFAHM010000033.1:5000-7682 GCF_040654195.1 Hamadaea sp. NPDC050747
TCCTACCTGATTCGAGGTCAACATTCGGAAGGTGGGGTGTTTAACGGCGTGGCCGCGCCCGGGTCCCGGTGCGAGTGGATATTACTACGCAGAGGTCGCCGCGGACGGGCCGCCACTCCATTTCGGGGCCGGCGGTGTTAGCGCCGGGTCCCCAACGCCGGGCTCTCCCAAAAAGAGGGGAGCTCGAGGGTTGAAATGACGCTCGAACAGGCATGCCCGCCAGAATTCTGGCGGGCGCAATGTGCGTTCAAAGATTCGATGATTCACTGAATTCTGCAATTCACATTACTTATCGCATTTCGCTGCGTTCTTCATCGATGCCAGAACCAAGAGATCCGTTGTTGAAAGTTTTGATTCATTTGTATTTTGCCTTGCGGCACACTCAGAAGAAACTGTAAAAACAAAAGAGTTTGTGGCCTCCGGCGGGCGCCTGGTTCCGGGCCGCGAAACCGAAGAGGTTCCGGGCGCCGGGGCGGCTCCGCCGAAGCAACGTAAAGGTATGTTCACATGGGTTTGGGAGTTGTAAACTCGGTAATGATCCCTCCGCTGGTTCACCAACGGAGACCTTGTTACGACTTTTACTTCCTCTAAATGACCGAGTTTGGAGAGCTTTCCGGCCCTGGGTGGTAGTTGCCCACCTCCCTGGGCCAGTCCGGACGCCTCACTGAGCCATTCAATCGGTAGTAGCGACGGGCGGTGTGTACAAAGGGCAGGGACGTAATCAACGCAAGCTGATGACTTGCGCTTACTAGGGATTCCTCGTTGAAGAGCAATAATTGCAATGCTCTATCCCCAGCACGACGGAGTTTAACAAGATTACCCGGGCCTTTCGGCCAAGGAAGTACTCGCTGGCTCCGTCAGTGTAGCGCGCGTGCGGCCCAGAACATCTAAGGGCATCACAGACCTGTTATTGCCTCAAACTTCCATCGGCTTGAGCCGATAGTCCCTCTAAGAAGCCAGCGTACTGCCAAAGCAATACGGGCTATTTAGCAGGTTAAGGTCTCGTTCGTTATCGCAATTAAGCAGACAAATCACTCCACCAACTAAGAACGGCCATGCACCACCACCCACAAAATCAAGAAAGAGCTCTCAATCTGTCAATCCTCATTGTGTCTGGACCTGGTGAGTTTCCCCGTGTTGAGTCAAATTAAGCCGCAGGCTCCACCCCTGGTGGTGCCCTTCCGTCAATTTCTTTAAGTTTCAGCCTTGCGACCATACTCCCCCTGGAGCCCAAGCACTTTGATTTCTCGTAAGGTGCCGAACGCGTCAAAAAATAACATCGTCCGATCCCTAGTCGGCATAGTTTATGGTTAAGACTACGACGGTATCTGATCGTCTTCGATCCCCTAACTTTCGTTCCTGATTAATGAAAACATCCTTGGCAAATGCTTTCGCAGTAGTTAGTCTTCAATAAATCCAAGAATTTCACCTCTGACAATTGAATACTGATGCCCCCGACTGTCCCTATTAATCATTACGGCGGTCCTAGAAACCAACAAAATAGAACCACACGTCCTATTTCATTATTCCATGCTAATGTATTCGAGCATAGGCCTGCCTGGAGCACTCTAATTTTTTCAAAGTAAAAGTCCTGTTTCCCCGTCACACCCAGTGAAGGGCATGAGGTTCCACAGAGGGAAAGGCCCGGCCGGACCAGTACACGCGGTGAGGCGGACCGGCCAGCCAGGCCCAAGGTTCAACTACGAGCTTTTTAACCACAACAACTTTAATATACGCTATTGGAGCTGGAATTACCGCGGCTGCTGGCACCAGACTTGCCCTCCAATTGTTCCTCGTTAAGGGATTTAAATTGTACTCATTCCAATTACAAGACCCAAAAGAGCCCTGTATCAGTATTTATTGTCACTACCTCCCCGTGTCGGGATTGGGTAATTTGCGCGCCTGCTGCCTTCCTTGGATGTAGTAGCCGTTTCTCAGGCTCCTTCTCCGGGGTCGAGCCCTAACCCTCCGTTACCCGTTGCAACCATGTTTGGCCAATACCCAAACATCGAAAGTTGATAGGGAAGAAATTTGAATGAACCATCGCCGGCGCAAGGCCGTGCGATTCGAGAAGTTATCATGAATCACCAAAGAGCCCAGAGGGCATTGGTTTTTAATCTAATAAATACATCCCTTCCGAAGTCGGGATTTTTAGCATGTATTAGCTCTAGAATTACCACGGTTATCCAAGTAGTAAGGTACTATCAAATAAACGATAACTTATATAATGAGCCATTCGCAGTTTCGCTGTATAATTGCTTATACTTAGACATGCATGGCTTAATCTTTGAGACAAGCATATGACTACTGGCAGAATCAACCAGATAACTATCGTCCGCCGCGGAAAAACGGCAACCGGTGCTGCGAGCAGCGCCGGAGAGATGTCAAGTTCACTGGGTGGCGTCCGGAGACGCGCCGGGCAAAGCACCTGCGGCAGGAGCCGTGGGCGCCGTGCGAGCCGGCAATCCGCTTTCCCACTCATGTGTTCCCCAGCGAAGCCGTCGACCACACTGAGCCCGAACGGGCGGCGTGTGGCCTGGGGCACGCCAGGAGAAGGACTCAGCGCCCGACTTCAGCCATTGCGGCGTCCGGCGGGCGTGGTTGCCTTCCGTTGCTCGATGGTAGAACTCGCCAGAGGCCAGTAATCCACAGAACCCATCCCTACAGCGGCGATTGCCGGGG
>NZ_JBFAHM010000034.1:0-6697 GCF_040654195.1 Hamadaea sp. NPDC050747
GGTGAAATCCGTCGGCGAACCCGCCAGCAGCTTGCCGCCGGCGTTCACGAGCGACATGTAGTAGTCCCAGTTCCAGTAGGGGCCAGGGTCGGTGTGGTCGTTGCCCGGCATCTCGTTGTGGCCCTTGATCGCCGTGCGGTTCTTCGGCAGGCCCCACTTGTCGGCCAGGTAGCGGGTCAGCCCGGCCGAGGCCCGGTACATCGAGTCGGTGAACCAGCCCGGATCGTCGACGTACCCCTCGTGCTCGATGCCCAGCGAGTACGGGTTCGAGTTGCGTACGTGCCAGGCGGTGTCCTCTTCCCGGACCATCTGGGTGATGTCGCCGTCGCTGGAGCGCACGACGTAGTGCGCGCTGACTTGGGCGGCGGGATTCTGGAACCAGTTGATCGTTCCGGCGTAGGAGCCTTGCGTCACGTGGATCACGATGGTGGTGATCGCCGACGAGCGCCCGGCGGAGTAGTTGCCGGTGCTGGCCGGGACCCAGTGCGCGGGCGGGTACTGCGGCACAGCGGCGGCCAGTGCGGTCGCCTGCTGCGCCTGGCCGGTCGAGAGTCGTCCGGCCGGGGTCACGTCGGCGTACCGGCCGAGTTCGGGCTGCACCGCCCGGCCGGACACGGTCACGTCCCCGGCGGTGAATCCCTGCCGCAGCAGGTCGTAGACGTGGTCGGCGGCGACTCGCGCGGTGGCGTCGCTGTGCGTACCCGCGAAGGCGGCCACCGCTGGGTACCAGGCCGCGATCCGGTCGCGGTCACGGCGGCTCAGGCCTGCGTCATCCGCGTACGCCCGAAGCACCGCAGCCGCTCCGCGTACATTGGCGGCGACATCGGTCTTGAGCCGATCCTCGCCGATGCCGGTACGCGTAGCGGCCTTCGTCAGGCTCTGATTGTCCGGGTTGGCGGCCAGGTGCATGACGCCGTATCCGTTGTCCTGGCTGGGCCGGCCGGCGTGGTCGACCAGCCGGGTCTCGCTGTAGCCGACGGCGGCGAGCAGGTCGCGCGGCACGCCGTAGGCGTGCGCGGCACGGTCGAGGGCGGTCGCCAGGCCGGACGGTTGGCCTGCGGATGCCGCCGCGGGTGTGGCCGGCGCGAGCAGGAGCGTCACGCCGATCAGGGGGATGAGGCGTTTCACGGTTCCTCCTTCGAAGGCTGGGCTAGAGGCCGGGCTAGAGGGTGGTTTCGCCGGTGAGGCCGAAGAAGTCGTGCCATTTCGCCCCGCCCAGGAAGGCGGCGCCGGTCGACAGGCCGACGTAGACGTCGTTGGTGGAACCCTTGGTGAACACGAGGATGTCGTCCTTGCCGTCGCCGTCGGCGTCGGCGAGGTAGGGGAACTCGCCGGGCAGGCAGAAGAAGTCGTTCCACTTCACGGTGGTGCCGGCGAACGCCGAGCCGGTGGACAGCGCGGCGTAGACGTCGGCGTCGCCGTTGCAGGTGAACGTGACGATGTCGGCCTTGCCGTCGCCGTTCACGTCGCCGACGCGGGGCAGTTCGGCGCCGACTGCGAACAGGTCGTGCCACTTCTGGCCGGGCCCGAAGCCGGATCCGGTCGACAGCGAAACGTAGACGTCGGACGCGGCCGAGGAGCCCTGGGTGAAGGTGATCAGGTCGGCTTTGCCGTCGCCGTTGACGTCGGCTACCGCGGGGTACTCCCCGAACGGGGCGAACCAGTTGTGCCACTTCTGACCCGGTCCGAAGCGCGTGCCGTCGGACAGCGCCACGTAGACGTCGGCCTGGTCGTCGTGGGTGAAGGTGATGATGTCGGCCTTGCCGTCGCCGTTGACGTCGCCGACCGCGGCGATCTCGGCGTACGGGGCGAACCAGTCGTGCCACTTCTGGCCGCCGCCGAAGCTCGTTCCGGTCGACAGTCCTACGTAGACGTCGCCGAGGTCGCCGTGGGTGAACGTGACGGCGTCCGCCTTGCCGTCGCCGTTGACGTCGCCGGTCAACGCCGTCTCGCCACCGAGGGAGAAGTAGTCGTTCCACTTCACGCTGGTTCCGGCGTACGCGCCACCGGTGGAGCCGGCGACGTAGACGTCGGCCACCGAACCCTGGGTGAAGGTGACGATGTCGTCCTTGCCGTCGCCGGTGAAGTCGGTCGCCGACCCCGCCTGCATCTCGGCTGCCCGGCGGGCGGCGGCGAGCAGCCCTCGCGCGGTCGATTCGGACTGGTCGTACCGGTCGGGGAAGGCCGACCCCTGGACGCATTGGGCGACCTGGCCTGCCGTGTACCAGGAGTGATCGCGGTCGCAGACGATGGCGCGCTCGAAGAACCTCGTCGAGGCGTAGACCGGGTTCATGATCTGCTCCGGTGTGCCCCAGCCGTAGTCGTAGCGCTGCTGGAACACGCCGAGGGAGGTCTTGTCGCCGCAGGGCAGGTTGTTCATGTGCGACTCGACCCAGCCCGCCTCGAATCCGGCCAGCATGGCCTTGTCGCTGACGACCAGGTGGCGTCCGGTCCGGTAGACGATGACGGTGATGGCCGGGTCGGCGGTGGACGGGATCGACTGGCAGGCCGCGTACGCCGGTGCCGCGGCGACCCCGACGACAGCCGCCGTGGCGGGGAGGAGGGCGCAGAAGAGCGCGAGGAGACGACGCATGGCTGCTCCTGAGGAGAAGGAGGTGTTCCCGGCTGATCCGGGACAGGGGAGTGGCACCCGCGTGCGGCGCGGGTGGTCAGGGCGTCCAGCCGGCTCTGGCGGTGCGGGCCGGTCGGTGCGGCGGCGCTGACACGGATGGAAGTCGATGAATCTGGTGTGGGCGAAAATAGCAACCGCCGAAGCGGCCCGTCAAGGATTCACCGCGCTCCATTGACAGATGGCAAACTTTCACCGTACGGTGGCGGGCAATCGATTTCTTCTGCCTGGGGAGAGGTCCATGTTCGCTCGGACGGCCGGCCGGCTGGTGATGGCAATCGCTGTGTCCGTACCGGCGCAAGCAGTGACCCCACCGACCTGGGCCGGCCCCGCATCGGCGTCCCTCGACCAGACCGTCGCCGCGTCGCCGGAGAAGGGGCCGGTCGGCTGGGACACCTACCGGCGGCTCGACCGGCTGGCGCTGCTCACTCCGGGCGCTCAGACCAAGCAGTTCTCCAGTTTCGGCCGGGACGGCTCCAACGACGACGGGTTCTCCGGGGCCTCGTCCTGCCTGCGTACCTCCGACGGCTGCGTGATCGCCGAGGCGTCCGGACCGGGCGAGGTCGACTCGATCTGGTTCACCCGCGACGGCGGCGACGTCACGGCCACCGGCTGGATCAGGATCGACCTCGACGGAGTCACCGTCGTGCAGACCAGCCTGCAGAACCTCGTCGACGGCGGTCTCGGTGCCCCGTTCGTGTGGCCGCTCGTCAGCAACGCCGACCAGACCTCCGGCGGCGTCACCGTCAAGGTCCCGATGCCCTACCGCAGCACCATGCGGATCACCACGCAGAACAATCCGCTCTTCTACCACGTCACCTATCGCGAGTTCGCCGACGCCGGCGGCGTGACCACCTTCAACCCCTCCGACTCCGCGGCAGACGTCATCGCGGTCCTGCGCGCCGCCGGCACCCGAGACCCCAAGCCCGCCCAGCCCGGCGCGGCGACCGTCGCCACCTCGGTTTCCGTGCCGGCCAACGGTTCGGCCACGCTGGCCACCTTCTCCGGGCAACGGGCGATCTCGGCCGTGCGGCTGCGCATACCGGACAACCAGGCCGGCGCCACCGCACTGGCCGGACTCCGGCTGCGGATGACCTTCGACGGGCGTACCACGGTGGACAGCCCGGTCGGCGAGTTCTTCGGCTCCGGCCTCGGCGAACGGCCGGTCTCGGCGCTGATGTTCGCCATGGACGCCACACCCGGCGGCTGGTACTCCGCGTGGTGGCCGATGCCGTTTCTGACCAGTGCCACGGTGAGCCTGGTCAACACCACCTCGGCCACGGTGACCGGCGTCCAGGCCGAGATCACCTCGGCTCCGCACAGCCTCACCGGGTTCGGGCTGTTCACCACCCAATCCCGCGCAGGCGGCGTCACCGACGGCCGCGACTGGCTCTTCGCCGACCAGACGGGCCAAGGCCGGTTCGTCGGCGTGAGCCACACCGTGCACGGGCTCATCACCGGCGGCAACACCCGCAACTACCTCGAAGGCGACGAGCGGGTGCACGTCGACGGCTCACCCACTCCGCAACTACACGGCACGGGCACCGAGGACTTCTACGAATCCGGCTGGTACTTCAACCGGGGCGTCTACAGCGGCGTCTTCACCGGCAACACCGCTCATCTGACCGGCTCGGGCGGCTGCGCGTACGAGTGCGACGCCATGTATCGGCTCATGCTCGCCGACGCCGTCGCGTACCGCGCCGGACTGCGCTTCGGCATCGAACACGGTCCCGCCGACGACATGCCCGCCACCTACGGATCGACCGCCTTCCTCTACACCCGGCCCACGGTCGCGCTGCGCCGCTCGGTCACGGTCACCGCGGGCGGCACGACCGCGCTCACCTCGGTCTTCGAGGGCGACGACGACAGCGTCGCGGTCACCGATCAGGTCCGTGCGAGCACCGGCGCCGTCTCCTTGTCACTGCCCGTAGATTCCGGCAATCAAGGTGTACGCCTCCGGCGCGTCTCGGATCAGCGAAGCGCGTACCAGTCGGCCGCGGTGACGGTCGACGGAACCGCGGCCGGAGTGTGGACGCAGCCGCTGGGCAACCCGACGCAACGCTGGCTCGCCGACGAGTACGCCCTCCCGGCCGCGCTCACCGCGGGCAAGTCGACGATCACCGTGACCTTGACCCCGGTGCCCGCGTCTGCCTTGTGGACGGCCAGCCGCTACACGGCATTGTCGATCGTCGCCCCCTACACGGACACCACCGCACCCGCTGCGGTGAACGGCCTCACCGTGGGCGGTGGCCGGGTGCACGCGCTGTCACTGTCCTGGACGCCGGCCGACGACGACGCCGGAGTCACCCAGTACCGCGTTTACTCCTCGACCAACCCGACGGTGGCGATCACCTCGGCCAACCTGGTCGCGACGACGACCTCACCGGCGTTCCGGCACGGGCCGCTTCCGGCGTACCAGATGAGATTTTATCGAGTGGTCGCCGTGGACGGCGCGGGCAACGCGGGCCCGGCGTCGGCGACGATGAGCGCGGCCACGCGAGCCCGGAACGTGAGTGATGTCAACGGTGACCGCCGTGACGACGTCGTGGACTTCACCCGCGGCACCACGGCCGACGTGATGGTCTCGACCTCGAGCGGGGCGTCCTTCGGCGCGGGCGCCAAGTGGCACGACTACTTCGCGGCCGACCAGGAGATCCCGCTCACCGGCGACGTCGACGGCGACGGCCTGGCCGACATCGTCACCTTCACCCGCGGGACAGCCGCCGACGTCTATGTCGCCCTGTCGAGTGGGACCTCGTTCGGCCCCGGAACCAAGTGGCACGACTGGTTCGCGGTGGACCAGGAGATCCCGGCGATCGGCGACGTCAACGGCGACGGCCTGGCCGACATCATCACGTTCACCCGAGGCACGTCCGCCGACGTGTATGTCGCCCTGTCGAACGGGACGTCGTTCGGCCCCGGGATCAAATGGCACGACAACTTCGCCGTCGGCGCCGAGACTCCCCGCGTCGGCGACGTGAACGGCGACGGCCTCGACGACATCGTGACCTTCACCGGTGGCACCGCCGCCGACGCCTACGTGGCGCTGTCGGACGGTACGCGGTTCGTCCAGAACGGCTGGAAGTGGTCGGACCAGATCGCGCCGGACGACCAGCTGCCGACCCTGGCCGACGTGGACGGCGACGGCCGCGACGACGTGGTCGCCTTCACCCGTGGCACCACCGCCGACGTGGTCGTCTGGCGGTCCACGGGGTCGTCGTTCGGATCCGCGGTGCGCTGGCACGACACCTTCGCCTACGGAGCCGAACTGCCGGGGGCCGGTGACTTCGACGGCGACGGCCGCGCCGACGTCGTGACCTTCACCGGCGGCAGCGCGGCCGACGCCTTCGTGGCGCTGTCGGACGGTACGCGGTTCGTCCAGAACGGCTGGAAGTGGTCGGACCAGATCGCCCCCGGCACCGACCTGCCCCGCCCCACCGCCGTCCTCGGCTGAACCATCCTCGACCCCCACCCCCGAGAGGAACCGCCATGGCTCGACCCGGCAGGCTCGTCCTGCGTACGCTCCTCGTCGCCGTGCTCGCGGCAACCGGGCTCACCGCCGTCACCGCCGCCCCGGCGTACGCCGCACCGAACTTCAAAGCCCCGTTCCCGTGCGGCCAGACGTGGACCTACAGCCACCACGACGGGGAGGTCCGGCAGGCCCTCGACTTCGTACGCGCCGACGGCGGAGTCACCAACGGCACACCCGTGCTCGCCTCGGCCGCCGGTGTCGCCCATCGCTACTACCAGTCCGGTGGCGCCGGGAACTACATCGCCATCGATCACGGCGGCGGCTGGACGACCTACTACTTCCACCTCAGCGCGTACTCGGTGCCCGACGGCGCGTACGTGAACCAAGGGCAGGAGATCGGGCTTACCGGCTCCACCGGCAACTCGAGCGGCCCGCACATCCACTACGAGCAGCTGCTCAACGGCGTCGGGCAGATCATCGCGATCAACGGACAGTCGCTGGCCCCGTACCCCGGCTCTTACAGTCAGAAGTACCTGACCAGCGATAATTGCGGCGCGTCCGCCGTGGTTTCCGCGGGTTCGCCGACGGATTTCACG
>NZ_JBFAHM010000035.1:0-6451 GCF_040654195.1 Hamadaea sp. NPDC050747
CGAGCGGCCAGCGGCAGCGCGGCGAGCGGCCAGCGGCAGCGCGGCGAGCGGCCGGCGGGCAGCGCGCGGCGAGCGGCCATGCGGACAGCGCGCCTACTCCTCGTCGGTGAGGTGCATGGCGGCTTCCTCTGGGGTCAGCTCTTCGGCTTCGCCGGTGTCTTCGCCCCAGGCTTCGCCTTCGTCGTCGACTCCGGCGCCGAGGTCCGGGGCGACCAGCCGGCCGACCGGCTCGTCCGGGTCGGCGTACGGGTCGGGCTCCTCGTCCTCGATCAGCACCTCGTCCGACTCTTCGTCGGGGTCGTCGAACTCCGCGTCGAGTGCCCGGTCGGCGTCCGCCGCCTCGTTCGGGCCTTCGGTGAGGTCGGCTTCCTCTTCCGGGGTGGCGCTTTCGTCCGGCAGGTATTCGGGCTCGTCGCCGGGCAGCGAGGGGGCGGTGTCGTCGATGCGCGGGTTGTCGCCCGTGTCGTACGCGGTCGAGGTGTCGTCGGCGTAGTCCGGGATGCCGTCGGGAACCGTCATACCGTCAAGCTACCCCTGATCAGGCGGGCCGAATCACGTATCGCAGATAGGTGCCCAGCTCTCGCTCCACCGGACCGTCGAGGGTCAGGCCGAGGCGTTCGGCCACGCGGATCGACGGGGCGTTCTCCGGCCGGATCAGGGCCAGCACCGGTTCGCCCGGCGCCCGCCGTCGCGCGAGTTCGAGCGCGGCGCGGCCGGTCTCCTGGGCGTACCCGTGGCCCCAGGCGCTGGTCGCGAACCGGTAGTAGAGGTTCAGCCCGCCCTCGCCGGGCAACGCGGGCCGCACGCCGCCGAACCCGATGACCTCGCCGGTCTCGGCCAGCCGCACGGTCCAGTAGCCGAAGCCCGACTTGGCCCACTGGAACGCCCACGCGCCCAGGGTCTGCTCGCTCTCGGCCCGGTCGCGCTGCGGCCCGGCGGGATTGTGCACGTTGGTCGCGGGGTCGGCGTGGATCGCGAAGTGCTCGGCCGCGTCCGCCGCAGTGGGCCGACACAACAGCAACCGGTCCGTGCGCCGCCAGGTCGCGCCCTCGGTCGCGCCTCGCGCGAGGCTCGACCCCGCGCCGGCCGGCCACGATCCGAGCAATCGGGCCGTGGCGGGTCGCGCGAGCTCGCGCGCCATCAGGACCACGTCGTGGCGCGCGTCGCCGATCGCGACCGCGTTCTCCATCCAGCCGATACGCCGAAAGCCGCAGCCTTCGTACAAGGCGATGGCGCCATGGTTGTTTCCTCGAACACTGAGGGTCAGCAGTTCCAGGCCATGGGCCGAGGCGTCGGCCGCCACCGCGTCGATGAGCGCCCGGCCGAGGCCGGAACCCCGGTGCGTGGGATCCACCGTCAGCTTGTCCAGATCGCCCTGCACCCAGCGGGTGGCCCATCCGCTGCGGTGCCACTGCGCGGTGCCGACGACTTCTCCGTCCACGACCGCGCCGATGAGCCCGCCGTCGCCGGCGCTCGCCGCTGAGACGGCGTCGAGCAGCCACGTGCGGGCGTACTCGACGGTGACGTCGGCGGGCAGCCCGATCGCCTCGCGCCGGCGTACCGCCGCGACCAGCAGGGCCGCGATCTGATCGAGGTGGGGGTCGGCCGGGTCGGTGACGGTGATCAAGTCGGGCACCTCGACAGCCTAAGCGACATCATCTGTGGCTTGACTGACGTCAGTCATGGTGGCATGGTGATGTCACTGCGACGTCATAGCGATGTCGCCGCCCTTGGGGAGGGTCTCGTGCAGTTCGCACCGCTACGCCAACGGAACTTCGCACTGCTCTGGTGGGCCGGCCTTATCTCGATCGCCGGCGACTGGACGCTGCGGATCGCGTTGCCGATCTACGTCCTGCAGCTGACCGGATCGGCCCTGGCCACGAGTGGCGCCGTCGTGGTGTCCCTGGTGCCGATGCTGTTGTTCGGCCTCGTCGCCGGGGTCTTCGTGGACCGCTGGGACCGGCGGAACGTGATGCTCGTCGTCAGCCTGCTCCAAGGCCTGACGCTGTTGCCGCTGCTGGCCGCCGATTCCGTCGGCCGCCTGTGGATCGTCTATGCCGTCCTGTTCGTCCAGTCGGCCCTCGCGCAGTTCTTCATGCCCGCCGAGAACGCGCTGCTGCCGAACCTCGTGGCAGCCGATCAGCTGCCCGCCGCGAACTCCTTGAACTCGCTGAACAACAACATCGCGCGGCTGGCCGGACCGGCCCTCGGCGGTCTGCTGGCCGCCTCGCTCGGGCTGACCGGGGTCGTCCTGGTCGACGCCGTCTCGTTCCTGCTCGCCGCGGCGCTCGTAGCCGGGATCCGCGGCCGGTTCACCGCCGCCCGCGACGCCGACACCCCGCAGCTCGGCGTACGCCGAGAGCTGGCCGAGGGCCTACGGACGGCGGCCGCCTCCCCGATGCTGCGCGCACTGCTGGCGATCGTCACCGCGACCTCGGTCGGCGAAGGCATCATGGGCGGCCTCTTCCCGGTCTTCGTCACCGGGCCGTTGCACGGCGGCGCCCGCGAACTCGGCTGGACGATGTCGTCCCAGGCGATCGGCGGCATCCTGGGCGGCCTGCTCGGTGGGCGCGTCGCCGCCCGGATCGCCCCGAAGCAGCTGCTGACCTGGTCGCTCGTGCTGTTCGGGCTGATCGACCTCGCGATCTTCAACTATCCCCGGTGGGCCGGCGAGCTGTGGCCCGGGCTCGTCCTGTTCGTCGTCGTCGGAGTGCCGTCCGTGCTCAGTGGGGTGGCCTGGATGACGCTCGTGCAAGGTGCGGTCGGCGACGCGTACCGTGGCCGCATCTTCTCGTTGACGATGGTCCTGCAGGCGCTGGCGGCGCTGCTGGGCGCGGGCCTCGCGGGCCCGCTCGCCGAGCCGCTGGGCGTGATGAACCTGCTCACGGTGCAGGGCACCGTCCCGATCTTGTGCGGAATCGGCTTCGCGCTGATCTCCAGCCGCCTGGGCGACCGGCCTTACCCGGCGGTAGTCTCGCCCGAGAGGGAACCCGTCGCGGAAGCGTCCTGAGGAGACAGACGATGGCTGAGAAGACGATCGGCGTCGGCGACGTAGCGCCCGACTTCACCCTCCCGGCGCAGACCGGGGAGCAGGTGACGCTGGCGGACTACCGTGGCGACAAGGTCGTGGTCCTGTACTTCTACCCGAAGGACGACACCCGGGGCTGCACCGCCGAGGCGTGTGCCTTCCGCGACAGCTACGAGGAGTTCGCCGAGGCCGGTGCGCAGGTCATCGGGATCAGCTCCGACTCGGTCGCCTCGCACGAGAAGTTCGCGAACAAGTACAACCTGCCCTTCGTGCTGGTGGCCGACGACGGCGGCGAGGTGCGCAAGCGCTACGGAGTCCCGGCGACGCTGGGCATCCTGCCGGGCCGGGTCACCTACGTGATCGACCGGGAGGGCGTCGTCCGGCACACGTTCACCTCGATGGTCAACATCGGCAAGCACATCGAGGGCGCGCTGGAGATCGTCCGGACCCTGGCTCGCGAGCAGGCCGCGGCTTGAGATGACGGTCCGGGCGTTCTGGCTGGACGAGGCGCACGACCGCGAGCACGGCGACCGGTACGCCGACCTCGTCGCCCGGGAGGCGGTGCTGTTCACGCCGGCCTTCGGAGACATCGCCCCGGTGCAGTTCGCCTGCGTCGCCTGGCGGCTGGCGACGCCGCCGTTCCTCGAGCCGGGTCTGGTGCGCTGGCATCGGCGGATCCTCCGGGCCGAATGCCGCCGCGACAGCTGGGACGGGTCGCTCGTCGCCGACGTCCACATCGTCTCCGAACTGCCGCCCGAGTTGACCCGTACGCGCGAATGGTGGCGTGACCGGGGCTGGGAGGGCTGGCCCCGCATCCTGGGCCAATACGTCCGGCCGAGCGACCAGGATCTGAGCCGGCGACCCTACCTGCTGCCGACCCTGCGGATGCAGGCGCCGATCCCGCTCGGCGGCCTGCCGCCCGCCCCGGACGGGCCTACCGACGACCTCGCCGGGGCGGCCCGGCACGCGGTCGTGGCCGTCGTCCGGGAGCTGGACGAGCTGCTCGGCCCGGTCCTGGCCCAGCTGGAGCAGCCCGAACCGGTCGGCGACGATCCGGATCGATTCCCCAGCGAGCCGGAGCCGGACGTCGCATGATGAGCGGTGGAAGCCGACCCGAGGGGGAAAGCAATGACCACTGCCCGAGACATCATGCACCCAGGCGTGGAATGCGTGCCGGCACACGAGTCGCTCGACCGCGCCGCCCAGATGATGCGCGACATGAACGTGGGATCGCTGCCGATCTGCGGCCCCGATGACAAGATCACCGGCATTCTCACCGACCGCGACATCGTCGTGAAGTGCGTCGCGGTGGGCAAGGACCCGGCCAAGATGACCGCCGGCGAACTGGCCCAGGGCACCGCTGTCTGGTGCGACGCGAGCGCCGACGAGTCCGACGTGATCAGCCTCATGGAGAGCAACAAGATCCGCCGGATACCGGTGATCGAGGAGCACATGCTGGTCGGCATGATCAGCGAGGCCGACCTGGCCCAGCACCTCTCCGAGGACAAGCTCGCGCACTTCGTGGCGACCGTCACCGCGGCCCCGCCGAGTTCGGGCCAGCAGACCCACTGACGGTCTCGTCCGGTCTCACCCGGTCGACAGCGACGCCAAGACCAGACCGGTCGTGCAGAGGACGAGGAAGCCGACGACGATCACGGCCACCATGACCACGGTCTTACCCGTGCGTGGTGGCCGTGAGTGCGGATACTGCGGGCTCATCTCGACAACCTAAACCGGTGTGCGGCCGGCCGGGCGGATGCGGAACAATCGGGTGCGTGACACACATCCTCGACGATCTGCAGTGGCGGGGCCTGCTCCAGGACTCGACCGGCCTCGACGACCTGCGCAAGCACCTCGACTCCGGGCCGATCAACTTCTATGTGGGCTTCGACCCGACGGCGGCCAGCCTGCACCTGGGGCATCTCACCCAGGTCCTCACCGCCCGCCGCCTGCAGCTCGCGGGACATCGGCCGCTGCTGCTGGTCGGCGGCGCGACCGGCCAGATCGGCGACCCCAAGGAGGGCGGCGAGCGTACGCTCAACCCGCCGGAGGTCACCGCCGGGTGGGTCACCCGCATCCGGGGACAGGTGGAGCCCTTCTTCGACTTCGCCGGCCCGAACGCCGCGACCATGGTGAACAACCTCGACTGGACCCAGCCGATGGGGGTCGTCGAGTTCCTCCGCGACGTTGGCAAGCACTTCCCGATCAACAAGATGCTCGCCCGGGACGTCGTGCGTACGCGGCTGGAGACGGGTATCAGCTTCACGGAGTTCGCGTACCAGCTGCTCCAGTCGCACGACTACTACGAGCTGCACGTACGCCACGACTGCACGCTGCAGTTCGGCGGCTCCGACCAGTGGGGCAACATCACCGCCGGGGTGGACTACATCCGCCGTCGCGGTGCCGGACCGGTGCACGCCTTCGTCACGCCGCTGGTCACGAAGGCCGACGGCACCAAGTTCGGCAAGACCGAGGGCGGGGCCATCTGGCTCGACGCCGCCATGACCAGCCCGTACGCCTTCTACCAGTTCTGGTTCAACACCGACGACCGGGACGTGATGCGGTACCTGAAGTACTTCAGCTTCCGCAGCCACGAGGAACTGATCGCGTTGGAGGAGGAGACCCAGGCCCGCCCGTACGCCCGCGCGGCGCAGCGCGCGCTGGCCGAGGAACTCACCACGCTGGTGCACGGCAAGGACGAGACCGCACAGGTGATCATGGCATCCCAGGCGCTGTTCGGCCGGGGAGCCCTCGAGGACCTGTCGCCGGCCACGCTGGGCTCGGCGTTGGGCGAGGCCGGATTGGCGACGGTGGACGAACTCCCCACGTACGCCGGCCTCTTCAAGGAAGCCGGCTTGACCGCCGGACTCGGTGAAGCCCGGCGCGCCATCGCCGAAGGCGGCCTCTACGTGAACAACGAACGGGTCACTGACGGCGACGCCACGGTCGCTCCGGAGACGCTGCTGCACGGGCGATTCCTGGTACTGCGTAAGGGAAAGAAGACCATCGCCGGTGTTGAGCTGCGAAAATAGCGTGCGATCAACGATGTGACGCAGGACAACGGCCCCCGATTTGCGGGGGCCGTTTGCTTTGCCGTAATGTTCTTCGGGCCGGCGCGGCACGGACGAGAACGGCGGGGGTTACCTCGGCGGGAGGCCGGAGCGCGAATCCTGAGTGATGCGGGCCCCCGGTGGGGGTGTGCGAAGTCGGTCGGGTAGGCTGGATGAGTTGCCCCTGATGCGGCCCGGCGGAAGTCGGGTGGTTGATGGTGCGTGCTTGTTCTTTGAGAACTCAACAGGGTGCTTGTAAAGCCAGTGCCAAAGTATATTTTTTCATCCTCGTGATGATTCCTTTGGTTGCATTGCTTTTGGAGTGATGCTGCCAGGATTTTCGAATTCTTTGTTGGAGAGTTTGATCCTGGCT
>NZ_JBFAHM010000036.1:0-5220 GCF_040654195.1 Hamadaea sp. NPDC050747
GAGATGAGCGCCGCCGAGCTGACCGACAAACTGCTGAGCGCCATCCGCAGCGGCAAATACGACGCCATTATCTGCAACTACCCGAACGGCGACATGGTGGGGCATACCGGCGTGTATGAAGCAGCGGTCAAAGCGGTGGAGACGCTGGATGCCTGCATCGCCCAGGTGGTTGACGCGGTGCGCGACGTCGACGGCCAACTGCTGATCACCGCCGATCACGGCAACGCCGAGCAGATGCGCGATCCGGCCACCGGCCAGGCGCATACCGCCCACACCAGCCTGCCGGTACCGCTGATTTACGTCGGCAAACCGGCACGGGCGATCGAAGGCGGCAAGCTTTCGGACATCGCGCCAACCCTGTTAACGCTGATGGGAATGGAAATCCCGCAAGAGATGACTGGTAAGCCGCTGTTCATCGTGGAATAATCCTTCTCCATGAGGGAGAAGGCGTTTTTTGCACTATCAAGGGTAACCCGAAGCGCAAACGCAGGCAGCCGGCCGCTGCCTGAACGCACCGCGCCAAGGACGTTCACCGCCATGTGCGCCAGCGTATTTTGCGCTGGCGTCTTGCTGTTGCCGCTCGCCGGCCAGGCGGCGGAAGACAATAAATCCCAGCTGAAAGACATCCAGCAGAGCATCGCCGAGAAAGAAAAAGCGGTGAAGCAGCAGCAGCAGCAGCGCAGCTCGCTGCAGGATCAGCTGCGTCAGCAGGAAAAAACCATCGCCCAGGCCAGCCGCCAGTTGCGCGACACCCAGGGCACGCTCACCCAGTTGAGCAAGGATATTTCCGGCCTGAACGCCTCGATAGCCAAACTGCAAAAGCAGCAATCGACCCAACAAAACCTCCTCGCCAAACAGCTCGACGCCGCCTTCCGGCAAGGGCAGCACAGCGCCGTGCAGCTGATCCTCAGCGGTGAAGAAAGCCAGCGCAGCGAACGTATTCTGGCCTATTTCGGCTATCTGAACGAAGCGCGCCAGAAAACCATCGAAGAGCTGAAACAGACCCGCGCCGAGCTGGCGAAGCAAAAAACCACGCTGGTGGCCAAACAGGGCCAGCAAAAGTCCTTACTGAGCGAACAACAAACACAGCAGCAGAAGCTGGAGCAGGCGCGCGGCGCCCGCAAGAAAACGCTGACCGCGCTGGAAGCCTCGCTAGAAAAAGACCAACAACGCCTGGTGGAACTGCGCCAAAACGAAGCCCGCATGCGCGACAAGATCGCCCGGGCGGAGCGCGAAGCCCGTGCGCGCGCCGAACGCGAAGCGCGTGAAGCGGCCAAAGTGCGCGAACAGGTGCGCATCAAGGAACAGCAGGCGAAGAAAACCGGCACCACCTACAAACCTAGCGAAGCCGATCGCTCGCTGATGGCGCGCACCGGCGGTCTCGGTCGTCCGGCCGGCCAGCTGATGTGGCCGGTACGCGGCCGCACGCTGCACGGCTTTGGCGAACAGCAGCAGGGCGAGCTACGCTGGAAAGGCATGGTGATTGAGGCCCGCGAAGGTAGCGAAGTGAAAGCCGTCGCCGATGGCCGCGTGCTGCTGGCCGACTGGCTGCAAGGCTATGGCCTGATGGTGGTGGTCGAACACGGTAAAGGCGACATGAGCGTGTACGGCTACAACCAAAGCGCGTTGGTCAACGTCGGGGCGCAGGTGCGCGCCGGCCAGCCGATCGCGCTGGTCGGCACCAGCGGCGGCCAGGGAACGCCGTCGCTCTATTTCGAAATCCGTCGTCAGGGACAGGCGGTTAACCCACTGCCGTGGTTGGGAAGATAGATTTGCACTATGTCAAAACCCGTACAGCTCTGTTAATAGGCTGTCTGCTGCAGGTTTACGCTGCGCAGGCAGGAAAACTCTCCATCGTCATCGATGACGTGGGCTACCGCCCTCACGAAGAAAACGCAGTGCTGCAAATGCCGACGGCGATCTCGGTTGCGGTATTGCCCAACGCGCCGCATGCCCGCCTGATGGCCACTCGCGCCCACAGCCAGGGCCGCGAAGTCTTGATCCACATGCCAATGGCGCCGCTCAGCAAGCAGCCGCTGGAGCGCGATACCCTGCAGCCAGCCATGAGCAGCGACGAGATCCAGCGCATCATCCGCAACGCGGTGAACAATGTGCCTTACGCGGTCGGCATGAACAACCACATGGGCAGCGCCATGACCTCCAGCCTGCCGGGCATGCAGAAAGTGATGCAGGCGCTCGAAAGCTACCGCCTGTACTTCCTCGACAGCATGACCATCGGCAACAGCCAGGCGACCCGCGCCGCGGCCGGCACCGGCGTGAAAGTGATCAAACGCAAGGTGTTCCTCGACGATACCGCGAACGAAGCCGACATCCGCCGCCAGTTCAATCGCGCGGTTGAATTGGCGCGGCGCAACGGTTCCGCCATCGCCATCGGGCATCCACGTCCGGCGACGGTGAAAGTGCTGCAGCAGATGCTGCCGTCGCTGCCCGCCGATATCGTGCTGGTCAAACCGAGCGCGCTGCTGAACGAACCGCAGGGCAACGGCGGCGGCAGCTACGTTCCACCGCCGGTCAAACCGCAAAAACCGCAGCCGAAAAATCCGTTCAGCGGTGGCATCAAACAGTGCAAGGTCAAACCGCCGAAGGAAAAAGCCAACGCCGGCACCGCGCTGGGCGTCATCGCCGACAGCATAGCCACCTCGCCGCCGGTGACCTTCATCAAGCGTCATTGGCAACACTGGACGCAAGCCAAACCGCAAGCATAAAAAAAGGCCGGAATTCCGGCCTTTTTCACGTCTGTGACCCGTCCTGAATAGCGTTGACACATTTTACTCACGCACAGAGGAAAATGTGATGAACCAGTATATTAAACGCACACAACGCGATTACTCTCTATCCTTTAAACTGGCTGTCGTCGAACAGGTCGAAAAAGGCGAGATGACATACCGCCAGGCGCAAGATCGCTACGGTATCCAAGGCAGCCAGACTGTCATGAACTGGCTGCGCAAATACGGTCAACTTGACTGGCGAACTTCTCCTTCCACCAGAACGTGCGGAGACAACATGCCCAAACTCCCCCTGACGCCCGAACAGCGTATTAAAGAACTTGAGCAGCAACTGGCTGAATCTGAAGTCAAAGCCCAGTTCTTCGAAGCTGTCGTCAAAGTGATGAACACCGACTTTGGCGCCACGCTGACAAAAAAGCAGCTAACCGCCTTATCGCGCAAACACAAGTACCGGGACTCACAGTAACGCGGGCCTGCCGATGGATGGGCATCAGCCGACAAGCGTGGTATCAGTCCCTGCAGCGTGAAGCAGGCAAAGAGGAGCAGGCCCGGCATCTCGTCGAACAGGTGACGGCCATCCGCTTGCACCAACCCCGACTGGGGACACGTAAGCTGCATCACCTGTTGCGGCAACACCCCGAACCGGCGTTGCATGTGGGCCGTGACCGGTTGTTCAGTATCCTGCGCTGCGCGCGGTTACTGGTGATGCCTAAACGGGCGTATCACAAGACGACGCACAGCCATCATCGTTTTTATCGCCATCCCAACCTGCTAAAAGCGGGAGACAATCAAGTAATAGCCAGCCGTCCGGAACAGGTATGGGTGGCGGATATCACCTACCTGCCGCTGAGAACGGGGACGGCGTATGTCAGCCTGGTAACGGATGCCTGGTCGAGAAAAATCGTGGGATATCACGTGCATGACAGTCTGCATACCCGGCATGTCGCCTGCGCGTTCAAAATGGCACTGGCCGGCAGACGCACGGCGTTGCCGTTGGTGCATCACTCGGACAGGGGTATCCAGTACTGCTCGCAGGAATATCAGGCGTTACATCAGCAGTATGGCGTCATCTGCTCGATGACGGACGGGTATGACTGTTATCAGAACGCGCTGGCGGAACGGATAAACGGGATACTCAAAACGGAATACCTGCTCGGCAGGCCAGAAGATATCGCGCAGGCAAGAAAGATGGTCAGGGAGTCGGTGAACCTCTACAACACGCGGCGGCCGCACTTGTCGCTGAAATACAAAACGCCCGATGAGGTTCATCGGGCGTTATCCGGTTGAAAAGTGTCAACCTATATCAGGACTAGTCACAATTTGCTCAAATCTTAATTGAAATAAAAACCATTCCTATTTAGACTCAATGCATTGGTTAAGAAGTGAGTCTCTCTATGTATGTATGTCTGTGTAATGCGGTGACTGACAAAGCGATCCGTAATGCGGTGCGTCAGCACAATCCCCATACCATGAAGCAGCTGCGTGAACTTGTGCCGATTGGTACCGATTGTGGAAAGTGCATTCGTCAGGCAAGACAGATTATGGTGGAGGAACGCGGAACTATCATCCCAATGCATGAAGTTGCCTAACAAAGGGTAAGGTTATTTTTGACTCTTGGCTTACAGGTTCTACACTTTTAGAACTGGCCAGGAGGAGTTACCTATGAAAGGCGATAAAAAGATCATTGCTCACCTCAACAAGCTGCTCGGCAACGAGCTGGTTGCCATCAATCAATATTTCCTGCACGCCCGCATGTTCAAGAATTGGGGCTTAATGCGCCTCAACGACAAGGAATACCACGAGTCGATCGACGAAATGAAACATGCAGATCGCTACATCGAGCGTATCCTGTTCCTGGAAGGGCTTCCTAACCTGCAAGATCTCGGCAAGCTGAACATCGGCGAAGATATTGAAGAGATGCTGCGTTCCGATCTGGCTCTGGAGCTGGCTGGTGCCAAGAACCTGCGTGAAGGTATCGCCTATGCCGATTCTATTCACGATTATGTCAGCCGCGATTTGATGATCGATATCCTGGTCGATGAAGAAGAGCATATCGACTGGCTGGAAACCGAGCTGGGCCTCATCGCTCGCCTCGGTATTCAAAACTATGCCCAGGCCCAGATTTTGGAGCGCAAAGAGTAAAGCCTTCAGCCTATTCGCCATTGCCTCTCCTGCCGGCGGCCGTTTTCACGGCGGGGCAGGGGAGAGCTCAACCCACCCTAAGCATAATTCATTCCCTGCTCACCGTGCTAACCCGCAAACTGACACTGAACGCGCAAAAATGACGATTTCCTGAGCATATTCCCAACTGCGGCTTGCTTCCTGGGCCATTTTGCGTATAATGCGCGGGCTTACCTAATCTTGGTAAGCCTGATTTTAGCGAATCAGTCGATTGGCAGGCCTTTTTTGCCTTTCGAACAATACTCCCGATATGGGGGTTATATGTTGACGATTACACTCCCCCATCAATCGA
>NZ_JBFAHM010000037.1:0-3459 GCF_040654195.1 Hamadaea sp. NPDC050747
GAAAGTTTGTCCGGCGGTGTCCTACTCTCCCACACCGTCCCCGGTGCAGTACCATCGGCGCTGGAGGGCTTAGCTTCCGGGTTCGGAATGTGACCGGGCGTTTCCCCTCCGCCATGACCGCCGTAACACTATCAACCTGTCAAACCACGAGCCCGATCCGGCTACAAATGGTTGCTGGTCGTGATGTGAAAAGTGAACGCGAGCAACAACAAGACGTGTATCCACTGTCTGTGTTTAGTCAAGTCCTCGGCCTATTAGTACCAGTCCACTGAACCCGTTACCGAGCTTACATGTCTGGCCTATCAACCCAGTCGTCTACCTGGGGGCCTTACCCACTCACGTGGTGGGAGACCTCATCTTGAAGCGAGCTTCCCGCTTAGATGCTTTCAGCGGTTATCCCTTCCGAACGTAGCCAACCAGCCATGCACCTGGCGGTACAACTGGCACACCAGAGGTTCGTCCGTCCCGGTCCTCTCGTACTAGGGACAGCCCTTCTCAAGTCTCCTACGCGCACGGCGGATAGGGACCGAACTGTCTCACGACGTTCTAAACCCAGCTCGCGTACCGCTTTAATGGGCGAACAGCCCAACCCTTGGGACCTGCTACAGCCCCAGGATGCGACGAGCCGACATCGAGGTGCCAAACCATCCCGTCGATATGGACTCTTGGGGAAGATCAGCCTGTTATCCCCGGGGTACCTTTTATCCGTTGAGCGACACCGCTTCCACAAGCCAGTGCCGGATCACTAGTCCCGACTTTCGTCCCTGCTCGACCCGTCAGTCTCACAGTCAAGCTCCCTTGTGCACTTGCACTCAACACCTGATTGCCAACCAGGCTGAGGGAACCTTTGGGCGCCTCCGTTACCCTTTAGGAGGCAACCGCCCCAGTTAAACTACCCACCAGACACTGTCCCTGAACCGGATAACGGTCCGAAGTTAGATACCCAAACACAACAGAGTGGTATTTCAACGTTGCCTCCCACCGAACTGGCGTCCGATGCTCACAGGCTCCCACCTATCCTACACAATTGAGTCCGAATACCAATGTCAAGCTATAGTAAAGGTCCCGGGGTCTTTCCGTCCTGCCGCGCGTAACGAGCATCTTTACTCGTACTGCAATTTCGCCGGGCCTGTGGTTGAGACAGTGGGGAAGTCGTTACGCCATTCGTGCAGGTCGGAACTTACCCGACAAGGAATTTCGCTACCTTAGGATGGTTATAGTTACCACCGCCGTTTACTGGCGCTTAAGTTCTCAGCTTCGCCGTGAGGCTAACCGGTCCCCTTAACGTTCCAGCACCGGGCAGGCGTCAGTCCATATACAGCGTCTTACGACTTCGCATGGACCTGTGTTTTTAGTAAACAGTCGCTTCCCCCTGCTCTCTGCGACCCCCACCAGCTCAGACAGCACGTGCCATCACCAGCAGAGGCCCCCCTTCTCCCTAAGTTACGGGGGCAATTTGCCGAGTTCCTTAACCACAGTTCGCCCGTCGCCTCGGTATTCTCTACCTGACCACCTGTGTCGGTTTCGGGTACGGGCCGCTCACAACTCGCTAGAGGCTTTTCTCGGCAGCATAGGATCACTGACTTCACCTGATACGGCTCGGCATCACGTCTCACCCCCATGCACCACGGATTTACCTATGGTGCGGGCTACACGCTTACCCCGGCACAACCACCGGCCGGGCTCAGCTACCTTCCTGCGTCACCCCATCGCTCACCTACTACCCACCAAGATCCCAACACCCGCATGCTCAGCCCGAAGGCCTCCCACACAGGCGGAGGTTAGTACAGTGAGGTTCAGCGTTGACGCTGCTTCGCGGGTACGGGAATATCAACCCGTTGTCCATCGACTACGCCTCTCGGCCTCGCCTTAGGTCCCGACTCACCCAGAGCAGATAAGCTTGACTCTGGAACCCTTGGTCATCCGGCGGCAGGGTTTCTCACCCTGCTTTCGCTACTCATGCCTGCATTCTCACTCGCACGCGCTCCACGGCTAGGTCACCCTGCCGCTTCCCCGCACGCACGACGCTCCCCTACCCACCCACACGCCTAGACCCAGAGCCCGCAGGCGACTGGGCCGAGCAAAGTGTGAGTGCCACGGCTTCGGCGGTGTGCTTGAGCCCCGCTACATTGTCGGCGCGGAACCACTTGACCAGTGAGCTATTACGCACTCTTTCAAGGGTGGCTGCTTCTAAGCCAACCTCCTGGTTGTCTGCGCGATCCCACATCCTTTCCCACTTAGCACACGCTTAGGGGCCTTAGCCGGCGATCTGGGCTGTTTCCCTCTCGACTACGAAGCTTATCCCCCGCAGTCTCACTGCCACGCTCTCACTTACCGGCATTCGGAGTTTAGCTGACTTCGGTAAGCTTGTAGGCCCCCTAGGCCATCCAGTAGCTCTACCTCCGGCAAGAAACACGTGACGCTGCACCTAAATGCATTTCGGGGAGAACCAGCTATCACGGAGTTTGATTGGCCTTTCACCCCTAACCACAGGTCATCCCCCAACTTTTCAACGTTGGTGGGTTCGGCCCTCCACGAAGTCTTACCTTCGCTTCAGCCTGCCCATGGCTAGATCACTCCGCTTCGGGTCTAGGACACGCGACTGAACGCCCTATTCAGACTCGCTTTCGCTACGGCTACCCCACCCGGGTTAACCTCGCCACATGCCACTAACTCGCAGGCTCATTCTTCAAAAGGCACGCCGTCACCTCCAGCTTACGCTGTCAGCTCCGACGGTTTGTAGGCGAACGGTTTCAGGTACTATTTCACTCCCCTCCCGGGGTACTTTTCACCATTCCCTCACGGTACTAATCCGCTATCGGTCACCAGGGAGTATTCAGCCTTACCAGGTGGTCCTGGCAGATTCACGGCAGATTACAGGGGTCCGCCGCTACTCGGGACACGCCACAGGAGATCTGGAACTTTCACCTACCGGACTATCACCGTCTACGGTGCGCCTTCCCATACGCTTCGACTAGCCCCAGATTTTGTAACTCCTCGACCGGTTGTCAGCCCAGCCAATGGCATCCCACAACCCCCCACGTGCAACCCCTGACAGGTATCACACACGCAAGGTTTAGGCTACATCCGCTTTCGCTCGCCACTACTCACGGAATCACTATTGTTTTCTCTTCCTGCCGGTACTGAGATGTTTCACTTCCCGGCGTTCCCCCCTACACCCTATGAATTCAGATGCAGGTAACACGACATGACTCGTGCTGGGTTCCCCCATTCGGACACCCTGGGATCACAGCTCGGTTGACAGCTCCCCCAGGCCTATCGCGGCCTCCCACGTCCTTCATCGGCTCCTGGTGCCAAGGCATCCACCGTCCGCCCTTAACAACTTGACCAAAGACAGATAGATACTTCTCGGCTTCTACAAACATGTCAAAAACATGCAGAGAAACAAGATGCTCGCGTCCACTATCCACATCTCAACAAACAACCAACCACAACCCA
>NZ_JBFAHM010000038.1:0-2115 GCF_040654195.1 Hamadaea sp. NPDC050747
CGGCTGGGTCACCTTCTGCAGGAACCCGGCGCTGCTGTACGCGTACAAGGTGGTGAACGTGCTGGAGCTGGACCGCTCGAACCGCGAGTCGGTGATTTTCCGCCCGAGGTAGTCGTAGGTCGACTCGGCGTACGCCCCCAGCGGGTTCACCGTCCGCAACACTTCGTCGTTCAAGTCGTACGCGTACGTCGTCGCCCCGCCGTTGGCCCCGACCGCCTTGGACAGTCTCCCGAACTGGTCGTAGCTGTACGTGCTGACCCTCCCCAGCGCGTCCGTCGAAGACGTGAGGTTGCCCGAGCCGTTGAACGTCTTCGACACGGTGGCGTTGATCGGCGTCCCGCCGGGCGGCGTGTAGGACGGCAGCTTCGTCGAGATCGGCCGGCCGGACGCGTCCCGAGTGATGACGGTGACGTTGCCATCCGGGTCACGCAGCTCGACCTCGTCGCCGAACGTGTCGAACCCAGTGATCGTCACCGGACGAGACGACACCGGGGCGCCGCCGTTGGACTCGGCGTTCACCGAAGCGCTCGTCGTCACGACAAGGTTGCCCGACTCGTCGTACTCGTAGTACTCGGTGTTGCCCAGCGGGTCCTTCTCCGACAACTTCACGCCACGCTGGTCGTAGGTGTAGGTCGTCGTGTTGGCGGTGCTGCCGAGCGGCTGACCGGACTGACCGTTGCCGTACAGCGTGGACACCTCGGCGGCCGTCAACACCCGCTGATAGACCTGCACGTTGCCGATCGAGCCGTTGAAGGGCAGGTCATTCGCCCCGTTGTAGCGTTCGCGGCCGATGACGAGCGGCCCGTTCGCGGCGATCGGCGTGGTGTCGGTCGCCGTGCCCTGGGCGGTTCCGTTGGCGTACAACGTCATCTGACCGTTGGCGGCGTTGTAGACGCCGACCAGATGCGTCCAGGCGTTCAGCGTGGGCGCCGCCGTGGACAGCGCCGTCGCCGAGCCGGAGTTTGCCGTATCGGTCAGGTTCCGCGTGAACGACCAGCGGTTCGGGCCCTTCATGTACATCAGGTTGAACCCGGAGTTCACCGACGCGTCCTGCGCCACCGCGGTCTGGCCGATCGTGTTGGCGGCGAGCTTCACCCACGCGGACACGCTGAAGCTCTTCGTCGTGTCCACCGCAGGCCCCGCCGCGGTCGCCCAGCCGGTGGTCCCGTTGAAGACGGCCGCCCCACCCGACCAGGTGACGCCACTGGTGACCGTGGCGGTGTTGTCGCCACCGGAGCTGTCGACCGCCGCCGTGCCGGTCGACGCGTTGAGCCGCCACCAGCCCGCCGGCTTGCCGGCGCCGAGCGTATGCGCCCAGTCGGAGGTGACCCGGCCGGCGGTGTCGTAGGTGCTGCCGACACCGGTGACGTAGCCGGTGTTGTCCGAGTAGTACTTGGCGGTGACGAGGTCGTCGTTGTTGTAGGTGTAGCTGGTCTTGCGGGCCACCCCGGCCGGGTCGAGGGTCTCGCCGGTCACCCGGCCGACCGCGTCCACCGTGTACTTGGTCTCGGTGACGTTGTTGTTGCTCAGTTCCCGGATCACGTTGCCGGCCGCGTCGTACTCGGTCTGCTCGGCGACATACGACTGGCTGCCGTCGGCGTTCTTCTTGATCACCGCGACTTCGAGGTTGTTGTCGGTGTAGGTGAACGCCGTCACGAAACCCATCGCGTCGGTGATCGACGCCAACCGGCCCGCCGGGTCGTACGCCCGCGACTCGGTCACCAGATCCCGAGGGCTGATCGGATTGTTCGGATCACCGGTGTAGCCGATCAACGTGGTCGTCAGCAGATGCCCGTTCGCGTCGTACGCGTACCGGGTCTCCACGCCGTCCTCGTCGATCTCCTTGGTGAGATTGCCGTAGAGGTCGTAGCCGAAGGTGGTGACGTCGCCGTCGGAGTCGGTCGCCGTCGCGATGTGACCGAGGGCGTCATAGCTGTTCTTCAACGTCCGCGAAGCGTCGCCGCCGGTGGAGTCGCTGACGGTCTGCTGCAGGATCTGCCCGTCGAAGTTGTAGCTCGTGGTGGTCACCGGCGTGTGCACCGCGCCGGTGACCCGGTTCGTCGTCGCCGGATCGGTCTGCTGGACGATGCGCCCGAGCTTGTCGTACGCCACCCG
>NZ_JBFAHM010000039.1:0-1892 GCF_040654195.1 Hamadaea sp. NPDC050747
ACGCTGAACGCCTGGACGCATCTGGTCGGCGTCTACAACGCCGCCAACGGTCAGATGACGTTGTACGCCAACGGAACCGCCCAGGGCACGGCGACGGACACCACGCCGATCGCCGCGAACGGGCCGCTCGTCATCGGCCGCTCCAAGTACAACGGAGTGCAGGAGGCGCCGTTCAACGGTTCGATCGGCAACGTGCAGGTCTACCAGCGTGCGCTGAGTGCGGCCGAGGTGTCGAGCCTCTACGGCAACGGCCAGGCTGGACGCCCGCTGGGTGACGCGTACAACACGACGACCTACACCTACGACCAGCGTGGGCTGAAGCTGTCGGAGACCGATCCGCTGGGCAACACCGAGTACTACGAGTACGACGAGTCCGACAACCTCGTCGTGACGACCAGCGCCACGGTCAACGCCGAGTCCAACGGTGGGACCCCGGTGTCGTCTCGTCCGGTGACGACCACTGGGTTCGACACGTTCGGCGACGAGGTCGAGCTGCGTGACCCGGATGGCAACGTCACCGTCATCACCCGGGACGCGTCCGGCCGGCCGATCTCGACGAAGCTGCCGTCCTACACGCCACCCGGCGGGACGCCGATCAACGCCACCGTCTCGAAGACATTCGACGGCTCGGGCAACGTCACCTCGACCACCGACCCGCTCGGCAAGGTCACCACGTACGCGTACGACCAGCAGGGCCGGCTGACCAAGGCGACCGAGCCCAACGGCGCGGTGACGACATACGCGTACGACCTCAACGACGAGCTGCTGCGCATGGTCAACCCGCTTGGGGCGTACGCCGAGTCCACGTACGACTATCTCGGGCGCCGGGTCAGCGAGTCCGTCTTCGAACGGGCCACCTCCAGCACCTACACGACGAACTACACCTTCACCACTGGTGGGTTCGTGCAGAAGGTGACCCGGCCGTCCGGGTCGTACATCAGCTACACCACCAACGCCGCGGGCGACACGACCGCCGCGATCGACGCGGCCGGCAACAGCACGCAGTACAAGTACGACCACCTCGGCCGCCAGGTCGCCGTCGTCGCCCCGGACGGGTCGAAGCGCACGACGATCTACGACGAGCCGGGCAACAACATCACGGCGAAGGCGTACGACTCGACCGGTGCGCTGATCTCGAAGATCTCGGCGACCTACGACGGGAACGGCAATCAGCTCAGCACGACTGACGCGCTGGGGCATACGACGACGTTCGCGTATGACGCGACGGGGATGGTGACGGGGGAGACGCAGCCGATCTCGGCGTCGGCGTCGATTACCACGTCGTTCGGGTATGACCTGCAGGGTCATCGGACGCGGTATACCGATGGGCGGGGTAACAAGCATCTGTCCACCTACAACTCGTGGGGGATGCTGGAGTCGCAGATCGAGCCGGCGACGTCGGCGAATCCGAACGATCGGACGTGGACGATCTCGTATGACGCGGCCGGTCGGGCGGTGAAGCAGACCCAGCCGGGTGGGGTGGTCGTCAGCAACACCTATGACACGGTCGGCAACCTCACCGGGCAGACGGGTGCGGGGGCCGAGGTCGCGACCGCCGACCGGACTTTCGGTTACGACCTGGCCGGGCAGCTGACGTCGATGAAGGCGGGTACGGGGACGGACACGTTCGCGTACAACGACCGGGGTCTGCTCACGACGGCGACCGGCCCGTCAGGGGCGTCCAGCTTCACCTACAACGGCGACGGCCTGGTGACCGGGCGTACCGATGCTGCGGGTGCCAGCACCTACTCCTATGACACGGTGGATCGGCTGTCCGGGGTGACCGACGCCTCGACCGGGCAGACCGTGTCCTACACCTATGACGGGTTGTCGCGGGTCACGAAGATGACCTTCGGCACGGGGGACTATCGCAGCTTCGGCTACGACAACGC
>NZ_JBFAHM010000040.1:0-1399 GCF_040654195.1 Hamadaea sp. NPDC050747
TTAGACATCCCATGCGGCTGGACTGTCAAGCGGCGAGTTGTTGGTCTTGCTGGTTGCTGGTCCAGGCGGTGGCTTCGTCGTAGGGCGTGCTGGTCTTGAGGCAGCCGTGCAGGATGCCGACGAGTCGGTTGGCGAGCTGGCGTAGTGCGGTGCGGTGTCCGCTGCCGCGGGCGCGTTGCCGGTCGTAGTAGACGCGGGCGCCGGGTGAGGCAGTGAGGGCGGCGAACGCCTGCCACATCAGGGCGTCGACGAGCCGGTCGTTGTGGACATGGCGGGCCAGGACGACTTTCGTCTTGCCGGATGCGCGGGTGACCGGGCTGGTGCCGGCGTAGTTCTTGCGGGCGCGGGCATCGCGGTAATGGGCCTGGTCGTCTCCGAATTCGGCCAGCACCCGGGCGCCCAGCAGCATGCCCAGGCCAGGTTGGCTGCGATAGATCTCAGCGTCCGGGTGCTGGCCAAAATGCGCCTGCACCTGCTGTTCCAAGGTTGTGATCTCGGTGTTGAGTAGGGTCAGGATCGCCGTCTGCGTGCGGACCGTTGCGGCGTAGGCGCCGGCAACCACCACTGGTTGGCGTAGGTGCTCGGCGGCGAACGCGGTGAGGATCTTCGCGGTGCGGCCGGGCACGTCGCGGCGACGGGCATGCCGCAACGCGTCGCTGACCTGCTCGGCGGTCAACGCCGCCGCGGTCAGCGGGTCCGGTGCGGCCGACAGCAGCGTGAGGGTGTCGGTGGCGTCCAGGTCGTCGAATGCTTCGAGGGCGGCGGGGAAGAAGGCCAGTAGCGCATGCCGCAGCCGCTGGACATGGCGGGTGCGGTCCCAGATCAGTGTCTTGTGTGCTCGGGTCAGCACTTTGACCGCGGTGGACAGGTCGCTGTCGCCGGCGATCTGCCGCAGCTGGTGGCGGTCGGTGCGCACCATGTCGGCCAGGGTGTGTGCGTCGCCAGAGTCGCTTTTGGCTCCGGATACTACGTGGCGTTCGCGGTAGCGGGCGACCTTGAGCGGGTTGATCGGATACACCTGATAGTCCGCCGCGACCAGTGCCTGGACCCACGGCCCGCGTTCGGTCTCGATGCCGACCACGACGTGCACGTCGGCTTCGTCCAGGTCGCCGATCTGCCGGCCGATCAACGTATGGAGCCGAGCCATCCCGGCGATGCCCTCGGGCAGTCTGGCCCGGGCCAGCCGACGCCCGGTCTCGTCTTGGATCTCGATGTCGTGGTGGTCCTCGGCCCAGTCGTCGCCTACCAGTAGCAGCATGACGCGTCCTCCCCACGCGCTCGACGGCACGAAACGTCGCAGCCTGCGGAAGACGGCCGGCAGCCTAATGATCAAGTGCTCGCGCCGCAGCTCGGCGGGCACAACATCCCATCAGTGGTCGATGTCTTCCGACCACCGGCA
>NZ_JBFAHM010000041.1:0-1389 GCF_040654195.1 Hamadaea sp. NPDC050747
CCGGGACTGTCAAGATAACGGTGTAAGTCCGTTTTAGTGAGGACTACTTGCGGCCTGCGGACAGGCGTCCTTCGAAGGTCATTTCGAAGGCGTTCAGGGCTGGTTTCCAGCGTATGGTCCAGCGGCGGCGGCCTTGCCCCGTCGGGTCTAGGCCCATCACCGCGAGGTAGACGCACTTGAGCGCGGCGGTCTCGTTGGGGAAGTGCCCGCGGGCACGTACGGCGCGGCGGATACGAGCGTTGACCGACTCGATCGCGTTGGTCGAGCACACGACTTTGCGGATCTCGGTGTCGAACGTCAGGAACGGCACGAACTCCGCCCACGCGTTGTCCCACAGGCGAATGATCGCCGGATAGCGGACGCCCCAGATGTCGGCGAACTCGGCGAAGCGTTCCTTGGCGGCGGCTTCGGTCGGTGCGGTGTACACCGGCCGAAGCGCCTTGGCGATACCGTCCCAATGCTGGCGCCCGGCATAGCGGAAACTGTTGCGCAGCAGGTGGATGACGCAGGTTTGCACAATCGCGACAGGCCAGGTCGCCTCGACCGCGTCTGGCAGTCCCTTGAGCCCGTCGCAGACCACCATGCACACGTCGGCGACGCCGCGGTTGCGCAGCTCGGTCAGCACCTGCAGCCAGAACTTCGCCCCTTCGCCGCCGTCACCGGCCCACAGCCCGAGAATGTCGCGGGCGCCGTCGACGGTGACAGCCAAAGCGACGTAGATCGGCCGGTTGGCGACCTTCCCGTCCCGGATCTTTACGTGGATTGCATCCAAGAACACCACCGGATACACCGGGTCCAGGGGCCGGCTCTGCCATTCGGCCATTCCTTCCACGACCTTGTCGGTGATCGTGGAGATCGTCTGCGGGACACGTCCGCGCCATAGACCTCGGCCAAGTGCGCTGCGATCTCGCCGGTCGTCAAACCTTTGGCCGACAACGAGATCACCATGTCCTCGACCCCGGACAGGCGACGTTGGCGCTTACGCACGATCTGCGGTTCGAAGCTGCCGTCACGGTCACGGGGCACCGCGATGTCGACCGGGCCGATCTCGGTCAGCACGGTCTTGGCCCGTACACCGTTGCGAGAGTTCCCGCCGTCGTTCCCGGCGGGGTCGCCCTTGTCGTAGCCGAGATGATCGGTGATCTCCCCGTCCAACGCGGCCTCGATGACCCGCTTGGTCAGCTGAGCGAGCAGGCCGCCGTCGCCTGTCAGTTGCAGCCCGGACGCCCTCGCCTGCTCGACCAGCTGGGTGACCAGCGCAGCGTCCACGCCCTCTGTCTCCGGCTTCGCCGGCTTTCCCTTCGCCACGTCGTCATCAACGACCGTGGGTTCTACATCGACCATCGGTGCTCCCTTGAGAGGGACTTACACCGTTCGTCTTACAGTCCC
>NZ_JBFAHM010000042.1:0-1091 GCF_040654195.1 Hamadaea sp. NPDC050747
TGTTCTGCCCACTCAGGTTGGGAACACGGCTTGCGGGTGGCCGACCGCCGAGTGCGGTGTGTGCTCGGTGATGGTTGTACATGTGCAGCCAGGCGGGCAAGGCCTTGCGGCGGGCGGTTTCTGAGGGGTACGCGCGGGCGTAGGCCCATTCGTCGGCGAGGGTGCGGTGGAAGCGCTCGACCTTGCCGTTGGTCTGCGGCCGGTAGGGACGTGTCTTTTTGGCCTTGATCCCGGCGGTGGTGAGCGTGTCTTTCCACAGCCGGGATCGATAGCAGGAGCCGTTGTCGGTGATCACCCTCGCGATGGTGATGCCGTGAGCGGCGAACCAGGCGTGTGCACGCCGCCAGAACGCCACAGCGGTCTGTGTGGTCTCGTCTTCGAGGATCTCGGTGTACGCCAGCCGCGAGTGGTCGTCGATCGCGGTGTGCAGGTAGCCGTAGCCGATCACTTTGTTGCCCCGGCGGCTTCGCCGGTCGGTGGAGTGAGCGACCTTGTGCCGGTTGCCGACCTTTCTGCCATGCACCCGCCAGCCGCCCTGATCGGGTATGTTGCCCAGCTTCTTGACGTCGACGTGGACCAGGTCACCGGGCGCGGCGTGCTCGTAGCGGCGAATCGGGCGGCGGGTCGCCCGGTCCAGGTCGGCTAGCCGAGCAACGCCGGCCCGGCGCAGGATCTTGTGCACGGTCGAGGCATGTAGACCGAGCCGACCGGCGATCCGGGCCGGTCCCCACCGACGCGTCGCCCGCAGGTGCAGCACCTTACGTTCGATCGGCCTGGGGGTTTGCCGCGGGCTGCGACGCGGCCGGCTGGAGCGATCCGCCATCCCCGCCTCGCCGGACTCGCGATACCGATCGGCCCAGCGCTTCGCCGTCGTGGGTGAAACCTGGAACCGCTCGGCGGCCCGACGCAAGGGCCAACCGTCCTCGACGATGCAACGAGCCAGGCGCAAGCGACCAGTCTCGGTCAAGGGTGCATTACGGTGGGGCACGAGGACCTCCGGGTGGGGTGGCTGTCTTGGTAGCTCCACACCTACCCGGAGGTCCTCACCCTTTCAAGATCCAGTCACCAACGTCCGTGGACAGAACACCTAG